>NZ_BAAASQ010000013.1:0-123905 GCF_039532965.1 Streptomyces mauvecolor | reverse complement strand
CTCCCCGCCCCCACCGTTTGAGGAAGGTCTCTGCCATGGCCGTTCTGCTCAGCGCCGAGTTCCCCGTCGGCCGGCCGGCCCGTGCGTGCGGTGACGAGGACGCCAGTACGCTCGCCGGGGCGGCCACCCGCCGGCCGATCGTCGGCTCGGTGCACTCCTGGGACCTGTCGACCGGCGTCGACGGCCCGGGCACGCGCTTCGTCACCTTCCTCTCGGGCTGCCCGCTGACCTGCTCGTACTGCCACAACCCCGACACCTGGCGGATGCGCAACGGCAGGCGCACCACCGCGGACGACGTGGTCGCCGAGGCCGCGAAGTACACGACGTTCATCCGCGCGGCGGGCGGCGGCGCCACCGTGAGCGGCGGTGAACCGCTGCTCCAGCCCGTCTTCGCCGGTGAGCTGCTGCACCGCTACAAGCACGAGCTGGGCCTGCACACCGCCCTGGACACCTCCGGTTTCCTCGGTACCCGGGCCACCGACGCGCTGCTGCGCGACGTGGACCTGGTGCTGCTCGACATCAAGTCCTGGGACCGCGACACGTACAAGAAGGTGACCGGCCGCCCGCTGCAGCCAACCCTCGACTTCGCGCGCCGTCTCGCGGACCTGGGCAAGGACGTCCACGTCCGCTTCGTCCTCGTCCCGGATCTGACCGACGACCCCGCCAACCTCCAGGGCGTCGCCTCGTTCGCCGCCTCCCTCGGCAATGTGTCCCGCGTCGACGTCCTCCCGTTCCACAAGCTGGGCGAGGGCAAGTGGCAGGCCCTCGGCATGGACTTCTCCCTCCACGGCACCCCGTCACCCACCGCCGGCCAGGTGGCGGCGGCCCGGGAGGCCTTCACCGCGCACGGGCTGTACGCGGTGTGATGCGGTCGCGGCGTGCGCAGCCGCTTCCGTAGCTGCGTCCGGGTGAACCTCCGGGGCGGCCCGGCTCGTCGTGCGGCCGGACGGGGAACCCCAGTGGTGACGCTTCGGGCCAGGTGTGCCGTTCCGGCGTCGCCACGCAACCGCGAAGAGGGGTTCCGGTGTCAACCGAAGAGAACAAGCAGCTGGTACGCCGCTTCTACCAGGAGATCGACGCGGGCAACATCGACGCCCTGGACGAGCTCGTGGCCGAGGACTACCAGGACCACTCGCCGCCGCCCTTTTTCCCGGGTTCGGAGAGGGGCGTGAGGGACTGAAGGAGGCGTTCAGGGTGTTCTGGGAGGCCACGCCCGGTACCCACACGATCGAGGACCAGATCGCGGAGGGCGACAAGGTCGTGACCCGGCTGACGGCTCGTGGAGTGCAGGAGGGGGACCTCCCGGGCATCCCGCGCACCGGCAACCAGATGGAGATGACGGCGGTGGTGATCCATCGCATCGAGAACGGCCGGCTGGCCGAAAAGTGGTCGGAAAAGGACCTCCTTCGCCTTCTGCAGGAACTTGATGTCGTGCCGACACCCGGCGGGGCGGCGGGCTAGCGCAGAGCGTCGACGACTGTCGCCGCCGGGGTTGTCGGCAGTCTGTCGGTGCGGTGCAGGCGGACGGGTACAAGCTGGTGCGCATGACTGAGCTTCTCGTGTCATCCGGTGACGGCAGGCCCGTCACCGCTCTCGACGAAGGTTCCGGACCGAACCTGCTGGTGGTCCATCCGGGCGGCGGGGCCGTGACGACCTGGGACGGCGTCGCTGCCCGCCTCGTCGACGACTTCCGTGTCGTCAGGATCCGGCGACGGATCTACGTTCCCGAAGCAGACATCGCACTCCCTCACTCGATGAGCATCGAGGCGTCCGACATTGTCGCCGTCGCCGGTCTCCTGGAGCCCCCCGTGCTTCTCGTGGGGCATTCCTCGGGCGCCGTCGCCGCACTGGAAGCCGCACTCCTGGATCCGTCGGCATTCGCCGGACTGGTCCTTTACGAACCGCCCATGCCCACCAAGGAGTTGACCGCCGGGACGGCGGGCCCCCGTGCCCGCGCCGCGCTCGACAGGGGCGATCCGGTCGAGGCGATGCGGATCCATATGCGGGACATCGTCCGCATGCCCGCGAACATGGTCGAGGCCATGTTCGCCGACCAGTGTGCGCGAGCGGCGTTCTCCACGTATGCGGCGCCGCAGATCGCGGACAACGAGGCGATCGACGCACTCGGCGTCGGTGTTGATCGCTTCGCAACGCTCGGCATACCGACGACCCTGGTCGCCGGCGAACTCAGCCCCGCCCACCTGCGCGAACGTCTGGCTGACATCGCGACAGTCCTGCCGGACGCGCGGATCGTCACGCTCGCCGGCCAGGGACACACCGCCCATCTCCACGCTCCTGACACTCTGGCCGACACCATCCGCGAGATGGCGCGGCGGACTCTTCACCCGTAGCCGGACCGGCGCCGCGACCGGCCTGTGGCAAAGGCCGAGCGGACTCACCCTGTTGACCGCTAAAACAGGTCCTTTGTCATGGAATATCCCTACCGTGACAAAGTGACCGAGCCACCCGCACCTCCCGTCGCACCTCCGGCCGCCTCCTCTCCCGGCGTGCCACCGCCACCAGTGCCGGCCGTCGCCCCCGCGGCCGCCCCGCGTTCCGTGGCGATGCGCGCGACGCTGGCCGGTACAGCCGTCTCCGTTCTGCTCGTCCTGGCCATCGTGTTCGGCAGCCGGCTGCTCCGGGACTTCGATTCGGCGCTCCTTCCGTACGCGGTCGCCACCGTCTTCCTGGCCTTCGGTGTCGCCTACCGCTACACCGTGTGGATCTCCTCTCCGGGCGCTCGCCGCCTGTTCAGGCAGGGCTGGCGGAGCCTGTTCTCGGCGGCCAACTTCCGCAGGGCGCCCAGCGCCCTGCCGAAGATGATCGCCACCTATCTCGGCTTCCAGAAGTTCCTCGGCGCCCGCTCGCACGCCCGCTGGGGCGCCCACCAGCTGATCTTCTGGGGCTGCATCCTGGCCGCCGCGATCACGTTCCCGCTGACCTGGGGCTGGTTCACGTTCACCTCCGCGTCCGGCTCGGGGCCGGGATACGAGATGCGGATCTGGGGGTTCAAGGTCCTCGGGTTCGACTCGCTGAGCGTCGCCGGCTGGCTGATGTTCCACGGCCTGGACATCGCCGCCGTCCTGGTGATCCCCGGCGCCTCGTACTTCCTGTGGCGGCGGATGAAGGACCGCGGCGCCATCACCGGCCAGCGCTTCGCCTACGACCTCGTCCCGCTGATCGCGCTGATCGTCATCTCCGTGACGGGGCTCCTCCTCACCTTCTCGTCGATCTTCCTGCACGGCGGCGGCTACCAGTTCCTGGCGGTCCTGCACATGGTCTCGGTCGTCTTCACCCTCATCTACATCCCGTTCGGGAAGTTCTTCCACATCGTGCAGCGGCCGGCCGCGGTCGGCATGCAGCTCTTCAAGTACACGGCCCGCCAGGACGAGCAGGTCTTCCCGTGCAAGCGCTGCGGTCAGCCCATCGACACCGCCCCGTACGTCGAGAACCTGCGGGGCACCATGCGCGACCTGAAGCTCGACTTCGACGTCTGGGCCGAGTACTGCCCGCGCTGCAAGCGGGTGCTGCGCGGCACCGCCTACCTCAGCCACGTCAAGAAGGGCTTCAAGTGAGCAGCCGGCCCATTCCGCTCGACCCTTCGATCGCGCCGCCCGGCACCCGCAACTTCCGGGACGCGGGCGGCATCCCGGCCGACCAGTGGCACGCGGACCAGAACGGCGAGACCCTCGTCCCCACCCACTGCTGCTTCTGCGGGGTGCAGTGCGGCATGTATCTGCGGGTCGACCGGGCGGGCAAGGTGTTCGGCGTCGAGCCCCGCAACCACGACATCAACCGGATGCGGCTCTGCCCCAAGGGCATCAACGCCTACCAGCAGGTCAACCACCCCGACCGGCTGACCTCGCCGCTGCTGCGCCGCTCCCGCGACGAGCCGTTCCGCGAGGTCTCCTGGGAGGAGGCGCTCGACTTCACGGTCGCCGAGATCCGCCGCATCCAGTCCGCCCACGGCAACGACGCGTTCGGGCTGCTCGGCGGGGCGAGCCTGTTCTCCGAGAAGACGTACCTGGTCGGCAAGTTCGGCCGGGTCGCCCTCAGGACGCGGCACGTCGACTACAACGGCCGGCTGTGCATGGTCTCCGCCGCCGGTGCCAACAAGCTCGCCTTCGGCATCGACCGGGCGGGCAACCCGTTCTCCGACATCCTGCTCACCGACTGCCTGCTGATCGCCGGGTCCAATGTGGGGGAGTGCTTCCCCGTCATGACCCAGTACCTGTGGGGCGCCCGGGACCGCGGGGCGAGCCTGATCGTGGTCGATCCGCGCGAGACGGCCATCGCGCGCACCGCCGACATCCATGTCGCGCTGCGGCCCGGCACCGACGCGGCCTTCTTCAACGCCGTGCTGAACGTCGTCATCGAGGAGGACCTCGTCGACAAGGAGTTCCTCGCCGAGCACACCACCGGCTGGGACGAGGTGTGCGCGGCCGTCGCCTCCGTCACGCCCGATGCGGCCGCCGACATCTGCGGCATTCCCGCCTCCCAGATCGTCCAGGTCGCCCGGGCCTTCGCGGGCGCCGAGCGGGCGATGGCCTGGCACGCACGGGGCATCGAGCATCATTCGCAGGGTGTCGAGAACTGCCTGACCGTCATCAACCTCTGCACGGCCACCGGCAACCTCGGCAAGCCCGGCGCCGGTTACGGCACCATCACCGGCCAGGGCAACGGCCAGGGCGGGCGGGAGCACGGCCAGAAGGCCGACCTGCTGCCCGGCGGGCGTTCCATCTCGGATCCGGAGCACCGGCGGCAGATCTGTGAGATCTGGGGCATCGAGGAGTCCGAACTGCCGCCCGCGGGAACCTCGATGATGGAAATGGTCTGGCAGATGCAGCGCGAGGAGATCCGCGGCCTGATCGGCATCTGCAACAACCCGTTCGTCTCGCTTCCCAACTACGGGACGGTGAAGGCGGGTTACGACGCTCTGGAGTTCCACGCTCAATTCGATTTCTTCCTTTCCGAGACCGCGGCCAACGCGCATGTCGTCTTCCCCGTCACCACCTGGGCCGAGGACGAGGGCGTGATGGCCAATGCCGAGGCCAGGGTGGTCAAGCACAACAAGGCGCAGGAGCCGCCGGGGGGTGTGCGCACCGACACCTGGGTGATGTGCCAGCTCGCCCAGCGCCTGGGCGTGGGCGACAAGTTCGCCTATCCGGGCTCCCGCGAGGTGTTCGAGGAGCTGCGCATCGCGTCGGCCGGAACGGTCAACGACTACTACGGCATCACCTACGAGCGCCTGGAGGAGACCGGCGGTATCGCCTGGCCCTGCCCCTCCACCGACCATCCGGGCACGCCCCGCCTGTTCGAGGGCGGCCGGACCTCGCACCCGGACGGCAAGGTCCATATGCAGGTAGTCGAGTGGCATCCGCCGATGGACCCGTACGACGAAGAGCATCCGATGTCGCTGACCACGGGCCGTACCGTGGCGCACTTCCTGTCCGGCAACCAGACCCGCCGGCTCGGCGCGCTCGTCGAGCAGACCCCGCGCCCCTGGGTGGAGGTCCACCCCTCGCACGGCTTCCGCAACGGCGACCCGGTGCGGGTGGTGACCCGGCGCGGCAGCGAGGTCTTCCCGGCGCTGGTGACCGAGGCGATCCGGCCCGACACGGTGTTCATCCCGTACCACTGGCCCGTCCCGACGGCTGCCAACGCGCTCACCATCGACGCCCTGGACCCCCGTTCCAAGATCCCCGAGTACAAGGTGTGCGCCTGCAGGATCGAGGCCGCCGAGCGCGTCGACGAGGTGCCGGCGCCGCCGACCGCGCCGGGCCACGAGGCGTACCCGGCGACGCAGGTCTCGCGCACCGACCCCCTGCCGCCCACGTCCCCGCAGGGCCGTGGCACCGCGGAGAGGAGCTGACGCCCGCCATGATGGGCAGAACGATCTTCATCGACCCGGGGCGCTGCATCGGCTGCCAGGCCTGTGTGTCGGCCTGCCGCGAGTGCGATTCGCACCGCGGCAAGTCCATGATCCATCTCGATTATCCCGACGAGGGTCATTCCGTCGCCTCCCTTCCGACCGTCTGTATGCACTGCGAGGACCCGGTCGCCCCGTGCGCCGAGGTGTGTCCCGCCGACGCGATCCTGGTGACCGCGGACGGTGTGGTGCAGCAGGCCGACACCACCCGCTGCATCGGCTGCGCGAACTGCGTGAACGCCTGCCCCTTCGGCGTACCGAAGATCGACCTCCGGGCGAAGCTGCAGATGAAGTGCAATCTCTGCTACGACCGCACCGCCTATGGACTCGCCCCCATGTGCGCCACGGTCTGCCCGACCGGTGCGCTGTTCTACGGGACGGTCGAGGAGCTCCGCGCGGAGCGCCCCGGCGTCCAGGTCGCCGACTCCTTCACGTTCGGCGACGTCGTCGTCTCCACCGGCGTGGCGATGGTCGTGCCCGCCGACAAGGTCCAGTGGCCGGTGCCGGGCGGCCTCCCGATCGTCGAGGTCAACGGGAAGAAGGTGGGCTCGTGAGCGTCACCGACCAGTCGCCCGCCGCCCCCGACCCCGGCACGGATCCCGCCCGGGCCGCCCTTCACGACCGCATCGCCGCCGACTCCCTGACCACCCGCCGCGACTACCTCCGCATCGTCGCCACCGTCTCGGGCGGCCTCGCAGTCGGCGGCGTGGCCGTTGCCGGGGGAGTGCTGCACCGGCACGGCGACAACGACGACCCGCCCGCCGCCAGGCGCGTCGCGGCCGTGCTCCCTCCGGGCGAGTCCGTCGCCTTCCGTTTCCCCGGCGAGGAGGACCGCGCGGTCGCCGTCCGCCTCACCGACGGCACCCTCGTCGGCTACTCCGCCGTGTGTACGCACCTGGCTTGCGGGGTTTTGTGGCGCGAGGACCGCGGCGCGGAGGGCGAGCTGTACTGCCCTTGCCACGAAGGGGTCTTCGACGCCCGCACCGGCGAGGTCACCGCCGGCCCGCCGCCGCGCCCGCTGCCCAAGGTGCTCCTCGTCGAGGAGGCCGACGGCAGTGTCTGGGCGGTGGCCACCGCGCGCTCCGGCGAGAGCGTCAAGGACGCCATGTGCCGCCAGTTCGCCGACAGGCGCCCCGACATGGCGGCCCGCATGGGCTGCCCCGCCGCGAACGCCAAGCCGGCCGAAAGGAGCGAGCGGACATGAGCACCGACGACAACGCCGCCTCCGGCCGGGCCCCCGATGGCGGGCCCGGCCCGGGTGAGGGCCTCGCGGTCCCCCCGCGGCCCGTGTACACCCCCGGCTCCGTAGAGCCCCGGCTCAACCGGCCGGTCCGCGAGCGCTACCCGCAGATCCGCGCGACCAGCGGCTACGGCGACCCGCGGATCCGGCACACCGGGCCGGGGCCGGGCGCCGGCAGCGAGCAGGAACCGGAGCGCTCCTCGAAGCTGACGGCCCGCCTCACCCTGGCGATCACCGTGGTCATCGGCCAGCTGTGGGGCCTGACCGTGGTGGTCAACGAGTGGATGCGCGGCAACACCGGCACCGCCTGGTGGGGCGCGGGATTCCTCTGCCTGTCGTTCCTGGTGGTCCTCGGCCTCTGGCTCCTCGACCCGAAGGACCGCTGAGCGGGGGCGCCCGGACCATGGGGGGCACCGAGCGGAAGGCCGCTGAGCGGGGCTGCCGGATCGCATCGCCGCCGACCGGAAGACCGACGCCCCGGCCTCGTACGCCACCGGCCGAAGGGCCGCTGGGACCGCCGCCCGCAGGACCGGCGACCCGAGAGCCGCCGACCGGTTCCCGTACCGCGTCCCCGCCGGCCGTACCCTTGACTTATGAGCACCGCCCCCGCCCCCGGATCGCGCGACCGGGAATCAGCGCCCAAGGAGCAGTCCAAGCCGACGCTGGTCTTCGACGATCCGCTGGACCAGCAGTCCGCGGACGACACGGACCGCGGGTGGGGCGAGCGGCCCGCGTCCGCGGGCAGCGCCGCCGACCTGGCGCGCTTCCTCGACGAGAAGCCGCCCCACCACATCTGAGCCGTACGCGGCGGCGCTACGACTCGCTGGGGCCGCGCTGGGCGACCAGCGCGTCGCGGATCTCCTTCAGGACCTCCAGCTCGCTGACCTCCATCGTCTCGCGCACCCCCTCCTTCGCCTTGTCCTGCCGGGCCCGCCGGGCCAGGTACTTGGCCATGGGCAGCACCATCAGGAAGTACACGACGGCGGCGGTGATGATGAAGCTCAGCAGGGCGCTGAGCACTCCGCCCCAGGTGATCTGGATGCCCGAGTGGGCGGTGCAGGGGCCCTTCAGGCAGGAGGCGTAGCTCTCCAGGTCCTTGGTGCCGAAGGCGCCGACCAGCGGGTTGATCACACCCTTCACGACCGAGTTCACGACGTTGGTGAACGCGGCGCCGATCACCACGGCGACGGCCAGGTCGATCACATTCCCGCGCATCAGGAAGGCCTTGAAGCCGGCCAGCACGCCTGTCTTCTCCTCGCTCACCAATGAGCCTTTCTTCGCATGTGCAGGGGGCGGAGCAAACTCCTGCGCCACCTTGGACAGGGCAGCACCGCGCTGTCCAATCCATGTATGCGAATGGGGGACTTGACCGTTCGCCCGTGCGAATCAGCACAACGTCACCGCCAGCCGGGACGTCGTCCCCGCGCCGACCAGCGCCCCGGCGGCTTCGCGCGGCACGGCGAGGACGACGAGCGCTCCGGCGTCGGAGGAAGCTCCGCGTGCTCCCGGAACTTCCGTGACCCTGACGCCCGTTGCCACCACACGGGCCTGGTCTCCGGTCGCGGAGGGCGAGTTGGGGGACGCGATCACATCGACCCGGTCGCCTGGCTTCAGGAGCCGTACGGTCTCGGCGTCCGCGATCCGTACCGGCGCCGACACCAGTGCGGCCGGCCGCGCCGGCCCGCGCTCGCGTGGCGCGGGGGCCGCGGGCGGATGCGTACGCTCCGCCGCCTGCGGGCTGGAGACGGCGAGGGCCGCCGCCGTGACGGCGAGCCCGGCGGCCATCGCGCGCCGTCGCCTGCGCATCGCGCGCCGCAGCCCGTTCTTCCCGCCGCGCACCCGCAGCGGCGGGAAGAACGGCACGCCGCCGGGCTCGGGAGCGGGCACGGGAGGCAGGTAGGGGAGCGGGCGGGGAGTGGGCGAGGCGGTTGATGCGGAGCCTGCGGACATGGTGATCACTGCCGATCGTGAGGTGCCTGTGCTGCTCGGACGCTCCTCACGATCCCCCGTCCCGCGGGATCTCGCCGGGGCCTGTGGACCACCGCCCGCCTGTGGACAACTCGCTCACCCGAAAGGGGAGTTCAGGCGCGGAAGGGGAGTTCGGGACCGCGGTCGGCTCAGGGGCAAGCCCGGCCCCGGCCCCGGCCCGCCCGGCCCCGGAAAGCGCCCGGCGCCGGGCCCGCGCCCCCCTTACGGCAGCTCGATCCCCAGCTCCCACCCGTCATGTGCATGCAGGCACAGGCAGTCGCGGTCCTCGGTGGCCGGAAGGGCGGCGACCGCGTCGAAGAGCACCTCGCGCAGGCGCGCCACGTTCTCGCCGAACACCCGCAGGACTTCCGCGTGCGAGACGCCCTCGCCGGTCTCGGCACCCGCGTCCAGGTCGGTCACCAGGGACAACGAGGTGTAGCAGAGCTCCAGTTCGCGGGCGAGGTAGGCCTCGGGGTGCCCGGTCATGCCGACCACCGACCAGCCCATCGAGGCGTGCCACTTCGATTCGGCGCGGGTCGAGAAGCGGGGGCCCTCGACGACGACCATGGTGCCGCCGTCCACGGCCTGCCACCCGCGCCCGTCGGCCGCCCCCAGGGCCGCCTTGCGGCCGCTCGGGCAGTACGGGTCGGCGAACGTGGTGTGCACGACGCCCGGGACCGTGCCGTCGGGCAGCGGAAGCCCGTCGAAGAAGGTCTGGGTGCGCGCCTTCGTACGGTCCACCAGCTGGTCCGGTACGAGCAGCGTGCCCGGCCCGTACTCCTCGCGCAGGCCGCCCACCGCGCACGGCCCGAGCACCTGGCGCACTCCGACCGAACGCAGTGCCCACAGGTTGGCGCGGTAGTTGATGCGGTGCGGGGGCAGGTGGTGGCCGCGGCCGTGGCGGGGCAGGAAGGCCACCTTCCGGCCGGCGATCTCGCCGAGGAAGAGGGAGTCGCTGGGGGAGCCGTAGGGAGTGTCCACCTGGACCTCTGTGACGTCCTCCAGGAACGAGTAGAACCCCGAGCCGCCGATGACGCCGATCTCTGCGTTAACCATGCCGGTCACACTAACCGTGGGCGGAAACGACAGAACCCCCGCCGTAGTACGGCGGGGGTTCTGTACGAGGCTGGGTCAGGCGGCCGTGCCGGAGCTCGACGCGGACGAGCCGGAGCTCGACGTCGACGCGGCAGGCTTGGAGTCCGAGCCGGACGAGCTCGACGACGTCTTCGACGCGGACGAGCCGGAGCCGGACGACGACGCGGGCGAGCTGCTCGACGACGCACCGCGGCTGTCGTTGCGGTAGAAGCCGGAGCCCTTGAAGACGATGCCGACCGCCGAGAACACCTTCTTCAGGCGTCCGTCGCAGTTCGGGCATACGGTCAGGGCGTCATCGGTGAACTTCTGCACCGCCTCGAGGCCCTCGCCGCACTCGGTGCACTGATACTGGTAGGTCGGCACTTGTCTTCCTCCTGGCACTCTCACTCATTGAGTGCTAACGACGGTCCATAGTGACGTATTCCCCGGGATCAGTCCACCGTGACGGGGACACGGTGACCGACGCCACGCGCCACGGTACGTGCCGCCGGGCGCGGGGAGAGCCGGGAGCGGAGCGCGAGCAGCGTGGCCAGGGCCAGCGCCGTGCCCCCCAGCGGCACCAGGAATCCGGCGGTCGAACCGTGGGCGTCGGTCAGCCGTCCGGCGACCGTGACGGCGGCGGCCTGGCCCAGAGCGACGGCGCCGGTCAGCCAGGTGAACGCCTCGGTGCGCGAAGTCGCCGGGACCAGCGTCTCGACCAGCGTGTAGCCGGTGATCAGGGCCGGGGCGATGCACAGGCCGACGATCAGGCCGAGGCCGCCGAGCAGCAGCGCGGAGTGTGCCGCCCACAGTCCGGAGGCCGCCAGGGTGAGCGCCGCGTAGCCGGCGATCAGCCGGGTGCGGGGCGCGGACTTCCAGGCGATGGCGCCGCAGGCGATGCCCGCCAGCATGTTTCCGGCGGCGAAAATGCCGTAAAGGACGCCGTTGATGCCCGGGTTGCCGATCTCTTCCGCGAATGCGGTCAGCGAAACCTGCATGCCGCCGAAGACCGCTCCGATGCCGAGGAAGGCCATCGCCAGGACGCGTACGCCCGGGATGGACAGCGCGGAGGTGTGCTCGGCCGCTTCGTGCTCGGCGGCGCTGCGTACCGGCGGCTGGGTGCCGCGCCTGGCCGCGAACAGGAGGCCGCCGACGAGGGTCAGGGACGCCTCGGCGATGAGGCCCGCGGCCGGGTGCACGCTGGTGCACAGGGCGGTCGCCAGGACCGGGCCGATGACGAAGGTGAACTCGTCGGTCACCGACTCGAAGGCGGCGGCGGTCGCCATCAGGGGCGAGCCGTCGAGCTTGTTGGCCCAGCGGGCCCGGACCATGGGGCCGACCTGCGGGACCGAGGCGCCGGTGGGCACGGCCGCGACGAACAGCGCCCACAGGGGCGCGCCGGCCAGCGCGAGGGCGGTCAGCGCGGACACGGAGGCCGCGTGGACCAGGACGCCGGGCACCAGGACGGCGCGCTGTCCGAAGCGGTCCGCGAGCTTGCCGCTCTGCGGGGCGAACAGCGCCATGGAGACGCCCGTGAAGGCGGCAACGGCGCCCGCGCCTCCGTAGGAGCCGGTGGTGTGCTGGACGAGCAGGAGGATGCCGATGGTGAGCATCGCGAAGGGCTGCCGGGCGGCGAAGCCGGGCAGGAGGAAGGACAGTGCGCCAGGTGTGCGCAGAAGCTGCCCGTAACCGGGCCGCTTGTCAGAAGTGACCGTGGATGCCACGGCCCCTTGCCTTTCTGCCGCCTGGTAGCGCGCCCCATGCACAGATCTGTGGGTGCGGGCGTTGCCGAGAGCTGTCCTCTTGCGCGGAACTGCGGTAGATGCCGGGGGCTACTGCGGGGGCTCCCGACCGCCATACGGTCGCGCCAGCTCTGCGTCAGGCAGAGTTGGTCGATCAGTGGTGTGCCTTCATGATACAGAGCTTTGGCACTCCGTGCCTACGAATCCGCACGGAGTGCCAAGTTTCGGCCTGTGTTTATGCGGCCGACACGCGGCTTAACACGGCGCCACGCGGCTTAATGAGCCGTTCGCCCGGGCTTCGCCTTCCTGGGAGGCTCGCTCGCCGCGCCGCCGGTGCCCAGCCAGCCGGCGAGCTTGCCGCCCTGGCCCACCGCCCGCAGCCGGTTCTCGGCCGCGTCCCGTACCGGATCGGTGGCGACCACCAGAAGCTCGTCGCCCTGCCGCAGCACGGTGGTCGGCCCCGGCACGAAGCTCTTGCCGTCGCGTACGACCAGGGTGACGGCGGCGCCCGGCGGCAGCCTCAGCTCGTGCACCTCGACGCCGTGCATCCTCGACTTCGGCGGGATCGCCACGGAGAGCAGATGGCCGCGAAGGCGCTCCAGGGGGGCCGATTCGACGCCCAGGTCGGCGGCCTCGTCGGCGTCCGAGAGCTGGAGCTTGCGGGCCAGCCACGGCAGCGTCGGGCCCTGGATCAGGGTGTAGACGACGACCAGGATGAAGACGATGTTGAAGACCTTCTCGCTGCCGTCGATCCCCGAAACCATGGGGATGGTGGCGAGGATGATCGGTACGGCGCCGCGCAGGCCCGCCCACGACATCAGGGCCTTCTCCTGCCACGGCATCCGGAACGGCAGCAGGCTGAGCAGCACTTCCAGGGGCCGCGCCACCATCGTCAGGACGAGGCCGATGATCACGGCGGGCCAGAAGTCGGCGCCCAGGTTGTGCGGGGTGACCAGCAGGCCGAGCAGGACGAACATGCCGATCTGGGCGATCCAGCCGAGCCCGTCGGCGAAGCCGCGGGTGGCGGGCCAGTGGGGCAGCTTGGCGTTGCCGAGCACCATGGAGGCGAGGTAGACCGCGAGGAAGCCGGAGCCGTGGGCCATGGCGCCGGCCGCGTAGGCGGTCACGGCGATCGCCATCACCGCGATCGGGTAGAGGCCGGAGGCGGGCAGCGCCACATGGCGCAGTCCGTACGATCCGAGCCAGCCCACCGCGAGCCCGATCGAGGCGCCGATGGCGAGCTCCAGGGCTATCTTCCCGACCAGCAGGTACCAGGAGTCGACCGGTCCGGGTGTGGAGAAGGCGACGACCAGGATCACCACGGGGGCGTCGTTGAAGCCGGACTCGGCCTCCAGGACGCCGGTGATGCGCGTAGGCAGGGGCACCTTGCGCAGGACCGAGAAGACGGCCGCGGCGTCCGTGGACGACACCACCGCGCCGATGATCAGTGCCTGCCGCCACTCCAGGCCCACCAGATAGTGCGCGCCCGCCGCGGTGACTCCCACGCTCACCGCGACGCCGACGAGCGACAGCACGACGGCCGCCGGCAACGCCGGTCTGATCTCCTTCCACTTGGTGCCCAGACCGCCCTCGGCCAGGATCACCACCAGTGCGGCATAGCCGATCACCTGCGTCAGTTCGGCGTCGTTGAACTTGACGTTGAAGATGCCGTCCTGCCCGATCGCGATCCCGATGCCGAGATACAGGAGCAGGCTGGGGAGCCCGCTGCGGGAGGAGATGCGCACCGCCGCGACGGCGATGAGCAGGACGAGCGAGCAGATGAGCAGGAGTTCGTTGAGCTGGTGGACAGTCAGTGGCCGATCCTTCCCCTCAGGCGCCGCCGGGCACCCCATGAAAATCGTGCATCCCCAAGTGACCGGTGCGCATCCGGGGGACTCCCCCGACGTGTCTGACGCACCTGGTGAAACGTTCCGTCACTCAAGTTACTTCGTTACCTTACCTAATCTTTGACGCTTTCTTTACGCGAGGGCTCCTCTGCGCGACGCCCCGGTGCCCGAACTCAGACACCGCGTCAGGGGCTGTCAGCGGCTGCGCCTATGGTTGCTCCCAGCACTCCTGGACCACCCTGCCCCTCGAAGGACAGCGATGCCCGCCACCACAACCGCCCCTTCCGCCGGTACGACGGCCGGCAAGACGAGCAGGAAGAGGGGACGCCGCCTGAGGCTGTTCGTCCTCGTCCTGGTGCTGGCGCTGGTCGCGGGCGTCGCCTACGGCGCGTACTGGTCGGTGAGTACCGTGCGCGCCTCGTTCCCGCAGACGACCGGCACCATCAAGCTCCCGGGCCTGCTCGGCCAGGTCGAGGTCAAGCGCGACGACTACGGCGTGCCGCAGATCTACGCCGACAACGACGCCGACCTGTTCATGGCGCAGGGATACGTCCAGGCGCAGGACCGCTTCTACGAGATGGACGTCCGGCGCCACATGACGTCGGGCCGGCTCTCGGAGATGTTCGGCAGCGGCCAGGTCGACACCGACGCCTTCCTGCGCACGCTCGGCTGGCGCAAGGTCGCGCAGCAGGAGTACGACACCAAGCTTTCGCCCGCCACCAAGAAGTACCTCCAGTCGTACGCGGCGGGGGTGAACGCGTATCTGAAGGGCAAGGACGGCAAGGACATCTCCGTCGAGTACGCGGCCCTCGGCTTCACCAACGACTACAAGCCCGAGGCCTGGACGCCGGTCGACTCGGTGGCCTGGCTCAAGGCGATGGCCTGGGACCTGCGCGGCAACATGCAGGACGAGATCGACCGGTCCCTGATGACCAGCAGGCTCAGCCCGAAGCAGATCAACGACCTGTACCCGGCGTACCCGTCCGCCACGCACCGCCCCATCGTCGACGAGGGCTCGTACAACAAGGCCACCGGGAAGTTCGACCCCCAGCGCCCCGCGACGGGCTCGGACGGGGCCTCGGGGACCGCCCAGGACGCCCTCCAGGGCATGCAGAGCCAGCTCTCGTCGCTCTCCGACACCCTGGACAAGATCCCGGCGCTGCTCGGCCCCAACGGCAGCGGCATCGGCTCCAACTCCTGGGTGGTGTCGGGCAAGTACACGACGACCGGCATGCCGCTGCTCGCCAACGACCCGCACCTCGCGCCGATGATGCCCTCGCTCTGGTACCAGATGGGCCTGCACTGCCGGACCGTCTCCAGCACGTGCAACTACGACGTCGCGGGCTACACCTTCTCCGGGATGCCCGGCGTGGTCATCGGCCACAACCAGGACATCTCCTGGGGCTTCACCAACCTCGGCGCCGACGTGACGGACCTGTACCTGGAGAAGATCAACGGCTCCAGCTACCTCTACGACAACCAGGAGAAGCCGCTCGCCACGCGCGAGGAGGTCATCAAGGTCGCCGGCGGGTCCAGCAAGACCATCACCATCCGCGAGACCAACAACGGCCCGCTGGTCTCCGACCGCGACGACGAGCTGGAGAAGGTCGGCCAGAAGGCGCCCGTCAACTCCGCGGCCCCCGACCGGGGCACCGGCTACGCGGTCTCCCTGAAGTGGACGGCGCTTGAGCCCGGCAAGTCCATGGACGCGGTGTTCGAGCTGAACCGCGCCACCGACTTCAAGTCCTTCCGGGCCGCCGCCAAGGACTTCGAGGTCCCCTCGCAGAACCTGATCTACGCCGACACCAAGGGCCACATCGGCTACCAGGCACCGGGGAAGATCCCGGTGCGCGCGGCCGGCGTCGACGGCACCATGCCCGCCGCGGGCTGGGAGTCGAAGACCGCGTGGAAGGGCTACATCCCCTTCGACGCGCTGCCCTACGAGTACGACCCCAAGCGCGGCTTCATCGTCACCGCCAACCAGGCCGTGATCGACGAGAAGAAGTACCCGTACCTGCTCACCAAGGACTGGGGATACGGCACCCGCAGCCAGCGGATCAACGACCTCATCGAGTCGAAGATCAAGGGCGGCGGGAAGATCTCCACCGAGGACATGCAGAAGATGCAGATGGACAACAGCAGCGAGATCGCCGCGCTGCTGACGCCCGCCCTGCTGAAGATCAACGTGTCCGACCCGTCCGTCCGCGAGGCGCAGAAGCTCCTCGAGGGCTGGGACTACACCCAGGAGAACGACTCGGCGGCCGCCGCCTACTTCAACTCGGTGTGGCGCAACGTCCTGAAGCTGGCGTTCGGCAACAAGCTGCCCAAGGAGCTGCGCCCCAAGGGCGAGTGCCTGTACGTGACTCCGCCGGCCGGCACCGGTCCGGTCGACGACCCCAACCAGAAGGTCCAGGAGTGCGGTGAGCGCGAGGGCGACTCGACGCAGCCCGACGGCGGGGACCGCTGGTCCGAGGTCGTCCGGAAGATCTTCAACGACCAGAACAACGCCTGGTGGCAGTCGCCCGCGACGCGTCTGGACAAGGCCACCACGACCCGCGACCAGCTCCTCGCCCGGGCCATGAAGGACGCCCGCTGGGAGCTGACCGCCAAGCTCGGCAAGGACACCACGACCTGGAGCTGGGGCCGGCTCCACCAGATGGTCCTGAAGAACCAGACCCTCGGCAAGGAGGGCCCCGGCTTCCTTCAGTGGGTCCTCAACCGCGGCCCGTGGAACCTGGGCGGCGGTGAGGCCGCGGTCAACGCCACCGGCTGGAACGCGGCGAGCGGCGACTACGGCGTCACCTGGGTGCCCTCGATGCGGATGGTCGTCAACCTCAAGGACTTCGACAAGTCCAAGTGGATCAACCTCACCGGCGCCTCGGGCCACGCCTACAGCGCGCACTACTCGGACCAGACCGGGAAGTGGGCCAAGGGCGAGCTCCTGGACTGGTCGTTCAGCGGCAAGGCGGTCGACGGGTCAACCGTGGACACGCTGAAGCTCACGCCGTAGTACGGGCCTTGTGACACGGGCCTTCAGGCGGTGAAGCGCGTCACCCCGTCGGGGGTGACGACAGCCTGCACGGGGTGGTCGTGCGGTTCCTCCGGGACCCGCGCGACCACCTCGTCCGCGTAGAGGAGCACCACCAGGGCGGGCGCGTGGCCGGACGCCTCGATACGGGCCAGGACCCGGTCGTAGGAGCCGCCGCCCCGGCCGAGCCGCATCCCGCGCGTGTCCACGGCGAGGCCGGGCAGCAGCACGGCATCCGCGGCCGTCACCGCGTCCGGGCCGAGCCGTGCCCCGTCCGGTTCGAGCAGCCCGCGCCCGGCCGGCACGAGGTGCTCGGGCCCGGCGTAGGGTGCCCAGTCCAGGTCGTTGTCCGCGAGCAGCACCGGAAGCAGCACCCGTACACCGCGTGCGTACAGCGCGTGGACCAGGGCGCGGGTGCCCGGTTCGCGGCCCACCGAGATGTACGCGGCCACCGTTGCGGCCGCCGAGAGTTCGGGCAGGGCCAGGGCCCGGTCGGCGAGCGCCAGGGAGGCGGTGAGCAGTTCGTCGTCGCTCAGCTGCTTCCTGGCGTCGAGAAGGCTGCGCCGCAAGAGGGCCTTTTCGGACGTGTGATCACTCACCGTGTTTCTGCAATCCCCTCAAATGCGCGGGTAAGAGAGCGAATTCACCGACGGATCATCTTCCGCACATACGCAGCGGATAGGGTGCCCCGCATGACTCAGTCGCCCCCACGGATCACCAAGGCTGTCATCCCCGCTGCCGGGCTCGGTACCCGGTTCCTTCCGGCCACCAAGGCCACCCCGAAGGAAATGCTGCCGGTGGTGGACAAGCCGGCCATTCAGTATGTGGTGGAGGAGGCGGTGGCGGCGGGCCTCTCCGACGTCCTGATGGTGACCGGCCGCAACAAGCGTCCTCTGGAGGACCACTTCGACCGGAACTACGAGCTGGAGTCGGCGCTGACCCGCAAGGGCGACGCGGACCGGCTCGCCAAGGTGCAGGAGTCCAGCGACCTGGCGACCATGCACTACGTACGCCAGGGGGACCCGCGCGGTCTGGGCCACGCGGTGCTGTGCGCGGCCCCGCACGTGGGCAGCCAGCCCTTCGCGGTGCTCCTCGGCGACGACCTGATCGACGCCCGCGACCAGCTGCTCTCGCGGATGGTGGAGATCCAGGAGCACGAGGGCGGCAGCGTGATCGCGCTCATGGAGGTCGATCCCGAACAGATCCACCTCTACGGCTGTGCGGCCGTCGAAACCACCGCGGAGAGTGACGTCGTACGGGTCACCGGGCTGGTCGAGAAGCCCGAGGCGGGCGAGGCGCCCTCCAACCTCGCCGTGATCGGCCGCTACGTCCTGGACCCGGCCGTCTTCGGCGTGCTGCGCACCACCGAGCCGGGCCGCGGCGGCGAGATCCAGCTCACCGACGCCCTCCAGCAGATGGCCGCCGACGAGTCGATCGGCGGACCCGTGCACGGCGTCGTCTTCAAGGGCCGTCGCTATGACACCGGCGATCGCGGAGACTATCTCCGAGCCATTGTCAGACTGGCGTGCGAACGTGAAGACCTGGGCCCGGACTTCAAGGCCTGGCTTCGCCGGTACGTGACCGAGGAGATGTAGGCACCCGTGAGCAACACGATCTGGTCGGTGGACGAGCACCTGGACGACATCCTCGCCGCGGTCAGGCCGCTCGAACCGATCGAGCTGCAACTGCCCGACGCCCAGGGCTGCGTCCTGGTCGAGGACGTCACGGTGTCCGTCGCCCTGCCGCCCTTCGACAACAGCTCGATGGACGGCTACGCGGTGCGGGTCGCCGATGTCGCGGGCGCCAGCGAGGAGTTCCCCGCGGTGCTCACCGTCATCGGCGACGTCGCGGCGGGCAGCGGTGAACTGCCCACCGTGGGCCCCGGCCAGGCCGCCCGGATCATGACCGGCGCCCCGCTGCCGCCCGGCGCCGAGGCCGTCGTCCCCGTCGAGTGGACCGACGGCGGGGCCGGCCAGGGAGCCGCCACCACCATGCGCCCGGCGGGGGACGCCCCCGAAGGGGCGAGCGGCGAGGTGCGGGTGCACCGCCCGGCCGAGGCCCGCGCCCACGTCCGCGCGCGCGGCAGCGACGTCCAGGTGGGCGACCTCGCCCTGACCGCGGGCACCGTGCTCGGCCCGCCCCAGATCGGCCTGCTCGCCGCCATCGGCCGCGGCACGGTCACCGTACGGCCGCGCCCGCGCGTGGTCGTGCTCTCCACCGGAAGCGAACTGGTGCAGCCCGGCGAGGAGTTGGGTCGGGGCCAGATCTACGACTCCAACAGCTTCGCCCTCGCGGCCGCCGCCCGGGACGCGGGCGCCATCTCCTACCGGGTCGGCGCGGTCACCGACGACGCGGCCGTGCTGCGCGACACCATCGAGGACCAGCTGATCCGCGCCGACCTCCTGGTCACCACCGGCGGGGTCAGCGTCGGCGCGTACGACGTCGTCAAGGAGGCGCTGTCCTCCGTGGGAGACGAGGACGAGCCGGGCAGCGGCATCGACTTCCGCAAGCTGAGGATGCAGCCCGGCAAGCCCCAGGGCTTCGGCTCCATCGGCCCCGACCACACCCCGCTGCTCGCCCTGCCCGGCAACCCGGTGTCCTCCTACGTGTCCTTCGAGCTGTTCGTACGCCCCGCGATCCGCACCCTGATGGGCCTCGACGACGTCCACCGGCCCACCGCGCGCGCCGTCCTGAAGACCGACAAGGCGCTGTCCTCGCCCGCGGACCGGCGCCAGTTCCTGCGCGGCACCTACGACGCCCAGGCGGGCACCGTCCGCCCGGTCGGCGGCTCCGGATCGCATCTGATCGCGGCGCTCGCGCAGGCCGACTGCCTGATCGTGCTGCCCGAGGACACCACGTCGGCGGAGCCCGGCAGCGAGGTGGAAGTGGTCCTGCTCGGCTGAGTGTCAGTCGGTGGGGGTACGGTGTCTGCCCACAGAAGCCGTACCGGGAGCGCCACCGAATGAGTACGACGCAAGGCAGGCTCACGCACATCGACGAGGCGGGTGCGGCCCGCATGGTCGACGTCTCCGAGAAGGACGTCACCGCACGCACCGCCCGCGCGAGCGGCCGCGTGCTCGTCTCGCCGCGTGTCGTGGAGCTCCTGCGCGGCGAGGGCGTTCCCAAGGGCGACGCCCTGGCCACCGCCCGCATCGCCGGGATCATGGGCGCCAAGCGCACCCCCGACCTCATCCCGCTGTGCCACCCCCTCGCGGTCTCGGGCGTGAAGCTCGACCTGTCGGTGGCCGACGACGCGGTGGAGATCCTCGCGACGGTGAAGACCACCGACCGCACCGGCGTCGAGATGGAGGCGCTGACCGCCGTGTCGGTGGCCGCCCTCACCGTCGTCGACATGGTCAAGGCGGTCGACAAGGCCGCAGTGATCACCGATATCCGGGTCGAGGAGAAGACCGGCGGCAAGTCCGGCGACTGGCACCGGCCTGAGGCGGCCGGAGCATGACGCCCCCTCAGCCCGCCGCGAGGCCCGGCCCGCAGGCCGCGGTGCCCTTCCCCGAGGGCGGCCAGGGGCTCGGCGAGGCGCTTTCGGCTCCGTACGCGGCGCTCGTCGTCACCGCCTCCAACCGGGCGGCCGCCGGCGTGTACGCGGACACGGGCGGCCCGCTGCTCGCCGAGGGCCTGGCCGCGATCGGCTTCGCGGTGGACGGCCCGCTGGTCGTGCCCGACGGCGACCCGGTCGAGCAGGCGCTGCGCGCGGGCGCGGCGGCCGGGTACGACGTGATCGTCACGACCGGCGGCACCGGCGTCTCGCCCACCGACCGCACCCCCGACGCCACCCGCAAGGTCATCGACTACGACGTGCCCGGCATCCCCGAGGCCATCCGTGCCGAGGGCCTGGCCAAGGTTCCCACCGCCGCCCTCTCGCGGGGCCTGGCCGGAGTGGCCGGGGGCCGCACCCTGATCGTCAACCTGCCGGGCTCGACCGGCGGCGTTCGGGACGGGCTCGCCGTCCTGGAGCGGATCCTGCGGCACGCCGTGGACCAGATCCGCGGCGGCGACCACCCGAGACCCGCGGGGAGCCCGAACTGAACGTTCCTTCCTGGCCGGTCGAGCTCGCGGAGGGCGATGTGGTCCTCCGCCCCATAAAGCTGCGCGACCAACGGGCCTGGCGCGAGGTCAACCGGCGCAACCGCGACTGGCTGCGGCCCTGGGAGGCGACGATCCCGCCGCCCGCGGCCGGCGCGCCCTTCGCCCAGCGCCCCACGTACCGCCAGATGGTCCGCCATCTGCGCGCCGAGGCCAACGCGGGCCGCATGCTGCCGTTCGTCATCGAGTACCAGGGCCGCCTGGTGGGCCAGCTGACGGTCGCCGGGATCACCTGGGGCTCGATGTGCTCGGGGCACGTCGGGTACTGGGTGGACCGCGAGGTGGCGGGCCGGGGCGTGATGCCGACGGCCGTCGCCCTCGCCACCGACCACTGCTTCCGCACGGTCGGGCTGCACCGCATGGAGGTGTGCATTCGGCCCGAGAACGCGCCGAGCCGCCGGGTGGTGGAAAAGCTCGGTTTCCGCGAGGAAGGGCTGCGCCCGCGCTATCTCCACATCGACGGCGCATGGCGCGATCACCTGGTGTACGCGCTCACCGCGGAGGAGGTCCCCGACGGGCTCCTCGCCCGGTGGCGGCGGGCTCGCCAGTCCCATCACGGGAACACGGGAAACACCGGGAAATGAAATAAACGTTCGAATTTGATCGCGATCCGATCCCGCTCTCCCGCCGATCGATCCGAGAAATCACAAAAAAAGCCGGTGATATCAGCCAGATCGTGCGACACACCGGCTCAATTGGCGTATCCCCGCGCGCCCGTCCCTCTACGGTGTGGTGTGTGAGCAGCAGCGGCCTCATTTACGCAGTCATCGTCGGGGCCTGGGCCGCCTACTTGGTGCCGATGTGGCTCCGCAGGCAGGACGAACTCAACGAGGCCCGTCCGACGGAACGCTTCAGCACCGCCATCCGGCTGCTGTCCGGACGGTCGGCCATGGAGCGCCGGTATGCCAAGGAGCTGAGCCAGCGGGCCACCGAGGAGGCAGCGCCCGAGGCGAGCCCCGGGCCCCCTCCGGACGCCCCGACGGAACCCCTCGCCACGCCGGGGGAGTCCACCGGCGCCCGGGAATCCGCCGTGCCCCCGGCCCGTACGGCCCACCCCGCGCGGCAGGAGCGGCACGACCGGCCGGAACGCCCGGCGCCGCGGCGTGAGCGCCCCGCGAACTCCGCCTCGGCGGAGCGGGCCCGGCGCGCCCAGCGCAGCGCGGTACTCGCCCGTCGCCGGCGGACCACCGTCGTCCTCTTCCTGGCGTTCACGCTGGGCGCGGTCGTCGCGGGCGTCGGCGGACTCGAATTCCTGTGGGCGCCGGCCGCCCCGGCCGCCCTGCTGAGCGCGTACATCGTGCACTTGCGGATCCAGGAGCGGCGGCGCTTCGCCTTCACCATGGACCGGCGCCGCGCCGAGGCCGCGGCCCAGCGGCTGCGCGAGAGCAGGCCGCGCGCCCGGGCCACGGCGCCGGGCACCGAGGCCGACGACGAAGCGGAGTCCCACCACCCGGCCCCCGTGCCCGAGCCCGCGCCCGCGCCGGCCCTCTCCCCGCAGGAGGCCGGCCGGCGCGCCCTGGTCGAGCAGACCGACCACCAGGAGTGGGTCGACCAGCAGCGCGAGCGCGGCCCCGAACGCGGCGCCAGCTGGGAGCCGGTGCCGGTCCCGCTGCCCACGTACGTCACCGCTCCGGTCGCCCCGCGCGCCACCAGCGGCATCGACCTGGGCGCCCCCGACACGTGGTCCTCGGCCCGCTCCTCGACCGCCGACCCCACCCCGGCCCCGCCCGCCGCCGACCCGCCCCCGAAGCAGCGCACCGGCCCAAGTCGCCGCCGCACGCCGCTCTTCGACCAGTACGCGGACGAGGACCGCCCCCGCGCCGCCAACGAATGACCCCGCTCTCGCTGACCAGCGAGGACCGGATTTCCAAGCACTCCCATCCGGGTGCTAAGGTTTCACTCGTTGCAAGGGCCTGTGGCGCAGTCCGGTAGCGCACCTCGTTCGCATCGAGGGGGTCAGGGGTTCGAATCCCCTCAGGTCCACAACAACAACGAGATCCCGTCCGATCATCACGATCGGGCGGGATCTCGTCGTTTCCGGGGGTGGTTGAGCGGGGCGGTCGAGGGGGCGGCTGAACGGAGCCGCCGGGCCGGGGCCGGGGATCGGGGTCAGGAATCCATGAGCGGCTTCGCGAAGCAGCGGCTCGTGTCGTACGTGCGGTAGTGGCCGAACTTCTCGCAGGGTTCGTAGCCCGTCGACGTGTACAGGGTGATCGCCTCGGGCTGCTTGATGCCGGTCTCCAGGACCATGCGGGTGCGGCCGGCCGCGCGGGCGTCGGCCTCCAGGGCGGCGAGTATGCGGCGGGCGAGGCCCAGGCCCCGGGCCTCGGGGACGACGTACATGCGCTTCAGTTCGGCGTCGCCGTCGCGGTAGTTCTCCTCGTTGGCGTCCTGGCTGCGCCAGCCGCCGGTGGCCACCGGGCGCCCCTCGGCGTCGTACGCGATCAGGTACAGGCCGCGCGGGGGCAGGAACATCGCGGCGTCCAGGGGGGTGATGTCGCCCTCGTCCCCGTACCGCTCGGCGTATTCGAGCTGGACCTGGTCGTTGAGCTTCACGGCGTCGGGGTGGTCGTAGCCGAGCTGGTGGATATTCATGCGTTATAGCGTACTTCTATGCGATGGGTGGGCAGTGCCGGGTCGGTAGGGTGCCGGGATGCTCACTGTTACCTCTGTGAATGTAAACGGGCTGCGGGCCGCCGCCAAGAAGGGCTTCGTGGAGTGGCTCGGGGGGACCGGGGCCGACGTCGTCTGCCTGCAGGAAGTACGGGCCGAGGCTCACCAGCTGCCCGCCGAGGCCGGCGCGCCCGAGGGCTGGTTCGCCGTGCACGCCCCGGCCGCCGCCAAGGGCCGCGCCGGTGTGTCCCTGCTCACCCGGCGCGAGCCGGACCGGGTGCGGATCGGATTCGGGAGCGCGGAGTTCGACGGCAGCGGGCGCTACATCGAGGCGGACCTGCCCGGCGTGACGGTCGCCTCGCTGTACCTGCCCTCCGGCGAGGTCGGCACCGAGCGGCAGGACGAGAAGATCCGCTTCATGGCGGAGTTCCTCGAATACCTCGGTGAGCTGAAGGCGAAGGCCGCCGCCGACGGCCGCGAGGTCGTGGTCTGCGGCGACTGGAACATCGCCCACCAGGAGGCCGACCTCAAGAACTGGAAGGGCAACAAGAAGAACTCCGGCTTCCTGCCCGAGGAGCGGGAGTGGATGACGCGGGTCTTCGACGCGGCGGACGGCGGCTATGTCGACGTGGTGCGCGCCCTGCACCCGGACGTCGAGGGCCCGTACTCGTGGTGGTCCTACCGCGGCCGCGCCTTCGACAACGACACGGGCTGGCGGATCGACTACCAGGTCACGACCCCCGGCCTCGCCGAGCGCGCCGTGAAGGCTTTCGTCGAGCGGGCCGCGACGCACGGGGAGCGGTGGAGCGACCATGCGCCGGTGACGGTGGTGTACGACCTGTAGGGCCCGGCGTCCGGGGGGCCGCGTCCAGCGGGGTCCGGCCCCGTCATGGTTCCCGCGACAGCCGCCGGTCCAGTGCCAAGGACAGTTCCGCGTCCACCACCGCCTTGGCGAGGGGGCGCAGGCGCTTCGTGTCCTCCGGGGAGGCGTGGGTGTGCAGGAGGTCGGTGAACAGGGCGGCCAGGGCGTCGGCGTGTTCGCGGACTTCGCGGCCCGCCGCCAGGACGGCCGCCAGCGGGACGCCCTCGCGGACCAGGGAGGCCGACACGTCCAGGAGGCGGCGGCTGATGTGGACGATCTCCTCGCCCGAGACGGCCAGGTAGCCCAGGTCGAGGGCGGCCGCCAGGTTCTCGGGGGTGACCTCGCCCGCGAAGTGGTCGGCCAGTGCCTCCGGGGTCAGGCGCACCGGGGTCTCCTCGGTCGGCTCCACCAGGCCCAGCGCCTCGCCCGCGTCCCGGCCCGACTCGAAGGCCGAGGTCAGGTCTGCGATGCCGGACAGGGTGTGGCCGCGCTCCAGGAGGGCGGAGATCGTGCGCAGGCGGGCCAGGTGGTGGTCGTCGTACCAGGCGATACGGCCCTCGCGGCGCGGTGGCGGGATCAGGCCGCGCTCGCGGTAGAAGCGCAGGGTGCGTTCGGTGATGCCCGCCTTTCGGGCCAGCTCAGCCATGCGGTACTCGCGGGCGCCGTCCGTCGGAGCCGGCTCCGGCTGCTTCGGGGTGCGGTGCTCGCGGATGTCCCCGCTCGGCTGCGGCGTACCGCTGTCGGGGACACCCTCGGGTGCTCCTGCCCCGCGGGCGCCGCCGCCACCCTCGCGCCGCCGGCCGCCCTTGCCTGCCTGGTCTTCTGCCACCCCGTCAGCCTATGCGGTGGCCGGCGTGCCCACCGGCGAGTTGTACCGGCGGTAACTTTCCCCGTCCGTACCCCTACCGCTCGGTATGCGACTGCTCTACCCTCCCAACAGTGCCAGTGATTACTGGCGGAATGGGAGGCGGTGGCATGGGCCAGCACGAGCGCGAGCATGTGCGGGTGGCGGTGATCGGGTCGGGGTTCGGCGGGCTCGGGGCGGCGGTTCGGCTGCGGCGCGAGGGGATCACCGACTTCGTCGTCCTGGAGCGGGCCGGCTCCGTCGGCGGCACCTGGCGCGACAACAGCTACCCGGGGTGCGCCTGCGACGTACCCTCGCACCTCTACTCCTTCTCCTTCGCGCCCAACCCCGACTGGCCCCGCACCTTCTCCGGGCAGGAGCACATCCGCGCCTATCTGGAGCATGTCGCCGACGTGTTCCGGCTGCGGCCCCACATCCGGCTCGATCATGAAGTCACCATGATGCGCTGGGACTCGGACGCGTTGTGGTGGGAGATCGAGGTCGCCCATGGGGCCACCCTCACCGCTGACGTCGTCGTCTCCGCCACCGGGCCGCTCTCCGATCCCAAGATGCCCGAGATTCCGGGGCTCGCCTCCTTCCCCGGCAAGGTGTTCCACTCCGCCCGCTGGGATCACGACTACGACCTGCGCGGCAAGCGGGTCGCCATGGTCGGTACGGGCGCCTCGGCGATCCAGATAGTGCCGTCCATCCAGCCCGACGTCGCCCGGCTCACGCTCTTCCAGCGGACGCCGCCCTGGGTCATGCCGCGCATGGACCGCGAGATCACGGGAGCCGAGCGCTGGCTGCACCGGCAGCTGCCGTTCACCGGGGCCGCCCGGCGCGGACTCCTGTGGGGCATACGGGAGTTGCAGGTCAGCGCCTTCACCAAGCGGCCGAACGAGCTCGGGCTCATCGAGTCGATCGCCAAGTCCAACATGGCCCGGTCCATCAAGGATCCGGCTCTGCGGGCCAAGCTGACCCCCGACTACCGCATCGGCTGCAAGCGGATCCTGCTGTCCAGTGCGTACTATCCGGCGCTCGCCGAGCCCAATGTCGACGTCGTCGCCTCCGGGCTCGCCGAGGTGCGCGGGTCCACCGTGGTCGCGGCCGACGGCACCGAGGCCGAGGTCGACGCGATCATCTTCGGCACCGGGTTCCACGTCACCGACATGCCCATCGCCGACCGTGTCGTCGGCGCCGAGGGGCACACGCTCGCCGAGTCGTGGAAGGACGGCATGCAGTCGCTGCGCGGCGCGACCGCCGCCGGGTTCCCCAACTGGATGACGATCATCGGGCCCAACACCGGCCTCGGGAACTCCTCCATGATTTTGATGATCGAGTCCCAGCTCGCCTACATGGCCGACTATCTGCGGCAGCTGAACGTGCTCGGCGGGAGGGCCGCGCTCGCCGCCCGGCCCTCCGCCGTCGGCGCCTGGAACCGGCGGGTGCAGGAACGCATGAAGCGGACCGTGTGGAACACCGGCGGCTGCACCAGCTGGTACCTCGACGCGGGCGGCCGCAACACCACCGTCTGGCCGGGCACCACCAGCGAGTTCCGCCGCGAGACCCGCGAGGTGGACCTGGCGGAGTACGAGGTCGTACGCGCCCCGGTGCGCGAGCCCGTCGAAGCGCCGGCGGTGTCCGCGTGAGGCGGCACGGGGTGTACACCCCGCCCGTCGCCGAGCGCGAGCTCACCGCCCGCTCCGCCGACGGCACCCCGCTGCACGTCGAGGTGCACGGGCCCGCGGACGCGCCCGCCGTCGTGCTCGCACACGGCTGGACCTGCTCGACCGCGTTCTGGGCGGCGCAGATCCGGGCGCTGTCCGGCGAGTGCCGGGTCATCGCGTACGACCAGCGCGGTCACGGGCGTACGCCCGCCGGCTCGGGCTACTCCACCGAGGCGCTCGCCGACGATCTCGAAGCGGTGCTCGCCGCGACCCTCGCGCCGGGTGAACGGGCCGTGCTCGCCGGGCACTCCATGGGCGGCATGACCCTCATGGCGGCCGCCGGGCGGCCCCGCCTGCGCGAGCACGCGGCGGCGGTCCTGCTGTGCAGCACGGGCGCCTCGCGCCTGGTGGCCGAGTCGCGGGTGGTGCCGATGCGGGCCGGGCGGCTGCGGACCGGGCTCACCCGGCGCATCCTGGGATCGGGAGCGCCGCTCGGGCCCGTCACGCCGCTCGCCAAGAAGATCCTGCGGTACGCGACGATGGGGCCCGGGGCCGCGCCCGAGCGGGTCGAGGCGTGCGCCCGCATCGTGCACGCCTGCCCGCGCCAGGTGCGCCAGGACTGGTCGCATGTGCTGGAAGGGCTCGAACTCGGCCTGCTCGTACGGGAGTTGGCGGCGCCCACTGCCGTGGTGGTCGGCAGCGTGGACCGGCTCACTCCCTCCGTGCACGCGGAGCGGATCGCGGCCGGGCTGCCCGACTGCCGCTCCCTCGACGTCCTCACCGGCGTCGGGCACATGACGCCCGTCGAGGCGCCCGAATTCATCACCGACAAGATCCGCGCGCTGGTGGCCACGCACCTGGTGGCCCCCGCCGTCGACGCCGAGGAGCGTGCCGTATGAGCAGGGTCAGTCTTGAGGGGCAGGTCGCGGTCGTCACCGGTGCGGCCCGGGGCGTCGGCGAACTCCTCGCACGCAAGCTGTCCGCGCGCGGTGCCAGGGTCGCGCTCGTCGGGCTCGAACCCGACGAGCTGAAGCGGGTCGCGGCGCGGCTGCACACCGAGGCCGAGTCCTGGTACGCGGACGTCACCGACCACGCGGCGATGGCGCGGGTCGCGGGCGAGGTCAAGGAACGGTTCGGGAAGGTCGACATCGTCGTCGCGAATGCGGGGGTCGCCTCCGGGGGGCCGTTCGCCGACTCCGACCCGGACGCGTGGCGCCGCGTCATCGAGGTCAACCTCATCGGCGGGGCCGTGACGGCTCGCGCCTTCCTGCCCGTACTGATGGAGTCGCGCGGGTACTTCCTCCAGATCGCCTCCCTCGCGGCGATCACCCCGGCGCCGATGATGACGGCGTACTGCGCGTCGAAGTCGGGGGTCGAGGCGTTCGCGCACAGCCTGCGGGCGGAGGTGGGCTACAAGGGGGTGCGGGTCGGGGTCGGGTACCTGTCGTGGACGGATACGGACATGGTGCGGGGCGCCGACCAGGACGAGGTGATGCGTGAGCTGCGCTCCCGGCTGCCGTGGCCTGCCAACCGGACGTATCCGCTGGGGCCCGCCGTCGATCGCATCGTTGCGGGGATCGAGCGGCGGTCCTCGCACGTGTACGCGCAGGGGTGGTTGCGGGGGATGCAGTCCGTGCGGGGGTATCTGCCTTCGGTGATCGGGGTGGTGGGGGCCCGTGAGATGCGGCGCTTCGAGCCGCGGCTCTCCGGGGTCGGGCGGGGGCTGGTCGGGGCGGGCGGGGCGGCGGACGAGGAGGCCCGGGGCACTTTCCCCACCCCGCCCCTTCCCTAGACCCTCCGGGGGTGTGGACGGGCTGAACTGGTCTCCTGGGGCTCCGCCCCAGACCCCGGGAGGCCCCACCCCACCCCTTCCCGAAACCCGCCGGGGGTGAGATGTCTGGGTACGGCCCGGTGGTCGTGTCCTGGGGCTCTGCCCCAGACCCCGTATCGCGCCTTAAGGGCGCTCGTCCTCAAACTCCCCCAAGGCCTCAAGGGCCAGGGGGGGGACCCCATGACGGGCTGAAGATGCCGGTGCTGGCCAGCAATCGACGCTGCTAGGGGCGCGGGGCTGTGACATCGTGCGGCTCCGCCGCGTGGGCGCGACCAGCCACGCACGGTCCGCGGCCGGAAGGGTGTTTGGGGGCGCGGGGAACTGCGCGAGCAACCACGCACGGTCCGCGGGCGAAGGCGGGTTCAGGGGCGCGGGGAACTGCGCAACCCCGCATCCCCGGTCCGCAGGCCGAGAATGCTGCGGGGTTGGGGGCCGCCCCAAGGCACCCTCAGCCCCCCACCCCCCGCGGTGGCAGCTTGGGGCGCTGGAGGTTTGGCGTTGTCGCATAGCCCGGTGGGGCCGACGCCGGGTGGAGGGTCAGGAGGTCCAGGGCCAGGCGGACCGCGTCGTCCAGCTGGGCGTGGCGTCCCTCCGCCCAGTCCAGCGGCGTGCGCAGGATCTCCAGGTCCGGTTCCACCCCGTGGTTCTCCACGGACCACCCGTACTCGTCGAACCACGCCGCGTTCATCGGCACCGTGATGACCGTGCCGTCGCCCAGGGTGTGACGGCCCGTCATGCCCACCACCCCGCCCCAGGTGCGCTGGCCCACCACCGGGCCCAGTTTGAGCAGGCGGAACGCTGCCGTGATCATGTCGCCGTCCGAGGACGTCGCCTCGTCCGCCAGCGCCACCACCGGACCCCGAGGTGCGTTCGACGCGTATGACACCGCCTGGGCGTTTCGCGTCAGGTCCCAGCCCAGGATGCGGCGGGTCAGTTTTTCCACCACCAGTTCGCTGATGTGGCCGCCCGCGTTGCCCCGCACGTCCACGATCAGCGCCGGGCGGCTCACCTCCAGGCGCAGGTCCCGGTTGAACTGGGCCCAGCCCGAGCCGCCCATGTCCGGGATGTGCAGATAGCCGCACTTGCCGCCGCTCAACTCCCGTACCACCTCGCGGCGTTTGGCCACCCAGTCCTGGTAGCGCAGCGGGCGTTCGTCGACCAGGGGGACCACGGCCACCCTGCGCGATCTGCCCTCGCCCTCCGCCGG
The DNA here is from genome assembly GCF_039532965.1 of Streptomyces mauvecolor. Lineage (NCBI taxonomy): Bacteria > Bacillati > Actinomycetota > Actinomycetes > Kitasatosporales > Streptomycetaceae > Streptomyces > Streptomyces mauvecolor. The sequence goes on along the minus strand of NZ_BAAASQ010000013.1, from coordinate 93,949 downwards.
CTGGAACGTCAGCTCCACCGTCGTGCCGCCCGCGCCCGCAAGCAGGGGGTAGGGGCCCGCGACCGGGTCGACCGGGCGGCCGTCCACATGGGTCAGGACCGCGCCCTCGCGGATGCCCGCGCCCGCGAGCGGGGAGCGTGCCTTGGAGTCGGAGGAGTCGCCCGGCAGGATGCGCCGGATCTGCCAACTGCCGTCCCTGCAGACCAGGTTCGCGCCGAGGAGGCCCTGTGCGCGCTGGTAGTGCGGGGGGCCTTCGTTGCGGCGGGCTGCCGTCACGTACGCGTGTGAGGTGCCCAGTTCGCCCAGGACTTCGCGGAGGAGGTCCGCGAACTCGTCGGGAGAGGCGACCCGTTCCACCAGCGGGCGGTACTGGTCCAGGATCGTCGACCAGTCGATGCCGCACATCTGCGGCTCCCAGAAGTAGGAGCGGATGATGCGGCCCGCCTCGTCGTAGGCCTGGCGCCATTCGAGTGCCGGGTCGACATCGTGCAGGATGCGGCGCAGGTCCAGGTAGACCGTGGAGTCGCTGTCGCCCGTCTCCGTGGCCGGGACCGCCCGCAGCTCGCCCTCGTCCACGACCACCAGGCGGCTGCCGTCGCCGCTGATCGCGAAGTAGTCCAGGTGGTCGACCAGTTCGGTCTTGCGGGCCTTGGAGATGTTGAAGTGTTCCAGGGTGGGGCGGCCCGAGGTGTCGGCCGGGTTGGCGAAGGTCTCGCCAAGGGCGCCCGAGATCGGCCAGCGCAGCCACACCAGGCCACCCCCCGACACCGGGTGCAGGGCCGAGTACTTCGACGCCGAGACCGGGAAGGGGGTGACCCGGTTCTCCAGGCCCTCCACCTCCACCGTCACCGTGCCGTCGGCCGAGTCGTCCAGGGGGTCCATGCCGCCCGCCGCCGGCCGGCCGTCCGGTGAGAGCGCGAACGGGGACGGTGTCGCCGAGGACAGCGGCACCAGGTAGGGGCGGCAGCCCAGCGGGAACGACAGGTCGCCGGTGTGCACGTCGTACACCGGGTCGAAGCCGCGCCAGGACAGGAACGCCAGATAGCGGCCGTCGCTGGTGAACACCGGGTTCTCGTCCTCGAAGCGGCCGTTGGTGACGTCCACGACGGTGCGGGCGCCGGGCCCCGAGATGCGGGCCATCTTGATCTGGCGCAGCGAGCGGCCGATCCCCGGGTGCGACCAGGTCACCCAGGCCCCGTCGGGCGAGAACGCGAGGTCGCGGACCGGGCCGTTGATGGAGCGGATGAGCTCGGTGACCTCTCCTCCCCCGGACTCCGTCCGGGAGGTGCCCCCGGATTCCTCCGTCACGTCGATGAGCAGCAGGCGGCCGTCGTTCGAGGCGATCGCCAGGCGCTCGCCGTCGGGGTCGGACACCATCTCCTGGACCCGGCCGAGCTCGCCCGCCGCGAGGCGCCTGGGCTCGCGCTCGCCGCTCGCGCGCGGCAGGAAGGCGATCTCGACCGCGTCCTCGCCGTCCGCGTCTGTGATGTAGGCGACCTGGCCGCCGCTGCCCAGCATCTCGGGCAGCCGGACCCGTACGCCCGGGGTGTCGGCGATGGTGCGGGCCGGGCCGTCGCGGTGGGTGAGCCAGTACAGGCTGCCGCGCACCACGACGGCGCTGGCCCGGCCGGTCGTGTCCACGGACAGGGCGTCCACGTGGTTGGCGGCCGGGACCTGGTAGCTGCGCCGCCCGGCGCGGGGTCCGCCGAGCCGTACGTCCAGCTTGCGCGGTACCGAGTCGGGGGTGAGGTCGTCCACGATCCACAGGTCGCCCGCGCACTGGTAGACGACCCGGCGGCCGTCGCTGGAGGCGTGCCGGGCGTAGAAGGCGTCGTGGTCGGTGTGCCGGGTCAGGTCGCTGCCGTCGGGCAGGCACGAGTACAGGTTGCCGACGCCCTCGTGGTCGGAGAGGAAGGCGATGCGGCCCTCGACGAACATCGGTGAGTCGAGGTGGCCGCCGATGTCGGGCAGCAGCCGTCTGCCGTGCAGCCACAGGCGGCCGGTGGCGCCGCCGCGGTAGCGCTTCCAGGCGGCCGGCTCGTGCGGCGGCTTTCCGGTGAGCAGCAGGGTGCGGCGCTCGCCGTCGACATCGGTGACGGCGATGTCGGAGACCGGGCCCCAGGGGAGCTTTCCGCCGGGGGAGCCGTCGGTGGGCACGCTGTAGGCCCAGGAGAAGTACGAGAACGGCTGGCTGTGGGAGGACACCGCGAGAATGTCGCCGTCGGGCGTCCAGCCGCACACCCGGGTGTCGGAGGACCCCCAGTACCCGATCCGGCGGGCCGGGCCGCCGGTCACCGGGGCCAGATGGATCTCCGGGTCGAGGCTGCGCCAGGTCGTGTACGCGATCTGGCGGCCGTCGGGCGAGAAGCGGGGGTGGCCGATCTTGGTGCGGTCGACCGTGACCCGCCAGGCGCGGGACGGGCTGTGCCCGGCCGGCACGAGGGGGGCGACCCACAGGTCGTCCTCGGCGGCGAAGCACAGCAAGTCGTCGTGCAGATGCGGGAACCGGAGGTACGCGGCGTCGTCACTCACTCCCCAATGCTTTCCGCGGGAGGTGGCCGCGGCAACTCGTAGGAGCGCTTTATTCCGTTCCGACACCTGTGGCCGACGACACAAGCGAAACGGTTCCGTTTCGCTTCGGGGGAGGGTTACCTTCGTACGGTACGAAGAGTTCGGTACGCACATGTCGTGCGCCCCGTTCGTACGTACACGTCGTGCGCGCAAGGAGAGGAGGTCGATCATGGCGGGCAGGCTCACCCCGGAACGCGAGGCAGAGCTCTACGAGGCCGTGCTCGACCTGCTGCGCGAGGTCGGTTACGACGCCCTCACCATGGACGCCGTCGCCACCCGCACCCGCTCCAGCAAGGCCACCCTCTACCGCCAGTGGGGGAACAAGCCCGAGCTGGTCGCGCGCGCCCTGCGGCACAACAAGCCGGTCAGTCTCGCCGAGATCGACACCGGCTCGCTGCGCGGCGATTTCCGCGAACTGCTCTCCCGCGAGGACGACTGCAAGCTGGAGAAGGACTCCGCGCTGATGCGGGGTCTGATGCGGGCCGTGCACGACAACCCCGATCTCCACCAGGCACTGCGGGAGCTGCTCATCGAGCCGGAGATCACCGGTCTCGACGCGGTGCTGCGACGCGCCGTGGACCGCGGTGAGGTCCGCGGGGACAACCCCGCGTTGTCCTATGTTGTACACATGCTGGTCGGCGCGTTCGTCGCCCGGCAGCTCATCGAGGACCGCCCGGTCGACCGGGCCTTCCTCGGCCATTACATCGACGCCGTGGTCCTCCCCGCCCTCGGCGACCCCTGCTAGACCCCCTCCCCGAGCACCACCCGCCCCACCTGACGCACGCCGCTCTCGTCGTCGGGCTGGTTCCCCATGCCCTGCTGGTTCCATACGACTTGACCGGGAGTACGCCCTCGTGGCCACGTTCCTCTATCGCCTAGGCAGGTTCGCCTTCCGGCGCCGCCGCTATGTCGCCCTGGTGTGGGTGGCGCTGCTCGCCCTCGCCGGGTTCGGCGCCGCCTCCGCCACCACCGCCACCTCCTCCTCGTTCTCGATCCCGGGTACCGAGGCGCAACGCGCGTTCGACCTGCTCAAGGAGCGGAACCCGAACGTGCGCGCCGACGGCGCCACCGCCCGGATCGTCTTCAAGGCGCCCGCGGGCCAGAAGATGGCCGACCAGGCCAACAAGGCCGCGGTCGAGAAGACGGTCGCGGGCCTGAAGGCCGGCTCGGACCAGGTCGCCGCGGTGACCGATCCGTTCAAGGCCAACGCCGTGTCGGAGAACGGCAAGGGCCCGATCGCGTACGTCCAGGTCTCGTACAAGGTCAACGCGATGGAGCTGACCGACGACACCCGCGACGCGCTCAAGAAGAGCGGGGACGAGGCGAAGAAGGCCGGGCTCACCGTCGAGATCGGCGGTGACGCCCTGCAGGCCATGCCGGAGCAGGGGGCCGGCGAGATCATCGGCGTGATCATCGCGGGCGTCGTCCTGGTGATCACCTTCGGCTCGCTGGTCGCGGCCGGGCTCCCGCTGCTCACGGCGCTCATCGGTGTCGGCATCGGCATCTCCACGATCACCGCGCTCGCCAACGCGCTCGACCTCGGCACCACCACCGGCACCCTGGCGATGATGATCGGGCTCGCGGTCGGCATCGACTACGCGCTGTTCATCGTCTCCCGCTACCGGGCCGAGCTGGCCGAGGGCAGGGAGCGCGAGGAAGCCGCCGGACGGGCCGTCGGAACGGCCGGTTCCGCCGTGGTGTTCGCCGGTCTGACCGTGGTCATCGCGCTGGTCGGCCTCGCCGTCGTGAACATCCCGATGCTCACCAAGATGGGCGCGGCCGCGGCCGGCACGGTCGTCATCGCCGTCCTCATCGCGCTCACCCTGATCCCCGCGCTGCTCGGCTTCGCCGGCAAGCGCGTGCTCGGCCGCAAGGCCCGCAAGGCCTACGAGCAGGGCGACAGGGCCGCCGAGGGCAAGCCCAACATGGGCACCCGCTGGGCGAGCTTCGTGCTGCGCAAGCCGGTGTGGGTGCTGCTCGTCGGCGTGCTCGGCCTCGGCGCGATAGCGCTGCCGGCGAGCTCGCTCCAGATGGGCCTGCCGGACGACGGCTCGCAGCCGACCTCCACCACGCAGCGCCGCGCCTACGACACCCTCTCCGAGGGCTTCGGGCCCGGCTTCAACGGGCCGCTCATGGTCGTCGTCGACGGCAAGGACAGCACGAACCCGCAGGCCGCCGCCAACAAGACGGTCGACGCGATCAAGAAGCTGCCGGACGTGGGCCCGGTGCTCCCGCCCCAGTTCAACAAGGACAACGGCAACAACACGGCGACCATCACGGTCATACCCAAGTCCAAGCCGTCCTCCACCCAGACCGAGGACCTGGTCCACTCGATCCGGGACACCAACGCGTCGGTCAAGGCCGAGACCGGGGCGAAGCTCCTGGTCACCGGCTCGACCGCGATGAACATCGACTTCTCGCAGAAGATGAACGACGCCCTGCTGCCCTACCTGGCACTCGTCGTCGGGCTCGCCTTCCTGCTCCTGATGGTGGTGTTCCGCTCGGTCCTGGTCCCGCTGAAGGCGGCCCTCGGCTTCCTGCTCTCGGTGGTCGCGGCCCTCGGCGCGGTCGTCGCGGTCTTCCAGTGGGGCTGGCTCGGCGCGCTGTTCGGCGTGCAGCAGACCGGCCCGATCATGTCCATGATGCCGATCTTCATGGTGGGCGTGGTCTTCGGTCTCGCGATGGACTACGAGGTCTTCCTGGTCACGCGGATGCGCGAGGCGTACGTCCACGGCGAGCGGCCGGGGCAGGCGATCGTCACCGGGTTCAAGCACGGCGCCCGGGTGGTGACGGCCGCCGCCGTGATCATGATCGCGGTGTTCTCCGGCTTCATCGGCTCCAGCGAGCAAATGATCAAGATGATCGGCTTCGGCCTCGCGATAGCGGTCTTCTTCGACGCGTTCGTCGTCCGCATGGCGATCGTGCCCGCGGTGCTCGCGCTGCTCGGCGCGAAGGCCTGGTGGCTGCCGCGCTGGCTGGAGAGGGTGCTGCCGAACGTCGACGTCGAGGGCGAGGGCCTGCGCAAGCAGGAGGCCGAGCTCGACGGTGACGGCGACCCCGACGGGCGTCGCGAACTGGCGCGGGTCTGACCCCGCCTCCCTGAACGCCGGGACCCCGCGAACCGAGCGGCCGCGGGTCCCGGCCGACGTCGGCGGCCTGTGGGGACGGGACCGCCGGCGCCCCTCGGCCCCTCGTGCGTACCGCGCACGGGGGGCCTCCGCATGCCCGGGGAGGTCAGTGGCGGCGGCCCGCGGGGGACGGGGCCGACCGCGTGTCGGTGGCGTAGGTGTGGCTCAGGAAGCGGACCAGGGGCGAGTTGTCGAACTGGACCACCGCGACTCCGTCCGGCGAGTGGAATTCGAGGACCGTCTGGGCGCGGCCGCACGGCCACACCTCCACATCGCCCCGGCGGGCGGGCGCGCGCAGCCCCGATTCGAGGAGGTCGCGCGGGAAGACCCATTCGTTGTCGCCCGGGAAGGCGAAGCAGACCGTGCCGGGGGAGTCGGCCGGGTCGTAGCGCAGCTTCACCGGGACGGGGTTGGTGAGCGGGGCGTCCGTGACGATGCGGGCCCGGGCGTGATCCTCGACGGAGCGGCTTTCGGCGTGGTCCTCGGCGTGGTCCTCGACTGCGGGGGACATCGGTCGCTCCTCACGCTGGGTGCTGCTTGGAATCCGGTTCGCGCTATTTGGTATCAAATGTCCCATATTTTTCGGGTAAACCCCCAGCGAGTCGGCTTGGCATCTAGTACTGAGCCGCTCTTGCGAAGGGTTCGCAACAGGGCACTATCATCAAACGGTTCTGCGCATGCCGCGCAGGGAAGAGGGCCCCACGGGAAATCGGAGTCCCCCCATGCACGTACCCGATGGATTCATCAACGCACCTGTATCGGCGGTCACAGGTGTGGTCGCCGCCGGAGCCGTCGCCGTCAGCCTGCGCGGGGCGCGCAGGGAACTCGACGAGAAGACGGCGCCGCTCGCCGGTCTCGTCGCCGCGTTCATCTTCGCCGTGCAGATGCTGAACTTCCCCGTCGCGGCCGGCACCAGCGGCCATCTGCTCGGCGGCGCGCTCGCCGCGATCCTCGTCGGGCCCTACACCGGTGTCCTGTGCGTGTCCGTGGTGCTGCTCATGCAGGGCATCCTCTTCGCCGACGGCGGGCTCACCGCGCTCGGCGTGAACATCACCGACATGGCGATCACCACCACCGTCGTCGCCTACGCCCTCTTCCGCGGCCTGGTGAAGGTGCTGCCCCGCACCCGCCGCTCCATCACCGTCGCCTCGTTCGTGGCCGCGCTGCTCTCCGTCCCGGCCGCCGCCCTCGTCTTCACCGCGATCTACGCCCTCGGCGGCACCACCGACGTGCCGATCACCAAGGTGCTCACCGCGATGGTCGGCGTGCACATCCTGATCGGCATCGGCGAGGCCGTGATCACCGCGCTGACCGTGGGCGCCGTCATCGCCGTACGCCCCGACCTCGTGCACGGGGCCCGCGGCCTGACCGCACCGCTCAAGCTGCGCGTCGGCGGCGAACTCGTCGACGCGCCGGCCGCCGCCCCCGCCGCGGCCCGCACCCGCTCCACGAAGAAGGTGTGGGGCATCGGCATCGTCACCGCGCTCGTCCTCGCCGGGTTCGTCTCCTTCTACGCCTCGGCCAGCCCCGACGGCCTGGAGAAGGTCGCCCACGACAAGGGCATCGACGCCAAGACCAAGCAGCACGCCACCTCCGACTCGCCGCTCGCCGACTACTCCGTCAAGGACATCGGCGACGCCCGCCTGGCCGGCGGCCTCGCCGGGGTGATCGGCGTCGGCGTCACCGTCGCGGTGGGCAGCGGCGTGTTCTGGGTGGTGCGCCGCCGCCGTACCGAGCCCGCCCCCGAGCGCACCCCGGAAGCGGTCTGACGTGGGTGCGGGCCACTCCCACCGGCTCTACCGGCACGGCCACTCGCCCGTCCACGACCTGCCCCCGCACTGCAAGCTCGCCGCAGTGTTCCTGTTCGTGGTCGTCGTGGTGTCCACACCGCGCGAGGCGATGTGGGCCTTCGCGCTGTACGCCGTACTGCTCGCCGGCGTGGCGGGCGCGGCCCGCATCCCGGCCGGGTACCTCCTGAAACGGCTGCTGATCGAGATCCCGTTCGTGGCGTTCGCGGTGCTCATGCCGTTCGTGGTGCCCGGCGAGCAGGTGCACGTGCTCGGCCTCTCGCTCAGCGAGAACGGGCTGTGGGGTGCCTGGAACGTACTCGCCAAGGGAACCCTCGGCGTCGCCGCCTCCGTGATCCTCGCCTCCACCACCGAACTGCGCGCCCTGCTGCTCGGCCTGCAGCGCCTGCGGCTGCCGCCCCTCCTGGTCCAGATCGCGTCCTTCATGATCCGCTACGGGGACGTGATCACCGACGAGATGCGCCGCATGTCCATCGCCCGCCGCTCGCGCGGCTTCGAGGCACGCGGGGTGCGCTCCTGGGGTGTCCTCGCCAAGTCGGCCGGCGCACTCTTCATCCGCTCCTACGAACGCGGCGAACGCGTCCATCTGGCGATGGTCAGCCGCGGCTATGCCGGGGCCATGCCGGTGATCGACGAAGTGACGGCGACCCGGGCCCAGTGGACGCGGGCCGTGGCCCTCCCGGCGGCGGCGCTGGCCGTGTGCGTGCTGGGCTGGACGCTGTGAGAGGTACTCCCATGACTGAGGCAACGATGAACGCTGTGAACGTCCCCTCCCTGGAAGTGTCGGGGCTGGCCTTCGCCTACCCCGACGGCCATCAGGCGCTGTTCGGCGTCGACCTGACGGTGGCGCGGGGCGAGCGGGTCGCGCTGCTCGGCCCCAACGGCGCGGGCAAGACCACGCTCGTACTCCACCTGAACGGCATCCTGGAGGGCGGCGCCGGTTCGGTGAGGGTCGCCGGTCTTCCGGTCGCCAAGAAGAACCTCGCGGAGATCCGGCGCCGGGTCGGCATCGTCTTCCAGGACCCCGACGACCAGCTCTTCATGCCGACGGTCCGCGAGGACGTGGCCTTCGGCCCGGCGGCGTCGGGCGTGCGGGGTGCGGAGCTGGAGGAGCGGGTTCTGGCCGCCCTGGCCCAGGTGGGGATGGCGGAGTACGCGGACCGGCCTCCGCACCACCTGTCCTTCGGGCAGCGCCGCCGGGTGGCCGTGGCGACGGTCCTCGCCATGTCCCCGGAGATCCTGGTCCTGGACGAGCCGTCGTCCAACCTGGACCCGGCGTCGCGGCGCGAACTGGCCGACATCCTGCGGGGGTTGGACGTGACGGTGCTCATGGTGACCCATGATCTGCCGTACGCGCTGGAGCTGTGCGGGAGGTCGGTGATCCTGAGCGAGGGGGTCATCGCGGCGGACGGCCCCACGGGGGAGGTCCTGTCCGACGCGGCCCTGATGCGAGCGCACCGCCTTGAACTCCCGTTCGGCTTCGACCCGTCGTCGACGGCGGCGCTCCGCTAGGGGGCGGTTCGTCTTTCGGCGCGGGCCGGCTGTTCTGCGCAGTTCCCCGCGCCCCTAGAACCCCGCTTTCGGCCGCGGGCCGTGCGTGGCTGGTCGCGCAGTTCCCCGCGCCCCTAAAACCGCCTGTCCGGCGTTTGAGGACGAGCGCCCGTCGGGCGCGAACGGGGTCTGGGGCGGAGCCCCAGGACACCTCGCTTCACCCTTCCCAACCCCCGGAGGCCATGCGGCGGAGCCGCAGAGTGTTGCGGCGGGAAGGGGCGGGGTGGGGCCATCGGGCACCATGGGGTGAGGGCACCACCGCGGCGCCCGGCAAGACGGGGAGTGATCGTGGTCGACGTACAGGGCGCCGTAGCACCGGGCTACGAGCCCGTGAGGGACGCCTTCGTGCGGAACTTCGAGCAGCGGGGCGAGCGCGGAGCGGCAGTCGCCGTGTACCGCCACGGCCGCAAGGTCGTCGACCTGTGGGCCGGCACCAAGGACGTGGACGGCACCGCCCCCTGGGCGCTGGACACCGCCCAGATAGTCCGCTCGGCCACCAAGGGCGTGGCTGCCGCAGTCCCCCTCCTCCTGCACCAGCGCGGCCGCCTCGACCTGGACGCCCCGGTGTCGACGTACTGGCCCGAGTTCAAGGCGGCCGGCAAGGAGCGCACCCTCGTACGGCACCTCCTGTCGCACCGCGCCGGGGTGCCCGTCCTGGACCACCCGCTCACCCCCGCCGAGGCCGCCGACGGCGAGAGCGGACCGGCCGCCGTCGCCGCGCAGCCGCCGGCCTGGGAGCCCGGCACCGCGCACGGCTACCACCCGCACACCTTCAGCTGGCTGATCGGCGAGCTGGTCCTCCGCGTCACGGGCCGCACCATCGGCCGCTGGATCGCCGAGGAGATGGCCGCTCCGCTCGGCCTGGACCTGTGGGTCGGCCTGCCGCCCGAGCAGGCCCACCGGGCGGGCCGGGTCGCCCGGATCGAGGCCCCCGAGGTGCCCGGCGCGCTGCGGGCCCGCCCCAAGAGGGCCGTCGCCGAGGCCTACGCCGACCCCGCCTCGCCGACCCGCCGCGCCTTCGGCGCCATCGACCCCGCCCCGGACGAGAACGACCCGGTGTACCGGGCCGCAGGGCTGGCCGGGTCCACGGGCATCGCCACCGCCCGCTCGCTTGCCCGCTTCTACGCCGCCCTGATCGGCGAAGTCGACGGCGCGGCACGACTGTTCGCGCCCGCCACGCTCACCCTGGCCCGCACCGAGGAGAGCGCGGGCCCGGACCGCACGCTGGTCGTGAACACCCGCTTCGGCCTCGGCTACATGCTGCACGGCAGCGCCTCGCCGCTGCTCGGTGCCGGATCCTTCGGCCACCCGGGGCGCGGCGGCCCGCTCGGCTTCGCCGACCCCGAGTCGGGCATCGCCTTCGGCTACGTCACCAACGGGATGGCCAGGTCGGTTACCGCCGATCCCCGTGCCCAGGCCCTGGTACGGGCACTACGTTCGACCGTATGACGCATCCGCAGCAGACCATCCGGGCAACACGCTTCGAAGGACACGCGGTACTGATCACCGGCGCGGGGCGCGGCATCGGCGCCGCCACCGCGCGCAGACTCGCCGCCGAGGGCGCCCAAGTCCTCGTCACCGACGTCGAGTTGGCGCGGGCCGAGACCGTGGCCGCCGAAGGGAAGGGTGCCGTCGCCCGGCACTGCGACGTGTCCGACCGGGCGTCGGTGGAGGCCGCGGTCGCCTTCGCCGTCGAGGAGTTCGGCCGGCTCGACGTCCTGGTCAACAACGCCTACTCCTGCAGCCCGGACGCCGCCCGCTTCGAGGACCAGGACGACGAGAGCTGGGCCCGCGACCTCGACATCAGCCTCACCGGTGCCTTCCGCTGCGCCCGCGCCGCCCTGCCGCACCTCGCCGCGTCCGGCCGGGGCGCGATCGTCAACATCGGCTCGGTCAACGGCGCGCAGGACTTCGGCAACCACGCCTACAGCGCCGCCAAGGCGGGCCTCGCCTCGCTGACCCGTACGCTCGCCGGGGACGCCGCGCCGCGCGGGGTGCGGGTCAACCTCGTCGAGCCCGGCACCGTCCACACCCCCGGCTGGGACGGCCGCGAGGCCCAGCTGGAGCGGATGGCGCGGATGTACCCGCTGGGCAGGGTCGGCGAGCCCGAGGACATCGCGGCGGCCGTCGCCTTCCTCGCCTCGGCCGACGCGTCCTGGATCACCGGCACCACCCTGCGCGTCGACGGCGGCCTCCTCGCCGTCAACACGGGCCTCCAGCGGGCGGCCCGCGGGGAGTGACGCCCCCGGCCGCGGGCGCCGGTGCGGCTCACCCCGCCCGCAGCATCAGGCCGATGCCCACCACCAGGAGGCCCGCCGCGGCGATCCGGGGGGCGCCGAAGCGCTCCTTGAAGAAGACCGCGCCGATCGCCGCTCCCACGATGATCGACGATTCGCGCAGCGCCGCGATCGGGGCGAGCGGCGCTCTGGTCTGCGCCCACAGGACGAGCCCGTACGCGGTCACCGACAGGGCCGCGCCAAGGAGCCCGCGGGCCGCGAACGGGCGCAGTTCCACGGCCAGTTGGGACCTTCGGCGGTATACGGCGTAGGCGGGGATGGCCAGGCCCTCCAGGATCATCAGCCAGGCGATGTAGCCGAACGAGGAGCCGGAGGCGCGTACGCCCATGCCGTCGACGACCGTGTACCCGGCGATGGCGAGGCCGGTGGCGAGGGCCGCGAGGATGGCCGGCCAGTTCGGCCGCGAGCCGCGCAGGCCCCACAGGGCGACTCCGACCAGGCCCGCGCAGGCCACGCTCACGCCCGCCAGCTGCCAGGCGTTCGGCATCTCGTGCACGAAGACCGCGGCGAGCACGGTCACCACCAGCGGCGCCGTGCCGCGCGCGATCGGATACATCTGCCCGAAGTCACCCAGCGTGAACGACCGCATGAGCAGCAGCATGTACGCGACGTGCAGCGCCGCCGAGACCAGCAGATACGGCCAGGCCCCGCCGGCCGGCAGCGGCACGAACGGCAGCGCGAGCAGCCCGATCAGCGCGCCGCCGCCCGATATCAGGGTGAAGGAGAGCAGCTGGTCCTTGAGGTGGTGGGCCAGCGCGTTCCAGCTGGCGTGCGTGAGGGCCGCGAGCAGCACCGCGCACGTGACGGTCAGCGTCACTTCTGCTCGGACACGTCGACGAGGGTGCCGCCCGCGTGCGCGATCAGCGTCTTCGGGTCGAGCGGGAAGACGGTGTGCCCGGTGCCCGCCGCCGCCCACACCACGGGGTGGTCGAGCAGCCCCCGGTCGGCGAGCACCCGGGTGCGGGTGAGATGCCCGAACGGCGGGACCCCGCCGATCGCGTAGCCGGTGGTCGCCCGGACGAGATCGGCGTTCGCCCGCCTGACCTCCCCGGCGCCCAGCTCCCGGCGCACCAGCTCCACATCGACGCGCGAGGAGCCGTCCATGAGGACGAGCACGGGTACCCCGTCCGCCTCGAAGACCAGCGACTTGACGATCTCGCCGACATCGCAGCCGATGGCGGAGGCCGCCTCGGCGGCGGTCCTGGTGGCGTCGGGGAAGCCGCGCACCTCGACGTCGAGGCCGAGGGTGCGCAGCGCCTCGGCGAACCGGGGGTGGGCAAGGGGTTCCTTTGAGCTCATGGCCCGCACGCTACTGGTGGGTGTACGGGCCATGCGAGGGGGTTTCGCAGCCCGGTCACTGAGCTGCGAAGGCCTCCTCAGCCCGCGCGCAGGACCTGCGCCACGATGGGCCCGGCGGCGTCCCCGCCGTGCCCGCCGGACTGCACCAGGGCAGCTGCCGCGAGGTCGTCGCTGTACCCGGTGAACCAGCTGTCCGACTTGTTCTGGCCGTCCTTCTCGGCGGAGCCGGTCTTGGCGCCCTTGTCGCCGCCGACGCCCGCCATGGCCTCGGTCGCCGTTCCGTAGGAGGCGGTCGCGGTGATGTGCATCATCGCGCGCAGCTGGCCGGCGATGCCCGAGGGCAGCGGGTCGGCCTGGGCCAGCGCGCGGCCGTCCAGGGACTGCGGCACGATGACCGGCTGGCGGAAGCGGCCCGACTGCGCGGTCGCCGCGATGGACGCCATGTCGAGCGGGCTCATCTGCACCTTGCCCTGACCGATGTACGCCGCCGCCGTCTCGGCACCCGCGGAGGCGGGCACACTGCCGTCGAAGGAGGGCACGCCGACCTTCCAGTCCTGGCCGATGCCGAAGTAGTTGGCCGCCACCCGACCCAGCGCCCCGTCGTCGTTCACGTCGTCGACGAGCTTGATGAAGGCGGTGTTGCAGGACCGGGCGAAGCTCTTGGAGAAGGGCTGGCCGTCCATCGAGAAGTTGTTGAGGTTGTGGAAGGTGACCCCCTGCCACATCGCGTCCGCCGGGCATTCGGCCGGCTTGTCCGGGGACGCCTTGCCCTTCTCGATCAGCATCGCCGAGGTGACGATCTTCATCGTCGAGCCGGGCGCGACCCGGCCCTGGAGCGAGGCCGGGAACTTGTCGTTGCGGTTGTCCGCGACCGCCCGGATCTCACCGGTGCTGGGCTTGACGGCCACCACCGACGACTCCCCGAACCGCTTCACGGCCTTCTCGGCGGCCGCCTGCACATCCGCGTCCAGGGTCGTCTTCAGCTTGCCCGGCGTGCCCTTCTGCAGGGTGATCAGCGTGCGGGCCGGGGTGCCGTTGCCCTGGATCTGGAGCTCGATGCCCGGCGTGCCGTCCACCTTCGCGCCGTACTTCTCGCGCAGCCCGTCCAGGATCGCGCCCAGCGAGGGGTACTGCTCCTTGGCCAGCGGGCGGTCCTTGTAGTCGACGGCCTGGATCTCGGGGTTCTGCGCCTTGTCCGTCACCAGGCGGTCGCCCGTCTTCAGCTGCGGGTGCAGCACCGCGGGCTGCCAGTCCACCAGCGCCTTGTGCGTGGACTGGCCGCGTACGACGGTGAGCCGGGAGGCGTAGGACAGCGGGGCCGTCCTTCCCTCGAAGGAGACGTCGGCCTTGACCGTGTACGGGACGACCGGCCCGTTCGGCGCGCCCGGGGTGACCACCACGTTCGTGATGTGCGCCTGGTCGCGGAAGCCGGTCAGCGCGGCCGAGGCGCCCTGCTGGTTGTTGGTCAGGGCGGCGGCCCCCGCCGCGTCGCCCTTCGCCCAGGCCTGGAAGAACCCGGTGGAGGTCTCCTTGATCTCGTCCGCGCCCGGCGGCCCGGTGCGCGCGGGCGCGCCCTGCGTGTGCGTGCCGCCGGAGCCCTTGCCGTCGCCCCCGCCCACCATCTCGTACGCCCCGAACGCCACGCCTCCGGCGACCACGACGAACACCCCGCCCGCGATGGCGACCTTCGCTCCACTGCGCATTCCGCAGTTCCCCTCCCCAGGAGTCCCCCGAACCTCTTGAACATGTTCAAGGGTTACTTGGGGGTGACTCTACGGGACGGCAGTGACAGTGGTGCTCTGAGTTGTCGAACGGTTACCGGAACGCGACCGGCATCACACCCAGCTGTCCAGCCACATCCGGCTGCGCCAGGAGTCGAGCGGGATCGCCGTGCCGGTGTAGATCGGCCAGAAGTACACGAAGTTCCACACGATCAGCAGGACGAGCACGCCCGCCCCGATCGCCCCCACCGCGCGCCTTCGCTCGTCCGAGCCCGGTGGCCCGATGATCGCGCCGATCATCATCGCCACCGCCAGACACAGGAACGGCACGAACACGACCGCGTAGAAGAAGAAGATCGTCCGCTCCTGGTACATGAACCAGGGCAGGTACCCGGCCGCGATGCCGCACGCGATCGCGCCGGCCCGCCAGTCGCGTCGGAAGAACCAGCGCCACAGGACGTACAGGAGCGCGAAGCAGCCGGCCCACCAAAGGAGCGGGGTGCCGAGCGCGAGGACCTCGGCGGCGCACTTGCCGCTCGTGCTGGTGGGGCAGCCCTGGGTGCCGGGGCCGGGGCTCTCGTAGTAGTAGGAGACGGGGCGGCCGAGCACCAGCCAGCTCCACGGGTTCGACTGGTAGGTGTGGCCCTCGGTGAGGCCGACGTGGAAGCTGTAGACCTCGGTCTCGTAGTGCCAGAAGCTGCGCAGCGAGGCCGGCACCCAGCTCAGGTCGAACTGCGGCAGGTGGTTGATGGTGCCGATGACCGGCAGCTTGATGTGGTCGGGGGACAGGCCCGCACGGCCGTCCGCCCAGTGCCGGCCGTACCCCTTGTCGGTGACGAACCAGCCCGTCCACGACGCCATGTACGTGGCGATCGCGACCGGCACCGTGGAGAGGAACGCCCAGAACGCGTCCCGGCGCAGGACCGCCCGGTAGGGGGTGACCGCCCCCGCCGTGCGCCGGGCGCCCGCGTCCCACAGGACGGCCATCACACAGAAGAAGACCAGGATGTAGAGGCCGTTCCACTTGGTGCCGCAGGCCAGGCCCAGCATGAGCCCGGCGCCGATCCGCCACGGCCGCCAGCCGAACCTCAAGCTCGCCGCGATCTCGGCGTCCGGGCGCAGCTGCCCGTCCTCGCCCTCGGGCAGCGCGGCCGCCAGCTTCGCCCTCGTACGGTCGCGGTCGACCAGGAGGCAGCCGAAGGCGGCCACCACGAAGAACATCAGGACCGTGTCGAGCAGCGCGGTGCGGCTCATCACGAAGTGCAGCCCGTCGACCGCGAGCAGCGCGCCCGCCAGGCACCCCAGGAATGTCGAACGGAAAAGCCGCCGCCCGATCCGGCAGATCAGCAGCACCGACAGGGTGCCGAGCACGGCGACCATGAAGCGCCAGCCGAACGGCGTGAAGCCGAACATCTTCTCGCCGATGCCGATCAGGTACTTGCCGACCGGCGGGTGCACCACATAGCCCGGCGCGGTCGGCACCGCGATCAGATCGGGGTTGGCGAGGATCGACTTGTCGATGTCCTTTGGCCAGTCGCCCTCGTAGCCGTGGTTGATGAGCGCCCAGGCGTCCTTGGCGTAGTACGTCTCGTCGAATATCACCGCGTGGGGGGCGCCCAGGTGCCAGAACCGCATGAGCCCCGCGACCAGCGTCACCAGGAGCGGCCCCGCCCACGCCGACCAGCGCACGATGCGCGCCGCCCACAGCGGGGAGATGCCGAGCACCGTCCACAGCTGCCCGGAGGGCCGGGTGAACGGAGGCACCAGACGCTCGCGCAGCCCGGTTCTCGGCCGCACGACATGGCCGAACCGGCGCATGCGGTGCGGCCAGGAGGGCGGCTCGTCCCCGGCTTCGTGGCCCGGCAGGGTCTGTGGCGCAGTACTGGTCACCGCGCCATCGTAGGGAACTCACCTATGGGAGTCCCGTGGCCGGGCCCGGCGGCTCGGGCGCCGCCGGGCTGCGAGGATGGTTCGTGTGACCGGAACTCTCGTACTCGCAGGCACCCCCATCGGCGACACCGCGGACGCCCCGCCCCGGCTCGCCGCCGAACTGGAGCGGGCCGACGTCGTCGCCGCCGAGGACACCCGGCGGCTTCGCCGGCTGACCCAGGCGCTCGGCGTGCACACCCAGGGCCGGGTCGTCTCCTACTTCGAGGGCAACGAGTCCGCGCGCACCCCCGAACTGGTCGAGGCCCTCGAAGGCGGCGCCCGGGTGCTGCTCGTCACGGATGCGGGCATGCCGTCGGTCTCCGACCCCGGATACCGCCTGGTCGCGGCCTGCGTCGAGAAGGACATCAAGGTCACGGCCGTACCGGGCCCCTCGGCGGTGCTCACCGCGCTCGCCCTGTCCGGCCTTCCCGTGGACCGCTTCTGCTTCGAGGGGTTCCTGCCGCGCAAGGCCGGCGAGCGCCTCGGCAGGCTGCGCGAGGTCGCCGACGAGCGGCGCACGCTGGTCTACTTCGAGGCCCCGCACCGGCTCGACGACACCCTGGCCGCGATGGCCGAGGTGTTCGGCGCCGGGCGGCGCGCGGCGGTGTGCCGGGAGCTGACCAAGACGTACGAGGAGGTCAAGCGCGGCCCGCTGAAGGACCTGGCTCAGTGGGCGGCCGAGGGCGTGCGTGGCGAGATCACGATCGTGGTCGAGGGCGCGCCCGAGACGGGCCCCGCCGATCTGGACGAAGCCGAGCTGGTCAGGCGCGTACAGGTGCGGGAAGAGGCGGGGGAGCGGCGCAAGGAGGCCATCGCGGCCGTCGCCGTCGAGACGGGTCTGCCCAAGCGCGAGGTCTTCGACGCGGTGGTGGCGGCAAAGAATGCGGCACGTCAGGGCCCCGCGGCAGGTAAAGGACTATCGTAAAAAGTAAAACGCAGGCCGCGCACCGGGGCAGGGAAAAGCACGCAGCCCTAGGAAAGGCCAAGACCACGCCAACTCTCGACAGCCCCTGATGCGCTTTGGCCGCGAAAGGCGTCTCCTGGATCGGGGACGCTTTCGCCCCCGCTCGCAAGAGCGCTCGCAAGAGCTTGTCCAGCGGACAAGAGGAGCCGGCACATGAGTGAGATCGCTGAGACCACGGCACACGAGGCATATGCCTTCGCGTGCATGAGGTGTGGATATGGCTGGGAACAGGCGTACGAGATAGAGCACCACACAGACGCCACTGGCCAGGCATTCGTCATATACAAGGCCAACGGCGAACGGGTGCCCTCTCCGCTGTCCGCCCCCACCTGCCTCAACTGCGGCGGGCACGTGGTGCGCATCATGCGTGCCGGGCGGGTGTCGTCCGCACAGCAGTGGCTCAAGGACCACGAAACGAAGCCGGCCAAGTCCGGGCTGGACGAGACGGCCGAGACCGCCGAGCCCCACGTGAAGCCGGAGCACCACTGGCACCTGTCGGACCTCCTGCACCCCTTCCACCGGAGGTAAGTGCCCGCACGTACGTGACCGGCCGCGACGGGGGCGCGCCCCTTTCGTAGGATCGCCCGTATGAGTGCCAAGGATGCCCCTCCGCCCCTGCCCGAGCCCCTCGGAGTGGCGGTGGCCGATTCGCACACCCACCTGGACATGCAGGACGGCACGGTCGAACAGGCCCTGGAGAAGGCCGCGGCCGTGGGCGTCACCACCGTGATCCAGGTGGGCTGCGACGTGAAGGGCTCCCGGTGGGCGGCGGAAACCGCCGAGGCGTACGCGCCCGTGCACGCCGCCGTCGCCCTGCACCCCAACGAAGCCCCCAGGATCGTCCACGGAGACCCCGACGGCTGGTCGCGCCAGGGCGCGCGCGGCCCCGGCGGCGAGGGCGCGCTGGACGAGGCCCTCGCCGAGATCGAGCGGCTCGCCGCCCTGCCCTGGGTCAAGGGCGTCGGCGAGACCGGCCTCGACTACTACCGCACCGGACCCGAGGGCAAGGCCGCCCAGGAGCGGTCCTTCCGGGCGCACATCGAGATCGCCAAACGGCAGGGCAAGGCGCTCGTCATCCACGATCGCGAGGCGCACGCCGATGTGCTGCGTATTCTGCGCGAGGAAGGCGCCCCGGAACGCACGGTCTTCCACTGTTATTCCGGCGACGCGGAAATGGCCGAACTCTGCGCCGAATCCGGGTACTTCATGTCCTTCGCGGGAAACATGACCTTCAAAAACGCCCAGCCGCTGCGCGACGCGCTCGCGGTCGCCCCGCTGGAACTCGTTCTTGTGGAGACCGACGCGCCCTTCCTCACCCCGGCGCCGTACCGCGGACGGCCCAATGCGCCGTATCTCATTCCGGTCACGGTGCGGGCCATGGCGGCCGTGAAGGGCATTGGCGAAGACGCGCTGGCCGCGGCGATCGCGGACAACACTGCGCGTGCGTTTGATTACTGACCGATAACAGCCTTCGCACGCCACCGGGCGGCGCACAGGGTAGTGCTACGACACTGCGTAGTCGAGTTGCTTTGGAGAGTGACCGTTGCTCCGCTAGTGTCCCGGGCCGCACCATCGGACCGGACCCTGGAGCGTCGTGAGCAATTCGCAGGGCAGTCACCGTGCCGCACGCGGCGGCCACCGCGCCGGGACCGCCACGGCAACGCCGCCCTACGGCGTCGCCACCGGCGCTGCCGAGTCCTCCGCGCCCCCCTTCGGCTCCCGTGTGCCCCGGTACGACGGCTTCACGCCCTCCTACGCCGACCACGAGACGCTGGGCGCCCCGGTGACCATCCCCGAGCCGCGCGAACCCGCGGTTCTCCGCCAGGACCTGGAGCCCGGAGGGCGGGCCGGGGCGCGCCGGGCGGCCCGGCGCCGCAAGTCCTCGGGCGGGCCCGACGCGCTGCGCCGGCTCCTCCCGCAGGCCCTCGTCGTCGCGTTCCTGGCAGGCGGCACCTCCGCGTTCGTCGTCAGCGACAAGGCCGTCAGGCTCACCGTCGACGGCGTGCCGCGCACCATGCACACCTTCGCCGACAGCGTCGACGAACTCCTCGCCGACGAGCACGTGCCGGTCGGCACACATGATCTCGTGGCGCCCGGCCCCGCCGCCGAGCTCGCCGGCGGCGACGAGGTCGTGGTGCGCTACGGCCGCCCGGTCCAGCTCACCCTGGACGGGCAGCGCCGCCAGGTGTGGACGACGGCCCGCACCGTCGACGGGGCCCTGCGCCAGCTCGGCGTGCGCGCCGAGGGCGCCTACCTGTCGGCGTCCCGCTCCTCGGAGATCGGCCGCGCGGGCCTCTCCCTGGAAGTACGCACCGAACGCTCGGTGACCTTCCTCGCGGACGGCCGCGAAAGCACCCTGCGCACCAACGCGGCCACGGTCGCCGAGGCCCTGCAGGAAGCGGGCATCTCCCTGCAGGGGCAGGACACGACGTCCGTCACCCCGTTCTCCTTCCCGCACGACGGCCAGACGGTCACGGTCATGCGGATCAGCGGAACGAAGGAGGTGCGCGAGGAGCCGATCCCCTTCAATGTCGAGAAGACCAAGGACGACACGCTGTTCGCGGGTACGCAGGTCGTGGTCCGCCAGGGCGAGCAGGGTGCCCGCAGGGTCACGTACGCGCTGCGTACGGTCAACGGGGTCAAGCAGAGGCCGAAGAAGGTCGACTCGGAGATCGTGCGCGAACCGGTGACCCAGCAGGTCAAGGTCGGCACCAAGGCACTTCCCACCTCGGTGGGCGGCGCCGACCACCTCAACTGGAGCGGCCTGGCCCACTGCGAGTCGGGCGGCCGCCCGGGTGCGCTCGACCCGTCGGGCACCTACGGCGGGCTCTACCAGTTCGACGCGGGCACCTGGCACGCGCTCGGCGGCAGCGGGCGGCCCGAGCAGGCACCGGCCGGCGAGCAGACGTTCCGGGCGAAGAAGCTGTTCGTGAGCCGGGGAGCGAGCCCGTGGCCGCACTGCGGCCGTAGGCTGTATCGGTGAGCACCACTGAGCCCGACGCACTCCTTACCCCCGCCGACATCCGCGAACTGGCCGCAGCGCTTGGCGTACGCCCCACCAAGCAGCGCGGCCAGAACTTCGTCATCGACGCCAACACGGTCCGCCGCATCGTGCGGACCGCCGAGGTCCGCCCCGACGACGTGGTGGTGGAGGTGGGTCCGGGCCTGGGCTCGCTGACCCTGGCGCTGCTCGACGCGGCGGACCGGGTGGTGGCGGTGGAGATCGACGACGTACTGGCGTCGGCGCTCCCCTCGACGATCGCGGCCCGCATGCCGGCCCGGGCGGACCGTTTCTCCCTTGTCCACTCGGACGCGATGCTGGTCCAGGAACTGCCGGGCCCGCCCCCCACCGCACTGGTGGCGAACCTCCCGTACAACGTGGCCGTCCCGGTCCTCCTGCACATGCTGGACCGCTTCCCGAGCATCGAACGCACCCTGGTCATGGTCCAGGCGGAGGTGGCGGACCGCCTCGCGGCGAAGCCGGGGAACAAGGTGTACGGGGTGCCTTCGGTGAAGGCGAACTGGTACGCGGACGTGAAGCGGGCGGGCTCGATCGGCCGCAACGTGTTCTGGCCGGCCCCGAACGTCGACTCGGGCCTGGTGTCGCTGGTCCGTCGTACGTCCCCGGTGGCGACGACGGCCTCGAAGCCGGAGGTGTTCGCGGTCGTGGACGCGGCGTTCGCCCAGCGCCGCAAGACCCTGCGGGCAGCGCTGTCGGGCTGGGCGGGCTCGCCCGCGGCGGCCGAGGCGGCCCTGGTCGCGGCGGGGGTCTCTCCGCAGGCGCGGGGCGAGGCACTGACGGTGGAGGAATTCGCGAGGATCGCGGAGCACCGGGCGGGCTGATCCCCCCCACCCCGCCCCTTCCCGCTGCAACACTCTGCGGCTCCGCCGCGTGGCCTCCGGGGGAGTTCAGTTGGCTGCGGGCCGTGTGTGGCTGGTCGCGCAGTTCCCCGCGCCCCTAGCAGTATTGGTGCTGGCCCGCACCGGGGCATTTCAGCCCGTCATGGGGGGTCCCCCCTGGCCCTTGAGGCCTTGGGGGAGATTGAGGACGAGCGCCGTTCAGGCGCGAACGGGGTCTGGGGCGGAGCCCCAGGGGTCCTTCAACCCCCGGAGGGTCTCGGGGAGGGGCGGGGTGAGGGAAAATGGGCGCCCGCACCCGAAGGAGCCCGCCCCGTGACCCCCCGCACCGTCACCGTCCGCGTCCCCGCCAAGGTCAACGCCCAGCTGGCCGTGGGCCCCGCCCGCCAAGACGGGTTCCACGACCTCGCCAACGTCTTCCTCGCCGTCGCCCTCTACGACACCGTCACGGTGACCCCCGCCGACGAGCTCCGCATCACCTGCACCGGCCCGGACGCGGACCAGGTGCCCCTCGACCGCACCAACCTGGCCGCCCGCGCGGCGGAACTCCTCGCGGCCCGCCACGGCATCGAGCCCGACGTCCACATCCACATCGACAAGGACATCCCCGTCGCGGGCGGCATGGCCGGTGGCAGCGCGGACGGCGCGGGCGCGCTCCTCGCCTGCGACGCCCTCTGGGGCACCGGCGCGGAACAGTCCCAACTCCTCGACATCTGCGCCGAGCTGGGCAGCGACGTACCCTTCAGCCTGCTCGGCGGAGCAGCCCTCGGCACGGGCCGCGGAGAGAAGCTCACCCCCCTGGAAGTCGGCGGCACCTTCCACTGGGTGTTCGCGGTGGCGGACGGCGGTCTGTCCACCCCGGCGGTGTACCGCGAGTTCGACCGCCTCACCCCGGACGCCCCGGAACCCGTGGCCTCCCCGCCCCTCCTGGACGCACTGCGCACCGGCGACGCGAAGGCCCTCGCGGCCGCCCTCACCAACGACCTCCAGCCCGCCGCGCTCTCCCTGCGCCCCTCCCTCGCGGACACCCTGGAGACGGGCAGGCAGGCGGGCGCCCTGGCCACCCTGGTCTCGGGCTCGGGCCCGACCACGGCCTTCCTGTGCGCCGACCCCGAGTCCGCGGACAAGGTCGCGGCAGCCCTCATCGCCTCCGGCACCTGCCGTACCGCGAGGGTGACCAGCTCCCCGGCGCAGGGTGCGACGATCCTGCCTGCCTGAGCCGAGAGGCGGGCGCTGATCAGGGCGTCACGAGGCCGCCCTCATGCTGGACTTCGCCAGCTCGTACGCCGGGAGCATCTCCGTCTGCTCCTGGGTGTCCAGGCCGGAAAGGTGGAGGACGAGGGTCCCCTTCGGGGTGACCACCGCCAGGGCCCGCTCCTGCTTCGACTCGTCCATCAGTTTGTTGTACGTCTCGAAGACCACCTCGGTCGCGGGGAGCGCGCCCGCCTCGATCTCCTTGTACGTCGCCTTGCTCGCGTTCTTGTTCGCGCCGACGAACGCCTCCAGGGCCGCGCGGGGCGTGCCCGACTCGGCGTCCTCGGTCCAGGCCCGCAGGAAGCCGACGTTCCCCGCCGGCTTCGCGTCCATCTCGCAGGCCATCGTGAACGGGCCCTGCTTGCCGAGCCCGGCCAGCGGCGAGTCCGCCGCGTCCGGCGCCACCGGCTTCGCCTTCCACTTGGCCGCCAGGTCGAAGGCCGCCGGCAGCGTGCAGGCCGAGCCCGCCGCCCCCACCGCGGACCCCTTGGCCGCCGTCGCCCCGCCCTGCGAGGGCTTCGCCGGGCCCGACGACGGGGATGACGACGCCGGCTTCCCGTCGCCGCACCCCGTCAGGACCGCCCCCGCCAGCGCCACCGCCATCGCGCCCCGCACCACATTCCGCTTCATGAGCCCCCGCCCCTTTGCAACGCGTGAACCCGAGGTCTTGGACCTCGGACCACCGAACGTGCGATCCCCTGATCGCGCACCGCACGCTATCCGACCCCCCGCGGCGACTACCCTGGACGACGATCCATCCCCCTGCTCAGGAGTGAAATGGCCGTCAACCTGGTCAATGTCGAGGCAGTCAGCAAGGTGTACGGGACCCGTGCCCTGCTCGACGGTGTTTCTCTCGGCGTCTCCGAAGGGGACCGGATCGGTGTCGTCGGGCGCAACGGCGACGGCAAGACCACCCTCATCCGGATGCTCGCCCAGCTGGAGGAGCCGGACACCGGCCGCGTCACGCAGGTGGGTGGGCTGCGCCTCGGCGTGCTCACCCAGCACGACTCGCTCGACCCCGAGGCCACCATCCGGCACGAGGTCATCGGCGACCTCGCCGACCATGAGTGGGCCGGCAACGCCAAGATCCGCGACGTACTGACGGGCCTGTTCGGCGGGCTCGACCTGCCCGGCTTCGCACAGGGCCTCGACACCGTCATCGCGCCCCTCTCCGGCGGCGAGCGGCGCCGCATCGCGCTCGCCAAGCTGCTCATCGGCGAGCCGGACCTGATCGTGCTCGACGAGCCGACCAACCATCTCGATGTCGAGGGCATCTCGTGGCTGGCCCGGCACCTTCAGGCCCGGCGGTCCGCGCTCGTCTGCGTCACCCACGACCGCTGGTTCCTCGACCAGGTCTGCACCCGCATGTGGGACGTCCAGCGGGGTTCCGTCTTCGAGTACGAGGGCGGCTACTCCGACTACGTCTTCGCGCGTGCCGAGCGCGAGCGCATCGCCGCCACCGAAGAGGTCAAGCGGCAGAACCTCATGCGCAAGGAGCTCGCCTGGCTGCGCCGCGGCGCCCCGGCCCGTACCTCCAAGCCGCGCTACCGCATCGAGGCCGCCAACGAGCTCATCGCCGACGTGCCGCCGCCGCGCGACACCAGCGAGCTGATGAAGTTCGCGGGCGCCCGGCTCGGCAAGACCGTCTTCGACCTGGAGGACGTGACCGTCCAGGCGGGCGAGAAGCTGTTGCTCAAGCACCTCACCTGGCAGCTCGGCCCCGGCGACCGCATCGGCCTGGTCGGCGTGAACGGCGCGGGCAAGACCTCGCTCCTGCGCGCCCTCACCGAGGCCTGGCGCACCGCGGGAGAGGCGCAGCCCGCCGCGGGCAAGGTCGTCGTCGGCAAGACCGTGAAGCTCGCCTACCTCTCCCAGGACGTGGCCGAACTCCCGCCCGCCCTGCGGGTGCTGGAGGCCGTCCAGCAGATCCGCGACCGCGTCGACCTCGGCAAGGGCCGCGAGATGACGGCCGGTCAGCTCTGTGAGCAGTTCGGATTCTCCAAGGAGAAGCAGTGGACGCCGGTCGGTGACCTCTCCGGTGGTGAGCGGCGGCGGCTCCAGCTGCTCCGGCTCCTGATGGACGAGCCCAACGTGCTCTTCCTCGACGAGCCCACCAACGACCTCGACATCGAGACCCTGACCCAGCTCGAAGACCTCCTCGACGGCTGGCCCGGCTCCATGGTCGTCATCTCCCACGACCGGTTCTTCATCGAGCGCACCACCGACCACGTGTGGGCGCTGCTCGGCGACGCCACGCTGCGGATGCTGCCGCGCGGCATCGACGAGTACCTGGAGCGCAGGCAGCGGATGATCGAGTCCGCGCCGGCCCCGGTCGCGGCCCCCGCCGCCAAGTCCGCGAGCACGGTGTCGTCCCAGGACGCCCGCGCCGCGAAGAAGGAACTCCAGAAGGTCGAGCGGCAGCTCAACAAGATCTCCGACCGCGAGACGAATCTGCATGCGCAAATCGCCGATAACGCCACGGACTTCGGGAAGGTGGCGAAACTGGATGCCGAGCTGCGCGAACTGATCGTCGAACGCGACGAGTTGGAGATGCGCTGGCTCGAACTGGCCGAGGAGGCCTGAGGCAGACGCGTACGAACGTCTTGCGGCGCTTGCGTAGAGACCGCGTACAGAGTCAGTAACGGCGGCATTACGGGCCGGTCCTCCCTTGGGAACAGGGATGACCGGCCCGTGGCGTGTACTGCTCCGAGTGATAGAAAGTAGCTCCGTTCGACTGACGTAAAGACGCAAAGACGCAAATTCGGGGGTATCTCGCTGTGACCCAGCCGCCCAGTTCGCAGCCACCGCAGGGGGGCTTCGGAGCACCGCAGGACAAGCCGCAGGGGCCGCCTGCCCAGCCGCAGGGGCCGCCGCCCCAGCCGCCGCAGATGCCGGCCGCTCCACCTACCCCGCCCGCGCAGCCGCCGCAGATGCCGCCCACGCCGCCGGCCGGAGCGCCCGGCTACGGCTACCCGCAGGCGGCCCCGCAGCAGCCGGGTTACGGCTATCCGCAAACCCCTGGGCAGCAGCCCGGCTACGGCTACCCGGGCCAGCCCCCGACGGGCCCCAACCCCTATGCGCAGACTCAGCAGGGCGGCTATGGGTACCCCGGCCAGCCGCAGTACCCGGGTGCCCCGGTGCCGCCGCAGGGCGGTGGCAAGAACCCGTTCAAGGGCAAGCCCGGAATGATCGTGGCCGCGGCGGTCGCGGGCCTCCTTGTCATCGGCGGCGGCGCGTACTTCATGTTCAGCGGCGGCAGCGGCGACGACAAGAAGCCCATAGCCGACAAGAGCCACGGCGCACTTCCCTCCGGCTCGCCCTCCGTCGACAAGGGCGACGGCAAGGGCAACGGCGGCAGCGACTCCGACGACATCAACGCCGGGATCAAGGACGGCGAGGCGCGGGCCTGGCTGCACGAGAACGAGACCCCGCTGACCCAGAACGGCGCGGAGCAGCACGGCCCCTGGCGCCTGGGCGACGTCGTCGTCAAGGCCATGTACAAGGAGGTCGTCGGCTACGCCGTGGCGGACGGCAAGGAGAAGTGGAAGGTGTCCCTGGACACCCCCATCTGCAGCGCCCCGCACGACACCACCGCGGACGGAAAGATCGTCTTCGGCGTCCAGGAGAACAACACCAAGGACGCCAAGTGCAACCAGCTCCAGATGGTCGACCTGACGGCCGGCAAGGCGGGCTGGAAGGCCCCGGTGCCGTCGGAGGGCCTCTTCGACATCATGGTCGGCGGCGACATGGCGATCAGCGGCAACACCGTGGTGCTGGCCCGCATGGGCGGCGCGAGCGGCTTCTCCATCGCGGACGGCAAGAAGCTGTACGGCACCCCGAAGACCGGCAACTGCAGCTCCGACGCGTTCGCGGGCGGCCCCAGGCTGATCTCCGTGGGCACCTGCAGCGACCCGAACAACACCAGCATGGACGCCCCTCAGTCGGAGCTCCTTCAGGAGCTGGACCCGGCGACCGGCAAGCCCAAGTGGAGCTACCAGTACGACAAGGGCTGGTCGATCCGGCGCGTCTACTCGATGGACCCGCTGGTCGTCTACGCCACCAACAAGGACAAGAAGACGTGGAACATCTCCACCTTCACCCCTGACGGCAAGATCCGCTCGCAGGTCGACTCCAAGTCCCAACTGACCGCGAACTGCAGCGGCTTCGGCATCGTCGACCGCCAGCTCCAGGACTGCTCCGGCACGGCCGCCGACGCCAACACCCTCTACATCTCCACCGAGGGCAAGGACAGCGGCGACCTCGGGGTCGGCCGCAGCAACGACGTGGTCGCCATCGACCTCGGCACCGGCAAGGAGAAGTGGCACGCGGCCGCGCCCAAGGGCCGCATGATGCAGCCGCTGGCCGTCGAGGGCGGCAAGGTCGTCGTCTACATCGAGCCCGGCATCGACGACGAGGGGGCCGCGATCGCGACCCTGCCGCCGACCGGCGGCACCCCGACGATCACCCTGCAGAGCCCGTCGGCGGCCGCCAGCACGGAGCAGGCCTTCTTCAGCCCCCACATCGCGTGGGCGGGCGGGCGCGTCTTCCTGCTCAACGGGCGAGTGAACAGCCCCAAGGCCGACAAGAAGGACAACTCGATCCTGTCCTTCGGCAAGTGACGCCCCAACTCCCTGTTCCCGCCTTCCAGTCAGAGGTCTCCCCGGCATGAGCCAGCCCCCCCAGCCCCCGCAGCAGCCCCCACAGCCAGAGGACGCGCCCAAGGGCTTCGGCGCCCCGCAGCAGCCCCCGGCCCCCGGGTTCGGCGCGCCCCAGGAGCCGGCCGCGCCCGGGTTCGGCGCGCCCACCCCGCCGCCGCCCGCCGGTCCGCCGAGCACCCCGCCGCCCGCTGCCGCCCCGGCGTACGGCTACCCGCAGACGCCCGGGCAGCAGCCCGGCTACGGCTACCCGCAGACCCCGCCCCCGCAGCAGCCGGGCTACGGCTACCCGGGCCAGCCGCAGCAGCCCGGCCAGCCCGGTTACGGATACCCGACGCAGCCCCCCACCCAGCCGGTGCAGCCGCAGTACGCCATGCCGGGCGCGCCCGCCCCCGGCGGCCAGGGCGGCGGCGGCAAGAAGCTCAACACCCAGATGACGATCATCATCGCGGCGGTCGTCGCGGTGGGCCTCATCGTCGGCGGCGGCATCTGGTACGCCGGCAAGGACGACGGCAAGAGCGACGCCAAGCAGGGCGACACCGGCGGCGCCCAGGGCGGCGGCAGCGCGACCGGAGGCGGCGGCAAGGAGAAGGCCCCCGCCAACACCTCCGCCAAGGTGCTCTTCCAGACCCCCCAGCCCAAGGTCACCGACCTCACCTCGGTGCACGGCTCCTGGCTCACCGACAAGGTGTACGTCAAGTCCGGCGTCAAGGAGATCGTCGGCTACGACCCCGTCAAGGGCACCCAGCTGTGGAAGCTCCCGCTGACCGGCAACGTCTGCGAGTCGACCACGCACGTCTCGGCCGACGGCAAGACCGCGTTCGCCTTCGAGAGCCAGGAGAACGGCGCCAAGATCGCCTCCTGCACCGAGGTCGCCGGCCTCGACCTGAACACGGGCAAGCTCCTGTGGCAGGCGAACATCAAGGGCGCCAGCGGCGACCGCAAGACCCGCTTCGACGAGGTCACCCTGGGCGCGGGCACCGTCGCCGCGGGCGGCCTCGACGGCGGTGCGGCCTGGGACCTGAACACCGGCAAGGAACTCTGGAAGCCCACCACCACCGCCGACCAGTGCAAGGACGTCGGCTACGGCGGCGGTGACGCACTCGTGGCGGTCCGCAAGTGCGGCGACTACGACAAGCCCACCATCAACATCCAGACCCTCGACCCGAAGACGGGCCAGCCGACGTCGACGTACAAGATGCTGCCCGGCATCCAGTACGCCCACATCGTCTCCACCAGCCCGCTGGTGCTCGCCGCCGACGTCGGCGAGAGCGCGGGCGACGGCAGCGGCATCTCGGACTTCTTCTCCGTCGACGCCAAGACCGGCAAGCTGCTCGCCCGCATCCCGGCCCCCGGCGACAAGTACGCGGCCGACTGCGACGGCACCTCCGTCGAGAAGTGCACGATGGTCGCGGCCGGCAACGGCCGGCTGTACGTGCCGACCGAGCAGCACGAGAACGCAGCGAACGGCTCCGGCTCGCTCGGCCGCACCAACGAGATCGTCGCCTTCGACCTCACCACCGGCCAGCCCGTGCCCGGCAAGGCGGACGCGGGCGACGGCTACACGCTGTACCCGATGCGCATGGACGGCAACAACGTCATCGCGTACAAGGACGCCCCGTACAACAAGGGCACCCAGGTCGTCAGCATCGACGGCGGCAGCCTCAAGTCGACACTGCTCCTGGAGAACCCGGCCGACCGCGCGGTCCGCGACGCGATCACGTCGTTCTCGCCGAAGTACTCCGAAATGCTCTACGGAAACGGCCGCCTGTACCTGGGCGCGGTGCTCCTGAGCAAGCCGTACTCGGCGAGCGACGCCGACAAGAAGTTCCTGTTCATGGCGACCGGCACGAGCTGAGGCGCGGGTCCGGGGAAGGCCCCGGCGGCGGAGTACGAACTCCGCCGCCGGGGCCTTCCGCTTTTCCCGCACTCGCTTTCGGCCACCTGTTCCCTCGCAGGTCGGGGGGCGTGCGGGCGGTTCGGTACGGGTCGAGTTCGCTCCTTGTGTGTCCCCTCCTTCTTCCTCAACCGGGCCTGAATGCCGGAGAATTCGGCATTCTGGGGGCTTCTTACCGGTAAGGGGCGCGCGGCGTCGAACAAGCGTGTAGCTTGCCGGGGCAAGAGGGGCCGGGGACCGGGGGGTCCGAGTGGGCTGCCCTCAGCTCGCAGAGCTGGGGAGAGCCGAGGGGATGGGGGGTAGCTCGATGGGCGTGCGGCTCATGGTGGTCGACGACCACCGGCTGCTCGCCGAGGCACTCGCCTCGGCGCTGAAACTGCGGGGCCACCGGGTGCTCGCCGCGGCGGCTCCGGTCGCCGGGGCCGCCGAACTGGTGGTGAGCCGGGCGCCGGAGGTGTGCCTGCTCGGCACGGCCTCGCCCGCCGAACCGGGGGTGTTCGACCCGATCGTACGGATCAAACGGGAGCGGCCGCAGGTGGCCGTGGTGGTGCTCGGCCCGGTGCCGAGCCCGCGCGGAATCGCGGCGGCGTTCGCGGCGGGGGCGTCGGGGTACGTGCGCCACGACGAGCGCATCGAGGGTGTCGAGCGGGCGATGGTGAAGGCCCGGGCGGGGGAGGCGGCGGTGGCCCCGCAGCTGTTGCAGGGCGCGTTCGCCGAACTCCTCAACCCGGCGGCCCAGCCCGACGACGAGGGCCAGAGGCTGTTGCAACTGCTGACCCCGCGCGAGGTGGAGGTGCTGGTCAGGGTGGCGGACGGCGAGGACACGCGGCTGATCGCGGCGGGCATGGGGATAGCGCCCTCGACGGCCCGGACCCACGTCCAGCGCGTCCTGATGAAGCTGGGGGTCGGCTCACGCCTTGAGGCGGCGGCGCTGGCCGCGCGAACGGGCCTCCTGGACCGCGCGGCCCAGCCGAGCGCGGATTCCCTGTAGGGGGGTGAGGTGTCGGGTGCGACCCGGCGGGATGCGCTGGAGCTCCGCCCCAGACCCCGTCCGCGCCTCAAGGGCCAGGGGCCCCATGACAGGCTGAAGATGCCGGTGGTGGCCGGCATCGATCCTGCCAGGGGCGCGGGGAACTGCGCGACCAGTCACAGCCGACTCGCACCTGACCGGCCCGCCCCCCAGCCAACCCCCACCCGCAGAACCCCTCAGCCGTCCTCGGGTACAGGCGGAGCCGTAGGCCGCAGCTTCAGCCAGATCAGGAAGAACAGTCCCAGGGCCAGCATCCCCAGCCCCGTCCAGAGGTTGATGTTCACCCCCTGCGCCTTCTTCAGGTCCGCGGAGGACGCGAAGACCCCCGCCCCGCCCACCATCACCCCGTACAGGGTGAACAGCCCCCCGATGATGCGGCGGATGTCGAACAACCGGGCCGCCGACGCCGACTTTCGCTCCAACTCGGTTACTTCTCGCTGCAGTTCGGACATGTGAGGTGACCTCCGAGTCAGAAGGAGTAGGGGACGTAGCAGAGCGCGGCCAGCGCGATCGCGCCCCAGCCGAGCAGGGCGGGCCGGCGGTACCAGGCCGCGTCGCCCTCGGCGGGCGGCTCCTCGACGCCGGGGGACTTCGTCCCGTAGACGAGGCCCGCGAGCTCGGAGGCCGGCTTCGGCGCTGTGAACAGGGTGACCAGCACCATCACCACCGCACCCGCCACGAAGCCCACGATCGCCGAGACGAAGTTCGCGCCCTGGTCGGTCGGGATGGACACGACACCCTGCTTGTAGATCCAGAAGTAGTTGACCATCGCCGCCGCGGTGCCCGCGAAGAGTCCCCACACCCCCGACTTCACCGACGCCCGCTTCCAGAACATCCCGATCACGAACACCACGAACATGGGCACGTTGAAGAAGGAGAACAGGGTCTGGAGGTAGCCCATGATGTTGGAGAAGGAGGAGGCTATGAACGCCGTACCGATCGAGGCGAGCACCCCGATCGCCGTGATCAGGCGGCCGAACTTCAGGTAGTAGCCGTCCGGCTGGTCCTTCTTCACGTACTTGGCCCAGATGTCGTACGTGAACACCGTGTTGAAGGACGACACGTTCGCCGCCATGCCCGCCATGAACGCCGCGAGCAGACCGGTCACCGCGATGCCGAGCACGCCGTTGGGCAGCAGCTCCTGCATGAGCATCGGGATCGCGTCGTTGTACGTCAGGTCCGAGCCCGGCGTGCCGATCTTGGGCACGAGCACGGCCGCGACCAGGCCCGGGATCATCACCAGGAACACGATGAACATCTTCGGGAACGCGGCGATCAGCGGGGTGCGCCGGGCCGCGCTCAGGTTCTTCGCGGACAGCGCCCGCTGCACCTCGGCGAAGTTGGTCGTCCAGTACCCGAAGGACAGCACGAAGCCGAGCCCGAGCACGATGGTCAGCCAGTTCGCGCCCAGCGGGTTGGCCTGGCCGATGCCGGTGCCGCCCCACGCGGACAGGAAGTTGTCGCCGTGGCTCGCCTTGAGCGACCCGGTCAGGCCGTCCCAGCCGCCGACCCGCTTCAGGCCCAGGATCGTCAGCGGTATGAGCGCGGCCAGGATCACGAAGAACTGGAGCACCTCGTTGTAGATCGCCGAGGACAGCCCGCCGATGGTGATGTAGGCGAGCACGAAGAGCCCGGCGACGACGATCGCCACCCACTGCGGCCAGCCGAGCAGCGCCTCCACGACGATCGAGAGGGCGTACAGGTTGACGCCCGCGATCAGCACCGCGGCGAACGCGAAAAGCACCGAGGCCAGCAGGTGCGCCGACTTGTCGAAGCGCTGGAGCAGGAATTCCGGTACGGAGCGGACCTTCGAGCCGTAGTAGAAGGGCATCATCACGAGCCCGAGGAAGACCATCGCCGGGATCGCGCCGATCCAGTACCAGTGCACGACCGCGACGCCGTACTGGGCGCCCGTCGCGGACATGCCCAGGATCTCGGTGGCGCCGAGGTTGGCGGCGACGAAGGCGAGCCCGGTCACCCAGGCCGGCAGCGACCGGCCCGACAGGAAGAAGTCGAGGCTGGTCTTCACGCTGGCGCGGGCGGCGAAGCCGATGCCCAGAACGACGATGAAGTAGATCGCCAGAATCGTGTAGTCGAGCCCGTTGGTGGGGAGCCGAAGCCCCGCGGCCAGGTATTGCATGCGTACTCGCTTCGTCGCGCTTACTGATCCGGGACGGGAACCTACGCCTCCATGTTCAGAAACTGAACAGTTTTGATGAGATTGTTTGTTTGATTGTGATCGAGCGTGGACCTCGGCCCGGCCTGCCGTCGCGCTTCGCCGCCGTACTTGATCATCCATAGCAACCGCTTGCACGCCCATTGACGGAGCCTGTTGGCTTGTGGTTTGTTGTGTGCGGTTCTGTTGGATGGTGGAGGTTGGTTGCAGGTGAAGAAGACGTCGACCCGGCTCGCCGACGGTCGTGAGCTGCTCTACTACGACTCGCGGGACGACCTCGTACGGGACGAGACGGATCCCCGCCCCCTCGACCCGGTCTCGACCGCGTCCGAGATCCGCCGCGACCCGCTGCTGGGCGACGCCGTCGCCGTCGCCTCCCACCGCCAGGCCCGCACCTACCACCCGCCGGCCGACGAATGCCCCCTGTGCCCATCCCGCGACGGGCGCCTCAGCGAGATCCCGGCCGCCGACTACGACGTCGTCGTCTTCGAGAACCGCTTCCCCTCCCTCGCCGGCGACTCCGGGCGCTGCGAGGTCGTCTGCTTCACCTCCGACCACGACGCGTCCTTCGCCGACCTCACCGAGGAGCAGGCCGCGCTCGTCCTGGAGGCCTGGGCCGACCGCACCGCCGAACTCGCTGAACTCCCCCAAGTTCAGCAGGTGTTCTGCTTCGAGAACCGGGGTGCCGAAATAGGAGTCACCCTCGGCCACCCGCACGGCCAGATCTACGGCTACCCCTTCACCACCCCCCGCACCGCCCTCATGCTGCGCTCGCTCGCCGAGCACCGCGAGCGCACCGGCGGCCGCAACCTCTTCGACGACGTGGTCGAGCGGGAGCTCGCCGACGGCGACCGGGTGGTCCTCGAAGGCGAACACTGGGTGGCGTTCGTGCCGTACGCGGCCCACTGGCCGTACGAGGTCCATCTGCACCCCAAGCGGCGCGTCCCGGACCTGCGGGCGCTCGACGACGGCGCGCGCACAGAGTTCCCACAGATCTATCTGGAACTCTTGAGGCGCTTCGACCGGATCTTCGGCCCCGACGAGCCGCCCACCCCCTACATCGCCGCCTGGCACCAGGCGCCGTTCAGGGGCGAGGGCGCCGTCGACCGCGAGGAGTTCGGGCTCCATCTCGAGCTTTTCACCATCCGACGCACTTCCGGCAAGCTGAAGTACCTCGCGGGTTCCGAGTCCGGCATGAGCGTGTTCATCAACGACGTGCCGCCGGAGGCCGCGGCCGAACGACTGCGAGAGGTGGCCAGTAAGTGAGCAAGTACCTGGTGACGGGCGGTGCGGGGTACGTGGGCAGCGTGGTGGCGGCCCATCTGGTCGAGGCCGGCCACGAGGTGACCGTCCTGGACGACCTCTCCACAGGCTTCCGCGAGGCGGTCCCGGCGGGTGCCGAGTTCATCGAGGGCCGCATCCAGGACGCGGCCAAGTGGCTGAACCTCTCCTTCGACGCGGTCCTCCACTTCGCGGCGTTCTCGCAGGTCGGCGAGTCGGTCGTGAACCCCGAGAAGTACTGGTCGAACAACGTCGGCGGCACGATGGCGCTGCTCGGGGCGATGCGCGACGCGGACGTCCGCACGCTGGTCTTCTCCTCCACGGCCGCGACCTACGGCGAACCGGTCTCGACCCCGATCACCGAGACCGACCCGACGGCCCCGACCAGCCCGTACGGGGCCTCCAAGCTCGCGGTCGACCACATGATCGCGGGCGAGTGCACGGCCCACGGCCTGGCCGCGGTGTCGCTGCGCTACTTCAACGTGGCGGGCGCGTACGGAAACTGCGGCGAACGCCACGACCCGGAGTCCCACCTGATCCCGCTGGTGCTCCAAGTGGCCCTGGGGGAGCGGGAGTTCATCTCGGTCTACGGCGACGACTACCCGACCCCGGACGGCACCTGCGTACGGGACTACATCCACGTGGCCGACCTGGCGGAGGCCCACCTGCTCGCGCTCGACGCGGCGACGGCGGGCGAGCACCTGGTCTGCAACCTGGGCAACGGCAACGGGTTCTCGGTCCGCGAGGTCGTGGAGACCGTACGCAAGGTGACCGGACATCCGGTCCCGGAGGTCGTCGCGGGCCGGCGCGGCGGCGACCCGGCGGTCCTGGTGGCCTCGGCGGCGCGCGCCCACGAACGCCTGGGCTGGCAGCCCTCGCGCGCCGACCTCGCCGGAATCGTGGCGGACGCCTGGGCGTTCGCGCGGCGGACGGAGCACCCGGGTGAGTGAAGTGGCCGCCGCCTTCCGGGAGTTGTACGGATACGAGCCCGAGGGGGTGTGGGCGGCACCGGGCCGGGTCAACCTGATCGGCGAGTACACCGACTTCAACGAGGGCTTCGTCATGCCGCTCGCCCTGCCGCACACGGCGGTGGCGGCGGTGTCCCGGCGCACGGACGGGGTCCTGCGCATCCACTCGGCGGACATCGAGGGCCCGGTGGTGGAACTCCGGACCGACGACCTGGAGCCGCTGTCCGGCGCGGGCTGGGCGGCATACCCGGCGGGCGTGGTGTGGGCACTGCGACAGGCGGGCCACGAGGTGCCGGGCGCCGACATCCACCTGACGTCGACGGTACCGACGGGCGCGGGCCTGTCGTCGTCGGCGGCGCTGGAGGTGGTGACGGGGCTTGCGCTGCGTGATGTATTCCAACTCCGCCTGTCGATGGAAGAGCTGGCCGGTCTGGCGCAACGCGCGGAGAATGACTTCGTGGGCGTCCCCTGCGGGATCATGGACCAGACGGCGTCGGCGTGCTGCACGGAGGGCCATGTGCTGCACCTGGACGCGAGGGGCCTGAGCAGGAACCAGATCCCCTTCGATCTGCCGGCGCACGGTCTGCGACTCCTGGTCGTGGACACCCGCGTGAAGCACGCGCTGGGGGACGGCGCGTACGCCGAACGGCGCGCCGGCTGCGAGCAGGGCGCGCGGGAGCTGGGTGTACGGACCCTGCGCGAGATCTCCTTCGCACAACTCCCCACCGCGCTGGGCCAGTTGTCGTCCCCGATCGTACGGGACTACGTACGGCATGTGGTGAGCGACAACGAGCGGGTGGAGCGGGTGGCGGCGCTGCTGTCGGCGGGCGACGTCCGGGGCGTCGGCCCCGTCCTGACCGAGGGCCACGCCTCCCTGCGGGACGATCTGCGGGTGTCCTGCGCGGAGCTGGACCTGGTGGTGTCCACGGCGGTGTCCTCGGGGGCGCTGGGTGCGCGCATGACGGGCGGGGGTTTCGGGGGCTCGGCGATCGTGCTGGTGGAGGAGGCGGGGGTGGGCCCCGTGACGAAGGCCCTGGTCGCCTCCTTCGAGGCATCCGGCCTGACCCGCCCGAGGGTGTTCGAGGCGGTGCCGTCGGAGGGGGCGCGGCGGGTGGGGTGAGGGGGGCGGGGTGGTTCGGCGGGGTGCGCTGCGGGCTCCGCCCCAGACCCGGTTGGCCCCTCCCCGCCCCTTCCCGCTGCAACCCTTTGCGGCTGTGCCGCGTGGCCGCCGGGGGTGGAGGGGGGCTGGGGCGCAGCCCCAGGGGCCGAACCATCCCACCCTGAGTAACGGGCGGGCGGGTGGGCGAGTCCCTCGGGGTCCGGGGCGGAGCCCCGGGCAGGGTGGGGCCCTAGCCCAGGCGCTTGGTCAGGGTGTACTCCGTGACCCCCGGAGGATAGTCGGGGATCGCGCACACCACCTCGTACCCCCGCTTGCGGTAGAACCCCGGCGCCTGGAAGTCCCACGTCTCCACCCGGGAAAATCCGCAACCCCGCTCGGCGCGCGCCAACTCCTCGGCCGAGGCGAGGAGTTGAGAGCCCAGGCCCCCCGAGCGCAGCCCCGCCTCGATCCACAGGAGGTCGACGTGCAGCCACCCCGCCCACGTGCGCCCCACCAGGCCCCCCGCGAGCAGCCCCTCCTCGTTCAACCCCCAGACGTGCAAAGGGACTTCCTTCTCCGACGGCGTTCCGCGCAGGGCGCGCAGCACCGGGGAGCGCTCCGTATTCGTGTCCCGCAGCCGCCGATGCAGCTGCGCCTGCCGGTCCTTGTCCACTTCTGTCTCGATACGAAACATGGAACTCACCCTAAACATTCGCGCACGCCAAGTAGCCGCACGGGTTCAATCAGTTCTGCAAAGTGCCTTCCGCTCACAGCTCACGGCCCTACGCTGATGCACAACACCGGTGGGGGCCGGTGTTGATCAGGGGGCGAGACAGTCGGGTACGTCGCCCGGGGTGGGGTAGTACTCAGTGCACGGCGGCGGCCGTGCGACTGCGGTGAACCCAGCTCCGGGCGCCGTACCCGTACCGGTCCGTCCCCCGACCCTGGGGGTGTCACTTGGTACGTATCCGAGTTCTGGTGGTGGACGACCACCGCATCTTCGCCGAGTCGCTCGCCGCGGCCCTGGCGGCGGAGCCCGATGTGGACGTCGCCGCCGCGGGCAGTGGCCCCGCGGCGCTGCGCTGCCTGGAGCGGGGTGCCGCCGAGGGCCGCAGATTCGATGTGATGCTCGTCGACGCGGACTTGGGCACATCGGCGACGGTCCCGGTGGCCCGCGCGGTGCCCGACAGCGGCGCCGACGGCCTGGTGGACGGCATCTCCCTGGTCGCGGGCGTGCGTTCGGGCCAGCCCGCGGTGCGCACCGTCGTACTCGCCGAGAAGGACGACCCGCGCCGGGCCGCCCTCGCCCTGCAGGCCGGCGCCTGCGGCTGGGTCGCCAAGGACTGCTCCCTGCAACGGCTGCTCGCCGTCATCCGGGGCGTCCTGCGCGACGAGACGCATCTGCCGCCCGCACTGCTCACGGGCGTCCTGCGCGAGCTGACCGCCGCCCGCAAGCACCGCACCGAGTCCGAGCGGCTCGTCGAGTCGCTCACCCCGCGCGAGCGCGAGGTGCTGCGCTGCATGGTGGCCGGGCTCGGCCGCAAGGCGGTCGCCGAGCGCCTGTTCCTGTCCCCGCACACGGTGCGTACCCACATGCAGAACGTGCTCGGCAAGCTCGGCGTGCACTCCACGCTCGCGGCCGTCGCCCTGGCCCGCCGGGCGGGCGTGGGCCCGGTCGACCTAGCCGGGGATGTTGTCGAACGGGGCGGTCAACTGGCGTAGCAGGGCCGCCAGTTCGCCCCGCTGGCCCCGGCTGAGCTCGCCGAGGATGGCCCTCTCCTGCTCGAGGAGCCCGGCGAGCGCCTGGTCGGCCCGGTCGCGCCCCTCGGGCGTGAGCCGCACCAGGACCCCCCGCCGGTCGCTGGGGTCGGGCAGCCGCTCGACCAGGCCCTTCTTGGCGAGCCGGTCGATCCGGTTGGTCATCGTGCCCGAGGTGACAAGCGTCTGCGTCAGCAGCTGCCCGGGCGAGAGCTGGTAGGGGGCGCCCGCGCGCCGCAGCGACGTCAGTACGTCGAACTCCCAGGGTTCCAGGCTGTGCTCGGCGAACGCGAGCCTGCGGGCCCGGTCGAGATGGCGGGCCAGCCTGCTGACCCGGCTGAGCACCTCGAGTGGTTCCACGTCGAGGTCCGGGCGCTCTCGGCGCCATGCTGCGACCAGTCGGTCGACCTCGTCCTCCATGNCGCCATGCTGCGACCAGTCGGTCGACCTCGTCCTCCATGGCGATCAGTGTAGAGGGTCTGTCGACGTGAAGTCTCTTGACGTCAAGATATATATCGAGCCACCATTGGGCATGGAGGGGCCGGGACCCTGTTCCGCTTCGGCCAGCCGTACCTGCAAGGGGGCTCGAACATGCATTCCGATTCATCGACGACCACCACACAGACCGAGCCACCGGTCTGGGATCCTCAGCAGTATCTGCGTCACGCCGGGCACCGCACCCGCCCGTTCCTCGACCTGCTCAGCCGCATTCCGGAACTCCCCGCGATCGGCGGTCTCTCGCCGCGGATCGCCGACCTCGGCTGCGGCCCCGGCAATGTCACCGCCCGCATCGCCGACCGCTGGCCCGACGCCCGCATCACCGGCTTCGACCTGTCGCCGCAGATGCTCGCCCAGGCCGACAAGGACCACGCCGGCACCACCGCCGGCGGCGGCTGGCTCGACTTCCAGGTCGCCGACGCCGCGCACTGGGTGCCGGGCGAACCGTACGACCTGATCGTCTCCAACGCGGCCCTGCAGTGGGTCCCCAACCACCCCGAGTCGTTCCCCGCCTGGATCGACGGCCTGAGCCCCGGCGGCACCTTCGCCTTCCAGGTGCCCGGCAATTTCACCTCGCCCAGCCACGCGATCCTCGCCGAACTCTGCGAGTCCCCGCGCTGGCGCCGCCGCCTCGATGATCACGGCCGCCGCTACGTCCATATCCTCGAACCCGCCGACTACCTCACCCGCCTCGCCGACCTCGGCTGCGAGGCCGATGTCTGGGAAACCGTCTACTGCCAGCTGCTCACCGGCACCGACCCCGTCCTCGACTGGGTGAAGGGCACCGCCCTGCGGCCCGTGCTCACCGCCCTCGACGGGGACCAGGAAGCCATGGACGCTCTGCTCGCCGAATACCGCGACCGGCTCCGCGAGGCCTATCCGCCGGGCCCGCACGGCACGGTCTTCCCGTTCCGCCGCATTTTCGCCGTGGCCAGGAAGAAATAGGGGAATTTCGCCGATGCTCGCCGCCGTCGACCATGTGCAGCTCGCCGCCCCGCCGGGCAGCGAGCCGCAGTTGAGGACGTACTACGCAGACATACTCGGCATGACCGAAATCCCCAAGCCCCCGGCCCTCGCGGCACGCGGCGGCTGCTGGTTCCGGTACGGGCCGGTCCAGCTCCACCTCGGCATCGAGGAGGACTTCCGCCCCGCGAAGAAGGCTCACCCGGGGCTGCGCGTCACCTCGATCGAGGCGTACGCGCGCCGCCTGGAGGAGCGCGGCGCGAAGGTCGTCCGGGACGACAGCCTGCCGGGCCACCGGCGCTTCTACTCCGAGGACCCGGTGGGCAACCGCCTGGAATTCCTGGAGCCGGTTCCTGCTTCCGGATGAACGCAGAGTGCCCCGTTCCCCTCTCCGAGAGGGGAACGGGGCACTCGTCATCACTGAGTCGCTCAGTAGAGGCCGTTGAACGTGTTCCAGCCGCCGCCGAGGCTCACGCGCTCCTTGAAGGTGCCCGTACCGTTGGCGTCGTAGCGCCAGGCGGTGCCGGAACCGTCGACACCGATCACATCCGCACGGCCGTCGCCGGTGATGTCCCCCGGGACTGCGAGCTTGCTGTAGCCGTTCCATCCGCCGCCGAGGTCGATGCGGTTGCCGAAGCCGGGGGTGGACTTGCCCGGGTACACGAACAGGTGGCCGTTGCCGTCGCGGGCCAGCAGGTCCGCGATGCCGTCGCCGTTGATGTCACCGGCACCGACCAGCTTGTTGAACCCGTTCCAGCCCGCGCCCAGGTCGACCCGGTTGTAGAAGCCGGTGCCGTGCCCGTTGCCCGGGTACAGGTACAGGTGCCCGTTGTTGCCGCGGGCCAGCAGGTCGCCGTTGCCTTCACCGGTCAGGTCGCCCACGCCGGCAAGCCCGTTGAACGCGTCCCAGCCGCCGCCGAGGTCGGCGTTCTCGACGAACAGGTGGCCGTCGTAGCTCACCTGGAGAAAACTGCCCCAGCGCGAGGAGCTGTCCAGGGAGGAGGCGAAGGAGACCGCGTTTTCAGGGGCGCCCGCCCACGCGCCGGGGGTGCCGGTGTAGGGGTCGAAGAAGGTGCCGTTGCCCTTGGCCCGGTAGTAGGTGAACGTGCCCGACTTGGTGATACCGATGAGCTCGCTCTTGCCGTAAGCGGGGTTCCCGCCGGTGTTGGCCAGGTCGGAGCTGTACCAGTTCCGGGCGTTCATGTCGGTGCGGGCGCCAAGGCCTCCCTTGCCGTCGGACTCGTAGATCCAGAAGGCACCGGCGGCGTCCCGCCCGACGATTTCGGAGTGACCCTGGTTGTCGTCGAGGTTGAAGAGCTGGTTGTAGATCCCCCAGCCGCTACCGATCTTGACCCGGTCCCTCAGCGGGGCCGCCGCGCTGCCGGAGCCCGGGTAGAAGTACAGGTCGCCGGAGGGCGTGCGGGCCACGACATCGGCGATGCCGTCGCCGTTCATGTCGGCGGCGCCGACGAGCTGGTCGTAGATGCCCCAGCCGCTGCCGACCTTGATCCGGTCGCCGAACGGACTGCCACTGACCGAGCCGGTGCCGGGGTACAGGTACAGGTCGCCGGAGGGCGTACGGGCCAGGAGGTCGGACTTGCCGTCGCCGGTGACGTCACCGGGGGAGAACAGCTTGTTGTAGGCATTCCAGCCGTTGCTCGTCCAGGTCAGCGAGCCGCCGAACACGTTCAGGCTGTCCTTGCCGTCCGCGTCCTTGGTCGGCGAGGAGGACAGACCGCTGAAGAGCGAGAGCGTGCCGGTCGGCGACACTACGAACAGCTCGGGGTTGCCGTCGCCGTCGATGTCGCCGGGCTCGACGAGGTCCTTGAAGGCGCCGAAGCTGTTGGGGACCGCCGGGTTGGTGTCGATCTTCCACGGTTCCAGGAAGACCTGGTCGTTGAGGCTCCGGTAGAAGAGGTCGCTGGTGCCGTCCTTGTCCAGGTCGAAGCGGGGCTTCGTGGTGACGGTCGAGCCGGTCGCGGCGTACGGGGCCTTGCGCTTGGGCAGCTTGGCCGAGGGCGCCGGGGCCTGGGGCGCCGGCTTCGCAGCCGGGCGCGGCCCCGCCGGGCTGGTGTCGGCCGAGGCCGGCCCGGCGAGCAGCATGCCCGCCGAGAGAACGATGGCGGTGCAGGCCGCGAGGCGGCTCGCGCGCTTGGTGCGCACAGAGGACAAAATTCCCCCCATGGGAATAAGCGGGTAGATCCGGGGGGAATGGGAATCGCTGCGTATTCGTCGTCGCATGGGCGCGCAAAAAGGCGCGGCACGCACGCCGTGGCGGCGCTGCAGGCAGTCACGGGTGATTGCACGCGAGGAATGGCGAAAATCCCCCCCGGGATTGTGCGTGAAGACTACAGCGGATTCTTGTGCAGTTGAAGTGAAAATTGGGGCCGATGTTGTCCGCTGTTGCTCGGAGAGTGTCCGGGGGAGTGGGTATCAGTTTTTGCGGTGCCCTATCAGGCGCGGTTTCGGTTCAAGACCGTCCAAACCGTGCCAGGCCAGATTCACCAGATGCGCGGCGACTTCCGCCTTCTTGGGCTTGCGCACGTCCAGCCACCACTGCCCGGTGAGGGCCACCATGCCGACCAGTGCCTGCGCGTACAGCGGCGCCAGTTTCGCGTCGAAACCGCGGGCCTTGAACTCCAGGCCCAGAATGTCCTCGACCTGCGTCGCGATGTCGGAGATCAGCGAGGCGAACGTTCCGGTCGACTGGGCGACGGGGGAGTCGCGGACCAGAATGCGGAATCCGTCCGTATACGTCTCGATGTAGTCGAGCAGGGCGAATGCGGCCTGCTCCAGGAGTTCCCGCGGGTGCCCCGCCGTCAGCGCGCCCGTCACGCCGTCGAGCAGCGAGCGCATTTCCCGGTCCACGACGACCGCGTACAGGCCTTCCTTGCCGCCGAAGTGCTCGTACACCACCGGCTTGGACACGCCCGCCTTCGCCGCGATCTCCTCGACCGAGGTGCCCTCGAAGCCCTTCTCCGCGAAGAGTGTGCGACCGATGTCCAGCAGTTGCTCCCGGCGCTCGGCGCCGGTCATCCGGGTCCGGCGGGTGCGCCGGGGCTTGTCTGCGGAGCCCGGGGCCCCGGCCGAGCGGGAGGAACCAGAGGTGCTGGTGGTACGGGTGGTACTGGAGTCGGTCGCCACGTCGTCCATCATGCCGCCTCGGCGGCCTTTTCCTTGCGCCGGGACCGGCCGCCGTCCTCGTTCCGCTTGGAGTCGATACGGGCCGCACTCGGCCAGCGCACGTCATGGGCCAGGCCCAGCTGCTCGCACCAGCGGATGATCCGGGCACTGGAGTCGATCTGCCCGCGCATCACACCGTGCCGCGCCGACGTCGGGTCCGCGTGGTGCAGGTTGTGCCACGACTCGCCGCACGAGAGCACCGCCAGCCACCACACGTTGCCGCTGCGGTCACGCGACTTGAAGGGCCGCTTGCCCACCGCGTGACAGATCGAGTTGATCGACCACGTCACATGGTGCAGCAGCGCGACCCGCACCAGGGAGCCCCAGAAGAACGCCGTGAACGCGCCCCACCACGACATCGTCACCAGACCGCCCACCAGCGGCGGAACCGCCAGCGACAGCGCCGTCCAGAACACGAAGTCGCGCGAGATGCGGCGGATCGCCGGGTCGGCGAGCAGATCCGGGGCGTACTTCTCCTGCGAGGTCTGCTCCTCGTCGAACATCCAGGCGATGTGCGCCCACCACAGGCCCTTCATCAGCGCCGGCAGCGTCTCGCCGAACCGCCACGGCGAATGCGGGTCGCCCTCCGCGTCCGAGAACTTGTGGTGCCTGCGATGGTCGGCCACCCAGCGCACCAGCGGCCCTTCCACCGCCATCGAGCCCGCGACCGCCAGCGCGATCCGCAGCGGCCGCTTCGCCTTGAAAGAACCGTGCGTGAAATAGCGGTGGAAACCGATCGTCACGCCATGGCAGCCCAGGTAGTACATGAACACCAGGAGGCCGAGATCGAGCCAGCTCACCCCCCAGCCCCAGGCGAGCGGCACCGCCGCGAGGAGCGCCACGAAGGGCACCGTGATGAAGAGCAGCAGAGCGATCTGCTCGATGGAGCGTTTGCTCTCGCCGCCCAGCGTCGCGGACGGCAACGGAGGCTCGTCCGGCGACTTGAGCAGATCGGGACTGGTGGTCATGGGGAGTACCCCCGGCAGGGTGAGGAATTCGAGAGGGATTGCCTGGCTACGGTTGCGTAACCTACGGCAACGTAAGTATGGCAGTGCCGTGGCCGGGGACAAGAGCCCGTGACGGCGGGGCGGAACGGGACACCTATCCTGTGTCTCGTCGGACAGCGCGGTCCGCAAGCCTCCAGAACCCTCCAGACGTGCTCAAACACTGCAAGGAGCCGCACCTGTGAGCAGTGCCGACCAGACCCCCTCCGCCAGCCACGAGCTGCGCGCCGACATCCGCCGACTGGGTGACCTCCTGGGCGAGACCCTCGTCCGACAGGAGGGCCCCGAGCTCCTGGAGCTCGTCGAGCGGGTCCGCGCGCTGACCCGGAGCGACGGCGAAGCCGCCGCCGAACTCCTCGGCGGCACCGAAGTCGAGACCGCCGCCAAGCTGGTGCGCGCGTTCTCCACCTATTTCCACCTCGCGAACGTCACCGAGCAGGTCCACCGCGGCCGTGAGCTGCGTGCCCACCGTGCCGCCGAGGGCAGCCTCCTCGCCCGTACCGCCGACATGCTCAAGGACGGCGACCCCGAGCACGTCCGCGAGAGCGTCAAGAACCTCAACGTGCGGCCGGTCTTCACCGCCCACCCCACCGAGGCCGCCCGCCGCTCCGTCCTGAACAAGCTGCGCCGCATCGCCGAGCTCCTCGAAACCCCGGTCATCGACTCCGACCGGCGCCGCCACGACCTGCGCCTGGCCGAGAACATCGACCTGATCTGGCAGACCGACGAGCTCCGCGTCGTACGCCCCGAACCGGCCGACGAGGCCCGCAACGCCATCTACTACCTCGACGAGCTCCACGCCGGCGCCGTCGGGGACGTACTGGAGGACCTCGCGGCCGAACTGGAGCGCGTCGGCGTCGAGCTGCCCCCGGGCACCCGGCCGCTCACCTTCGGCACCTGGATCGGCGGCGACCGCGACGGCAACCCCAACGTGACCCCCAAGGTCACCTGGGACGTGCTGATCCTCCAGCACGAGCACGGCATCAACGACGCGCTCGAAATGATCGACTTCCTGCGGGGGCTGCTCTCCAACTCCATCCGCTACGCCGGAGCCACCGAAGAGCTGCTCTCCTCCCTCCAGGCCGACCTCGAAGCCCTCC
Organism: Streptomyces mauvecolor; assembly: GCF_039532965.1. Taxonomy (NCBI): domain Bacteria; kingdom Bacillati; phylum Actinomycetota; class Actinomycetes; order Kitasatosporales; family Streptomycetaceae; genus Streptomyces; species Streptomyces mauvecolor. Next base: position 49,957 of record NZ_BAAASQ010000013.1, on the reverse strand, counting down.
CCGAGATCAGCCCCCGCTACAAGCGCCTCAACGCCGAGGAGCCCTACCGGCTCAAGGCCACCGCGATCCGCCAGAAGCTCGTCCACACCAAGGACCGGCTCGCCAAGGGCACCCCGCACCAGCCGGGCCGCGACTACCTCGGCACCGCCGAGCTCATCGCCGACCTCACCCTCATCCAGACCTCCCTGCGCGACCACCGCGGCGCCCTGTTCGCCGACGGCCGCATGGACCGTACGATCCGCACGCTCGCCGCGTTCGGCCTCCAGCTCGCCACCATGGACGTACGCGAACACGCGGACGCCCACCACCACGCGCTCGGCCAGCTCTTCGACCGGCTCGGCGAGGAGTCCTGGCGCTACGCCGACATGCCGCGCGACTACCGGCAGAAGCTCCTCGCCAAGGAGCTGAGGTCCCGGCGCCCGCTCGCGCCCACTCCCGCTCCGCTGGACGCGGCGGGGGCCAAGACCCTCGGGGTGTTCGGGACGATCTCCGAAGCCTTCGAGCGGTTCGGGCCCGAGGTCATCGAGTCGTACATCATCTCGATGTGCCAGGGCGCCGACGACGTCTTCGCCGCCGCCGTCCTCGCCCGCGAGGCCGGCCTGCTCGACCTGCACGGCGGCTGGGCCAAGATCGGCATCGTGCCGCTCCTGGAGACCACGGACGAGCTGCGCGCGGCCGACGTCATCCTCGACGAGATGCTGGCCGACCCGTCCTACCGCCGCCTCGTCTCGCTGCGCGGCGACGTCCAGGAGGTCATGCTCGGCTACTCGGACTCCTCCAAGTTCGGCGGCATCACCACCTCCCAGTGGGAGATCCACCGCGCCCAGCGCCGGCTGCGCGACGTCGCGCACCGGTACGGGGTGCGGCTGCGCCTCTTCCACGGCCGCGGCGGCACCGTCGGCCGCGGCGGCGGCCCCTCGCACGACGCCATCCTCGCCCAGCCCTGGGGCACCCTGGAGGGCGAGATCAAGGTGACCGAGCAGGGCGAGGTCATCTCCGACAAGTACCTCATCCCGTCCCTGGCCAGGGAGAACCTCGAACTCACGGTGGCGGCCACCCTCCAGGCGTCCGCCCTGCACACCGCGCCCCGCCAGTCCGACGAGGCGCTCGCGCGCTGGGACGCGGCCATGGACACGGTGTCCGACGCGGCGCACTCCGCGTACCGCAAGCTGGTCGAGGACCCGGACCTGCCGGCCTACTTCTTCGCCTCCACCCCCGTCGACCAGCTCGCCGAGCTGCACCTCGGCTCGCGGCCCTCGCGCCGGCCCGACTCGGGTGCGGGCCTCGACGGCCTGCGCGCGATCCCGTGGGTCTTCGGCTGGACCCAGTCCCGGCAGATCGTGCCCGGCTGGTACGGCGTCGGCTCGGGCCTCAAGGCGCTGCGCGAGGCCGGGCTCGACACGGTGCTCGACGAGATGAGCGAGCAGTGGCACTTCTTCCGCAACTTCCTCTCCAACGTGGAGATGACGCTCGCGAAGACGGACCTCAGGATCGCCCGGCACTACGTCGACACGCTCGTGCCGGACGAGCTGAAGCACGTGTTCGCGGCGATCGAGGCGGAGCACGAGCTGACGGTGCGGGAGGTTCTGCGGATCACCGGGGGTGAGGAACTGCTCGGCGCGAACCCGGTGCTGCAGCAGACCTTCGCGATCCGGGACGCGTATCTGGACCCGATCTCCTACCTCCAGGTCGCCCTGCTGGCCCGCCAGCGGTCTGCCGCCGAGCGGGGCGAGCCCGCTGATCCGCTGCTGTCCCGTGCCCTTCTCCTCACGGTGAACGGTGTGGCGGCCGGTCTGCGCAACACGGGCTGATTTCTCCCCACCCCGCCCCTTCCCACAACCCTCCGGGGGCTGGGAAGGGGCGGTGGCCGTTCCTGGGGCTCCGCCCCAGACCCCGGAGGCCCGCGATCGCCCGACGCCCCAGGGGGCATGCCCGCATGAGCCCGCCGCCAAGGACAACCCAGCCAGGGGCGCGGGGAACTACGCGAACGACGTTCACTCGCCGCGGGGGCGGGGGCAGTGCCCCCGGAGTTACAGGGTGATGAATGCTGCCACCATCGCCGCCGCGCCCAGCAACCCCGCCACCCACCCCGTCCGCGGCATCCGCAACCCCCCGCCGATCACCAGGGCCGCAAGCAGCAGCGCCCCCGCCAGGGGGAGCCAGGCGTACAGGAGGCCCGCTGCCCCGCTGCGTACCGCCTGCGTCGTGCCCGGTTTCACGACCACCGGTATCCGGGCGCCCCGGCGGACCGCCACCGACTCGGCGATCGTCATGCCGGGGTGCGCCGACGAGCCCGCCGAGGGCCGGTAGGGGCCGGTGCACACGTCGTCCGCGCACCTCGTCACCGTCAGCGTGCCGTGGTCGCGGCCCTTCGCCAGGACCACGTGCTGGGCGGTGCCCCACGACGACCAGAACCCGGCGACCAGGAGCAGCGCGGCGACCAGGGCCATCGCGGCCCGCCGCACGTACAGCAGGAAGGTACGGCTCCGTTTCGTCATGGGGCGCGATCCTGGCGGGTGACGATACGTTCGGTCAACCTCTCCCCAGAGAGGCGGCGGTGCTTCGCCGCCCTTGTCAGGAGTTGTACGTCGACTGGGCTCGTTCCAGGCCCTCGATGACCAAGGCCTCCGCCGCGTCCGCCGCGCGGTCCACGAAGTAACCCAGCTCCTTGCGCTCCGTCGAGGAGAAGTCCTTCAGGACGAAGTCCGCCACCTGCATCCGCCCCGGCGGCCGCCCGATCCCGAACCGCACCCGGTGATAGTCCGCCCCCAGCGACTTCGTGATCGACTTCAGGCCGTTGTGCCCGTTGTCCCCGCCGCCCAGCTTCAGCCGCAGCACCCCGTAATCGATGTCCAACTCGTCATGAATCGCAACGATGTTGGCCACCGGAACCTTGTAGAAGTCGCGCAGCGCCGTCACCGGGCCACCCGAAAGATTCATGTACGACAGCGGCTTCGCCAGTACCACCCGGCGGTTCAGCGGACCCGGCGGACCGATCCGCCCCTCCACCACCTGCGCCCGCGCCTTGTGCGCCTTGAACCTGCCCCCCATCCGCTCGGCGAGCAGATCGACGGTCATGAACCCGACGTTGTGCCGGTTCGCCGCGTACTCCGGACCCGGATTGCCCAGGCCCACGATCAGCCAGGGTGCGTTCGCGTCGTCGGTCGTCATGGGGGCTGCTTCTCCTCACGTACACAGAGCAAGAAAAAAACGGGGCGGCGGGCCATTGTGGCCCGCCGCCCCGTCGGAGTCCGTGCCCGGCACGGAACTCAGGCAGAGCGTGCGGCTCAGGCCTCGGCGCCCTCGGCGGCCTCGGTCTCGGCGGCCGGCTCCTCGGCCTGCGCGGCCAGGATCTGGATGACGACGGCCTCGGGGTCGGTGGCCAGGGTGGTGCCGGCCGGGAGCTTGATGTCCTTGGCGTGGATGGCCGCGCCGGCCTCAAGGCCCTCGATGGAGACCGAGACGGAGGTCGGGATGTGGGTGGCCTCGGCCTCGACGGAGAGCGTGTTCAGCACGTTCTCGACCAGGAAGCTGCCCGGGGCCAGGTCGCCCTCGGTCTCCACCGCGACCTCGACCGTGACCTTCTCGCCCTTCTTGACGAGCAGCAGGTCGACGTGGACCAGGAAGCCCTTGATGGCGTCGCGCTGGACGGCCTTCGGGATGGCGAGCTCGGTCTTGCCGTCGATGTCCAGGGACAGCAGGACGTTCGGCGTACGCAGCGCGAGCAGCAGGTCGTGGCCCGGCAGGGTCACGTGGACCGGCTCGGTGCCGTGACCGTAGATGACACCGGGAACCTTGTTCGCACGGCGGATGCTGCGGGCGGCGCCCTTGCCGAAGCTGGTACGGACGTCGGCGGCGAGCTTGACCTCGGACATGTGCACTCCTCGTAGAAGGTGAACCAGAAATTGGCGGTCACCCGGCCACGACTGGCCTGCTACGAAGAGCGCGTCGATAACGGACCGCCGTACCTCAGGTACGGCCTCCCTCGCCGAGCAACTTCCCCAGACTACCCGGCCACCCCCCACCCGCCCAATTGGATCAGACCCCGCTGCCCGGCTATCAGATCGCGCTTCATAGCCGTTCGCCTATTCTTGCTGTTCATGGACCTGCTGCTGCACCTCAGGTACTTCCGCACCGTCGCCGAAGAAGAGCACTTCGGCCGCGCCGCCGAACGCCTGCGCGTCGCACAGCCCTCCCTCTCCCAGCGCATCCAGCGCCTCGAACGCGAACTCGGCGTCCGCCTCCTCGACCGCGGACGCACCGGCGCCACCCTCACCCCCGCCGGACGCCTCGTCCTCGCCGAGGCCGACACCCTCCTCGACGCCGCCGACCGCCTGCGCACCCTCGTCGGCCGCGTCCAAGGAGGCGCCGCCGGCACCCTGCGCGCCGCCGTCCCGCCCCAGCTCGGCGGCGCCACCGTCGCCGCCCTCCTCACCGCCTACCGCGAACGCAGCCCCGGCGGCGAACTCGACCTCCGCGAACTCGACACCGCCGACCAGACCGCCGAACTCACCGCGGGCACCCTCGACGCCGGCATCGTCCGCCACCCCTGCCCCGCAACCGGCCTCGGCTTCGGCCCCCAGCTCCACCAGCCCCTCGGCGCCCTCCTCGCCGACCAGGACCCCCTCGCCGCCCACCCCGAGATCGACGTACGCGAACTCGACGGCCGCGAACTCGTCCTCTTCCCCCGCGCCGGCGCCCCCGCCCTCCACGACGAAACCCTCACCGCCTGCGCCCGCCACGGCTGCACCCCCAGCGCCGTCCGCGAAGTCGCCGGCATCGAATTCACCCGCGCCCTCATCCTGTCCGGCACCCACGTCGTCGCCCTCCTGCCCCGGCCGGCCCCCGAACCCGGCACCACCTGGCGCCCCCTGCGCGCCAACCCCCTCACCTGGCGCACCTCCACCGCCTGGCCCGCCGGACGCGACGGCCCCGCCGTCCGCCTCTTCACCGAAGCCGCCCACGACGTCCTGCGCGACACCGCGGGCCTCATCCCCACCGCCCCCCAGCGGCGCCTCTTCCCCCGCCCCGCATCGGAGTTCCCGCTGTGAACACCCCCGTACGCAGCCGCATCACCGCCGCCTTCACCGACGCCGGCACCACCGGATCCCTCTGCGCCACCGACATCGACACCGGCGCCGCCATCACCCTGGGCGCCGACACCCCCGTCTCCACCGCCAGCGTCCACAAGCTGTGCCTCGTCGCCACCCTCTACCGCGAAGCCTCAGCCGGACGCATCGACCCCACCACCCCCCTCGACATCCCCGCGGGCGGGCGCGCCCCCGGCCCCACCGGGCTCGCCGTCATGCGCGACGCGGCCCGCCTCTCCCTGCGCGACCTGGCCTCCCTCGCCATCGCCGTCAGCGACAACGCCGCCGCCGACCTCCTCTGGGACCACATCGGCCTCGACACCGTCAACGCCACCATGAACGCCCTCGGACTGACCCGCACCATCGCCGTCCACAACCAGGCCGGCCTCTACGCCACGATGGTCACCGACACCGGCCGCAGCGGCCCCGCAGCCCTCGTCGACCCCGCCGCCGTCGCCCGCCTCACCGTCCTCGACCCCACCCGCACCAACCGCTCCACCCCCCGCGACATGGCCGCCCTGCTCACCGCCATCTGGCGCGACGAAGTCTGCGAAGGACCCTGGGGCGACGAACTCCGCGCCGTCCTCGGCGTCCAGGCCTGGAGCCACCGCCTCGCCTCCGGCTTCCCCTTCGACGACGTACGCGTCAGCGGAAAAACCGGCACCCTGCCCACGCTCCGCCACGAAGCCGGCGTCGTCGAATACCCCGACGGGGGGCGCTACGCCGTCGCCGTCTTCACCCGCGCCGCCTCCACCGCCGCCACCCTGCCCGCCGCCGACGCCGCCATCGGACGCGCCGCCAGAATCGCCGTCGACGCGCTGCGGGCCACCGGCCCCCGGGCATGAAGAAGGGCCGCGCCCGACATCGGACGCGGCCCCAACTCCCTACAGCTACAAGCTAGTTCTCCTCGAAGAGACTCGTCACCGAGCCGTCCTCGAAGACCTCGCGCACCGCGCGGGCGATCGACGGAGCGATCGACAGCACCGTGATCTTGTCGAGCTCCAGATCCGACGGATCCGGCAGCGTGTTCGTGAACACGAACTCGCTCACCTTGGAGTTCTTCAGACGGTCCGCGGCAGGCCCCGACAGGATGCCGTGCGTCGCCGTCACGATGACGTCCTCCGCACCGTGCGCGAACAGCGCGTCCGCAGCGGCGCAGATCGTGCCACCCGTGTCGATCATGTCGTCCACCAGGACGCAGACCCGGCCCTTGACGTCACCGACGACCTCGTGGACGGTCACCGTGTTCGCGACGTCCTTGTCACGGCGCTTGTGCACGATGGCCAGCGGCGCGTCCAGACGGTCGCACCAGCGGTCGGCGACCCGTACGCGGCCCGCGTCCGGAGACACGATCGTCAGCTTAGAGCGGTCGACCTTCGCACCCACGTAGTCCGCCAGCACCGGCAGCGCGGTCAGGTGGTCCACCGGGCCGTCGAAGAAGCCCTGGATCTGGTCCGTGTGCAGGTCGACGGTGAGAATGCGGTCCGCACCCGCCGTCTTCAGCAGATCGGCCACCAGACGCGCCGAGATCGGCTCGCGGCCCTTGTGCTTCTTGTCCTGACGGGCATAGCCGTAGGACGGAATGATCACGGTGATGGATCGCGCCGACGCCCGCTTCAGGGCGTCGATCATGATCAGCTGCTCCATGATCCACTTATTGATCGGAGCCGTGTGGCTCTGGATCAGGAAGCAGTCCGCACCACGCGCCGACTCCTGGAAACGAACGTAGATCTCACCGTTCGCGAAGTCGAAGGCCTTCGTCGGCACGAGGCCCACACCCAACTGGTGCGCAACCTCCTCGGCCAGCTCGGGGTGGGCGCGGCCGGAGAAGAGCATCAGCTTCTTCTCGCCGGTCGTCTTGATCCCGGTCACAGCACAGTCTCCTCAGACGTGTTCGATGCCGCCGAACCCACCGCGGTCCCTGTCGCGGCGAGCCGGCCGAATATGTGCACCTGTCGCATCTATCACGGTACGCCGTGAAAGACGCACCCGAATCCGGTCAGTTCTCCCCGCCCGACTGCTCGGCCGCAGCCTGAGCAGCCTGCGCGGCAGCACTTCCCGGACGCTTGCGCTCCACCCAACCCTCGATATTCCGCTGCTGGCCACGGGCGACAGCCAGCGAACCCGGCGGCACATCCTTCGTGATCACCGAACCCGCAGCGGTGTAAGCACCGTCCCCCACTGTGACAGGAGCAACAAACATGTTGTCCGAACCCGTCTTGCAGTGTGAGCCGATCGTCGTGTGGTGCTTGGCCTCACCGTCGTAATTCACAAACACACTGGCCGCGCCGATGTTCGTGAACTCACCGATCGTCGCGTCCCCCACATACGACAGATGCGGAACCTTCGTCCCCTCACCGATCGTCGCGTTCTTCGTCTCGACGTACGTACCGATCTTGGCCTTCACACCAAGCCGCGTACCCGGCCGCAGATAGGCGTACGGGCCCACCGTCGCCCCCTCGCCCACCTCCGAGTCGTACGACACCGCATTGTCGACCCGGGCACCCCGGCCCACGACCGTGTTCGTCAGACGCGAATTGGGGCCCACCTCGGCACCCGACGACAGATGCGTCGAACCCAGCAGCTGAGTACCGGGAAGCACCACGGCATCCTGCTCGAACGTCACCTGGACATCGACGAACGTCGTCGCCGGATCCACCACCGTCACACCGGCCAGCATCGCCCGCTCAAGCAGCCGGTCATTCAGCAAACGACGCGCCTCGGCCAACTGCACCCGATTGTTGATCCCCAGAATCTCCCGGAAATCCCCCGCCAACGACGCACCGACCCGATGCCCCGCCTCACGCAGAATTCCCAGCACATCAGTCAGGTACTCCTCACCCTGACTGTTGTCCGTCCGCACCTTGCCCAACGCATCCGCCAGCAAAGCGCCGTCGAACGCGAACACACCGGAATTGATCTCGCGGATCGCGCGCTGCGCCTCGGTCGCGTCCTTGTGCTCGACGATCGCGGTCACCGCACCCGAGACGTTGTCCCGCACGATGCGGCCGTAGCCGGTGGAGTCGGCGACCTCGGCGGTCAGCACGGTGACCGCGTTGCGGTCCGTCTCGTGCGTACGGGTCAGCTCCGCCAGCGTCGCGCCGGTCAGCAGCGGGGTGTCGCCGCACACCACGACGACCGTGCCCTCGATGGTCTGGCCCAGCTCCTCCAGCGCCATCCGGACGGCGTGGCCGGTGCCGTTCTGCTCGTACTGGACCGCGGTGCGCACGTCGACGTCGATGGCGCCGAGGTGGGCGGACACCTGCTCGCGGGCGTGGCCCACGACCACGACGAGGTGCTCGGGCTCCAGCTCACGAGCGGCCGCCACGACATGGCCGACGAGCGAGCGCCCGCAGATCTCGTGCAGAACCTTGGGAGTGGCCGACTTCATGCGGGTGCCCTCACCCGCGGCGAGGACGACGACGGCGGCCGGGCGGGTTGCGCTCACGGAGGTGCCCTTCGGCTTCGGGGGGTGGACACCCGAAGGATACCGGGGGGTTTCGCGGATGAAATCGGGGTGGGGGCGGGGGAAAACGCGGCGGGTCCTGACTGGTGCAGTCAGGACCCAACCCGCTGGGCTCCCGGGGGAGGACTCGAACCCCCATGAGGAGAACCAAAATCTCCCGTCTTGCCCTTAGACGACCCGGGATTACCGCTATGTCCGATTTTGTTGATCGGGCGCGGATGCAGCCCCTACTATGCCGCACCTGGGGGCGTTGGCGCGACGTCGTCTTGTGACGTCGCCCAAGCTGCCATCCCGCGCCACCAGCCCTCGACTTGGCGATACAGCCGTGCGCTGCCGGTGACTGAGACGCGCAGGCAGCCGCGGTACCCCTGGCCGCGGTTGAGGCGGGTGGAGGTGTGTCGCTTGATGCTCGGCTTGAGGAACGCGTCTTCCGGCACGCCGGTGATCCCGGACCAGAAGCGGGTCAGTTCGTCCACGTCGGAGGAGGCGTGTACGTGCAGGGTGCAGCGCAGCCTGTGGGCTTCGACGCCCAGGAGGCCGAGCCATCGCACGTAGAGCCGGATCATGTGCGGGTCGCTATTGATGAACGTCAGGCATTCCCGGCGTGCGTAGGCCTTGTCCTTAGTGCCCTCTGCCCAGTACAGCGCGGCGCCGACCAGGAGGAGCTCGCGGTCGCTGAGGTCGCCTATCTCCCGTGTGGCCCCTTCCGTAAGGCTTGCCCGTTCGGCATCCCGCTCATGGCGAAAGGCCGTGTGCGCCGCGTCCAGGCGCTGCATCCGCTCGACGTGCGTCCACCGTGGTGCCGGCTTCGGGAGGTCACGGACCCAGGCGGAGATGGAGCTCTTGGAGACCTGTAGCTGCTCCTGGATCTCTGCGTACGTCAAGCCCTGCTGCCGCAGTTCCCTGGCCCTGAGCCTCTTCCCGTCCTTGGCGTTGGGGCGCTTGGTCCACTCGGGCGGCGGCTCGCCCTCCAGCAGCCGGGTGAGTAGGGCTTCGCTGCGGACGAACAGGCGGTCGCGGATCTGGCGGCGGCTGAGGCCCTCTCGGCGCAGGGCGAGGGCCTGCTCGCGCAGGCCCTCGAAGTCGGCGTATTTGCCGGGTGTGGTCGATGTCATACGGACACGCTCGTCCGGAATGCGGATGTCCGCTCGAATATCCGGTCGATTCACTGCATCGGGGGATGATCACCGATTTCTGGCGTGTTCGATGCGATTTCGTGCTGCGTATGCCGACGGAAAAACGTTCGCGCCCGCCCGTAGTCTGGGAGCTATGACCGCAACGGGGGCTTACCAGGAAGCCACGGGGTTGACCTCCCGTGGCTGGTGGTGGTGGGAACGCAGGCGCAGCGCGGTGCTGGATGTGCTGCTCGGGTTGATCTCCGCGCTGGAGTGTGCGCTGGAGGGTGTGGGCTTCGCGGGGGACGCGGGGTTGCCCGTGCCGGCCGGGGTGTTGCTCGGCCTTGTCGCGGGGGCGTCGTTGGTGCTGCGGCGCCGGTGGCCGATCGCCGTGGTGCTGGTGTCGGTGGCGGTGACGCCGGCCAGCATGGGTTTCGTTCTGAGCGTGGTGGGTCTTTACACGCTGGCCGCGTCGGACGTGCCGCGCCGGATCACGGCGGCCCTGGCGGGGATGTCGGTGGCGGGGACGTTCATCGTCACGTTCGTACGGATGCATCAGAGCGTGGAGCGGGGTGATTACGACCCGGGGCGCTGGTATGTGCCGCTGCTCTCGGTGGTGATGTCGCTCGGGATCGCGGGGCCGCCGCTGCTGTACGGACTGTATATAGGGGCGCGGCGGCGGTTGATGGAGTCGTTGCGGGAGCGGGCGGATTCGCTGGAGCGGGAGTTGTCGCTGCTCGCGGACCGGGCCGAGGAGCGGGCGGAGTGGGCGCGTACGGAGGAGCGGACGCGGATCGCCCGGGAGATGCATGACGTGGTGGCGCACCGGGTGTCGTTGATGGTGGTGCACGCGGCGGCGTTGCAGGCGGTGGCTCGTAAGGATCCGGAGAAGGCGGTCAAGAACGCGGCGCTGGTCGGTGACATGGGCCGGCAGGCGTTGACGGAGTTGCGGGAGATGCTCGGGGTGTTGCGGGCCGCCGATCAGCAGCCGGTGGCGGTGCGGGTGGATCCGGTGCCGTTGGTGGCGGTGGGGGTGGCTGCGGCGGTGGCTGCCGCGGCTGCGGAGGAGGGGCCCTGTCTGGCGGACATCGAGGCTCTGGTGGGGCAGTCCCGGGAGGCCGGGATGGTGGTGGAGCTGATGGTGCAGGGGGAGGCGCGCGGGTATGACGCGCTGGTGGAGCAGACGGCGTACCGGGTGATCCAGGAGGCGCTGACCAATGTGCACAAGCATGCGGCGGGCGCGAAGGTGATGGTGCGGCTCGCCCGTCGGGAGGCCGAGGTGGCGATGCAGGTGGAGAACGGTCCTGCGGACGGGGTCACGGCGGACGCGGGGCTGCCGTCCGGCGGCAATGGGCTGGTGGGGATGCGGGAGCGGGTGACGGCGCTGGGCGGGGTGTTTGTGTCGGGGGCGACGGATGCGGGTGGGTTCCGGGTGTCGGCGGTGCTGCCGGACCGGGCTCCGGTGGTGTCGTAGCGTCCCTGGGGCTCCGCCCCAGACCCCGGGGGTGTCCACCCTGCCTCTGGGGGCTCCGCCCCCAGACCCCCGTTCGCGCCTTGAGGGCGCTCGTCCTCAAACTCCCCCAAGGCCTCAAGGGCCAGGGGGACCCCCATGACGGGCTGGGTGTGCCTGTCCCCAGACGCTGCCAGGGGCGCGGGGAACTGCGCAAGCGCTGCGTACGGCTCGGTCCTGGCGGGCGGGGTCCGGGTCAGCCCGAGGTCAGGCGGATGGGCTGGGTGCCGGTGATCAGGGTGTTCAGGGCGGCGTCGATGTCGGGGCCGAGGTACCAGTCGCCGGTGTGGTCCAGGGCGTAGACGCGGCCCCCCGTGTCGATGGCGAGTACGGCCTGCTGGTCGCCTTCTTCGCCGAGGGGGGCGATGTCGGTTTCGAGGGCGCGGCCGAGGTCGGCGAGGGTGCGGGCGAGGTGGAGCCCGGCCAGCGGGTCGAAGCGCAGGGCCGCGGGGGCGTTGCGGCGGCCGGGGCCGGGGGCGGTGAGGGTGAGGCCGCCGAATTCGGCCCAGGCTTCGACGGCGGCGGGGAAGACGGTGTGGCGGTGTCCGGCGGGCGAGGTGTGGCCGCGCAGGACGTCGGCCCAGGCTTCGGCCTGGCGGATGTCCCAGCGGCCGGGCTGCCAGCCGGCGGTGCGCAGGGCGGCGTCGACGGGGACGGGGAAGCGGGTGGTGGAGATGTCCGGCATCGGCCGCGGCCTTTCCGTGAGGTCGGGGTGTGGGGTCGGCTCAGGGTTCGACGCTGCGGACGCCGAAGTGGTCGAGCAGGGCGGTGCAGGAGCGGCAGGGGGGTGCGTAGCTGCCGTGGAGGGGGTCGCCGTCCTCGCGTATGCGGCGGGCGGTGAGTTTGGCGTGCTTGAGGGCGCGGCGGGCCTCGCCGTGGGTGAGGGGTTTGCGCTGGGCGCGTTTGGAGCGTCCTGCTTCGACGGCGGTCAGGTGTCTGGAGAGCAGGATCGCTTCGGGGCAGCGGCCGGTGAAGCGTTCGCGCTGGCCGCTGGTGAGGGTGTCGAGGTAGTCCTGTACGAGGGTGTGCAGGATCGGTGGCTGTTCGCCTTTGCCTGCGGTGCAGGTGAGGGTTTCGCCGCGTACGGACAGGGCAGCGGCGATGGCGGGGAGGATGCCGTCGCGGCGGTGGCGGAGTAAGGGTGCGGCGGTGGTGGTCGTGGCGCTCCACCCCAGGCGTGGGTCGCCCGGTGTCTTATTTATCGCGCTTGTTGCCGATGTTTCGCCTGGTGCGGTGTGCATGGTGCTGTGTTCCCCTCCCACTGGCCGCGGCTTCAGCCGCACGTGTCAGCGCCCCCGAGTTGCGGGGACAGCCTGCCAAATGCGCGTACTGGTACGGAAGCTGGGGCGTGATAAGCCGCGCGTCGCGGGCGCAGGGTGATGCGGGTGTGACGGTTGGTGACCGATATGCGGGGTCGGGACCCGGTATTGCCTCACCGCATAGTCTGGTCCTCACCAGCCAGACGCAGAGCACGCAGCAGGGGGCAACCGCCATGACGACAGGTCGGCTCGGGCAGCATGCCGCGCCACCGAACGCGGCCTATGCCGGGCAGGTCGTGCAGTTCCCGGATCCGGTCCGGGCCTCCCGGCATCCCAGAGGGGTGCGGGTGGACGAGAACGGCTTCCCGGTTTTCTCGGCGTACGCCCGTGCGGCGGCGGAGATCGCGGATCCGCCCGAGGGTTTCGGGGTGGACGAGCTCCGGCTGACCGACTACGTGTCGGCGAACGCGGCGCTGGCCGCGGCGGGCCACGAGCTGTGGGACACGATCGCTCCGGTGGCGACGCCGCACGGCTGGACGTGGCATCACGTGCCGGGCGGCCGCCGCCTCGAACTGGTGCCGGTCGAGGTGAAGGCGCTGCTGCGGCATTACGGCGGTCTCGCGACGGCGCAGGTCGAGCACGGCAAGCGGGGTACGCGGCCGTTGCAGGAGACGCGGCCCGCGCATTTCGGTCTGCCGAAGGGCTCGGTGTCGGTGACGGAGTCCCAGCTCCTCGGTGTCGAGGAGGATTTGGGGTACCGGCTGCCGGGTGCCTACCGGTCGTTCCTGAAGGCGGCGGGGGGTTGTGCTCCGGTGGGCGCGGCGCTCGACGCCGAGCTGGGGCTCCTGGTGGACCAGCCGTTCTTCACGGTGCGGGACGAGGCCGCGGTCAATGACCTGGTGTACATCAACAAGTGTCTGCGGGATCACCTCACCAAGGACTATCTGGGCGTCGCGTTCGTCCAGGGCGGGATTCTCGCGGTGAAGGTGAAGGGTTCGGCGGTCGGTTCGGTGTGGTTCTGCGCGTACGACGACGCGCGGGACCGGGACGGGCTGAGCGTGCAGGAGCGGGTGGAGCAGTTGCTGCTGCCCTGCGGGGACGATTTCGATGCGTTCCTGGCGCGGCTCGCGGGCAATCCGCCGGAGCTGGAGACCGTGGCGAACCTGATGGTGGACGGCGGCTTCGCGCGCGCCGTCGAGACGACCTCGGTAGGGGAGTGAGCCGGCCGATGGTGACTTTCGCTCAGGCGCAGGAGCGCGCGGAAGAGTGGATCAACGGCGATGTGCCCGCGTATCAGCACCGTGAGGTGCGGGTGCGGGAGTTCGAGCTGGGCTTCGTGGTGTGGGCCGAGGACCGTGAGAACGGTCCTTCGGGCGGTGGCGGCGCGCAGCGCCTGGTGATCGCCCGGGACAGCGGCGAGGCGTCGCTGTGGCCGGCGCTGCCGGTGGGTGAGGTGATCCGCCGGTACGAGGAGGAGTACGGGGTGCCCGAGGACGCGCCGCCCGCGCCGGAGCCCCCGGCGCGGATCGATCTGAACCAGACGTCGTTCCTGCTGAGCCCGCCGGAGTGGCTGCAGGAGGCGGCGGACAAGCTGGGGATCCCGGACCGGCGGGGCGAGAGCTCCGCGTCGGGCGGGTCGCAGGATTCCGGTGCGGCGCAGGGTGCCGGCGCGTCTCACGGCGCTCCCGTCCCCGCTCCGGCCGCCCCCGAGCCTTCCGCGCCCGCGTGGCCGGCGCCCGCCGCCGCGCAGGGCGGCCCGGCTTCCGGGACTCCGGCCGGGGGTACGCCCTGGGCGGGGACGGACACCAACGCGGGTTCGGACGACGGTTCGGTGCCGCTGCCCGCGACGGTGTTCGCGCCCTCCCTTTCCGGTACGGACGGTGAGGACGCGGCGGCGCCGAGGGTGCTGCCCGAGGCGAAGACGGCGCTGATGGCGGGGGGCAGTCAGCTTCCGCCGACGGCGCTTGCGCCGGCGCTCGACCCGCAGGCCGCGCCGCCGGGGTCGACGCCGGCGCCGGTCGCGCCCGTCCGGCCCGCCGGTCCCGCCGCCTCTTCGGGGGCCGGGGACATCGCGGACGCCGCCACCAGCAAGGCAGTTGGTCCGCCGCCGGGTGCGCGCGGTGCGCGGGGCGGGGTGTCGACGACTCCGCCGCCGCCCGGTGCGCCGGGTACTCCGGGTGCCCGTCCGGGCCCGTCGGCCCCGCCGCCCGCGCCGGGTTCGACGCCGCCGGGTGCGCCCGCCGGCGGTTACCTGCCGACGCAGCTGGTCTCGCAGCTCGGCCCCGAGGGGGCGCAGCCGCCCGGCCCGCCGACGCCGCCGCCCGCGCAGGGCGGTGTGCACCAGGCCGCCACGATGTTCGCCGACCCGAGCCGGATGGGCCCGCCCAGCCAGGGTGGCCAGGGTGCTCCGATGCCTCCGGGCCCGCCCGGTGCTCCGGGCGCCCCGGTGCCGCCCGGTCCGCCCGGAGCCCCTGGTGGTCCCGGCGCCCCGGTGCCGCCCGGTCCGCCCGGCGGGGTGCACTATGCCGCGACGATGTTCGCCGACCCGAGCCAGATGGGCCCCGGCGGTCCCGCCGGCCCTGGTGGCCCGGGTGCCCCGATGCCTCCCGGTCCTCCTGGCGCGCCCGGTGCTCCGATGCCGCCCGGTCCCCCCGGCGCCCCGCAGCCGCCCGCGGTTCCGGGTGCGCCCGGTGCTCCCGGTGGTGGTGTGCACCAGGCGGCGACGATGCTGGCGGGCCCTGCGCAGATGGGTCCCGGCGGCCAGGGTGGTCCGGGTGCGCCGATGCCGCCCGGCCCGCCCGGCATGCCGCCGGGCGGTCCCGTGCCGCAGGCGCCGCCCGCGTACGGCTATCCGCAGCAGCCCCCGGCGGGGCTGCCGACGGTCGGCCCGGGGTATCAGGCGGTGCTGCGCTACCGCGCGCCCGACGGTTCCGAGCAGCAGCTCATCCGCCGTTCGGCGCCGGGCATCCCGCACCCCGAGTGGCAGATCTTCCATGAGCTGCGGGCGATGAACGTGCCGGCCGACCATGTCCTGGAGCTGCACACGGAGCTGGAGTCGTGCGAGCTGCCGGGTGGTTACTGTGCGCGGATGATCCGCGAGCAGTGGCCGCAGGTGCGGATCACGCATGTGGCTCCGTACGGCAAGGACCACGGCTCGCGCCGGCAGGGTGTGCAGCATCTGCTCACCCACCAGGGCGAGTTGGCGCAGGTCGCGGACGGTCCGGCCAGGCCGCAGCCGGTGCGGGCGCCCATGGGGGCGGTGCAGCCGGTGCCGCCGCTGCCGCCGGAGGGTGTGGCGCACGAGCTGGCGGGCGCGTTCGGTCCGCAGGGCGTGTTCCGCTTCGACCAGCGCGCGGTGTCGCGTCAGGGTGTGCCGGAGGTCGTGGCGGTCACGCTGGTGTGGGCGGGTCTGCCGGTGGACTTCGGGCCGTTCTTCTGGGCGCAGGCCGTGCCCGGGCAGCCGGTGCCGACGCTGGCGGAGCTCGCGCAGCAGCGTGGCGTGCAGCCGGCCGCGGACGCGGGTTCGTACCTGGTGATGGGCTCGGACTTCGGGCGGGCGATCTGTGTCCAGTACGGGACCGCGAACATCGTGGCGGTGCCGGTGGAGGCGGGATCTCCGACGGGAGGGCACAGCCAGTCGGTGCCGCCGCAGTTCGTGAATTCGGGGCTGCCCGAGTTCGTACGCTCGCTGGCGCTGCTCGGCCGGATGTGGCGGCTGCGGTTCGGGCTCAACCCCGAGCAGGCGGGCCGCTGGACGGTCGACTTCCAGGCGCAGCTCGCCGCCCTGGACCCGGCGGCGCTCGCATCGCCGGAGAGCTGGTGGTCGGTGCTCCTGGAGCAGATGTGGGACGGGCTGCTCTGACCGCTGCCTTTTGCCGTTCCGAGGCGCTCACCGTGCGGGTCGCGGTGGGCGCCTCTGGCATGTGCCACCTGGGGGATTCCGGCTTCTGACGCCAATTGGCGCATCCTTGAGCAGGCGATGTGGGCGGAGTGTCGCGTTATGACCGCTTCGCTTCGATCGGTCAGGATGCGATCGGTCAGGGTGAGTGAGCGCCGGCCAGCCAGGACGGGCACGCCGGGCCGCCCGTGGGTGCCAAGGAGAGGCTTCAGGATGAGCGCAGCATCGATGTCACCACCGCCGCGGCCGACGGTGGAGCCGTTCGGTTTCGGCTGGGGCCGTGGCTACCGTCCCGATCAGGTCGACCGCACGCTGGCCCTGATCTCCCAGGAGCGGGACGCGGCCTGGGAGCGGGCGGCCCGGCTCACGGTGCTCGCCAAGGAGATGTCCGCCCAGGCGGCCGCCCTCGGCGAGCAGGCCGCGGCGCTGGGCCCGCAGACGTACGACGCGCTCGGCGGGCGCGCCGGGGTGCTGTTCGCGCTGACCGTCGAGGAGGCGGACGCCATGCGGGCAGCCGCCGAGGAGGCGGCGGCCGAGACGGCGCGGGCCGCCGAGGAGGCGGGCCGGGCGATCCGGGACGCGGCGCGGGCGCACAGCGAGGAGGTGCTCGCGGCGGCCGAGGCACAGGTGCAGCAGACGCTGCTCGCGGCCCGTACCGAGGCGGACGAGATGCGGCTCGCGGCCCGCACCGAGGCCAAGGAGCAGCGCGAGGAGGCGGCCGGCTCCCTCGACGAGATGCGCCGGCGCTGCGAGGCGTTCCTGGCCGGGCAGGAACAGCAGCGGACCGAGGCGTTCGAGGCCGGCGAGCGTGAACAGGCCGTGCGGGCTGCCGAGTTGGACACCAGCGTCGCCGAGCTGACGGCGGCCGCGGAGGAGTGTCTGGAGGAGGCGCGGCGCGCGTTCGCCGGGGCCGAGGAGGAGGCGCGCCGCGCTCAGGAGGACGCGGAGGGGCGGGCGGCCGAGCTGCTGGCCGGGGCGCGGGCCGCCGCGGAGCGGATCGCCGCGGAGTCGGAGCGGCTGCTGCGTGAGCACGCCGAGTCCCGTGAGCAGGTGCAGGCGCACATGGCGCACGTACGCAACAGCCTGGCGACGTTGACGGGCCGGCCGGCGGAGGAGGACTCGCCGGACAACTCCCCTTCCGAGCAGGGGAGTTAGGGGGTTTCCTCTTGGCTCTTGCTGTGCTCGGCGAGGACCGGGAAGCGGCGCGGGGCCAGGAGGAGCAGGACGAGCAGGGACAGGACGGCGGCGATCGCGGCGCCGATGTAGACGTGGCCGACCGCGCCGGCCACGGCCCGGCGCAGGTAGTCGGCGGCGTCGGCGGTCAGGGCCGCCGGGTGCTGCAGGGCGTGCGACACGGAGTCGAGGTCGCCGGGCAGGCCCGGCATCGGGGCGTGGGCGAGGCGTGTTGCGAGGGTGGCGTTGGCGATGGCGCCGAACAGGGCGGCGCCGACCGACTGGCCGACCTGGCGGCAGAACAGGACGGACGCGGTCGTGGTGCCGCGCTCGGCCCAGCCCACCGTCGACTGGACGCCGATGATCAGCGGGAGCTGGAACAGGCCGAGCGCGCCGCCGAGCAGCAGCATGAGCAGCGCGGGCTGCCAGGCCTGGCCGGGGAAGGGCAGCAGCGGGAAGGCGGCGAGGATCAGCGCGGCGAGCGTGATGCCGGTGATGGCGCTGTTGCGGAAGCCGATGCGGGTGTAGACGCGGCTGGAGAGCGCGGCCGACAGGGGCCAGCTCAGCGTCATCACGGACAGGACGAATCCGGCGGCGGTGGGGTTGAGGCCGAGGACGGACTGGGCGTACGTGGGCAGGAACACGGTCGGGGCGACCATGAGCAGGCCGAGTCCGCCGAGCGCGAGGTTGACCGCGGCGATGGTGCGCCGGCGCCACACCCAGCCGGGTATGACGGGTTCGGCGGCCCGGCGCTCCACGTACACGGTGAGGGCCGCGAGTGCGGCGCTGCCCGCGAGCAGGGCGAGTGAGGGCGCGGAGAGCCAGGGCCAGGCGACGCCGCCCTGGACGAGCGCGGTGAGCAGCAGGGCGCCGGTGGCGAAGACGCACAGCGCGCCGGCCCAGTCGATGCGGGGCCGGGTGGCGGGCTTCGGGCGGGCGGGTTCGGTGAAGTGCCGGACGACGAGATACAGGGCGACCGCGCCGACCGGCACGTTGATGAGGAAGATCCAGCGCCAGTCCGCGTACGTGGCGAGGAGGCCGCCGAGGGCGGGGCCGGCGACCGCGGAGACCGCCCACACGGTGGACAACTTGGCCTGGATCTTGGGGCGTTCCTTGAGCGGGTACAGGTCGGCGGCGATCGTCTGGACGGTGCCCTGGAGGGCGCCGCCGCCCAGGCCCTGCACGATGCGGAAGGCGATGAGCGCGGCCATGTTCCAGGCGAACGCGCAGAGCACGGAGCCGGTGAGGAAGACGATGACGCCGGCGATGAGGACGGGCTTGCGACCGAAGGTGTCGGAGAGCTTGCCGTAGACGGGCAGGGTGACGGTCACGGCGAGCAGATAGCCGGAGAACAGCCAGGAGAAGACGGCGAATCCGCCGAGGTCGCCGACGATCTGGGGGACGGCGGTCGAGACGATGGTGCCGTCGAGGGCGGCGAGGGCCATGCCCATCATGAGGGCCGCGACGACCGGGCCGCGCCCGCGTGCGGGGGCCGCGTCCGGTGTCGCGCGGGGTATCGCGGCTTCGGTGCCGGGTGCTTCGTCGGAGACGCTCACCGAGATCCCTTCACTGTGCATGCATCTGGGGGACTCACCTTCTCACCCGGGCCTGGAGTCGCGGCAGGGGTGGAGGCGCCCCTGAGACGCGCTCCGCCCACGGGTGGAGACCCCTAAGGGGCGGGCCCTACTTGGGGGCAGGGGGTGTTCGTCCCGGCGGAGGAGGTGGCGGCATCCCATCGGTCCTTACCGTGGTCTTACGTCGAGGAGCGCGGCCGGAGTGGGGAAAGCCCCACCTCAAGACTGCGCCTGGCACCAGGGCGCGGGGTCCCTGCCGTGCCGGACACTCGACGCGTACGTCGGCGACTGGCTGAAATCGACCTAGGAGAATTACCGTGACAACGGCTGTGACCATTCCCAGGCACGGGGACACTGGAGGGCGTACGGCGGTCGCGGCCCGGGCGCGGCAGGTCGTGAAGGCGTACGGATCGGGTGAGACCCGGGTGGTGGCCCTCGACCATGTCGATGTCGACATAGCCCGCGGCCAGTTCACCGCGATCATGGGTCCTTCGGGTTCCGGCAAGTCCACGCTGATGCACTGCCTGGCGGGGCTCGACACGGTGACCGGCGGCCAGATCTACCTGGACGAGACCGAGATCACCGGGCTCAAGGACAAGAAGCTGACCCAGCTGCGCCGGGACCGGATCGGGTTCATCTTCCAGGCGTTCAACCTGCTGCCGACGCTGAACGCGCTGGAGAACATCACGCTGCCGATGGACATCGCGGGCCGCAAGCCGGACGCGAAGTGGCTGGAGCGCGTGGTGGAGACGGTGGGTCTTGCGGGCAGGCTCAAGCACCGCCCGACGCAGCTCTCCGGCGGCCAGCAGCAACGTGTCGCCGTGGCACGGGCGCTGGCGGCCCGGCCGGAGATCATCTTCGGTGACGAGCCGACCGGAAACCTGGACTCCCGGGCGGGCGCCGAGGTGCTTGGCTTCCTGCGCCAGTCGGTCGACGAGCTGGGCCAGACCATCGTGATGGTCACCCACGACCCGGTGGCCGCCTCCTACGCGGACCGGGTGCTCTACCTCGCCGACGGCCGCATCGTGGACGAGATGTTCCGCCCCACCGCGGACGCCGTCCTCGACAGGATGAAGGACTTCGACGCGCGGGGGCGGACCTCGTGAGCGTGCTCAAGACCTCGATGCGCAACTTCCTCGCGCACAAGGGACGGATGGCGCTCTCCGCCGTCGCGGTCCTGCTCTCGGTGGCGTTCGTGTGCGGCACGCTCGTCTTCACCGACACCATGAACACCACCTTCGACAAGCTGTTCGCGGCGACCTCCTCGGACGTCACCGTCAGCCCCAGGTCGGCCTCCGCCGACGGCGCCCCCTCCCAGACCGGCAAGCCCGACGCGCTGCCCGCCTCCCTGATCCAGCGGGTCGAGAAGGTGCCCGGCGTGGGCAGGGCCGAGGGCGGCGTCGGCAGCACCAGCGTCACGGTCGTCAACGCCAAGAACGAGAACATGGGCTCCTCCACCGGCGCCCCGACCATCGCCGGCAACTGGACCGACAACGACCTCAAGGCGATGGAGATCACCTCCGGGCACGCCCCGCGCGGGCCGACCGAGATGATGGTCGACGCCGACACCGCCGACAAGCACCACCTCAAGATCGGCGACTCGCTGCGCACCATCGCCGTCACCGGCGACTTCACCGCCAGGATCACCGGCATCGCCACCTTCAAGGTGACCAACCCGGGCGCGGCCATCGTCTACTTCGACACCGCGACCGCCCAGAAGGAACTCCTGGGCGCCACCGGCCAGTTCACCCAGATCAACGTCACCGCCGCGAGCGGCGTGAGCGACACCCAGCTCAAGCAGAACGTGGCGGCCGCGCTCGGCTCGGGCCCGTACAAGCTCCAGACCGCGAAGGAGGCCGCGGACGAGAGCCGGGACAGCGTCGGCTCGTTCCTCGACGTGATGAAGTACGCGATGCTCGGCTTCGCCGGGATCGCCTTCCTCGTCGGCATCTTCCTGATCATCAACACGTTCTCGATGCTGGTCGCCCAGCGCACCCGCGAGATCGGCCTGATGCGCGCCATCGGCTCCAGCCGCAAGCAGGTCAACCGCTCGGTGCTCCTGGAGGCGCTGCTGCTCGGCGTGTTCGGCTCGATCCTCGGGGTGGGCGCGGGCGTCGGTCTCGCGGTCGGCCTGATGAAGCTGATGGGCTCCATCGGGATGGAGCTGTCCACCGCCGACCTCACCGTCAGGTGGACGACGCCCGTGACCGGCCTGGTCCTCGGTGTCGTGGTGACCGTCGTCGCGGCCTACGTCCCGGCCCGGCGCGCCGGGAAGATCTCGCCGATGGCCGCGCTGCGCGACGCCGGCACCCCGGCCGACGGCAAGGCCGGTGTCGTGAGGGCCGTCATCGGCCTGGTTCTGACCGGCGCGGGCACCGTCGCCCTGTTCGCCGCCGCCAACGCCTCGAAGGCGGCGGCCGGTTCGGGCCTGCTCGGCCTCGGTGTCGTCCTCACCCTGATCGGCTTCGTCGTCGTCGGCCCGCTGCTCGCGGGCGGTGTGGTGCGGGTGATCAGCGCCCTGGTGCTGCGGATGTTCGGCCCCGTGGGGCGGATGGCCGAGCGCAACGCACTGCGCAACCCGCGGCGTACGGGGGCGACCGGCGCGGCCCTCATGATCGGCCTCGCCCTGGTGGCGTGCCTCTCGGTGGTCGGCTCCTCGATGGTCGCCTCGGCCACCAGCGAGCTCGACAAGTCGGTCGGCGCGGACTTCATCGTCTCCTCCGGCACCGGCCAGCCGATCGTGCCGCAGGCCGCCGACGCCCTGAGGAAGACCCCGGGGATCGCGCACGTCACCAACTACAAGTCGGTCGACGCCAAGCTGACGGCCCCCGACGGCAAGGCGCAGAACGACCAGGTCACCGCCGCCGACCCCACCTATCAGGAGGACCTGCGGCGCAAGGTCGTCAGCGGCGACCTGGCGGCGGCGTACGGCCCGGACGCCATGTCGGTCGGCGACGCCTACGCCAAGGAACACGGCATCAAGGTCGGCGACACGATGACCGTCGCCTTCAAGGGCGGCGCCACCGCGAAGCTGAAGGTCGCGGCGGTCACCTCGGACGACACCAACGTCGACAAGGGCGCGATGTACACCAACATCACGACCGTCGCGAAGTACCTGCCGGCCGACAGGATGCCCAAGAACATCCTGATGTTCGCCAAGGCGGACGACGGCAGGGCGAAGGACGCCTACGCCTCCCTGAAGGACGCGCTGAAGCCGTATCCCCAGTACAAGGTGCAGAACCAGGCCGACTTCAAGCAGACCCTGAAGGACCAGATCGGCCAGCTCCTGAACATCGTGTACGGCCTCCTCGCCCTCGCGATCATCGTGGCGGTGCTCGGCGTGGTGAACACGCTGGCCCTGTCGGTGGTGGAGCGGACCCGGGAGATCGGCCTGATGCGGGCGATCGGCCTCTCGCGCCGGCAGCTGCGCCGGATGATCCGCCTGGAGTCGGTGGTGATCGCTCTGTTCGGCGCGCTGCTCGGCCTCGGGCTCGGCATGGGCTGGGGCACGACCGCGCAGAAGCTGCTCGCCCTGGAGGGCATGGGCGTCCTGGACATCCCGTGGCCGACCATCATCACGGTGTTCGTGGCCTCGGCCTTCGTGGGCCTGTTCGCGGCGCTGATCCCGGCGTTCAGGGCGGGCCGGATGAACGTCCTGAACGCGATCGCGACGGACTGACTCCGCTCATTCCAGGCGTAGTCGGAGCAGTACGTACCCCTCTGCCACCCCGGTGACCGTGTAGACGGCGCCGGGGTGCAGTGCTGTGGCGTACTGGACGGGGTCGCCCGCCCAGCCGTCGGAGTTGTCGAGCGCGATGTAGTCCGGGGTGACGGGGCGGGCGGCGCCGACCCAGAAGACCCGGCAGCGGGAGGTGAGCCGGGCGACCGGCCCGATGTTCGCCTCGACGGTCGCCCCGTCCGGAATCCGCCCCAACAGCCGCTCACGGTCCTCGACTTGGGGGCTCCTGCGGTACGTGGCCGGGTCGGTCAGTGCGGCCAGCGGCAGCGAGGGGGTGAGGGCGAGGGCGGCCGTGGCCGCGCAGAACGGCAGGTTGACCGCGTACGAGCGCAGCCAGGGGCGGGAGCTGTGCTTCGCGGTGGCCACCGCGTCGGCGAGCGCGAGCGCGAGGACCGGCATCAGGACCGCGCTGTAATGCCAGTCCACCGACCAGTAGTGGTCGTCCGAGGACAGGAACCGCCAGCCGAGGGTGGGCAGCGCGGCGAGCAGCAGCGGGGAGCGCAGGGCGAGAAGCCCGGTGGTGGGCAGCAGGGTCCACAGGAGGGTCCGGGCCTTGACGTCCCAGCCGGCCAGCGGGCCCGGGCCGCCCATCTTGCCCCAATAGGCGTACGTGCCCGAGGAGTTGAAGGCGGGTATGACGACGGTCAGGGTGACCAGGGCGGCCACCGCCCCGAACGCGGCCACGGCGACGGCGTACCGCACGGCGCGGGGCGATGCGCGGCGGGCGCGGAGCGCGACGACGGCGGCGAGTGCGGCCGTCGTCAGGCCGAGGTCCTCCTTCACGAGGACGAGCGGCAGCGCGTACAGGAGGGCCGCCCGCCACCGGCCGCGCAGTACGGCCTCCAGGCTGAAAGCGATCAGCGGGACGGCGAAGCAGATCTCGTGGAAGTCGAAGTCGGCGGCCCGCTGCATCCCCCACGAGAGCCCGAACGCGACTCCGACCGCGAGCCCGGGCCCCCGCCCGAGCAGCCGGGCCGAGGCGCGGGTCACCGGGACCGCGGCCAGCGCGAACAGGGCGGACTGGGCGACGAGCAGGGTGACGGGCGTGGGGAACAGGCGGTAGGCGGGGGCGAGCAGCGCGGTCACCGGACTGAAGTGATCCCCGAGGATGTCGGCGCCGGGCCCCTTGAGATCGGCGACGGGCGCCTGGAAGTGGGCGTAGGCGCGTACGACTTGCTCGAAGATCCCGAGATCCCAGGAGAGGGTCTCCATCCGTCGGTAGCGCAGGACGCCGAGGGTCGCGTAGGCGAGGAAGAGGGTGGCGGCGAGGAGGTGGGGGTCGGCGGCGGGGGGCGGGGGTATTCGCCGCGGGGGCTTGTCTTGATTCTGATAGTTTGTAGCCTTTTGGGTTCTGTTTTCGGGCAGGGTGAGGAGAGCTCCGGACACGGTGGGGTTCCTTGGATCAGTGGGGGCGGGCGGTCGGGGTGACGGATCCGGAGTCGTCGGGCGGGGAGAAGGAGGGGGACGCGGTCGGGGACGGTGAGCCGAAGGGCGGCGAGGGGGTGGCGGAGTCGGTCGGCGGCGGGGCGGGGTAGGAGGGGCTGGGCCGTTCGGACGGCGTGCCCGAGCCCTGCGGGACGGTGGGCGTGCGGGTGTCCGGGGTGGACGCGGGCAGCGCCGGCGGGCTCTGCTGGAGGCGCAGGCCGAGCGCGGCGCCGGAGCCGGCGAGCAGGCACACCGCGCAGGCGGCGAGCGCGGCCGTGGTGCGGCGGCGGCGCCGCAGACCGCGTGCGGCGACGTGTTCGGCGGGCTCGGGGACGATGCCGCGGCCGCCCGCGTCTGCGGCCCGCTTCAGGGCGCGGGCCAGGGACTCCTCGTCCCGGTCGAAGTCAGACACCGTGTTCTTCCTCCAGGAGGCGGGGCGCGAGGGCGGCCCGGGCGCGCGAAAGGTGGGTCTTGACGGTGCCGGCGGTGATGCCGGTCTCGTGGGCGACCTGGTCCACGCTCAGATCGCACACGTAATGCAGTACGGCGACTCGGCGCTGGCGGTCGGAGAGGCCGCGCAGGGCGTCGATGAGGGCGACGGTGCCGGGGTCGGGTTCGGGGGCCTCGGTGCTGTGCACCTGGTTGTGGCGGCGCCACGCCTCCGCGGCCCTGCGGCCGCGGCGCCACCGGCTCACCGCGAGCCGCCAGGCCACGGTCCGCACCCAGGCCTCGGGGCCGGCCCCCGCGTCCAGGCGGTTGCGGCGGCCCCAGGCCCGTACGAACGCCTCCTGGACCACGTCCTGGGCCTCGTGGAGGTCACCGGTCATCAGGTAGACCTGGCCGACCAGCGGTTTCACGGAGTGAGCGTAGAACTCCTCGAACTCCTCGTCGGTCAAGGCGGCGCTCCTGTGGGGTGGGTAGGTCTCAGGGGGTATACGCGCGGGGGGTGGGCCGCGGTTGACACCGGGGGGCGACTTTTTCCCCACCCCGCCCCTTCCCGCTGTGACACTCTGCGGCTCCGCCGCGCGGCTTCCGGGGGTTGAAGGCTCCTGGGGCTCCGCCCCGGACCCCGTTCGCGCCTTGAGGGCGCTCGTCCTCAACCTCCCCCAAGGCCTCAAGGGCCAGGGGGGACCCCCATGACGGGCTGAGCATGCGGGTGCCGGCCGGGATGGTGCCGCCAGGGGCGCGGGGAACTGCGCGAGCTACCACTCACGGTCCGCGGGTCGAAAGGCGGCAGCGGGGCCAGTCCAGGGGGAACTGCGAGGCGAGTCGTCCACCGGCCGTATGCCGGAAGCGGGCGGGGGCTGGGGCGCAGCCCCAGGGGGTCGGGGGCGCAGCGGGCGGCGGGTGTCAGTGGGGCGTCGTAGGCTGGAAGCCCCGGCCCGTAACACGTGTCGGGCGGTTCGCGTTGCCCACTCCCCGGGATGGATGCCCTTCATGAGCCTGCACGGTCTGCTGGACGCCGTTGTACGAGACCCCGCGCTCGCCGAAGCGGTGAGGGCCGCCACCGACGGCCACCGGATGCACGTCGACCTGGTCGGCCCCCCGGCCGCCCGCCCCTTCGCCATCGCCGGCCTCGCGCGCGGGGCCGGCCGGCCCGTGCTCGCGGTGACCGCCACCGGCCGCGAGGCGGAGGACCTGGCGGCGGCGCTCCGCTCCATGCTGCCCGCCGAGGAGATCGTCGAGTATCCGTCGTGGGAGACGCTGCCGCACGAGCGGCTCTCGCCCCGCAGCGACACCGTGGGCCGAAGGCTCGCCGTCCTGCGCCGCCTCGCCCACCCCAGCAAGGACGACCCCTCCGCCGGCCCCGTCAGCGTCGTCGTCGCGCCCATCAGGTCCGTGCTGCAGCCTCAGGTCAAGGGGCTGGGGGACCTGGAGCCCGTCGCGCTCCGCATCGGGCAGGCCGCCGATCTCGGCGAGATCGTGGAGGGGCTCGCCGCCGCCGCTTACGCCCGCGTCGAACTCGTCGAGAAGCGCGGTGAGTTCGCCGTACGCGGTGGCATTCTCGATGTCTTTCCGCCTACCGAGGAGCACCCCCTCCGCGTCGAGTTCTGGGGCGACGACGTCGAGGAGATCCGGTACTTCAAGGTCGCCGACCAGCGCTCGCTCGAAATCGCCGAGCACGGGCTCTGGGCGCCGCCCTGCCGCGAGCTGCTGCTCACCGACGACGTACGGACCCGGGCCGCCGCCCTCGCCGAGGAGCACCCCGAGCTCGGCGAGCTGCTCGGGAAGATCGCCGAGGGGATCGCGGTGGAGGGCATGGAGTCCCTCGCGCCGGTTCTCGTCGACGACATGGAGCTGCTCATCGACGTCCTGCCCAAGGGCTCGATGGCGGTCGTGTGCGACCCGGAGCGGGTGCGGACCAGAGCCGCGGATCTGGTCGCCACCAGCCAGGAGTTCCTCCAGGCGTCCTGGGCGGCGAGCGCCGGCGGCGGGCAGGCGCCCATCGATGTCGACGCGGCCTCCCTGTGGGGCATCGCCGACGTCCGCGACCGGGCCCGCGAGCTGGGCATGATGTGGTGGTCGGTGTCCCCGTTCGCCGCCGACGAGGCGGACCTCACGGAGACATCAGCCGCTGACGCGGCGGGGTCCACCCTCAAGCTCGGCATGCACGCCCCCGAGACATACCGCGGCGACACCCAGCGCGCGCTCGCCGACACCAAGCAGTGGCTCGCCGACGGCTGGCGCACGGTGTACGTGACGGAGGGCCACGGCCCCGCCTCGCGCACCGTCGAGGTCCTCGGCGGCGAGGGCATCGCGGCCCGGCTGGCCGTGGACCTGGCCGAGTTGGCGCCGTCCGTCGTGCAGGTCGCCTGCGGCGCCATCGACTACGGCTTCATCGACCCGGCGCTCAAGCTCGCCGTCCTGACCGAGACCGACCTCACCGGCCAGCGCACCGCCACCAAGGACCTGGGCCGCATGCCGGCCCGCCGCCGCAAGACCATCGACCCGCTCACCCTGGAGGTGGGCGACTACATCGTGCACGAGCAGCACGGCGTGGGCCGCTACATCGAGATGGTGCAGCGCACCGTGCAGAACGCGACCCGCGAGTACCTGCTCGTCGAGTACGCGCCCGCCAAGCGCGGGCAGCCCGGCGACCGGCTCTACATTCCCACCGATCAGCTGGAGCAGGTCACCAAGTACGTCGGTGGCGAGGCGCCCACCCTGCACCGGCTCGGCGGCGCCGACTGGACCAAGACCAAGGCGCGCGCCAAGAAGGCCGTCAAGGAGATCGCCGCCGACCTGATCAAGCTGTACTCGGCCCGTATGGCCGCGCCCGGCCACGCCTTCGGTGCGGACACGCCCTGGCAGCGCGAGCTGGAGGACGCGTTCCCGTACGCGGAGACCCCCGACCAGCTGTCCACCATCGCCGAGGTCAAGGAGGACATGGAGAAGACGGTCCCGATGGACCGGCTGATCTGCGGCGACGTCGGCTACGGCAAGACCGAGATCGCGGTACGGGCCGCCTTCAAGGCCGTCCAGGACGGCAAGCAGGTCGCGGTCCTGGTGCCCACCACCCTCCTGGTCCAGCAGCACTTCGGCACCTTCACCGAGCGCTACGCCCAATTCCCCGTCGTGGTGAGGGCGTTGAGCCGCTTCCAGACCGACGCCGAGGCCAAGGCCACGCTCGAAGGGCTCAAGGACGGCTCCGTCGACCTCGTCATCGGCACACACCGGCTGTTCTCGTCCGAGACCAAGTTCAAGGACCTGGGCCTGGTCATCGTCGACGAGGAGCAGCGCTTCGGCGTCGAGCACAAGGAGCAGCTGAAGAAGCTCCGCGCCAACGTGGACGTCCTGACCATGTCCGCGACACCCATTCCCCGTACGCTCGAAATGGCCGTCACCGGCATTCGTGAAATGTCGACGATCACCACGCCCCCCGAGGAGCGCCACCCGGTCCTCACCTTCGTCGGGCCGTACGAGGAGAAGCAGATCGGCGCCGCCATCCGGCGTGAGCTGCTGCGCGAGGGCCAGGTCTTCTACATCCACAACCGGGTCGAGTCCATCGACCGGGCGGCCGCCCGGCTGCGCGAGATCGTGCCCGAGGCGCGCATCCAGACCGCGCACGGGCAGATGGGCGAGAGCCGGCTCGAACAGGTCGTGGTCGACTTCTGGGAGAAGAAGTTCGACGTGCTCGTCTCCACGACGATCGTCGAGTCCGGCATCGACATCTCGAATGCCAACACCCTGATCGTCGAGCGCGGCGACAACTTCGGCCTCTCCCAGCTGCACCAGCTGCGCGGCCGCGTGGGCCGTGGCCGCGAGCGCGGCTACTCCTACTTCCTGTACCCGCCGGAGAAGCCGCTGACCGAGACCGCGCACGAGCGGCTCGCCACCATCGCCCAGCACACCGAGATGGGCGCGGGCATGTACGTGGCGATGAAGGACCTCGAAATCCGCGGCGCGGGCAACCTGCTCGGCGGCGAGCAGTCCGGGCACATCGCGGGAGTCGGCTTCGACCTGTACGTCCGCATGGTCGGCGAGGCCGTCGCCGACTACCGGGCGCAGATGGAGGGCGGCGAGCAGGAGGAGGCTCCGCTCGAAGTCAAGATCGAGCTGCCGGTCGACGCGCATGTCCCGCACGACTACGCGCCGGGCGAGCGGCTGCGCCTCCAGGCCTACCGGGCGATCGCCTCGGCCAACTCCGAGGAGGACATCAAGGCCGTACGCGAGGAGCTCACCGACCGGTACGGCAAGCTGCCCGAGCCCGTCGAGAACCTGCTCCTGGTGGCCGGCCTGCGCATGCTGGCGCGGGCCTGCGGAGTCGGCGAGATCGTGCTCCAGGGCGCCAACATCCGCTTCGCGCCCGTGGAGCTGAGGGAGTCCCAGGAACTCCGCCTCAAGCGGCTCTACCCCCGTACGGTCATCAAGGCGCCCACCCGGCAGATCCTGGTGCCCCGCCCGACCGCGGGGAAGATCGGCGGGAAGCCGGTGGTGGGGCGGGAACTGCTCGCGTGGACGGGCGAGTTCCTGACCACGATCCTGGGGTCCTGAGGGGGCGGACCGGAAGCTCCCGGCGGGCTGCGCCGGCGCCGGGAGCTGTGACGGTGCGTCAGGCGGCGAGCGAGGATCGTATCGGGGCGACCGCGTGGACCGGCTCGCCGAAGTGCGAGAAGGCGAGGGTGCCGGGGCTGTCGCCGCCCACCGTGACCATCTTCAGGAGGTAGGGCTTGCCCGAGGTCGCCACGTCCATGGTGTAGCTCTCGTTGCCGTCCTTCTCGGTCAGGACGATCGCGGGCAGGCCGTCGACCTTGGTGGTCGCACCCTTCTTGGCCTCGGTGTCCTCCTCGCCCTGGAAGCCGCCGAGGAAGTTGTTCAGGTCGCAGACCGAGGCGAGGTCCTTGCCGTCGGCGGAGGCGGTGTTCGTCTTCGTCCACTTGCTCGTGCCCTGGGGCCGCAGGTAGACGGTCTTGCCGATCTTGATGATGGCGACGGTGTCCTTGCCCTGCGCGATCGTGCCGGTGCAGTCGCCCTTGGTGTCCAGGGAGAGGTCCATCTTGCTGGCGCCCTCCTTGGCGTCGGCGATGTCCGCCTTGAGGTGCAGCGAGGTGGCCTGGCGGGTGACCTTGAGCGAGTTGGTGAGTATCTGGCCGCCGGTCAGGTCCGCGTTCGGGTCCTTCGGCGCGGCCGCGGCAGGGCTCACGGCGGCAGGCGTCTGCGGTGCGGCCGAGTCCTTGGCGGCCGTGCCGGAGCCGGAGCCCGAACAGGCCGTCAGGGCCGTGGTGGCGCAGACGAAGAGGACGGTGCTGGTGGCGATGGTGCGGCGGCGCATGACGTGAACTCCCCCTGGGGGTGGTGGTGCTGGGCGTGGCGGAATGGGCGGCAGGTGTGGCGGGGCCGGGCACATCAGAGCAGGTGAGTGTGAACCGAGTCAACACTGAAATCTGAATCTTGATTGTTCACGGCGTGTATGGAGTGCTGCGGTGTCCTTCGGTAGGGTCGGTATTTCGCGGACGAGGGGAGCGGTCAGGTGCCGGAGCACGCAGCGGAGGTGACCGCGGCCACCATCGCCCGGCTCGCGGGGGTGGGCCGTGCGGCCGTCAGCAACTGGCGCCGCCGGCATGCCGACTTCCCCAAGCCGGTCGGCGGCACCGAGACCAGCCCCTCCTTCGCGCTCCGCGAAGTCGAGCAATGGCTGCGCACCCAGGGCAAGTTGGCCGAGGTCCCGCTGCGCGAACGCGTCTGGCAGCAGCTCTCGGCCCACCCCGCGGGCGCGGTCACGGCCCTGGTCCACGCGGGCTGCGCCCTGCTGGCCATACGGGACCACCCCGCCAAGTGGCGCAAGGTGGCCGCGCTTTCGGACGCGGGACTGGCCGAGGGGCTGCCGGGGCTTCTCGGGGAGGTGCTGGGGGAGCGGTTCGGGGAAGCGGACCCTGCGCGAGCTGTTCACACCCGCTCTGTGAACACCCCCGACGCCGCCGAGCTCGCCCCCGGCCTGCTTCTGCTGCGCGGGGTCGCCGAGCTCGCCGCCGAAGCCGGGGCCCGGGAGGCCTTCGAGTTTCTGCTCGGGCGGTATCTCGACGCCAACCCCCGTCAGTACACGCTCACCCCGCAGGGGCCCGCCGAGCTCATGGCCGCGCTCGCCGGGCCCGCGGGCAGCGTTCTCGACCCGGCCTGCGGCACCGGCACCCTGCTGTGCACCGTGCCGGGCGCCGTCGCCCTGCACGGCCAGGACACCGACCCCGACCTCGCCGCGCTCACCGGGCTCCGGCTCGCCCTCGCCGGGTCCGCCGCCATTCGCACCGCGGCCGCCGACTCGCTGCGCGCGGACGCCTTCGGCTCCCTCGCCGCCGACGCCGTGCTGTGCCACCCGCCGTTCAACGAGCGGGCCTGGGGCCACGACGAACTCGCCTACGACCCGCGCTGGGAGTACGGCCTCCCGGCCCGTACGGAATCCGAACTCGCCTGGGTGCAGCACGCGTTGGCCCGGCTGCGCGAGGGCGGCACCGCCGTGCTTCTGATGCCGCCCGCCGCGGCCTCGCGCCGCTCCGGCCGCCGGATCCGCGCCGACCTGCTGCGCCGCGGCGCCCTGCGCGCGGTCGTCGCGCTGCCCGCCGGGGCCGCGCCGCCCTACGGCATCCCGCTGCACCTGTGGGTGCTGCGCAGGCCGGACGGGGCCACCCGGCCCGCACCCGAGCTGCTCCTCGTCGACGCCGCCGGGATCGAGGGCGTCGCGGTGGACGGCGGCCGCGACCGGCTGCCCTGGCCCGCGCTGCAGTCCGCGGTGCTCGACGCCTGGACCCCCTTCGACCGCGACGGCACCGCCGCCGAACAGCCGGGGGTCAGCCGGTCGGTGCCGGTCATCGAACTCCTCGACGACGACGTCGACCTCGCCCCGGCCCGCCATCTGCCGCCGCCCGCCGCCGAAGGCGGCACCGCCGCCCTCGACGCGGTACGCGAACGCCTCGACGCCACCCTGCGCCTCGCCGCCGAACTGACCCCGCCGCCCGCCGCACCCGCCCCCACGCAGGGCGCCCGCTGGTCGCCCACCACCGTCGGTGAACTCGCCCGCGCGGGCGCCCTGGTGCTGCGCGCGGGCGGCGCCGGCGCCGGGCCGGACGGGCCCACCGTCCTCACCGAGCACGACGTACTGGCCGGCACCGCACCCTCGGGCACCCTGCCCGAAGGGCCCGCCGAGGAGCCGGTGCTGACCCGGACCGGCGACGTCGTGGTGCCCGTGCTCGGCGGCGGCGCCGTCGCCCGGGTCGTCGACGAGGCGAGCGCGGGCGCCGCCCTCGGCCGCAACCTCCAGCTCCTGCGGCCCGAACCGGGCGCCCTGGACCCCTGGTTCCTCGCCGGGTTCCTGCGCGGCACCGCCAACAACCGCCAGGCCAGCAGCTACGCCACCACCGCATCCCGGCTCGACGTCCGCAGGCTCCACCTGCCCCGGCTCCCGCTCGCCGAACAGCGGCGCTACGGCGAGCGGTTCCGGGCCCTGGCCGCGTTCGAGGACGCGCTGCGGCTCGCGGGCCGGCTCGGCGAACAGCTCGTACAGGGCCTGCACGACGGCCTGACGGACGGTTCCGCCGGGCCCGGGTGAGGATGGGGGCGGACGGTTCTGCCGGGCCTGAATGAGCGGGATGCCGCGGGGCGGCTGCGGGCCGGGGCGATCCCGGGAAACCGGGGCCCGGCCGGTCCCGGGTGACGGTTGGATACCGGCCGGGGGATCGCCCGGGCCGTTGTCAGTGGCGGTGTATACGCTCGTATCCCTGACCCGTCCCGGTCCC
Source organism: Streptomyces mauvecolor (assembly GCF_039532965.1). Lineage (NCBI taxonomy): Bacteria > Bacillati > Actinomycetota > Actinomycetes > Kitasatosporales > Streptomycetaceae > Streptomyces > Streptomyces mauvecolor. The sequence goes on along the minus strand of NZ_BAAASQ010000013.1, from coordinate 17,480 downwards.
CGTACCCGTCCCACTTCCAGGAGCAGCGATGCACGGCCCCGGCTATGGACCGCCGCAGCCCCGCCCCTCGGGCGCGGGGGCGATCGTGCTGCGCGTGCTGTTCGCGCTGCTGCCGCTGCTCAGCATCGGAATGCTGTCGTGGACCGCGCTGCTGCGGCTCGCGATCGTGACCCGGCGCGGGGCCCACTGGGCGCTGTTCTGGGTCCAACTCGCCGTATTCGTCTTCTTCTTCACCTTCATCGTGGCCGCGCCCGACGAGAACGACTGGCGGATGGACGTCGGGATGGTCGGCCTGCTCGCGCTCGCCGTGGCCACCACCGCGTACTTCCTGTACGCCGACATCCGCCACGCGGCGCAGGCGCCGTTCGTGGTGCACCCGTTCGGCCAGTACGGGGGGCCCGCCGGTTACGGCCCGCCGCACATACCGGGAACGCACATACCGGGCACCACGGCCCCGCAGTTCGGGCCGTACGCGAACCCGTACGCCGACACCCCCGTGCCCAGCGCGCCCCCGGCCCCCGTGCCCCCGCAGCCGCATGCCCCGGCCGCGCCCAGGATCGAGCAGGTCAGGGCCGAGCTCGACGAGCTGTCGCAGTACCTGCGCAAGGGGACCGAGGGCGAGGCCAGGTGACCGAGGGGCGGGTAGTCGCCGGGCGCTACGAGCTGGCGGCGCTCCTCGGCCAGGGCGGCATGGGCCAGGTGTGGACGGCGTACGACCAGCGCCTGGACCGCCGGGTCGCGGTGAAGCTGCTCCGGCCGGACCGGGTCGCGGGCGTCGGCTCGGCCGAGGAGGTCGACGAGCTGCGGCGCCGGTTCGTGCGCGAGTGCCGGGTGACCGCGCAGGTCGACCACCCCGGGCTCGTCACCGTGCACGACGCGGGCAGCGACGGCGACGACCTGTACCTCGTCATGCAGTACGTCGAGGGCGCCGACCTCGCCGACCACCTCGCCGAGCACGAGCCGTACCCCTGGCGGTGGACGGTGGCGGTCGCCGCCCAGCTGTGCGCGGTGCTCTCGGCGGTGCACGCGGTGCCGATCGTCCACCGCGACCTCAAGCCGCGCAATGTGATGGTGCGCCCCGACGGCACGGTGACCGTGCTCGACCTGGGTGTCGCCTCCGTCCTCGACTCCGACACGACCCGGCTCACGCACACCGGTTCCCCCATCGGCTCGCCCGCCTACATGGCGCCCGAGCAGGCGATGGGCGGCGCGGTCGGCCCGTACACCGATCTGTACGCGCTCGGGGTGCTGCTGCACGAACTGCTCAGCGGGGACGTCCCGTTCGCGGGTTCCACCGCGCTGGGCGTCCTGCACCGCCACCTGTACGAACCGCCGGTCCCGGTCCGGGGGCTGCGCCCCGAGGTCCCGGAGCCCCTGGAGGCCCTGGTCCTCCGCCTCCTCGCCAAGGACCCCCAGTCCAGGCCGAGTTGTGCGCAGGAGGTGTACGAGGCGCTGGTGCCGCTGCTTCCGGTGCCGGGCGGTCCAGGGCCTGCGGGGCCGCTCGACCCGACCCGGCCGTTCCTGCGCCCGCACGCGCCCTGGCCGGACCGGGCCACGGCCCCCGCGTCCGGGCCGGTCGCACCGCCGGTGCCGCGGGTGCCGCCCCGGCCCGATGTCGCGGGCGCGGTCGACGAGGTCAAGCGGCTGCTCGGCGAGGGCCGCATCACCCAGGCCGTCGACATCCTCGGCTCGATCCTGCCCGCGGCGGCGGCCGAGCACGGCGAACGCTCGCCAGTGGTACGCATCCTGCGCAAGCAGTACGCGGCGACGCTGATGGACGACGGGCAGTACCGGCGCGCCCTGCCCGAACTGCGCCGGCTCGCCGCCGACCGCGCGGCCGAGGCGGGCCCTGCCGACCCGCAGGCCCTGGACTTCCGGCACGACGTGGCCCAATGCCTGGAGCAACTGGGCGAGGCGGGTGCGGCGCTGGCGGAGTACCGGGCGGTGCTGCCCGGCTTCGAGGCGCGGTACGGGGCCGCCGACCCGTCCCGGGTGTTCGCCATCCGCCATCGGATCGGGCACCTGCTGCTTGCGGTGGGCGACCACGGGGCGGGGCATCAGCAGTTGCAGGCACTGCTGTGGGATGCGGAGCGGGTGTACGGGGTGCAGCACCCCTACCCCGCGGAGCTGCGCCGTGCCCTCGCCCACCAACGGGAGCTCCGGGGAGGGTGAGGGGCCCGCCGGGTGCGGGTGCGGGTGCGCTTGTGAGCGCGGGCCGGGCCCACTGACCTGCGCGGTTCCCCGCGCCCCTCAACCCCGCTCTCGGCCCCGGGCCGTGGACGGCTGGTCGCGCAGTTCCTCGCGCCCCTGGCAGGGTTGGCGCGGGCTCTCCTGGGCTGTGCCCCGGGCCTCCTTGCGGCTTTCCGGCCTGCGGGCCGTGCGTGGCTGGTCGCGCGGTTCCCCGCGCCCCTGGCAGCGTCGATGCTGGCCCGCACCGGGGGATTGCAGCCCGTCCGGCGTTTGAGGACGAGCGCCCTCAAGGCGCGATACGGGGTCTGGGGCGGAGCCCCAGTGCACCCTGCCGCACCCCCGGCTACACCCCGCCCGCGCGGAACCGGCGCCGCACCGGCCCCCACACCCCCACCCCCACCAGCGCGAGCAACGCCCCCGCCCCCACCGCCGAGCCCGACCGCAGGCCCGGCGGGCGGAAGCCGCAGGACACCGAGCGCGCCCCGGCCGGCAGCGGCACGGCGACCAGGCCCAGATAGTCGCCCGCCGGAGCGACGCCCGCACCGTTCACCGCACAGCTCCACCCCGCGATCCGCGGCACCGCGAACACCGCCGTTCCGCTCGCCCCCACCGGAAGCTCCGCGTGCACCGAACTCGACGACACCGAGACGGAGGCGGCCCCCATCGCCCGCAGACGGTCCACCGCCCGTGCCAGCGCCCCCCGGTCCAGGCACCCCAGCTCCGCGTGGCGATCCGCAGGCGTCAGGGTGATGTGGGAGGCACGGCCCGGCCCCGCCGAGGGGCCGAAGGGGATCAGCGGCGCCCGCCGGCTGGGCGCGCCGCCGCGCATCTCGACGACCGGGCCGTCGCCGAGGCGCGCGGACCCGAAGTGTTCCGGCGCCCAGAGGAAGATGTCGGTCCCGGCCGGGCAGCCCTGTGTGAGGGTGCGGGTCGTATAGACGCGGGCGCCGAGCAGGAGCTCCTGGTTGCGGAACGGGTTGCTGCCGTACGCCGGTGGGGGCCCGGCCGGCCGCAGCGTGACCAGCGGCGGAGTCGAGGCGGCCCGGATCAGGGCGGGGTCGCCGCCCTTCTGGGCGACCCGCACCCGCGCGCCGACGGAGAAGATCGCGTCGGTCACCGGGTTGTCGAGGCTCTGGATCGCCCGCCCCCGAGACGTCCAGCCGCCGCCGAGCGCGGTCATCGTACGGTTCAGGACTTCCGGGGTGAGGCTGGAGTAGTAGGCGCCGCCCTCGCCGCCGAGCAGCAGCGGGTCGTTGTTGGTGATCTGGCGCTGGCCGGGATCGGTGCGGTGGCCGGGCCAGCCCGAGGCGTCCGACTCCAGCGCGGCGCGGGCCGAGTGCTCGGTGCCCCAGGCGGGATAGCCGTCCATGCGGGTCGCCCGCTGCTGGTCCCCGTACGCCGTCGTCACGCCCGCCTGCGCGATCTGCGCCCCGGCCAGCAGGGCGAGCGCGAGGAGGGAAAGTCCCCGCCGGCCCCGGCGGGCCAGGAGCAGGCCGCCGGTCATGGCCGCCAGGCCCAGGGCGAACAGCGGATACGTCCAGGCCGAGATCAGCTCGCTGAAGGCCGCGCCCGCCGCGACCAGGGCGAGTACGCCGCCCCCGCCGAGCAGCGCGCGGCGCCCGGGGATTCCGTACGACAGGGAGATCCAGGCGGCGATCACGAGGATGCCGCACAGGACGAAGGTCTGCCGGTAGGGGCTGCCGTTGGGGGTGACGAAGGCGTGCCAGGCCAGATGGGTCGGCTTCCACTGGAAGGACAGCGCGACGGCGAGCGCGAGCCCGCTCCACGCGTACCGCTCGCGGCGTGGGACCGCGCGGTGGAAGGCGAGGGTGCAGGCGAGAAGCAGCGCGCCGGTGCCGAGGAAGACGGCGGGGGAGGAGAAGGAGTACGTGCCGGGCAGGGTGCGGGCCAGATAATCCGGCCAGGACACCGGCGCGAACTCCCGCACCCAGCCCGGATGCGCGTGCTTCGTCCCCAGATAGATGGTGAACAGGAGCGGCGCCGAGAGGCCGATGCCGATCACGAACGAGCGGGTGGCGACCAGAACCGCCCGGACCCGCCCGCGCCGGTCCGTGTCGCGGTCCACGTACAGAAGGAGGAGCAGGACGAGTCCGGCGCCGATCGTCGCCATGTACGCGGTGTAGAAGTTGGCGATCCAGGCGAGTGCCACGACCAGCGGGCCCAGCACCGGCCGCCGCCCGGTCCTGGCCCAGTGGCCGACCAGGCAGAGCAGGGGGAAGGCGATCAGGCCGTCCAGCCACATCGGGTTGTAGATCGACTCCAGGACCGACCAGCCGCACAGCGCGTACGAGGCGCCGAGCACCCCCGCCACCCAGCGGTGCCGGGCCGCCGGCCGCAGCGCGAGAAGCAGCACCGTCATGGCGACGGCGGCGGCCGCCATCTTCAGGACGGTGATCACATACACCGCGAGGTCGATCCGGTCGCGCGGGAAGAGGGCGACGAGCAGCGCGAACGGGCTGCTGAGATACGTACCGAGGTCGGGCAGGAACGAAGTCCCGTACCCCGACTGCCAGTTGAGGAGGAGGCCGCCCTCGGCGCGCCCGTGCAGCAGGTCCCACAGGTGCTCGTGGAAGGGGATGAACTGGTTGCCCAGGTCGTTGATGCTGCGGGTGTGCCGCTGGAGCGGGCCGAGCGGGACGACCCCGGCGACCGTGTCCGCGCCGCACACCGCGATCAGGGTGATCAGTGCGGAGAGGGAGGCGGGCCGGGCGGCCGGGCGGCGGGTGGCAGCGATCCGCACCGGGGCCACCGGTGGGGCGGGGGCGGCTTCGAGGGTCGGCATCGAGGTCCTTTGCTGTGCGCTGCCGTCGAATATGCCGGACCCCCGGGGACAACGCAGGGGGCCGGGACCTCAGTTCACGCAATGGACGGCGCGGCTTCACCCGGCTTCACCCCCGCGACCGATGGGGGTCGCGAATCGTTGGGCGAATCAGTGGCCCCGGCCACGCCGACTGCCTAACATCGATCACCGCAAGGTCTTAGCAAGGTCCGTCGCCACGCCGCACGTATCTGCTCCGCCGGGAGGCTCCTTTGCACCGCCGCCGTCGCACCGCGCTCTCCGTCTCCGTCGCCCTGCTCGCCGCGGGCCCGCTCCTCGCGGCCTGCGGCAGTACGGCCCACCCGGGGGCCGCGGCCGTCGTCGGGGGGCAGCGGATCGAGGTGTCCGCACTCCAGGCCGAGGTCAAGGACGTACGGACGGCGCAGGAGAAGTCCCCGCAGTCCGCCCAGCTGATCAAGGACTCGGGGCAGCTCGGCAGGGTGAAGCTGAGCAACATGATCTTCGACCGGGTTCTCGCGCGCGCCGCCGAGCAGGCCGGGGTGAGCGTCAGCCGCAAGGAGGTCGAGGTCGCGCGGGCCGCGATGGTCCAGCAGGCCGGCGGCGAGGACCAGCTGCGCGAGCAGGCCCTCACCAACGGCGGGCTCGCCCCGAACCAGATCGACGCCTACGTCCAGCGTCAGGTCACCGAGCAGAAGCTGGCCGCCGCGATCGGCGCCCGCACCCAGCAGGACCTGCTGCCCGCGCTGGTCAAGGCGTCCAAGGCCCTCGACGTGGACGTGAACCCGCGCTACGGAAGCTGGAACGCGAGCCAGATCCAGCTCGCCGACTACCAGGCCCCCTGGCTCGCCAAGGCCAAGCAGCCCGCGGCCCCGCAGGCCGCCCCCGACGAGCAGCAGGGCGACCCCGGGGACTCCGTCTCGACCGGTTGAGCCAGCGGGTAGGTTCGACGGGTGACTGCTGTTGAAGAACCCGGCCGAATCGTTCTGCTCACCGCGAGCCACCGGGTCGCCCCGGGCCTGCTCTCCTGGCCCGCGTGGCAGACCCTGCGCGCCGCCGACCTCGTGCTGTGCCCCGACGCCGGGCACCCGCAGCTGCCGTATCTGCGCGAGGCCGGCGTGCCGGTGGAGATCTCGGAGCCGGACGCGCAGGAGCTGATCTCGGCGTGTGCCGGGGGCCGGACCGTCGTCGTTCTCCCCTCCGGCGAGGGCGACCGCCGCCTCACCGACGGCCTGGCCCGCCTGGCCGGCTCCGGCCGCGTCCAGATGCCGGACCTGGAGCTGCTCCCCGGCTCCTACGACCTGCCGGGCGCCCGCCTGCTCGACCTGGTCCAGGTCATGGACCGTATCCGCCGCGAATGCCCGTGGTCCGCGCAGCAGACCCACAAGGGCCTGGCCAAGTACGCCCTGGAGGAGGCGTACGAGCTGGTCGAGGCGGTGGAGGAGGGGGACCGGGACGAGCTGCGCGAAGAGCTGGGGGACGTGCTGCTGCAGGTGGTCTTCCACGCGCGGATCGCCGAGGAGGACGAAGAGGCGCCCTTCTCCGTGGACGACGTCGCGGGCGGCATCGTGGAGAAGCTGATCCACCGCCACCCGCATGTGTTCGGCTCCGAGACGGCCTCGACGCCGGAGGAAGTCAAGTCGCACTGGCTGCGGATGAAGGCGGTCGAGAAGCAGCGTTCCTCCGTGACGGACGGGGTCCCGCTGGGCCAGCCGGCCCTGGCCCTGGCCGCCAAGCTGTCCGCGCGCGCCCGGACGGCGGGTCTTTCGGTGCCGCTGCCCTCCGGGGAGGGGGTGGGGTATCGCCTCCTCGCCCTGGCGGTGGAGGCGGAGGCGGCCGGGGCCGACCCGGAGGCGGCGCTGCGGGCCGCGGCCCGCGCCTACCGAGAGGCGATCCGCTCGGCGGAGGGCTGATTCCCCCACCCCGCTTCCGGAGGGAAGGGGCGGGGTGGGGGATCAGGCCCGGTCCGCCGGGTTGTGCCAGCGCGGGGCCGGGCGGTTCAGCAGCCACTCCGCCGGGCCGAGGGGGCGGGGGCCCGGCCCCACCGGCGGGACCGCATCGCACGAGATGCGGGACTCGGCCGCCCCCAGGCCCACCAGAACCTCCCGCACCTCCGCCATGAACCCCGGCGGCCCGGCCAGAAAGACCGAATGGTGGGGCCAGTGGCTGCGATGACCCAGGGCGGTCATCAGGCGCTCCGTGCCCTGGAGGGGGTCACGGCCCGGCGCCGGCGTGATGAACGTCGTGTGCAGGCAAGGGAGTCGGGAGCCCAGCGCCTCCACGGCGGGCCGGTCGTACAGGTACGCCGCATCTCGCGCAACGACGAACAGCCGTACCTCGTCGTCGAATCGGTCGCCCGCCAGTTGCTCCAGAAGCGCCTTGATGGGCGCCCATCCCGTACCCGCCGCTATGAAGGTGAGAGGGCCGGACGGGGACGGCCCCAGGGATAACGAGCCCGCCGGCGGGCTCAGCCGCAGTGTGTCCCCCGGATCCGTCCGCCCGACCAGAGCTGCCGACATCAGCCCGCCGGAAACCCGGCTGACGTGGAGGTCGACCGTGCCGTCCGCACGCGGCGCGTTCCCGATCGAGTACGTCCGCCACACCCCCGGCACCCTGGGATGCGCCACACTCACGTACTGCCCCGGAACATAGGGGAGTTGGGGCGACGGACGCAGGGTGAGGACCGCCAGGTCGGGGCCGTACCCGGCATGGCGGACGACCTCCGCGCCCCACCACGCCGGCTCCCCCGCCGCGGCCGCCCCGGCCGCGCCCTCCAGCATCGTCTCGGCCATCACCGAGTACGCCTGGCACCATGCCTTCTCCACCTGCGCCGTCCACGCCCCGCCCGCCGCCCGGGCGAACGCGGCGAGCAGGCTCGCGCCGACCGCCGCGTAGTGCTCCGGAGCCGCCAGGAACTTGCGGTGGTCGCGGCCCAGCGCGCGCAGATAGGCGGGGAGGGACGGGTCGCCGAGCCGGTCCATGATCTCCGTGATCGCGGCGAACAGCCGGTCGCGCTGGCGCTCCATGGCCTCCGGCCCGGACGGGAACAGGGCCCGCAGGCCCGGGTTGTGCCAGAAGAGGTGGGAATAGAAATATTTGGCCGCATGCTCGGCCCGCCGCTCCACCACCGCGAAGCCGGCCCTCAGCACCTCTTGATCCGCTTGATCCACCGCGTGAATGTAGGGGAGAGGGCGGGATACGGTCGAGAGGTGCAGGACAACAACCCCATTCCGCCCGCCCCGCCCGCCCCCGAACTCTTCACCTGGGAGTTCGCCACCGACCCGTACCCGGCCTACGCCTGGCTGCGCGAGCACGCCCCCGTGCACCGCACCCGGCTGCCGAGCGGCGTCGAGGCGTGGCTGGTCACGCGGTACGGGGACGCCAAGCAGGCCCTCGCCGACCAGCGGCTGTCCAAGAACCCCGCACACCACGACGAGCCCGCCCACGCCAAGGGCAAAACCGGCATCCCGGGCGAGCGCAAGGCCGAGCTGATGACGCATCTGCTCAACATCGACCCGCCGGACCACACCCGGCTCCGCCGCCTCGTCTCCAAGGCGTTCACTCCGCGTACCGTCGCCCAATTCGCGCCCCGGGTACAGGAGTTGACCGACCGGCTCATCGACGCCTTCGAGGCCACGGGGTCGGCCGACCTCATTCACGAGTTCGCCTTCCCGCTTCCCATTTATGCCATCTGCGATCTGCTCGGCGTACCCCGCGAGGACCAGGACGACTTCCGCGACTGGGCGGGCATGATGATCCGGCACGGGGGCGGCCCCCGCGGCGGCGTCGCCCGCTCCGTCAAGAAGATGCGCAACTACCTCGCCGAGCTCATCCACAAGAAGCGCGAGAACCCCGGCGACGACCTCATCTCGCGGCTCATCGAGGCCAGCGACCACGGCGAGCACCTCACCGAGAACGAGGCCGCCGCCATGGCCTTCATCCTGCTCTTCGCCGGATTCGAGACCACCGTCAATCTGATCGGGAACGGGATGTACGCGCTGCTCCGCAATCCCGGGCAGCGCGAGCGCCTTCAGGATGCCCTCGCGGCGGGGGACACCGGTCTTCTCGAAACCGGTGTCGAGGAACTCCTCCGCTACGACGGGCCCGTCGAGATGGCCACCTGGCGGTTCGCCACCGAGCCGCTGACGCTCGGCGGGCAGGACATCGCGGCAGGCGACCCCGTGCTCGTCGTGCTCGCCGCCGCCGACCGCGATCCCGCGCGCTTCTCCGACCCGGACACGCTCGACCTCGGCCGCAAGGACAACCAGCACCTCGGGTACGGGCACGGGATCCACTACTGCCTCGGTGCGCCGCTCGCCCGGCTCGAAGGGCAGACCGCGCTCGCCACCCTGCTGCGGCGGCTCCCTGACCTGCGGCTCGCGGTGGAACCTGACGATTTGCGCTGGCGTGGCGGGCTCATCATGCGCGGACTGCGCACCCTGCCGGTCGAGTTCACGGCCGCACCGTGAACACCGGAATCTGACGAACCGTCAAGACTGTGACTTTTATGTGATCCCCGCTGCATCGACTTGTGACAAGCGTTCGAGTACGGCTACGTTCACCGTTCATTCGGCTCAGCAGTCACACGGAAGGCCTTATCCATGCGCTCCGGGAATGGACGGCATCGTCGACCTCGCCAGGCACCCGCTCTCGTCGTCGCGGCAGGAGTGACCGGATCGGCCATCGCCCTTCCCCTGCTCGCCGCGACCGGCGCGAACGCCGCGGACGCGAACACCTGGAACCAGGTGGCCGCCTGCGAGTCCGGCGGAATGTGGAGCGCCGACTTCGGCAACGGCCTGTACGGCGGGCTCCAGTTCTCGCAGGCCACCTGGGAGGCGTACGGCGGCACGGACTACGCCCAGCGCGCCGACCTCGCCAGCCGCGCCCAGCAGATAGCCGTCGCCGAGCAGCTGCTCGCGGCCAAGGGGCCGGGCGCCTTCGCGAACTGCGGCACCGGCGCCGGGCTCACCAAGGGCGGCGGCTCGGCGGACGTCGACCCGGGTGCGCCCGACACGTCGACCGGGACGCCCACGCCGGTCCCCGCGACGCCCACCGCCCCGGCGACCAAGGCGCCCGACGCCACCTCGACGCCGAGCGGCTCCACGCCCGCCACGCCGGCCCCGGGTGCCACGAAGCCGAGCGACCCGGCCAAGTCCCCGACGCCGTCCGCCTCCACCCCGGCGAGCCCCGGCAAGCACCGCGGGGCGCCCTCGCCGGAGGAGGGTGCGGGCACGACGCCGGGCGGCACCTCCCCGTCCGCCCCGACGACCGGTCAGGCCGACCCGGGCGCGCCGGCCGGCACGAGTGGTTCGAACAATTCGGGCAACTCAACCGATAGCCGCGATTCCGGACGGCATGCCTCGCGAGGTGACGATGCCTCACGTGAGTCCGGTAACACCCCTGCCGCGAACGGCGACTACACGGTCCGCCCGGGCGACAACCTGTCGGCCATCGCCGAGGCGAACAAGGTCCAGGGCGGCTGGCCCGCGCTGTACCACGCCAACGAGAAGCTGATCGGCACCGACCCCAACCTCATCCTGCCTGGCCAGAGCCTGGACCTGAAGGATGTGGCAGCGGCCGTGGCGAACCCGAAGTCGGCGCCGAAGCAGGGTTAGTTCGCGGTCCTATGTCCGGTTCGTGCAAGTGAGACATGGGTCTCTTCGCCTCAACTGGCGTGTCCCGTCTGCCCGGTCCGTCCGCCCCGCCCCTCACCTGCGGAAACGTCCCTTACGTATCGGCAAGCAGGGGGGATTTCTCCCCGATGTGCGTCTTTGAACATTGGCGGGGCGTGTGTTTTCGTCGGACTCGCTCGTCACCACGAGCCCCGTCGACCGAGCACGCCGAATCCTGCCGTCGGCCGACGGGAACAGTCGACGCTTATGCGCCGTAGGCAGGAGCGGGGGACCCAAGGTAAGTGCCGGGCCCGGCAGTTCACGCGACTGCCGCAACGGCTTGGGGTGAAGACGGGCGCATCGACGCTCGGCCGGGCAGCTCACGCCCGAACCCGACAGCTCACCTCGCAGGCGTCGGTGAGGAGAACCTCCATGCTGCTTTCCGGCAAGGGCAAGCACCGTCGCCCGTCCAAGGCCGTCCGTGTCGCCACGCTGGCCGGTGTCACCGGCGCCGCCGTGGCCGCCCCGCTGATGGCGGCGGGCAACGCCTCCGCCGCTTCCGTCCAGACCTGGGACGCCGTCGCCCAGTGCGAGTCCGGCGGCAACTGGTCCATCAACACCGGCAACGGCTACTACGGCGGCCTGCAGTTCTCGCAGTCCTCCTGGGCCGCCGCCGGCGGCACCCAGTACGCCCCGCGCGCCGACCTCGCCACCAAGGGCCAGCAGATAGCCACCGCCGAGAAGCTGCTCGCGATCCAGGGCCCGGGTGCCTGGGGCTGCGCGAGCGCCGGCAACCTGACGGCCGGCGGCAGCAAGGCCGACGTGGACACCTCCGGTTCGTCCTCGAAGCCGAAGGCCTCGAAGCCCGCGGCGCCCAAGCAGCAGGCCCAGCCGCAGCAGAAGTCGCAGCCGAAGAAGGCCGAGCGCACCGAGTCCGCGCCGGCCAGCCGCGACGAGCAGCGCACCGAGCCGGTGAAGCAGGGCAACGGCGAATACACCGTCAAGTCCGGCGACACCCTCGGCGCCATCGCCGCCGCCAACGGCGTCAAGGGCGGCTGGCAGAAGCTGTTCGAGCTGAACAAGGACATCGTCAAGGACGCGAACCTGATCTTCCCGGGCCAGAAGCTGCACCTCAGCTGAAGCTGACCCACCCCCAGGTCGCCCCGGCCCGGCGCGCATTCCCCCGTACGCGCCGGGCCGGGGTTTTCGTTGTCCCCCGCTATTACCCGGCAGTAGCGTTGTGGCCCTTTGCCCGGGATTGAGGGTCATTGGGCCCTTTTTCGTCCCAGGAGGCGGGCACTCGGCTGGCCGGAGCTCCAGAGCCGGTTAGGCTCTTGTCGCAAGGCGAACGCGACCCCGCACGGCCTTGCACTGCTTGCGTCACATCTAGCGTCACATCCCAGAAGGAGATGCTCGTGCCGTCCATCGACGTCGTCGTAGCCCGGGAAATCCTGGACTCCCGAGGCAACCCCACGGTCGAGGTCGAGGTCGGCCTCGACGACGGCAGCACCGGCCGTGCTGCAGTTCCGTCCGGCGCCTCCACCGGTGCCTTCGAGGCCATCGAGCTTCGCGACGGCGACCCCAACCGCTACGGCGGCAAGGGTGTCGAGAAGGCCGTCCTCGCCGTCATCGAGCAGATCGGCCCGGAGCTCGTCGGCTACGACGCCACCGAGCAGCGCCTGATCGACCAGGCCATGTTCGACCTGGACGCCACGGACAACAAGGGCTCGCTCGGCGCCAACGCCATCCTCGGCGTCTCCCTCGCCGTCGCGCACGCCGCCTCCGAGGCCAGCGACCTGCCGCTGTTCCGCTACCTGGGCGGCCCCAACGCGCACCTGCTGCCCGTCCCGATGATGAACATCCTCAACGGTGGGTCGCACGCCGACTCCAACGTCGACATCCAGGAGTTCATGATCGCCCCGATCGGCGCGGAGTCCTTCTCCGAGGCCCTTCGCTGGGGTGCCGAGGTCTACCACACGCTCAAGGGCGTCCTGAAGCGCAAGGGCCTGTCCACCGGCCTCGGCGACGAGGGCGGCTTCGCGCCGAACCTGGAGTCCAACCGCGCCGCCCTGGACCTCATCCTCGAGGCCATCAAGGAAGCCGGCTACGCCCCGGGCAAGGACATCGCGCTCGCGCTCGACGTCGCCGCGTCCGAGTTCTACAAGGACGGCAAGTACGAGTTCGAGGGCAAGTCCCGCTCGGCCGCCGAGATGACCGAGTACTACGAGGAGCTCGTCTCCGCGTACCCGCTGGTCTCCATCGAGGACCCGCTGTTCGAGGACGACTGGGCCGGCTGGAACACCATCACCTCGCGCCTCGGCTCCAAGGTCCAGATCGTCGGCGACGACCTGTTCGTCACCAACCCCGAGCGCCTCTCGCGCGGCATCGAGGAGGGCTCCGCCAACGCCCTGCTCGTCAAGGTCAACCAGATCGGTTCGCTGACCGAGACCCTGGACGCCGTCGAGATGGCCCAGCGCAACGGCTTCAAGTGCATGATGTCCCACCGCTCCGGCGAGACCGAGGACGTCACCATCGCCGACCTCGCCGTCGCGGTGAACTGCGGCCAGATCAAGACCGGCGCCCCGGCCCGCTCGGACCGCGTCGCCAAGTACAACCAGCTGCTGCGCATCGAGGAGATCCTCGACGACGCCGCGGTCTACGCGGGCCGCTCCGCCTTCCCGCGCTTCAAGGGCTGACGCTTCGAGGCTGACGCCTAGCCAGTCGTACGTACGTCCCCGGCCGCGGTCCCGTACCGTGTCCGGGGACGTACGTGTGTAAGGGGAGGCGGGAGAGCGATGGGCAAGAACGCCAAGACCGCGGGCCGTGACCGGTTCTCCACCGCGGCGCGGCTCAAGGTGCTCGGTGAGCAGACCGCTGCCCGCGTCTACCGTTCGCAGACCAAACGGCAGGCCCGCCGCTCCCGGCTCACCGGCCGGGCGGCGCTGCTCGCCCTGGTGCTCTGCTCGCTGATCGTGGCGCTCGCCTACCCGATGCGGCAGTACGTCTCGCAGCGCGCCGACATCTCCGACCAGCAGCGCAGAGCCGTCGAGGCCCAGAAGGAAGTCGAGCAGCTGCGCGACGAGAAGGCGCGCCTCCAGGACGACGCGTACATCGAGAAACTGGCCCGCGAGCATCTGCACATGCAGTTCCCGGGGGAGACGAGCTTCACCGTCGTCGACCCGGGCACCGTGAACAAGCACCGCGAGGACAAGGCCGCGACCAGCCGCGCCTGGCACTACAACCTCTGGGACGGCGTCGACAACGCCGACCGCCCCGCCAACTGACCACCTGCTAGCGATAGAGACTGACCCAGGCATGGAAACGCCCCCGCCCCAGACCGAACGCACCGAGCCCACCGACGCGGACATCGCCGCCTTCAAGCAGCAGCTGGGCCGCCCGCCGCGCGGGCTGCGCGCGATCGCGCACCGCTGCCCCTGCGGCAACCCGGACGTCGTCGAGACGGCTCCGCGCCTGGAGGACGGCACGCCCTTCCCGACGACGTACTACCTGACGTGCCCGCGCGCGGCCTCCGCGATCGGCACCCTGGAAGCGAACGGCGTCATGAAGGAGATGACGGAGCGCCTCGCGAGCGACCCGGAGCTCGCCGCCGCCTACCGCGCCGCGCACGAGGACTACATCGCGCGCCGCGACGCCATCGACGTCCTGGAGGGCTTCCCGAGCGCGGGCGGCATGCCGGACCGGGTCAAGTGCCTGCACGTGCTCGTCGGTCACTCGCTGGCCGCGGGACCGGGCGTGAACCCGCTCGGCGACGAGGCGATCGCGATGCTGCCCGAGTGGTGGGCGAAGGGCCCGTGCGTGACGCCGTGCGGCGGAGAGGACGACAAGTGACGCGCGTCGCCGCCATCGACTGCGGTACGAACTCGATCCGCCTCCTGGTGGCCGATGCCGACCCCGCCACCGGGGAGATCGTCGATCTCGACCGGCGCATGACGATCGTCCGGCTCGGCCAGGGCGTGGACCGCACCGGGCGGCTCGCCCCCGAGGCCCTGGAGCGGACGTTCGCGGCGTGCCGCGAGTACGCCGCGGTGATCAAGGAGCTGGGTGCCGAGCGCATCCGGTTCGTGGCGACCTCCGCCTCGCGCGACGCCGAGAACCGGGACGACTTCGTACGGGGCGTCCTCGACATCCTGGGCGTCGAGCCCGAGGTGATCTCCGGCGACCAGGAGGCAGAGTTCTCCTTCACCGGCGCCACCAAGGAACTGCACGCCGATAAAGAGGGGGCGGAGCCCCTTCCTCGGAAGGGTGATGGCGAGCGACGCACGGGCGACTACCTGGTCGTCGACATCGGCGGCGGCTCCACCGAGTTCGTGGTCGGCTCGCGGACCGTGGAGGCCGCCCGCTCGGTCGACATCGGCTGTGTGCGGATGACCGAGCGCCACCACCCCGGCGACCCGGCCACGCCCGAGCAGATCGCCGCGATCCGCGCCGACATCGAGGCCGCCCTCGACCTCGCCGAGCAGACCGTGCCGCTGCGCGAGCCGCGCATCCTGGTCGGCCTGGCGGGCTCGGTCACCACCGTCGCCGCGATCGCGCTCGGCCTCACCGCGTACGACTCGGCCGCCATCCATCATTCACGGATCTCTCACGACCAGGTCGCCGCGGTCACCGAGCGCCTGCTCGCCTCCACCCACGAGGAGCGCACCCGCATCCCCGTGCTGCACCCGGGCCGGATCGACGTGATCGCGGCCGGTGCGCTGGTGCTGCTCGCCGTCATGGAGCGGACCGGGGCCCGTGAGGTCGTGGTCAGCGAGCACGACATTCTGGACGGAATCGCCTGGTCGGTCGCCTGATCGCGGCTCCGGGAGGCCCTTGGGGCCAGGCCGCGCGAGAAAGTTCGTGAAGTTCTTCACAAGGAAATGGGGCCCCCGGGCCGAGGTTTGTGGTCCCAGGACCGCTTTCCGAGGCTCAGGGGCCCCTTCCGCGCGCATTCCAGACGGTGGTTGAGGCGTTACGCCTGCGTTTCATGCGGCAGTGGTCCAGCGGGCCCGCGGCCGTGCAGGCCAGTTCAGGAGGGGTGGACAACGTTCTCCCCTACACCGTGGTTCCCTCATCGCACCATGACCTCGGTCACGTGGGCCGCGCAGTGTAGCAGAGCCCCTGTCAGACCTTGTGAAGGGGCGCACGAGCGGGGGTCCATGGGCGGGTGGATACTCGATGGCATGAGCACCACGGAGCGTCCCAGGATCCTCGTAGTAGGTGGCGGGTACGTAGGCCTGTACGCAGCGCGACGCATTCTGAAGAAGATGCGTTACGCGGAAGCGACCGTCACGGTCGTCGACCCGCGCTCGTACATGACGTACCAGCCCTTCCTTCCCGAAGCCGCCGCAGGCAGCATCTCGCCGCGTCACGTCGTCGTCCCGCTGCGACGCGTCGTGCGCGGAGCCGAGGTGCTCACCGGCCGGGTCACCAGCATCGACCAGGACCGCAAGGTCGCCACGGTCGCGCCGCTCGTCGGCGAGGCCTACGAGCTGCCCTTCGACTACCTGGTCATCGCGATGGGTGCGGTCTCCCGCACCTTCCCGATCCCCGGTCTCGCCGAGCAGGGCATCGGCATGAAGGGCGTGGAAGAGGCCATCGGCCTGCGCAACCACGTTCTGGAGCAGCTCGACAAGGCCGACTCCACCACCGACGAGGACGTCCGCCGCAAGGCGCTGACCTTCGTCTTCGTGGGCGGCGGCTTCGCCGGTGCGGAGACCATCGGCGAGGTGGAGGACATGGCGCGCGACGCGGCCAAGTACTACACCAACGTCAAGCGCGAGGACATGCGCTTCGTCCTGGTCGACGCCGCCGACAAGATCCTTCCCGAGGTCGGCCCGGAGCTCGGCCGCTGGGGCAAGGAGCACCTCGAGGGCCGTGGCATCGAGATCTACCTCTCGACCTCCATGGACTCCTGCGTGGACGGCCACGTGGTGCTGAAGAACGGTCTCGAGGTCGACTCCAACACCATCGTGTGGACCGCCGGCGTCAAGCCCAACCCGGCGCTGTCCCGCTTCGGCCTCCCGCTCGGCCCGCGCGGCCACGTGGACGCCCAGCCGACCCTCCAGGTCACCGGCACCGACTACATCTGGGCCGCGGGCGACAACGCCCAGGTCCCGGACCTCGCCGCGATCAAGGCCGGCGTCCCGGCCGAGCGCGCCTGGTGCCCGCCGAACGCCCAGCACGCCCTGCGTCAGGCCAAGGTCCTCGGCGACAACGTGGTCTCCGGCATGCGGGGCTTCCCGCAGAAGGAGTACTCGCACTCCAACAAGGGTGCGGTGGCGGGTCTCGGCCTCCACAAGGGCGTCGCGATGATCGTCATGGGCAAGATGAAGATCAAGCTCAAGGGCCGTCTCGCCTGGTACATGCACCGTGGCTACCACGGTCTGGCCGTGCCGACCTGGAACCGCAAGATCCGCGTTTTCGCCGACTGGACGCTCGCGATGTTCCTCAAGCGCGAGGTCGTCTCCCTCGGTGCGATGGAGACCCCGCGCGAGGAGTTCTACGAGGCGGCCAAGCCCGCCCCGGCCCCCGCGGCCAAGGTCGAGGACAAGGCCGACGCGAAGGCCAAGGCCTCCTAGCCCCAGCAGCGTCACCCCGAAGGGGCCGTCCGCCATCCGTGGTGCGGGCGGCCCCTTCGGCGTGCCCGGCCCGATCCCGTCCATGATCGATTTCCGGCCAGAAAGATGGTGTATACAGACACCTTGTCACTCCCCTGCGCGGTAGCGGGATTGCTCCGCGCCCGGGCACTGTTGACCGGGGTGCTGAGACATTTCTGCGAGGTACGGAGGTGTGCACCATGGCCGACGCGGCGCTGCGGCTGACCGCTCTTGCCGAGGAATTGCTGGGGGAGGCCCTCCCGGTGCGTATCCGGGCGTGGGACG
>NZ_BAAASQ010000012.1:0-503677 GCF_039532965.1 Streptomyces mauvecolor | reverse complement strand
GTATTTCGTGTTTCCAGCTTAGCAGATCCGATTTCCCGTTTCTGCCACCCGCTGGAGCGGGGATTTCGCTTTCCGGCCTTATCGGCTTTCCGGCGATTCAGACTCTAGCAAGTCTTTTCCGCCTTCTCTGACCACCGTCTCCGCGAGCACGCAGAGTCAGAAATCCAGGTTAGGATCGGGACTTGGTAGGCGCCGCCGACCGCCGAATCACAGAGTCGTGATGGGGTCAGGCAGGAGTACGACAGTACAGGCCACCGGGAGTTGAGGCAAATCGTTTCCGGTGTGCACCTAGGTCCGCCAACCGGCACCTGCCGTGCGGAACTAGGACTTCTTATGACTTACCCTTCTGAACAGTACGCCGTCCAGGACAGGTAGTGACGGCGACACTAGAAGCTCCGCCCCTGGGAGGCTCCCCATGACTAGCGTGACGTCCCCACTTGCTGGAAAGGCCATCGGGCTCGCTGCAGTTCCCGACCCCGTCTTCTCCGGCGCGATGGTGGGCCCCGGCACCGCTATTGATCCCGTACGTGAGCCGTCGGCGGCCGTGGCGCCCGTGGATGGCGTCGTTGTGTCCCTGCACCCGCACGCCTTCGTCGTCGTCGACCCCGAAGGCCACGGTGTGCTGACGCACCTCGGAATCGACACCGTTCAGCTCAACGGCGAGGGCTTCGAGCTCCTCGTCAACAAGGGCGACACCGTGACGCGCGGCCAGGAGGTCGTGCGCTGGGACCCGGCCGCCGTCGAGGCCGCCGGTAAGTCCGCCATTTGTCCCATCGTGGCTCTTGAGGCCACCACTGACTCCCTCTCCGGTGTCGTCGACAGCGGTGACGTGAAGGCCGGCGACGCGCTGTTCGGCTGGCAGTGACGCCCGCGCCGCTGCGACGGCGCGCTGGACGGACAACAACGGCGGCGGCACTGACCGCCGCGACTATCGGAGACGGGTGAGATGGAGACAACGCTGCGAGGCGTCGGCGTGAGCCACGGTGTGGCGATCGGCGAGGTTCGGCACATGGGCACGGCGGTTCTCGAGCCGCCGGCCAAGCAGATTCCGGCATCGGAGCACGAGCGCGAACAGGGGCGCGCTCGCCAGGCCGTGGAAGCTGTGGCGGCCGACCTGATGGCGCGTGGCAATCTGGCCGGCGGTGAGGCGCAGGCCGTGCTCGAAGCCCAGGCCATGATCGCCCAGGACCCGGAGCTGATGGCCGACGTCGACCGGCGCATCGTCGTCGGCAGCACCGCCGAACGAGCCGTGTACGACGCGTTCTCGCACTACCGCGAGCTGCTCGCCGGTGCCGGCGAGTACATGGCGGGACGCGTCGCCGACCTCGACGACGTACGGAACCGGATCGTGGCGCGCCTCCTCGGCGTGCCGATGCCGGGTGTGCCGGACAGCGACGAGCCGTACGTGCTCATCGCGCGGGACCTCGCGCCCGCCGACACCGCGCTGCTCGACCCGGCCCTGGTGCTCGGGTTCGTTACCGAGGAGGGCGGGCCCACCAGCCACAGCGCCATCCTGGCGCGGGCGCTCGGTGTTCCGGCGATCGTGGCCCTGCCCGGCGCCGGTGAGCTGGCCGAAGGCACGCTGGTCGCCGTGGACGGCAGCACGGGCGAGATTTTCGTCGACCCGAGCGAGGAGAAGCAGGCCGAGCTCGAGCGGGCCGCCGCCGAGCGCAAGGCCGCGCTGTCCGCCTCGTCGGGCCCGGGTGCCACCTCGGACGGCCACAAGGTTCCGCTGCTCGCCAATGTCGGCGGTCCCGCCGACGTTCCGGCCGCGGTGGAGGCGGGCGCCGAGGGCGTCGGCCTGTTCCGTACCGAGTTCCTCTTCCTCGACGACTCCGCCAAGGCGCCGTCCGAGGAGAAGCAGGTCGAGGCGTACCGCAAGGTGCTCGAGGCGTTCCCCGAGGGGCGCGTCGTGGTGCGGGTCCTGGACGCGGGCGCCGACAAGCCGCTCGACTTCCTGACCCCGGCCGACGAGCCCAACCCGGCGCTCGGTGTGCGTGGTCTGCGCTCGCTGCTCGACCACCCCGAGGTGCTGCGTACGCAGCTGACCGCGCTGGCCAAGGCCGCCGAAGGTCTGCCCGTGTACCTCGAGGTCATGGCGCCGATGGTGGCCGACCGTACCGACGCCAAGGCGTTTGCGGACGCGTGCCGGGAGGCCGGGCTGCGGGCGAAGTTCGGCGCGATGGTGGAGATTCCCTCCGCCGCGCTCCGGGCCCGCTCGATCCTGCAGGAGGTCGAGTTCCTGTCGCTCGGCACCAACGACCTCGCGCAGTACGCCTTTGCCGCCGACCGCCAGGTGGGCGCGGTGTCCCGGCTCCAGGACCCGTGGCAGCCCGCGCTGCTCGACCTGATCTCGCTGTCCGCCGAGGCCGCCAAGGCCGAGGGCAAGAGCTGTGGTGTGTGTGGCGAGGCTGCCTCCGATCCGCTGCTGGCCTGTGTCCTGACGGGCCTTGGTGTGACGAGCCTGTCGATGGGTGCGGCGTCCATTCCTTATGTGCGGGCGACGCTCGCGAAGTACACGCTGGCCCAGTGCGAGCGTGCGGCGTCCGCGGCTCGTGCCGCGGACACTGCCGAGGATGCGCGCAAGGCCGCTCAGGCGGTGCTGTCCGGCGAGTGACCCGGACGGTCGTGACACCGGTGTGGTCGTAAGACCCGGGTGGGTCGTAGGACCTGTGTGAGAGGGGCTTCCCGTCGCGGTGCGGCGGGGAGCCCCTTTTTCCGTACCTCCCCCCTGTCGTTCTCGTCGTTGCCTCAGTGGTGGCTGTCGGGCTGGTCGACAGGGAATCCGGCGCGGTATTCGACGTCGGGCTCCGGGGCGAGGGGGTCGCCGGTCGCGGCGTCGGTGCAGTAGGCGCTGAAGACCTCGCCCGCGGTCAGCGGGTCGAGCCGGCCCTGGTGCAGGCGCCAGCCGTGCAGCCGGTCGGGGGTGCCCAATTCAGTCGAACGGAGTACCAGCCCACCCGCGCTGTGCAGGGCGATGCCCGCCGCGAGGACGGTCACGAACTCGGCCGCGTCCGTCTCGTCGAGGCGTACCGGGTCGAAGCCCTCCCGCTCGGCATGGAGCACGGCGATGAGCTGTTCGGCCTGGGCCGGGATGCTGCACACCAGGTGGTGGGTGCCCGGGCCGGCCGCCTCCAGCAGGCTCAGGACGAGGTGCGAGGCGCGGTCGAATGCCGCGCGCCCGATGTCCTGGCCGCATTCGGCGCACTCCCCCGCCTCGGCCAGGAGCAGCGTCGCGTACTCCCAAGTCGCCTTGCGGACGGCCTTGTTGATGAGCTGCGGGACCAGGCTGTCGATGGGCTGGCCCGCGTACGCCACACAGGCGCCGCCTGCCGCCAGTTCGGCCGTGAAGCGGGTGCGGCTGTCGGCCGTGTCCGGGTCGAGGCCCTCCGACGTGCAGAACTCGGTGAACTCGTCCGGGTCGAAGAGCGCGACCGTGGTGTGCGCGCCCTGGGCGGCGAGGGCGCGAAGCAGGCCTTCGACCTGGCGGAGGTAGGCCGTGTGGTCGTCGAAGGCGAAGGAGCGGTATCTCGTCATGGCCGCGAAGTCGTGCGCGTCGGCGATCAGGCCGACGGTGCTCGGCATTTCACGGCGGAGTGTGCGCCGGATGGCCCGGATGTGGTTGGCGTGCGCCATATTTCCCCCTGAGCACGGTGTTGATCAATGCTCACTCACCGTAACCGACGGCACTGACAGCGGCGTCCGCCCGGGGCACGGCCGGGCGAGACGGTGCTGGACCAGGCAGGTGCCCGCGATGACGGCGCCGAAGGTGATCCAGCCGGCCGGTCCGGTCGCGATGGCCGCGGTGACGGCGAGCGGGCCGACGCTGCGCTGGACGGACTGGGCCAGGCCGTGCACCCCGAGGTAGGCGCCCTGCGCCTCGTCGGGTGCGAGGGCGATCGAGAGTTCCCAGGAGATCGTCGCGTGGATGATCTCGGCCAGCGTGAAGGCGGCCGTGGCGATCAGGAGGAAGGCGGTCGCGAGTGCGGCGCCGTGTGCCGCGGAGGCCGCCATGGCCACGCCCGAGAGCGCGAAGATCACGGAGAGCGCGAACAGGAGCCTCCGGGCCGCCGCCGTGGTGGCGCCGAATCGCGCGAGGGGCACCTGGAGGCCGACGACCATCACGTTGTTGAGCACCATGAGCAGCGGGACCAGTCCGTGCGGGGCGTCGGTGGCGTGCACGGTCCAGAGCGGGAGGCCGACCTTGAACACCGCGTCGTCCAGGAAGAGGATCGTTTCGCTGGCCACGAAGGCCAGGTAGCCGCGGTCGCGCCAGGGGTTGGCGGGGTTCGGCCTGGCCGCCGGGTCACCGGACTTGGCGACCGTGCGCGAGGGCGCCTGGGGTTCGGCGCAGAGCGCTGTGATGAGGGCGGAGCCGACGAACGAGAGGGCGTTGCCCGCGAGGAGCCACTCGTAGGCGGAGACCGAGCCGATGGCGAGGGCGCCTGCGGCGGCCAGGCCTCCGACGGCCCAGCCCGCGTTGGCGACGGTCCGGCTGACGGCCTGGTAGCGGACGCGGTCGGGGCCCGCGATCCTGGCCGCGTACAGCTTGGTGAGGACGTTGGCCGAGCGGTCGCCGAAGCTTCCCACGGAGGCGATCACAAGGAGCAGTACGAAGTTGTCGGTGGTCAGGAGCGCGAACGCGGCGACGGCGCGCAGCGATTGGAGGCCGACGAGGACGCGGGTCAGGGGCAGCCGGTCGGCGATGCGGCCGCCGATGGGTGCCCCCGCGATTCCGACGGCTCCGGACGCGGCGACGAGGGTGCCGATCTGGGCGAGCGAGAGCCCGGCCACGTAGGTGAAGTAGAGAACGGAGACGGCTTCCCAGAGGCCGCTTCCGGTCCTGTCCACGAAGGCGACCGACAGCATCCGGCGGCCGTCGAGGCCTCCTGGGATGCGTTCCCACAGTGCTGCGCGGCGGCGGCTCCAACTCATTGCTCCCCCTTGACGTCATTTATGTATTGGTACAGAATCTTCTACGTGGCAGCACAATATTCGATCTCTGGTACGACAGCCAAGGGGATTGCCGCGTCCGTCGAGCGCGCGGTCGCCGACGGGGGCCTGGTCCCCGGTGACGCGCTCCCTCCGGTGCGCAGGCTGGCCGATGAGCTGGCAGTGAGCCCCGGCACGGTCGCCACCGCATACAAGGAACTGCGCGGGCGTGGTGTGGTCGTGACCCGTGGGCGCGGCGGAACCGTGGTGGCCCCGGAGCCGGCCGTCGCTTCCCGGAGGCCGCCCAAAGTCCCGGAAGGGCTGCGGGACTTGGCGGGCGGGCATCCCGACTCGGCCTTCCTGCCGGATCTTCCGGGGCTCGTCGCACCGTCTTCGGGGCCCCGCTCGCACCGGTCCACGCCGCGGCTGCCGCAACTGGAGGACCGGGCGCGCACGTGGTTCGAGGGTGACGGGGTGCCGTCCGAGTGCGTGACGTTCGCCCATGGGGCGCTCGACTGCATCGCGCGGCTGCTGACCACGGAGTTGCGGCCCGGGGACGCGGTGGCCATGGAGGATCCCGGGTACCACCATCTGCTGGACCTGCTGCATGCCATGGGGCTGCGCACGATCGCGGTCGCCGTGGACGACGAGGGCATGCGCCCCAAGGAACTGCGCGAGGCGCTGCGCGCCGGGGCGCGGGCCGTCGTGTGCAGTCCCCGGGCACAGAATCCGTACGGCGGCTGCTTCTCCCAGGCGCGGCGCGACGAGCTCGTCGAGGTGCTGCGGCAGGCGCCCGAGGTTTTGGTGATCGAGAACGACCATGCCGCCGAGATCGCGGGTGCGGAGCTCCACTCCCTTACGGAGGGCGGGCTTTCACGGTGGGCGCAGGTGCGGACCGTGACCAAGTACCTCGGCACGGACCTGCGGTGGGCGGCCACAGCATGTGATCCGGTGACGCTGGCGCGGCACGACGGGCGGCTGCTGCTCACCTCCGGTTGGGTGAGTCATCTGCTGCAGGCGGCCGTGCTGACCTTGCTGGACGATCCGTCGGCTCAGCTATTGGTGACGCGGGCGCAGGCCACCTATGGGGAGCGGCGTACGGCATTCGTCAAGGAGCTGGCCCAGCGCGGGATTCCGGCGCACGGGGCGAGCGGAATGAATGTGTGGGTGCCGGTCCGCGACGAGTCGGCCGTCGTCAACGGGCTGCGTACGCGCGGCTGGTGGGTGGCGGCCGGGGCCCGCTTCCGCATGGCCTCGGCTCCCGGCGTACGCATCACAGTGGCCGGTCTGGACGGTGCGGAGGCGGCGCGGCTGGCCTCGGACTTCGCCGGTGTGCTTGGCGAGTCCGAGGCCACCTACGGGGGCTGATCAGCCGCGCTTGCGGGCGATGTCCTCGTAGAAGCGCAGCAGGTCGAGGTTGTCGACCGAGCCGGGGTTGACAGCCTTGTCGAGAGCCGTTCCTTGGAGGAGGCGCTTCACGGGGACCTCGATGCGCTTGCCCGTGAGGGTGTGCGGGACGCCAGGCGCCTCGATGATCTCGTCGGGGACATGACGGGGCGAGAGCTGCTCCCGGATGGCCTGCTTGATCTTCGTACGGAGTGCCTCGTCCAGGACGGCGCCCTCGGTGAGGTGCACGAACAGGGGCATCCAGTAGCCGCCGTCCGGCTCTTCCAGGCCGATGACGAGTGACTCGCGGACCTCCTGAAGACGCTCGACGACCTCATAGATGTCGGCTGAACCCATACGCACGCCTTGGCGGTTGAGGGTCGAGTCGGAGCGGCCGTGGATGATCACCGAGCCGTGGTCGGTGAGGGTGATCCAGTCTCCGTGGCGCCATACGCCCGGGAACATGTCGAAGTAGCTGTCGCGGTAGCGGCTGCCGTCGGGGTCGTTCCAGAAGCGGATCGGCATCGACGGCATCGGGTTGGTGACGACGAGTTCGCCGACCTCGCCGATGACGGGCCGGCCCTGCGCGTCCCAGGCCTGGAGGTCGGTGCCGAGGCAGGGTGCCTGGAGCTCGCCGATGTGCACGGGCAGCGTGGGGACCGCCCCCGCGAAGCAGGAGCAGACGTCGGTGCCGCCGCTGACCGAGGCGATCCACAGGTCCTCGCGCACCTCGTCGTGGAGCCAGCGGAACCCGTCGGGCGGCAGAGGTGAACCGGTGGTCGCGACGCCCTTGACGCGGGACAGGTCGAAGTCGCGCCCCGGATGCACCTCGGCCTTGCGGCAGGCCATGACGTACGCGGCCGACGTGCCGAACAGGGTGGCGCCGGTGCGCTCGGCCACGCCCCACTGGGCGGCCGTGTCGGGGTAGCCGGGGCTGCCGTCGTACAGGACGACGGTGGTGCCGGTGAGCAGGCCGGAGACGAGGAAGTTCCACATCATCCAGCCGGTGGAGGTGTACCAGAAGAAACGGTCCTCGGGGCCGAGGTCGCAGTGCAGTCCCAGCTGCTTGAAGTGCTCCAGGAGGATGCCGCCCTGGGACTGCACGATCGCCTTGGGCAGGCCCGTCGTGCCGGAGGAGTAGAGCACCCACAGGGGGTGGTCGAAGGGCACCTGCTCGAAGACGGGCTCCACCTCGTCCGAGGTGAGCGCGGACCATTCGAGGGTGCCTTCGGGGGCGGGTGTGCCGAGCAGCGGGATGTGCACGACGGCGCGCAGGGTGGGCAGTTCGCGGCGCAGTTCCGCGACGACGTCCGTGCGGTCGTGCTCCTTGCCGCCGTAGCGGTAGCCGTCGACGGTGAACAGGACGACCGGCTCGACCTGCTGGAAGCGGTCGAGGACGCTGCGGGCGCCGAAGTCGGGGGCGCACGAGGTCCAGACGGCGCCGACGGCGGCCGAGGCGAGCAGCGCGGTGACCGCCTGCGGGACGTTGGGCAGATAGCCGCTGACCCGGTCGCCGGGTCGTACGCCGAGGGCACGCAACTGGGCGGCGAGCGAGCCGACTTGGGCCCGGAGTGCGGACCAGCTGATCTCGACCGGCGCGTGGGTCTCGTCGACGTGCAGGAGGGCCGGGTCGCCTGCCCGCGCGGGGTCCTCGGCGGTGCGCAGCGCGTGTTCCGCGTAGTTCAGGGTCGCTCCCGGGAACCACTGCGCGCCGGGCATCGTTCGATCAGCAAGGACAGCTGTGTACGGGGAGGAGAAGCGGATGTCGAACCAATCGGCGACGGCTTGCCAGAAGGTGTCGAGTTCGGCGACCGACCAGCGGTGGAGAGCCGGGTACCCGCCCTCGGCCGGTGCCCCGTAGCGCTCGGCCGCCCAGGCCTGGAAGCGGGTGATCCGCGCGGCGGCGATGCGGTCGGAGTCCGGCTGCCACAAGGGCACGGGCTGCGGAGCGGGGTTCGCTGCTGAGGTCATGGGTCGGCTCCCGGGCTGTAACGCGTGATGTGCGTGTTTCCCGCGCACACGCGAAGGGGTGTGCGCGTGAGGCGGCTGACAGGGACGATGCCATGTGATCGTCTTCCGCACCAGGGTCCCCCGCCCATAGTCGGATGCCGGGGCATGTGGCGCCACCACGGTGAACGGCAGTTGAACGGACCGCACGCGGGGCCGTCCGGGTGGCAGGGTGAGCTGCATGAACGGCGATGACCTGGTGCGCTCGGTGAAGGCGGTCGGCTCGGTGCGGGGGCTGCGGGCGATGCGCTCGGCCCTGCGGCGGCGCCGGGCGGACGCCCGGGACCTGCCCGCGCGCGGGCCGGAGCGGGCCCGGGTGCCGGGCGCGGTGATCGAGGCCGAGCCCCGGGCCGGCGGCGGGGTGGTGCGGTTCGCGCGTTCCGAGCTGGAGGTGCGGGTCGCGGTGGGCGGCGCGGTCTTCTGGGGCTGGGACGGCGCGGGGCCGGAGCCGTCGTACGCCCTGGGCGGCCGGGCGCCCGAGCCGGATCCGCGGGCGGTCCTGGAGCCGGACAAGGACGGCGGCTGGCGGGTCGTGTCCGAGCGGCTGACGGTGGTCATCTCCCGGCACGGGGCGGTGGAGGTGAGCACACCGGGCGGGGTCGTGCTGCGGCGCGAGCTGCCGCCGCGCTGGTGGGAGCCGGTCGGCGGCGGTCCTGCCCGCTGGCTGCAGCGGTCCGAAGTGGCAGCCGACGCACGGTTCTTCGGCCTGGGCGGGCGGGCGCACGGGCCCCGGCTGAGGGACGGGGCGTACCGGCTGTGGAACACCGATCCCGGGGGCGGGTTCGCCCCGGGGGACGATCCGCTGTACATCACGATGCCCGTGCAGCTGGTGGTGGCGGACGCGGGGACGCACCTCGCGTTCTACGACAGTACGTGGGACGGGCGGGTGGTGCTGCGCGAGGGCGAGGAGGGCGCGGGGTCGGGGCACGACCGGCCGGGCGCGAGCGAGCTATGGATGGAGGGAGGACCGCTGCGCTGCTGGGTGGTGGCGGGTACCCCGGCCCGGGTGCTGCAGGGCTGGACGGCGCTGACGGGCGCTCCCGCTGTGCCGCCGTCGTGGGCGCTCGGCCCCCAGCACGCGCGCTGGGGGTTCGGCAGCGAACGCGAGGTGCGGCGGATCGTCGGCGGGTACACCGAACGCGACCTGCCGCTGTCAGCGCTGCATCTCGACATCGATCACTACGACGCCCACCAGGTCTTCACGGTCGACCGCGACGCCTTCCCGGATGTACCGCGCCTCGCCAAGGACCTGGCGGAGGAGGGGGTGCGGCTGGTCTCGATCGTCGACCCGGCGGTCAAGGCGGAGCGCGGGAATCCGGTGTACGAGAGCGGCCTCGCCGCCGGGGCCTTCGTCCAGGACGCCCACGGCCATGAGGTGCACGGCGAGGTGTGGCCCGGAGAGTGCGCCTACCCGGACTTCACCGACCCCAAGGCGCGCTCCTGGTGGGGCGGGCTGTACCAGGAGCGGCTCGATCAGGGCTTCGCCGGGGTGTGGCACGACATGAACGAGCCGGTGGCCTTCGCGCCCTTCGGGGATCCGACGCTGCCCAGGTCCGCGCGGCACGACCTGGACGGCCGGGGCGGCGATCACCGCGAGGCCCACAATGTGTACGGCCTCACCATGGCCCGCGCCGGGTACGAGGGGCTGCGCCGACTGCGCCCCGACGAGCGGCCGTTCCTCTTCTCGCGCTCCGGCTGGGCCGGTATGCAGCGCTACGGCGGCACCTGGTCCGGCGATGTGGCGACCGGCTGGCCCGGGCTGCGTGCCTCGCTGTCGCTGGTGCTCGGGCTCGGCCTGTGCGGCGTGCCGTATTCGGGCCCCGACGTGGGCGGCTTCACCGGCAGCCCCTCCCCCGAGCTGTATCTGCGCTGGTTCCAGCTGGGTGCCTGGCTGCCCCTGTTCCGTACGCACGCGGCGAAGTGGGCGGGGCGGCGGGAGCCCTGGGAGTTCGGCCCGAAGATCCTGGAGAGCGCGCGGGCGGCGCTGGCCGAACGGCAGCGGCTGCACCCGTACTTCGTGACGCTGGCCCATCTGGCGCGGATGACCGGGGCGCCCTATGTGCGCCCGGTGTGGTGGGGCGGGCCGGGCGACCGGGCGCTGCGCGACTGCGAGGACTCGTTCCTGCTCGGCGATGCGCTGCTCGTGGCCCCGGTCCTGGAGCGCGGGGCAGACCGGCGGGCGGTGCGGCTGCCGCGTGGGCGCTGGTACGACACCACGACCGGCGAGGCCCACGTCGGCCCGGGCACGGTGCTCCTCAACGCCCCGCTGTCCCGGATCCCGGTCCTCGCCCGGGCCGGTTCGGTGATCCCGGTGCGGGGCGACGGAGGCGGCCTGGAGCTCGAGGTGTGGGCGCCGGCTGCCGGACGTACCGGGGGCGGAATCGTGGTGCGGGACGCGGGGGACGGCTGGGAGCCGGCGAAGGTGGAGCGTTTCTCGACCCGGGTCGCCAACGGCCGGGTGGTGGTGGAGCGGGTCGACGGCGGGGCGGGCGGCGAGGTCGGGTACCCGGTGCGGGTGCGGGGGGCGGTGCGCTGAGCCGCCTGCGCCGGCGGGGTGGCGCGCCCCAAAGGGGCGCGGGGAACTGGGCGGCCGGCCCCGGACGGCCCGCAGTCGCATACCCGCACCCCCGCGGGAGCGCTCAGCGGTACTCGCCCGCGAACCACTTCCGTACCGCCTCCGTGTGCAGCGGAAACGTCAGCTCGGCCGGTTCGCGCAGCAGTTCCCAGCCCTCGGTCTCGTCGGTGGGCTGCCGGGGCGGCAGGGCCTCGGCCGGGCGGGAGGGAAGCAGGCCGAACAGCAGGAGGTGTTCGGGGGAGCTCAGGGCGTCCGCGAGGCGGACCTCGCCGACCGGGGCCTCGATGCCGGTCTCCTCCCTGAGCTCGCGTACGACGGCGTCCTGCCAGGTCTCGCCGAGGTCGATGAAGCCACCCGGCAGAGCCAGGCCGCCCAGGTGCGGCTCGATGGTGCGGGTGATTACGACGAGGCCCGTACCGCGTGCGTCGGCGACCGGCAGGAGCGCGATCGCGACGGGGAGCGGATTGCGGTAGGCGACCGTGCCGCAGGCCGTGCAATCGCGGGGCCAGGCGCCGTCCGCGGCGGCGTACGGTGCTCCGCACGCAGCGCAGTGGGAGTCGTTGAGGGGCTGGTTCGGGGTCGCGGTCACCCGCGGACTCTAGTCGACGCCCGTTTTCCAACCGACTGCCCCGAGCCATATGCCCTTCCTCGCCCACCGGTTGACCTGATAGAGGGTGTGCACATGACACGACGTACCGAACGACAGGACACCGCCTTCCGGTCCTCCGGCCGAACGCCGTCGCGGGCGTTGCGGATGCTGCGCGGGCTCGCCGCCGGAGCTGCCACGCTGCTCACCGTCGCCGCCCTCTCCCCCACCGCCCAGGCGGCGCCGGCGCCGAAGGCGCCCGAGGTGTTCGTGGCGCTGAGTTCCGTCGACCCCACGATCATCCAGGAGATGCGCTACATCACCCCGCACGACTTCGTGGGCGAGCCGATCGACGGATACCGGCGGCCGCTGTGCATCCTGACCCGGCCGGCCGCCGAGGCACTGCACCGGGCACAGCTGAAGCTGCTGCGGCAGGGCTACTCCCTGAAGGTGTACGACTGCTACCGGCCGCAGCGGGCCGTCGACCACTTCGTACGCTGGGCGAAGGACCTGGACGACGAGCGGATGAAGGCGGAGTTCTATCCGCATGTCGACAAGTCGAGGCTGTTCGCGGACGGGTACATCGCCGAGAAGTCCGGGCACAGCCGGGGCAGCACGATGGATCTCACCCTGGTGAAGCTGCCCGCTCTGCCCACCCGGCCGTACCATCCGGGACAGCCGCTCGTGCCCTGCTACGCACCGAAGAACGATCGCTTCCCCGACAACTCCGTCGACATGGGGACCGGTTTCGACTGTTTCGACACCCTGGCGCACACCGACGACCCGCGCATCCAGGGCGCACAGCGGGCGAATCGGCAGTTCCTGAAGAGCACCCTCGCGGCACAGGGCTTCGTCAATCTGCCCGAGGAGTGGTGGCACTTCACGTATCAGCCGGAGACCTTCCCCGACACCTACTTCGACTTCCCCGTGGCGTGGCGGTCCGTGGCGGGCCACTGAGTTCCGGTTCGGCCGGTCGCCCGGCCACGACCAATATGGATGGCCGCGGCACCCGGTTCCGCTTGAGAACCGGGCGGGCGGCCGGGGCCACCCCCGTGGGTCCCGGACGCCCGCTCTGTCTTCTCGGACGCCACGGAGCCGTATCCGGTTCTCCGAAGAGCGATTAGGTTCTGCCGCATGACGAACACGACGAAGCCCGCGTTCGACGCGACGAAGCCCACGTTCGATTCGTACGAGGAGTTCTGGCCCTACTACGTGGCGATGCACTCCCGGGCGGCCACCCGCTGGGTGCATCTGACGGGCACCCTCACCGGGCTCGCGATCAGCGCCTACGGGCTCGCGCGTGGGCGGAAGAGGTACGCGCTCGCCCTGCCGCTCATCGGGTACGGGACGGCCTGGCCCGCGCACTGGTTCATCGAGAGGAACAACCCGGCGACCTTCGGGCACCCCGGATGGTCGCTGCGCGGGGACCGGCAGATGATCTCGATGATGCTGGCCGGGCGCGACCGCGAGCTCGGCGAGATCGCCGCCAAGTGGC
The DNA here is from genome assembly GCF_039532965.1 of Streptomyces mauvecolor. Taxonomy (NCBI): domain Bacteria; kingdom Bacillati; phylum Actinomycetota; class Actinomycetes; order Kitasatosporales; family Streptomycetaceae; genus Streptomyces; species Streptomyces mauvecolor. The sequence continues at coordinate 490,696 of NZ_BAAASQ010000012.1, read as the reverse complement.
TGGCCGAGAACCACTGAGCCAGGAGCAGGACCCGACCGCCCCTCCCCAACTCCGGTTGCCCGTGGCACACTTCTGACGTTCCGTCAGAAGTGAGTGCCGGGAGGGGTCTTGACAGACGCACGCACGCGCACGCCTGTGGTCGCGGGCTGGTTCACGGACGCGGAGGGGCCGGACTTCCGGCTGCTCGGCACCCGGTGCGCCGCCTGCTCCTCCGTCTTCTTCCCGCGCGAGGACTCCTTCTGCCGCAACCCCGGGTGCGAGGGCGGCGAGCTGGAGGAGGTGCCACTCTCCCGGCGGGGGCATGTGTGGTCGTACACCGACGGCCGCTATCGGCCGCCCGCACCGTATGTGTCCGACCCCCATGTGGAGTGGGAGCCCTCTGTCCTGGTCGCCGTCGAGCTGACGGCCGAGCGGATGGTCGTGCTCGGCCAGGCCGCGCCCGGGGTGAGCACCGCCGATCTGGCGGTCGGGATGGAGGTCGAGGTGGTGCCCGGCGTGCTCAACGAGGATGCGGGGACCACCTGGACGACCTGGCACTGGCGGCCCGTGGAGGTGGCGGAATGAGCGGCGACATCGCGGTCCTGGGTGCGGGAATGCACCCGTGGGGCAAGTGGGGGCGGAGTTTCGTCGAGTACGGGACGGTCGCGGCCCGCGCCGCGCTCGCCGATGCCGGGGTCGACTGGACGGACGTGCGCTCCGTCGTCGGCGCGGACACCGTGCGCGGCGGCTACCCGGGCTATGTGGCGGGGGCGACCTTCGCGCAGGCGCTCGGCTGGCAGGGCGCACGCGTGACCAGCGTGTACGCGGCCTGCGCCTCCGGTGCGCAGGCGATCAACACGGCGCGGGCGCAGATCCTGGCCGGGATGGCGGACGTGGTGCTCGTGGTGGGGGCCGATGCCGCGCCGAAGGGGTTCTTCGCGCCGGCCGGCGGCGACCGCCACGACGACCCGGACTGGCTGCGCTTCCGGGTGCTCGGCGCGACCAACCCCGCCTACTTCGGCCTGTACGCCCGCCGCCGCATGGCGCTGCACGGCGACACCGTCGAGGACTTCGCGCAGGTCAAGGTGAAGAACGCGGCGGCCGGCTCGCTCAATCCGAACGCCCGCTACCGCAAGGCCGTCACCGCCGAGGAGGTCGCCGCCTCGGCCGTCGTCGCCGACCCGCTGCGGTTGCTCGACATCTGCGCCACCTCGGACGGCGCCGCGGCGCTGGTCCTGACCAGCATGGACTTCGCCCGTCGGCACGGCGCCGCCGACCCGGTCCGCATCCGCGCGGTGTCCACGGTCACCCCCACCTACCCCAAGGCGGTGCTCGACCTGCCCGACATCGCGACCGACTCGGCGGCTGTCGTCGAACCCTCCCCGCACTCGTTCCGGGCCTCCATCGCGCGGGCCGCGTACGAGGAGGCGGGCATGGGGCCCGAGGAGCTGTCGCTGGCCGAGGTGTACGACCTGTCCACCGCCCTTGAGCTGGAGTGGTACGAGGAGCTCGGGCTGTGCGGCACGGGCGAGGGGGCCAAGCTCGTGCGGGACGGGGCGACCGCGCTCGGGGGGCGGATCCCGGTCAATGCGAGTGGCGGATTGGCGTCGTTCGGGGAGGCCGTGCCCGCCCAGGCCATCGCCCAGGTATGCGAGCTCACCTGGCAGTTGAGGGGGACGGCGGGAGCCCGGCAGGTCGCTGGTGCCCGGGTCGGAATTACCGCGAACCAGGGCCTTTTCGGACACGGCTCCTCGGTGGTGGCGGTGCGCTGAACCGACATGCCCGATCACCTGGACAGGTATCGGGCATCCGGAACGTACCCTCCCGTATTCTCCGCTCCGTACGCCAACAGCCCATGCTGTCGGCGACCTTGACGGTCCATCACCGCCGGTGAAAACTTCCCGTTGTCTCTCGGCACCGCCGCATTCCGGCTCCCGGCCGCGCAGCAGGCGCGCGGCTGTCCGGCGCCGCAGCCACGGGTGAATTCCGCCGAAGGGGCACGCTCGACGCGACGCCGGCCGGCGTCCGGGTTCGCCCCTCGGCCGGCCTTGCCGCCAGGGGACACGCGCACCGTGCACGGAGACCGGGGCACACCCCGGGCGAGGGCCTAGGAGCCGCGATGAGCAACGGAGACATATTCGTCGGTGAAGTGCTCGGCACATCGATCCTGGTCCTGTTCGGGGCCGGGGTGTGTGCCGCCGTCACCCTCAAGCACTCCAAGGCGAGAGCGGCCGGCTGGGTCGTCATCGCCTTCGGCTGGGGCTTCGGCGTGCTCGCCGGGGCGTACACGGCCGGGCCGCTCTCGGGCGGCCAGCTGAACCCGGCCGTGACCATCGGCATCGCGATCGACACCGGCAGCTGGGACAAGGTGTGGATCTACCTGTGCGGCGAGATGACGGGCGCGCTGCTCGGCGCCGTCCTCGCCTATCTCGCCTACTTCGCGCAGTTCCAGGCCAACGCCGACAAGGACGACGCGCTGCCGACGCTCGGCATCTTCTCCACGATTCCCGAGATCAGGAACCCGGTCGCCAATCTGGTGACCGAGATCATCGCGACCATCGGGCTCGTGCTGCCGGTGCTCTCCTTCGGCAACACCAAGGGGCTCGGCGAGTCCGGCGTCACGGTGCTCGTGGTGGCGCTGCTCGTGGTCGGCATCGGCCTCTCGCTCGGCGGCCCGACGGGATACGCCATCAACCCGGCACGCGACCTCGGTCCGCGCATCGTCCACGCCCTGCTGCCGATCCCCAACAAGGGGACCTCCGACTGGAGTTACGCCTGGATCCCGGTGGTCGGGCCGCTGATCGGCGGGGCGCTGGGCGGCCTCATCCACCACGCAGCCTTCTGACCCGCAGCCTTCAGAACTAGGGGTAGCCATGACGGACAGGTTCGTCGCCGCGATCGACCAGGGGACCACCTCCAGCCGCTGCATCATCTTCAACCAGGACGGGGCGATCGTCGCCGTCGACCAGCGCGAGCACCGGCAGATCTTCCCCAAGCCCGGCTGGGTGGAGCACGACGCCACCGAGATCTGGTCCAAGGTGCAGGCCGTGGTGGCGGGCGCGCTCGCCAGGGCCGGGCTGCGCGCCGAGCAGCTCAGCGCGCTCGGCATCACCAACCAGCGCGAGACGACGGTCCTGTGGGACCGGGCGACCGGCAAGCCCGTGCACAACGCGATCGTCTGGCAGGACACCCGGACCTCCGCGCTCTGCCACGAACTGGGCGCCACCGACGGACAGGACCGGTTCCGCGAGGCCACCGGGCTGCCTCTTGCGAGCTACTTCTCGGGGCCCAAGGCGGCCTGGCTGCTCGACAACGTCCCGGGGCTGCGGACGCGCGCCGAACGCGGCGAGATCGCGTTCGGGACGATCGACTCCTGGCTGATCTGGAACCTGACGGGCGGCACGTCGGGCGGAGTGCATGTCACGGACGTCACCAACGCCTCGCGCACGATGCTGATGAATCTGGAGACCCTGCAATGGGACCCCGAGATCCTCGCCGCGATGAACGTGCCGCGCGCGATACTTCCGGAGATCCGGTCCTCGGCGGAGGTTTACGGCACTGCCGTCGGCCAAGTGACGGGCGTTCCCGTCGCCTCTGCGCTCGGCGACCAGCAAGCGGCTATTTTCGGACAGGCCTGCTACGACACGGGGACCGCGAAGAACACGTACGGGACGGGGAGTTTCCTGCTCCTCAACACCGGCACCCGGCCGGTCCCCTCGAAGAGCGGGCTGATCACCACCGTCGGGTACAAGATCGGTGAGCAGGCGCCCGTCTACTGCCTGGAGGGATCGATCGCGATCACCGGGGCTCTGGTCCAGTGGTTCCGCGACCAGCTCGGCATCATCCGCAGCGCCGACGAGATCGAAACGCTCGCGGCGAGCGTCGACGACAACGGCGGGGCCTACATCGTGCCCGCCTTCTCCGGGCTGTTCGCGCCCTACTGGCGCTCCGATGCGCGGGGTGTCATCACTGGGTTGACCCGGTACGTCACGAAGGCGCACCTCGCGCGCGCCGTCCTGGAGGCGACGAGCTGGCAGACCCGCGAGGTCGTGGACGCCATGTACCAGGACTCGGGAGTGCAGATCACGACGCTCAAGGTGGATGGCGGCATGACCGCCAACAACCTGCTGATGCAACATCAGGCAGATGTCCTCGGGGTCCCGGTGATCCGCCCCAAGGTGTCCGAGACGACGTGTCTGGGGGCGGCGTACGCGGCCGGGCTCGCCACCGGGGTGTGGTCGGACCTCGACGAACTCAAGGCGCACTGGCAGCGCGATGTGGAATGGTCTCCGCGTATGGAGGGCCAGGTCCGCGATCGCGAGTACGCCAACTGGCGCAAGGCGGTGGAGCGCAGCCTCGGCTGGCACGAGGAGGGCGGACAGTAGGCCCCCACGGACGCGCGGCCCGTACCCCGGTCGGTGGGGGTACGGGCCGCGCTGCACGCTTCACCTGCGGAGGCTCACGTGGTGGCGGGCTGGCGGGCCTTCGCCGACATCGCCATGGCGTGCTCGACCACGCCGACGAGGATCTCCTTGACGGACTCGCGGACCCGCGCGTCACACATCAGGAGCGGCACCTCGGGGTCGAGGTCGAGGGCCGCGCGCACCGTGTCGACGGGGTAGCGGGCCGCGTCGTCGAAGCAGTTGACGGCGACGGTGAACGGGATGCCGCGGCGTTCGAAGTAGTCGATGCCCGCGAAGCAGTCCTCCAGCCGGCGGGTGTCGGCGAGGACGACCGCACCGAGCGCCCCCTGCGCCAGCTCGTCCCACAGGAACCAGAACCGGTCCTGGCCCGGGGTGCCGAAGAGGTAGAGCACCAGGTCCTCGCGGAGCGTGATGCGCCCGAAGTCCATGGCCACCGTGGTGGTGCTCTTGCCCTCCACACCCGCGAGGTCGTCGACCGGGCGGCCCGCCTCACTGAGGCGTTCCTCGGTGCGCAGTGGCCGGATCTCGCTCACCGCTCCGACCAGGGTGGTCTTGCCGACGCCGAAGCCGCCGGCGACGAGGATCTTGAGCGTCACCGGATCGACGTGCCGCTTCCTGCGGCTAGAGCGCCCGAAGGCCATTGATCACCTCGCGGAGAAGGGACTCGTCCGGCAGCTCGGCCGGCGGAACGGGTCGGGTTACGTGCACCAGGGCGTCGGCGACGAGATCGCCGACCAGGACCCGGACCACCCCGACGGGGAGGTCGAGTCCGGCCGCGAGTTCGGCGATCGACTGCGGGGAGTCGCCGCAGCGTTCGACGATCTCCACGTGCTCCGGTGAGAGCGTCTGATCGCGGCCCGGGTCGTCGGCCGCGGGTTCCGGGACGACCACGGCGATCAGGTCGAGACGATGCTGGCCGGCGCTGGTGGTGCGGCCGCGCGTCATGGCGTACGGACGCACCACCGGCCCCGCGTCGTCGTCGAACCAGTGGTGCGGCCGCCGCCCGGGGGCCGCCGCGTGGCTCTGCGACTGCTCCCGGGCCCGCTGGTCTGCGTCACTCATCGCGTCCCCCCGCTCATGACGTTCCCCACTCACCCTCCGGTGTGCAGGCCGGTCCGTGGTGCGGTGGTCAGATGGGCGCCGACCCGCTTGACCATCAGAGTCATCTCGTACGCGACCTGGCCGACGTCGGAGTCGGCGTCGGACAGGACGGCCAGACAGCTGCCGTCGCCGGCGGCCGTCACGAAGAGGAAGGCGTCGTCGAGCTCGACGACGGTCTGGCGGACCTTGCCCGCCTCGAAGTGGCGGCCGACGCCCTTGGCGAGGCTGTGGAATCCGGAGGCCACGGCGGCCAGGTGCTCGCCGTCCTCGCGGGTGAGGTCGCGCGAGGTTCCGGTGGCGAGGCCGTCGCTGGAGAGCACCAGGGCCTTGCGGATGGAGCCGACGCGGTCGACCAGCTCGTCGAGAAGCCAGTTGAGTTCGCCGGAACCGCTCCCTGCGTTGCGTGCTGCGGCTGAGTCCTGTGGCGCGGTCATCGACCGTCCCCCTCCGGTGTGGTTCGTCGTGCGGTGTCGCCTCGGGCAGGTGCGGACGGTCCTTCCGCGGTGTCCGATGCGGCGTTCTGGCGGCGGCCGCGCTGCCAGCCGCGCTGCAGTGCGGCCATGCGGTCGCGCACCTCGTCGGCGTCGCGCTCCGGCTCGGGCCCGTCGTCGGGCTCGGGCGCGGGGTGCCGGCCGTCGGGTGCGTCCTTGAGCTGGGGGGCCAGGCTGGCCTGGCGGACCCGGCGGGGCAGCCCGCCGAGCGGGGTCCCGTCCTCGGGCTGCCGCGCTCCGGGGAGGCTGCCCCAGGACGGTGCGGAGCTGGGCGCGCCCGGCAGGTCGGCCGGGTTGGCGGGCCCCGACGCGGGCGGCTCGGAGAGGCCCGCGGGCTTCACCGGCGTAAGCCCTGACGGCTGCGGCGCGGGCCGAAGGTGCTGCGGGGCCTGGGGGGTCGAGGAGCGCGGCGGGTGGGGCGTACGCCGCTCGGGCAGCCGGTTGCCGAACGCGCGGCCCCCCTCTGGGGCCGGGTCGGGCTCGGGGGCCGGGTGCCCGCGCCCGGGGCCGTCCACGCGACGGCCGTTGTCACTGACCAGGGTCGGCACCCGGTGGCGGCGCGGCAGCGGCACGGGGCCCTGCTCCTCGCCCTCGTCGGCGGCCTGCTGGTGCTGCTGGCGGTCGTCGGCCGGCTCGGGGGCCCGGCGGGCGGAGCGCAGCAGTCCGCTGCGTGAGGCCTCGATCTCGTCAAGACCGGCCGGTGCTTCGAGCACGGAGGGCGCCTCCAGGCCCAACGGGTCGAGCGGGGGCTCCAATTCGACCGGGCCGTCCAGGACCGACTGGCCGGGGATGCCGACGGGCAGCGGGGAGAGCGCGCGGCGCGGGGCGTCCGGGACTCTCTTGCCGTCGCCGTTGGCCGCCTTGCGGTCGAGCCGGAACCCGGTGCCCTCGGTGTCGGGCGCGTCGGTGAGCAGCGTCGCCGGGATGAACACGACGGCGGTGGTGCCTCCGTACGGAGACGGCTGGAGGGAGACGCGTACGTTCTGGCGCTGGGCGAGCCGGCTGACCACGAACAGACCGAGCCGGTCGGTGTCGGAGAGCTCGAACTCGGGGGTCTCGGCGAGCCGCAGGTTCGCGTCGAGGAGCATCTCCGGGGCCATGCCGAGGCCGCGGTCGTGGATTTCCAGGGTGAAGCCGTTGGCGACCCGCTCGCCGTGCACCTGGACGGCGGTGTGCGGGGGCGAGAACACCGTGGCGTTCTCCAGGAGTTCGGCGATGAGGTGGGTGAGGTCGGCGACGGCGGGGCCACCGACGCCGAGCCGGGGCAGCCTGCGCACCTCGATGCGCTCGTAGTCCTCGACCTCGGCGACCGCGGCCCGTACGACGTCCATCAGCTGGACGGGCTTGCGCCACTGGCGGGAGGGGGCCGCGCCGGACAGGATCACCAGGCCCTCCGCGTGCCGGCGCATGCGGGTGGTGAGGTGGTCGAGGCGGAAGAGGTCGGCGAGCTCGTCGGTGTCCTCGGTGCGCCGCTCCATGGTGTCCAGGAGCGTCAACTGGCGGTGCAGGAGTACCTGGTTGCGTCGTGCGAGGTTGACGAACACCTCGGAGACGCCGCGGCGCATGTCGGCCTGCTTGACGGCGGCCTCGACGGCGGCGCGTTGCAGGGTGTTCAGCGCTTGGCCGACCTGGCCGACCTCGTCGCGTTCGTAGTCGAGGCGCGGCGCCTCGGTCTCGACGTCGACCTGTTCACCGGCGGCGAGGCGGCGCATCACGCTCGGCAGCCGCACGCCGGAGACCTCGTGCGCCTCCTTCCGGAGGCGGGTGAGGTCGCGGATCAGGTCGCGGCCGATGCGTACGGACATGAACAGCGAGATCAGCAGGGCGAGGAAGCCGAGCACTCCGGCGAGCCCCGCCTTGATCAGTACGTTGAAGGCGACCGGCTCGACGCGGTCCTGGTAGCGGTTGCCTGCCTCGGTGCCCATCTGGGCGAGGTGGTCGAGGACGGGGGTTGCGGCCTGCTGCCAGCGGGCGGCGTCGATGTGCCGGGGGTCCTTGGCGGGCCCGGCGTCGACGATGGCGGCTTCGGCGGTGCGCAGGGCCTCGGTGTCGGGGCCGCGCCAGTACTGCTCGAAGACGTCGCGTTCGGCGGCGGGCAGGATCTCCAGGTTGGTGTCGTAGAGCAGCTGCCGGTTGGCCACCAGGTCGGAGATCCGGCGCAGTTCGGGGGCCGTCGTCTTCGGGGTGATGAGGGAGGAGGCGACGAGGGCGTCCTCGCGCGACAGCATCTCGCGGGCCCGGGTGATGCCGACGAGGGCCCGGCCCTGCTTGTCCATCTCCACGTTCTCCAGGGCGTGGAGATTCATGAGGAAGCTGTAGCAGGGGTCGATGAGGCGGTTGTAGAACTCCAGCGCCTGCTGCCGGTCGACGCTGCCCTGGTCGATGGACTGGCGCAGCGAGGCCGTGGAGTCGAAGCCGTCGAGCACTGACTTGAGGCGGGCCTTGGCGACGGGCTGGAGGTCGCCGCGGACGTCCGAGTCCTGGGCCGCTGCCCGGATTTGGGCCATGGCGGTGTCGGTGGCCGAGCGGCGGCTGCGCAGCGCGGCGAGGGCGTCGGAGGGGCGTTCGTCGGCGAGGTAGACGAGGGTCTGGCGGCGCTCCTGCTGGATGACACGGACCGTGTCCTCGATGGGGTAGCCGACCTTCTTGACGATGTTCGCCACGTCCATCAGCTCGTTGGCCTGCCGGCCGGTGAGATAGGTGGAGAACCCCCACAGCGCGGTGAGGGAGATGAGCGGCACGAGCAGCAACGCCACGATCTTCCTGCGGATGGACTTCCCGCGAAAGCGCATGGCCTCCCCCAGATCAACCGTCAACAAACGGCGTGAGCCTACTACTGACACACAGACAACTCGAAGGCACGTCCGGACGATTTTCGGCCGCCGTCACGAACGATGATCATGAGTTGTCCTGGTATTCCGGGAGATGACGACCCGCTCTGTGGCCGGGGACACCCGTCATGGCGGCTTTTCGACAACAGTGGCAGATGGCTGGAATTCTGCGTTCCGGGCAAATCCCGGGAATCTTCGGGGAGTTCCGTTCGTCTGTCTGTGCGGGAGGTCTGTGACGGGATGTCTGGTGTGGGAGTGTCTGTTGCGGGGGCGTCTGCGGGGGCATCGGGGGTCCGCGGGTGGGGAGGAATGAGGGCATGAGCGTTGAGCAGCAGCCGTTGTGGGTCGAGGAACCTGCCGTGCGTCCGCGGCTGCCCGACCCGGTCCGTATCGCGGCCGTGCGCGCGGTCATCATCGTCGCGGCGACCCTGATACAGGCGATGGTCGCGTTCCTGTGCACGCTGGCCGGTTCGTGGCTGGCTTTCCCGATGGTGCTGAGCAGCGTGGGGAGCACGGTGCTCGCCACCTGGGGAGTGCTCGACGTCTGGGTCACCCGCCAGGTGTGGAACCAGCGCAATGGCGTGGTGTCGATGCCCAGCAGCACGGCGCGCAAGCTGCGCAAGGAGCGCCGCCGGGCCCGGCGGGCCGCCCGCACGGCCGAACGGGCGGCGCGAATACGGTCCGCGGACGGCTCGGGACAGCGGCTGTCCCGAGCCTGAGCCGCCCGGCCGCCACGGCAGCCGGTCCGGCGTGCCGCGCCGTGTGCCTCAACTCGCCTGTCAGGCGGGCTTCTTGAACATGCGCGTCGCGGTGATCTCGCCGTGCACGGTCTCGCCCGCGGTGTCCTGCTGGGGCAGGCCGGGCCGCAGGTGCTCCTCGACGCTGATGTACTTCAGGCCCGCCCTGAGGTCCGCGTCGTTGCGCAGCCGGATCACCAGGGGGAACTCGGCGAGCGCGGTCGTGTCGAACAGGCCTGTCGTGTAGAGGAGTTGGACACCGAGCGCGTCGGAGACGGCCCGCTGGAGCTCCAGGAGGTACGTCGCGTTGGCGCGGCCGATCGGGTTGTCGAGGAAGAGCGTCCCGGCGTGCCGGTGCTTGTCGCGGCCACGGTCGTTGCTGCGCAGCGCCGCCATCGTGCAGTACAGGGCGATGGCGGCAGTGAGCAGCTGGCCGCCGGAGAACACGTCGCCCATCTGACCGACGGGCACGCGCTCGGCACGCAGCACCGCGTCCGGCTTGAGGATCTCCACGGAGATACCGCGCGGCTCAAGGGCCGCCTGCACTCCGCGAAGCAGCAGGGACATGCCGTCCCTGCGCAGGTCCGAGTTCTTCCTGACGGCGGCGCGAGTGGCGTCGTCGATGACCTCGCCGAGCCGTTCGGTGAGGGTGGCCTGGTCGGGCTCGTCGAAGCGGATCCGCAGGAATTCCTGTCCGGACCATTCGCCGAGGCCTTCGGGGAGCTGGGAGAGGCGCTGGGCGGAGCGGAGGGTGGTGAGCGCGGACTCCACGAGGCCGCGCAGCCGGTCGACGATGGAGTCGCGGTTGCGCTCCAGTTGCTCCAGCTCGTCGGTCAGGACGCGCAGCCGGGGTTCGAAGGCGGCGGCCCAGGCGGCGGCGTGCTCGGGCAGCGACGCGGCGGGCAGTTCGCGGATCTGCTGGCGGGCCGGGGTGCGGACCTGCTCGTAGCGGGTGGCGTTGGCGTGCCGCACGAGGATGTCGGACGCCTCGCGGACCGCCGAGTCGGCGGCCGAGAGGTCGCCGGAGCAGCCGCGCAGCGAGCGGCGCGTCTCGGCGGCGGACTGCCGGGCCTCCTCCAGGCTGCCCGGGTACGGCTCGGGGGCGCTGTCCTCGTCCGGGCCCTGGCTGTTGTCCCGCAGCAGGTCGCGCAGGAGTGCGGCCGTCTCGTCGAAGCCGCCGGCTGCGTCCTCGGCGGCGCGGTGGGCGGCGAGCAGTTCGGCGTGGGCGGCGCGGGAGGTGTCCAACTCGTCGGAGCGCGCGGCGAGTTCGGTGGTCGCGGTACGCAGCAGGGCTTGGGCCTGCTCGGCGTCGGCGGGGACCTGGTCCTCGGGGAGCTCGGTGTGCGTCTCGCCGTCTGCGGGTGCCAGGCGTTCGGCCTCACCGCGCAGCCGGCCGAGCTGCTCGCTCGCCGTGGATGCCCGGGTCTCCAGCATCTGCACGAGCGACTCGGCGCGGGCGGCGGCCGCCTGGCGGGAGGGCCCGTCGGCGCCGTCGGTGCCTTCGAGGAGGGTGGCGGCGCGGGTGCGCACCTTGTTGGTGAGGCGGTCGAGCTCGGCGAGGGCGGCGCTCTCGTCGCTCTCGGCGCGAGCCTGCTCGGCACGCAGGTCGGCGCCGACGCCGACCTTCTCGTACAGCTGGGACGCGGCGCGGTAGGCCTCGCGCAGGGCGGGCAGGGCTGCGCGCGGGGCGTCCGCGTCGGGCTCCGGCAGGGCTTCGGGGGCGCCCGCGATCTCGGCGCGCTCGGCGCGCAGCGCGCGGGAGGTGCGGTGGGCGTCGTCGGCGGCGCGCTGGGCGGCGCGGCGGTCCTCGTCGGCGGCCTTGGCGCGCTCCAGGAACGTCTGGGCGCGGGCCTCCGACTCGGCGGCGTCGTCGGCGAGTTCGCGGAGCTTGACCTGCCAGCCGGCCCGCTCCCGGAGCCGGTAGGCGAGTCCGGCGAGCGCGTCGGCGGCGCGCCGGGCGCGCTGGGCGGCCTCCTGGCGTTCGTCGCGTACCTGCGCGGTGTCGGCGGCGGCCTCGTCCGCCTCGGCCCGTACGGTGCGTGCCTCGGTCAGTTCCTGTGCTGCCTCCTTGGCGGCCTCGCGGGCGCCGTGGGCGGCGGTGGCGAGCTCGGCGAGCATGCCGGGCGGGCAGTCGGTGCGCCAGGAGCCGATGCGGGCGGCGAGCGAGCGGTCGCCGGCGAGCCGGGCGGCCAGCGTACGGATCTCCTCGTCGCGGGCGGTGGCGCGGGCGCGCAGCGTCTGGCGCTCCTCGTCGGCGGCGCCCTCGTCGTGCATGGCCGGGTTCGGCGGCACGAGGAAGATGCCGCTGTCGCCGCCCGAGTCAGCGGCCGGAACGGGCGCGAGCAGTGCGGCAGTTGTACCGACGGCCACCGCGGAGCGCGGCAGCAGCGCGGCGCTCGCGAGGGCTTCACGGGCCCGGGCGTGCGAGGCCGGGTCGGTGATCACCACGCCGTCGACGAGCTCGGGGCGGGCCGCGAGCACGGCGGCGTGGTCGGCGGGGGCCACGGCTTGGGCGAGGTAGCGCCAGCCGGGCAGCGCGGGGATGCCGTGCTCGCCGAGGTACTCGACGGTGGCGAGCACGTCGGGGCTGGGCGGAAGCAGCCCGCCGTCGCCGAGTGCTCCGAGGATGCGCGCGTCGTCGGCGGCGGCCGTGCGCAGTTCGAAGAGCTGGCGCTCGGCGGAGGCGATGTTCTGGTCGAGGAGGGCGCGCAGCTCGTCCGCGCTGCGGTCCAGCTCCTCGGCGCTGAGCGGGCTCTGGGCCCCCTCGCCGTCCTGCCTGCGGGGCTCGGGCACGCCGCCGGTGGATACGGGCAGGCTGAGCAGTTCGGCCAGGCGTTCTTCGGCGGCGAGCGATGCGGCGGCCCGGAACTCGGCGTCGTAGGCGTTCTCGGCGGCGCGGGCGGCGTCCTCGGCGCGGGCCGCGGCCAGTTCGGCGCGGGCCTCCACGGAGGCGGCCTCGCGGGCCCGGTCGGCGGCAGTGCGGGCGGCTTCGCGGGCCGCGTCCCAGCCGGCCACCGCGGTCTTCTCGGCGTCGCTGGCGGCGAGCGCGGCGCGGGCCGGGTCGGCGTCCGGCGCGCTGTCGTCGAGCCATCCGGCGCGTACGGCCTCGGCGGTCTCCTGCTCGACCTCCGCCAGGCGCTGGCGCAGGTGCCCGGCCTCGCTGCGGGCGCGCTGGGCCTCGGTCGCTGCGGCGGTGGCATCGCGGTGGGCGGCCTCGCCCGCTTCCTGGAGGCCGGCGGAGCGCTCTTCCTCCTCGGCCGCGACGCGCTCGCCGTCCTCGGCGGCCGCGTGCAGGGCCCGTACGAGATCGGCGGCGGCCTTGGCGCGGGCGGCGAGGGCGGGGGCCGCGTCCCGTTCGGCCTCCTGGATGGCGGCGGCGACGCGGGCCGAGCGGTCGGCGGCGGCGCGGTGGCGCAGGACCGCCTCGGCGGCCTGCCAGGCGGAGTGCAGGGTGCGGGCGTCGGCCAGTTCGCGGCGCTGGGCGGTGGCGGCCTTCTCGGCGACGGCGAGCGCCAACGAGGCGTGCCGGTAGGCGAGTTCGGAGGCGATCAGGGAGCTGCGGCCGCGCGCCTGCTCGGCGAGGGTGACGTGGTGGGCGGCGGCGGTGACCTGCTGGGCGAGGTCGGTGGCGCGGCCGCGCTCGGCGGCGGCGCGGGCGGAGAGGCGACGGGCCAGGGTGCGGGTGCGGCGTTCGGCCCCGGCGTGGATGTCGCGGGCCCGCGCGCGCGTCTCGGCGGCTTCGACGATCCGGTTCAGGAGGTCCACCGAGCCCGCGGTGAAGTCGCGTTCGGCGGTGAGTTCGGCGCGGCGGCCTAGTTTGTTGCCGAAGCCGCTGACCAGGTCGGCGAGGCCGTCGGTGTCCCGGGTGTCGGTGACGGCGCGAAGGAGCAGGTCGGTGAAGTCGGAGTCCTTCTTGACCGCGAACAGGCCCGCGGCCTCGCCCTCGTCGGCGTTCATCTCCCGCTGGTAGCGGAAGAGTTCGGGGTCGAGACCCAGGTCGCCGAGGTGTTCGTTCCAGCGGTCGTGGATCTCCTCCCAGTACACCTCCAGGTGCGGGTACGCCTTGGTCGCCTCGGTGATGGCGTCGCGGAAGCCCTTCATGGTGCGGCGGCGGCCCTGGGCGCCCGAGGCGCCTTCCACGGACGGCCGCATCGCGCTGGACTCGGCGACCGGCAGCGAGTCCAGGCTGAGCCCGGGGCCCGGCCGGAACGAGTACCAGGCCTCGGCGAACTTGCGCGGGTCGTTGGAGACCTGGCGGCCGCGCCATTCGCTGACCTTGCCCACCACGACGAGCTCGCCGGTCAGGGTGTGCTGCCACTCCAGGGCGACGTGCCCGCAGTCGTCGGCGAGCAGGAACTTGCGCAGCACGCCGGAGCTCGCGCCGCCCAGGGTGTTGCGGTGGCCGGGCAGCATCACCGAGAAGATCAGCTTGAGCAGTACGGACTTGCCTCCGCCGTTCTCCAGGAAGAGCACGCCCGCGGGCGCCGGGCGGCGCGGCGGGCCGACCGGCTCGTCCTCGAAGAACTCGGCCTGCGCGGGGGCCGGGTTGGGCACGGGTGCGCCGACTCCCCGCAGGTCAAGCACGGTGTCGGCGTAGCGCGCACCGGCAGGCCCGATGGAGTAGAGGCGGACCCGGGACAGCTCGTACATGTCGGCGGACTCTCGTAGTGGTGGGGGTGGGGGGCGGGGTCAGGAGTGGAACGGAAGCCCGGCGTCGGCCACCAGTTCCAGGTCGTCGGCGTCGGTCGGCGGGAGCAGGGTGGCGCCGCCGTCGCTGACCGCGACCACGCCGAGCTCGATCAGTTCGGACAGGGCGGCGCTGCCCGCCATGTCGCGGACCTGCAGCTGGTAGCGGGCGGTGGTGCGGTAGGCGCCGCCCGCGTCGTCGCCGGTCCGCTGGAGGAAGCCGGATTCGGTGAGGAAGGCGACGGCCTTGGCGACGATGCCGGTGGTCGAACCGGCGAGCCGGCGCGCATCCTTGGTGGCGCCGGTGGAGCTGCGCCGCGCGTAGATCCGCCAGGCGGCCTCCAGACCCGGTGCGCCGCTCTCGGGGTCGGTGTTCTCGCCGGCCTCTTCGGCCCGCTCCTCCAGGCGGCGGCAGGCCTGCCGCACGAAGGCGTCCACGCCGTTGACGGTGATCCGTCCGATGTAGCCGTCGTCGGCGAGGTCCTCGGGCCGGGGGAACGCCATGGCGGCGACAGCGAGATGGGCCAGGCCGTGCAGGAAGCGGTCGGCGGAGTCGGGGGCGGCGGCGCGGCGCGCGTAGTCGCCCATGCGGACGGCGAAGACCGAGTCCTCGGCGGCCGTCACGGCCATGCCGGCGCGGGGAGACACCTCCAGGACGATCAGGCCGAGGCCGGCCGCGACGGCGTCCGCGAGCCGGGCGAACGCGGGGTCCTCGCGGTGCCTGCGCAGCAGCTCGCTGTACTCGGCGTCCCTGGCCGGGAGCAGCTTGGGCTGCAGGCCGAAGGCGACGAGCCGCGCGGCGTCGGCGGCATCGGCGGGGGTGATCCGGGGCTCACCACCGGTGCCGGGTGCGGAGGGGGTGGGCCGGGGTTCGCTGCCCGTGCCGGGCGCGGCCGTGTTGAGCCGGCCCTCGCCGCCGGTGCCGGGTGCGGCGGGCGCCGGGGCCTCGGCGTCGTCGCCGAACGCGGGCTCGGGGTGGTGGTCGGTCACGGGGTTGTCTCCTTGGTGCGTACGTTCTGTGGTGCGGCAGGGTGGGCGCCTGCGGCGGGCCGATCCCCCACCCCGCCCCTTCCCGAGACCCTCCGGGGGTGGTCGGAAAAAGGAAGGGAGTTCTTCCTGGGGGCTTCGCCCCCGGACCCCCACGGGGGCTGCGCCCCTCGACCCCGCAGCGGGGTCGAATCCAGCCCCTCCGGCGATTGAGGAGCGGGGGTACTGAGGCGGAGCCCCGGGAGAGCGCCTTCCCCACCCCCACCCCTGGAGGCCCGCGGCGGAGCCGCTGAGTGTCGCAGCGGGAAGGGGCGGGTGGGGGAGAACCTCACGCCGCCTCCGTCCGGCCCGCCGCCATCCCCGCCGCGTCCAGCAGCGCCGTCCCCACGATCAGGTCCGCCCCGCCGAACTCCGGGTCGTCCAGCTGGGTGCCGTCGTCCACGGCGAACAGGAGGCGTTCTTCGCCCTGGCGGTATGCCGTGCCCACCGGCGGGCTCGCCGCGTGGACCGCCAGCAGGGCCACCAGGTACGGCAGTTCCGGGTCGAGGCGGCGGGCCTCGGCCAGCAGGCCCGAGAGACGGCGCGGGGCGTCGTGCTCCAGGTCGAGCAGTTCCATGGCGGTGGCGAGCTGCTCCTCGCTGAACCGGCTGTCGTCAGGGGTGGCGATCAGGTCCGGTTCGGGCATCTCCGCGCCGAGGTGCTCGCGCTCCATGGGCGGCGTGAGCAGTATGTCCACGAGGTCCCCGACCCGTACGGACACCGGGGTGCGCAGGCCGGTGCCGCGCGCGAAGAAGGCGTCGGTGACCCGGATCGCGTCGGCAACCGGGAGCGGCAGCAGCGGGGCGACCAG
Organism: Streptomyces mauvecolor; assembly: GCF_039532965.1. Taxonomy (NCBI): domain Bacteria; kingdom Bacillati; phylum Actinomycetota; class Actinomycetes; order Kitasatosporales; family Streptomycetaceae; genus Streptomyces; species Streptomyces mauvecolor. Next base: position 474,610 of record NZ_BAAASQ010000012.1, on the reverse strand, counting down.
CTGTCCGTACAGGTCGAGGCCGGCGCGTGCGGCCGGGCGGGCGAAGGCCTGGCGGTCCTGTTCGGCACGGAACAGCGGGCCCGCCTCCAGGAGGCGGGACTGGAGCTGGGTGTGGCGGCGGATGCAGTCCTTGACGATGTCGACGAGCTCGGCGGCGCGGCGCTTGTGCTCGGGGTCCTCCGCCTCGTCGCGGGCCTTGCGGATGTTGGTGAGGATCGCGTTCTCGTGCCGGTAGCGGTCGGCGACGTGGTCGAGGGCCTCCGCGATCATGTCCGGCACCGCGTTGAGCCAGTCGACCGCGCGCACGTTGCGCCGCGTGGCCTCCAGGGTGCGCCGCAGCGTCTCCGCGTACTGCACCGTGCGGTAGCGGGCCTGTTCGGCGGCGAGCTGGGCGTCGGCCAGGCGGCCGCGGCTGATCAGGACCTCCAGCTTGACCTCGGCCGCGATCTGGGCGCTGGTGACGTCGGTGTCGAGGGCGCCGACCAGGACGTTGACGGCCTCGTCGGTGGTGCGCAGGTACACGGCGCCGCCGTAACCCGGGACCTCTTCGAGGAGCTTGAAGTCGTAGTCGCGGCGGACGTAGACCCCGTCCGGGTTGAACGTGCCGTACACCGCGCGGAAGCCCCGGTCCACGCTGCCCACGTTGATCAGGTTCTCCAGGACCCAGCGGGCCACCCGCTCGTGCTCGGCGGCGGGCCTGGCCGGTGCCTGGGCGGCGACGCGCGGGATGAGCCGGGCCACGATCTGCTCGTGGTCGGCGCCCGTGTCGAAGTCCATGTTCAGCGTGACGAGGTCGATCGAGGCGAGCGCCACCTCGGCCATCGCGTACACCGAGTACTCGCCCGCGAGGTTGGCCTTGCGCACGTCGAGGTCGTGCAGCGGCGCGGTGCACGCCAGCGCGCGCAGCCGCCGCGCGAGCCCCTCGTCGGCGGCCGGGCCCGGTGCGGGGCGCGCCGCCGCGCTGAGCTGGGGCGGAACGGGTTCCGTCGAGGCAGGCGAAGTCACGGTGGACAGATTAGGTCCTCGCACTGACAACGGTCGAAACGGCGCAGATCAGCCCGCTGCCCACGACCTCCGGCCACAGCTAGGCGAGGGCGTCCGCGACCAGTTTCCCGTACGCCTCGACGAGCTGGGCGCGCGAGTCGTCGAGGTAGCCGGCGAGCAGCCACATGGCTCGCGTCCGCTCGCCCGCGCGCAGCGCCTCCAGGATCTCCCGGTTGCGTACGAGGTAGGGCTGGTGGAGGCGGCGCGGGTCGTCCACCACGTGGAAGGCCAGGCGGAGTTCGGCGAGCACGCCGCGCATCAGCTCGTCGGTGCGGGCGCTGCCCGCGAGGCCCACGAGGGCGCGGTGGAAGTGGATGTTGGCGGTGGAGACGCCCTGCCAGTCGCCCTGCTCGGCCGCGCGTTCGCCGCCCGAGACGGCCGCGTCGAGTCCGTCCAGACCGTAGGGAGGCTCGCCGAGCCCCTGGACGACGGCGCATTCGACGAGGCGCCGGGTGCGGTAGATGTCGGCGACGTCCTCGACGGCGAGCACCCGGACGAAGACCCCGCGGTTGAGCTCGTGGACCAGGAGCCGCTCATGGGTGAGCAGCCGGAACGCCTCGCGCAGGGTGTTGCGCGAGACTCCGAGAGCCTTGCCGATGGCGTCCTCCGCGAGGCGCTCCCCCGGAGGGAAGAAGCCTTCCGCGATCCGGCTGCGCAGGATGTCCGCGACCCGCTCCGCCGTGCTGGTGCGGCCCAACAGCGCGCGGTCCTCGGCAAGTCCGCCCAGTCCGGAGTCCGTTGTCGCCACAGCGCCCTCTCTCCCCGTCGGCCGCTCCCGCCGACGCGTGTGCCCATCGTAGAAGCATCGCCAGGTTGTGAGGACGTGTGCACGTGGGGAAGCGGGAACGTCCCGACATGAGTCTTGTCGGATCGTTCAACAATCCCCTACGTTGAGGGGACCGCACACCCACACCGCACTCAGCGGAGCACCGCACACCGACACCGCACAAGGTCGGCGCGCTCCAGGACAGCACCCCGGACGCGCACCCGAGGAACCGCCACGACCGACCCCACTCCGGTCCCGCACGGTCTCAGCAGCCCTCTCGTCCCCTCCTGCGAGGTGCACATGAGCACGACCACGGCACAGCCGCAGCACGGTCAACACCCACACGACAACGGCCCGTTCGGATGGCTGCGCGCGCTCGGCCCCGCCGGCCGCCGCGCCTTCGGGGGCGCCTTCGGGGGCTATGCCCTCGACTCGTACGACTTCTTCACGCTCCCGCTCACCATGGTCGCGATCTCGGCGCACTTCGGGCTCGACTCCGGCCGGACGGGGCTGCTCACGACCGTGACGCTGGTGGTGTCGGCCGTGGGTGGCGCGTTCGCCGGGGTGATCGCGGACCGGATCGGCCGGGTCAAGGCGCTGATGATCACTGTCGGCACGTACGCGGTCTTCACGGTGCTCTGCGGGTTCGCGCCCAACTACGAGACGCTGCTGGTGTTCCGCGCCCTGCAGGGGCTCGGCTTCGGCGGCGAGTGGGCGGTCGGCGCGATCCTGGTCGCCGAGTACGCCTCGGCCAGGCACCGCGGGCGGACCCTGGGAGCGGTGCAGAGCGCGTGGGCGGCCGGCTGGGCGCTCGCCGTCGTCGTGTACACGCTGGTGTTCCATTACGTGGACGCCGACACCGCCTGGCGCGTGGTGTTCTGGACCGGCGCGCTCCCGGCCCTGCTGCTCGTCTACGTGCGCCGCAACGTCAGCGACGCGCCCCAGGCCACCGAGCAGCGCCTCGCCTCGGCCCGCACCACGAGCGGCGGCGCCACCTTCGCCGCCATCTTCCGGGGCCCGCTGCTGCGCACGACCCTGTTCGCGGTACTGCTCTCGGCCGGGGTCCAGGGCGGCTACTACACGCTGGCCACCTGGGTGCCCACGTTCCTCAAGAGCGACCGGCACCTGACGGTCGTCGGCACCGGGGGCTATCTGGCGTTCCTGATCTCCGGCGCCTTCATCGGCTATCTGACCGGCGGATACCTCACCGACCGGCTCGGCCGGAAGAAGACCATCGCCCTGTTCGCTGTTCTGTCGGCCGTCTGCATCCTGGTCTACACACACCTTCCGGCCGGGGCGAACACCCTCCTTCTGGTGCTCGGCTTCCCGCTCGGCTTCTGCATGTCGGCGATCTTCAGCGGCTTCGGCTCGTTCCTCAGCGAGCTGTACCCGACCGCCGTGCGCGGCACCGGCCAGGGCTTCACGTACAACACCGGCCGGGCCGTGGGCGCGTTCTTCCCCACCCTCGTCGGCTACCTCGCCGACAGCTGGGGCGTGGGCGGCGCCCTGGTGTTCGGCGCGGTCGGCTACGCCATCGCCGTAGTGGCCCTGCTGGGGCTTCCCGAGACGCGCGGCCGGGAGCTCGTGTGAACGCCGTGGAGCCCTGAGCCCCCCGGGGCGAGGCACGCGCCCCGTCCCCGAGCGTCCCCGCCACGCCCGGGGCAGACTGCACCACAGGACCACGCACCATCGTGAACAGGAGATCCCGCACCCATGACCCGGTCCGCGACGACGTCGATCGACCTCAATGCCGACCTCGGCGAGGGCTTCGGACACTGGCGGCTGACCGACGACGAACAGCTTCTGTCCGTTGTCACCAGCGCCAACGTGGCCTGCGGCTTCCACGCGGGCGACCCGGCCATCATGCGGCGGGTGTGCGCCCTGGCGGCGGAGCGCGGCGTCCGGATCGGCGCCCAGGTCTCCTACCGCGACCTGGCAGGGTTCGGCCGCCGCTCCATGGATGTGCCGCCCGATGAGCTGGCGGCCGAAGTCGCCTACCAGATCGGCGCGTTGGAGGTCTTCGCGCGCGCCGCGGGCAGCCGGGTCTCGTACGTCAAGCCGCACGGCGCGCTCTACAACCGCATCGTGCACGACGAGGAACAGGCGGCCGCCGTCGTCGAAGGGGTGCTCCTCGCGGGCGGGGCGCTCCCGGTCCTCGGACTGCCGGGTTCGCGGCTGCTCGCGGCGGCCGGGCGGTCCGGGCTCGGCGTCGTCACCGAGGCGTTCGCGGACCGCGCCTACACCGCGCACGCCACCCTGGTGCCGCGCGGCCGGGACGGCGCGGTCGTCAGCGACCCGGACGCGGTGGTCGCGCGAGCGGTCTCGATGGCCCTGGACGGCACGGTCGTGGCCGAGTCCGGCGAGCCGGTCCCCGTCGGCGCGGGGTCACTGTGCCTGCACGGCGACACGCCGGGCGCGGTGGACCTGGCCCGCCGGGTGCGGGCGGCCCTCGAAGCGGCGGGCGTCCGGGTGGCGGCGTTCTCGTGAGCACCCTGCGCACCCTGCCGGTCGGGGAGCACGCCCTCCTGGTCGAGCTGGAGAACGGCGAGGCGGCCGGGGCCCTGCACGCCGAGCTGCTGCGCCGGCGCGCCGCCGGAACGCTGCCCCCGGTACGCGAGATCGTGCCCGCGGCCCGCACGGTGCTGCTCGACGGCATCACCGATCCCCGGGCGCTGGCCGCCGAGTTGACGACGTGGCGCATCCCTCCTTTGGAGACGGGCGCCCAGGAGACGGTGGAGATCTCCGTGCGCTACGACGGCCCCGATCTCGCGGACGTCGCGGCCCTGTGGGAGGTCTCGGAGCACGAGGCGGTACGCATCCACTCCGCGGCCGAGTTCCGGGTCGCCTTCTGCGGGTTCGCGCCCGGCTTCGCCTACCTCACCGGGCTCGACGAGCGGTACGCCGTGCCGCGCCGGGACACCCCGCGCACCTCGGTCCCGGCGGGCTCGGTGGCCCTCGCGGGCCCGTACACCGGTGTCTATCCGCGCCCCTCCCCCGGCGGCTGGCAGCTGATCGGCACTACGGACGCCGCCCTGTGGGACCCCCACCGCGAGCCCGCCGCCCTGCTCACCCCGGGCACCCGGGTCCGTTTCGTGCCCGGGGCCGCACGATGACCGACCGGACCCTGTCCGTCGTACGGGCCGGAGCGCTGACCTCCGTGCAGGACGAGGGGAGGCACGGCCACGCGCACCTCGGGGTGCCGCGTTCGGGCGCGCTCGATCTGCCCGCGAGCCGTCTTGCCAACCGCCTGGTCGGCAACGCCATAGGGGCGGCCGTGCTCGAAACGACCCTCAACGGGTGTGCGGTACGCCCTCGTTGTGCCGTCACGGTGGCGGTGACCGGCGCGCCCTGCGCGGTCACGCTGGACGGCCGGCCGATGGCGTGGGGCGCGCCGGTGCGGGTGCCGCCGGGGGCCGTCGTCGAAGTCGGCGCGGCGACGCGCGGGGTGCGCTCCTACCTGGCATTCGCCGGCGGCATCGCCGTGGAACCGGTGCTCGGCAGCCGCTCGACCGACCTCCTGTCGGGCCTCGGGCCGCCCCCGCTCAGGGACGGCGCCGTGCTGCCGCTGGGCAGCCCGGCCGCCGCGTACCCGCACCTGGACGCGGCGCCCGCACCCGGCGTGCCGCGGGAGCTGGTGCTGCGCGTGCGCCCGGGGCCGCGCGCGGACTGGTTCACGGCGGACGCCACGGCCGTTCTGGCCGCCGGACGCTACCGGGTGTCCTCGGCGAGCAACCGCATCGGGCTGCGCACCGAGGGGCCCGCGCTGCGGCGTGCCGTGGAGGGTGAACTCCCCAGCGAGGGAATGGTGCTGGGCGCGGTCCAGGTGCCGCCGGACGGACGGCCGGTGGTCTTCCTCGCCGACCACCCGACGACCGGCGGCTACCCGGTGATCGGCGTCGTCCCCGAGCCGGACCTGGCGGCCGCCGCTCAGGCCGCCCCCGGTACGCCGCTGAGGTTCGCGCCGGTGGGCCGGCCCTGACCCGGCGAGACGGCTGCCAGCGCGGCCGTCAGGGCTTCGGCGGCACGCAGATCGAGCCGCGCCGTGTGGCGCAGCTCCTCGCCGGCCAGCCGGAGCAGCTGGGGCAGCAGGTCGGTGGAGCGGCGGGCCAGCCAGGCGGTGCCCGAGGTGGCCAGCCAGAAGAGCGAGGCGGCGGCACTCGGCGGCGGCTGTTCCGGTTCGACCGGGGGCGGCGCGCCCGGTGCCAGGCCGCGCTCGGCGAGCAGCGTGTGGCAGCGGGCCGCGATCAGCCGGTGCCCGCGCTCGCCGGGATGCAGCCGGTCCGCGCTCCACAGCGCGCGGTCCTCGACCCAGGCGGGCTCGGCGAGGTGCAGATGGACGGCCCCGTACCGCGCGGACAGGGCGTGCACCACGGCGTTGACGGCCCGCTGTCTCCTGGCGAGCGGGCGGGCGAGCGGCCCCGGCAGCCCCAGCATGGCGCCCGGATCGGGCAGACAGGCGGTGAGCAGCACCGAGCCCTGCCCGGTGAGGCCGCCGTACACCGTGTCCAGGCGCACCGCGACGCGGTGAATGTCGAAGGAGCGGCGCAGTGTGTCGTTGACGCCGACGACGACCGAGGCGAGGTGAGGCGCGAACTCCCTCGCCTTGGGCGTCTGTTGCTCAAGTACGTCCAGGGTGAGCGCTCCGCTGGCGGCGAAATTGCGGAATTCCCAGCCCGGCTGGTGACCGGCGAGCAGCGCCGCCCAGCCGCGCCAGCCGCCGGCCACCGGATCACCGACGCCTTCGGTGAGCGAGTCGCCGAGTGCCGCGAACCGCACCCCCTGAAGTGGAAGTTCGACGGCCGCACCGGCGAAGGCCATGGCGGTCACACGATCACCTCCGGCGTCGCCCGGACGGCGCCGGACCGCATCACCGGCGCGTCGTGCGCAGCGAGGAAGGCCGCCACCGAGGCGTCCCAGCCGAACAGTTCGGCCCGCGCCCGCGCGTCCGCCCGGCGTCGCGGCTCGGGCCTGGCCAGCAACTCCCGTACAGCGGCGGCGAATTCCGCGCCCGTACCTCCGGCCGCGAGCCCCGCGTCGCCGATGACCTCGGGCAGGGCTGATGATGCGCTGCACACGACCGGGGTCCCGCAGGCCAGCGCCTCAAGGGCCGAGAGACCGAACGTTTCCGCGGGGCCCGGCGCCAGGCAGACGTCGGCCGCGGCCTGAAGGTCGGCCAGCGTTTCGCGGTCGGCGACGTGCCCGAGGAACTCGACCGGCAGCCGTTCCGCCGCCGCCCGGCGCTCCAGGCTCCCCGCCAGCGGGCCGTCCCCCGCGACCACCAGCGCCGCCCGCACGCCCGTGCGCCGCAGCGCCGCGAGCGCGTCCAGGGCGACGGCCGGCCGCTTCTCGACGGAGAGCCGCGAGCACATCAGGAGCAGCACCCGGGCGCCGCGCGCGTGCCGGGCCCGCAGCACCGTCGAGCGCCGCCCGGGCCTGCACTGCGCGAGGTCGACACCGAGCGGGGCCCGCACCACATTGCGCGCGCCGATCCGTACGAACTCGCGCTCCGCCCATTCCGTGGTGCACACGATCCGCGAGAACGCCCAGCCCGTACGCCTGTTGAGCCGGTCGGCCGCGCCGCCGGCCACGGCTTCGGGCAGGCCCCAGGTGCGCAGGACCCCGTCGGCCGTCTCGTGCGAGACCATCACCGAGGGGACCCTGGCCCGGCGCGCCCACTCCCCGGTCCAGCGCAGGGTGGTGCGGTCGGACACCTCGATGCGGTCGGGCGCGAGGTCTTCGAGGATCCGGCGGACCCGGCGCCGGTCGACGAGCACCCGGTAGCCGCCGGTGCCCGGCAGCACGACGCCGGGCAGGGTGATCACCCGCCCCTGCTCGGTGGGTTCGTCCGCCGTCCGGCCGCCCGGCACGACGAGCACGGGTTCGTGCCCGGCCGCCAGATAGCCCCGGCCGAGCTCGCGCAGCGCGGTGCGCAGGCCGCCGGACGCGGGGGTCACGAAGTTGGCGAGCCGCACGATCCGGAGGCCACCCGCGGCGCCACCCCCGCTCATGCCGCCACCGCCGCGCGTGCGCCGAGCACCTCGGCGTAGTGGTCGAGGAGCAGATCGCCGACGGCGGCCCAGGTGCGGCCGCGCACCGCCTCCCGCCCGGCGCGCCCATAGGCAGCCCGCCGTTCCGGATCTGCGAGCTTCAGGGCGGCGTCGCGGACGGCTCCCGCATTCCTCGGCGGCACCAGGAGGCCCGTACGTCCGTGGCGTACGAGGTCGAGCGGGCCGCCCGCCGCGGGCGCGATCACCGGCACTCCGCTCGCCATGGCCTCCTGCACGGTCTGACAGAACGTCTCGTAGGGCCCGGTGTGTGCGAAGACGTCCAACGAGGCGTGGATCCGGGCGAGTTCGTCCCCTGTGCGGCGGCCGAGGAAGACCGCGCCGGGCAGGGCCGCGCGCAGGGCGGGCGCGCTCGGACCGTCCCCGGTGACGACGACGCGTACGCCGTCCAGGGCGCAGACGTCCGCGAGGAGTTCCACCTGCTTCTCGTGGGCGAGGCGGCCGACGTAGCCGACGATCAGCTCGCCGTGCGGGGCGAGTTCGCGGCGCAGGGCGGCGTCGCGCCGGTCCGGCCGGAAGCGGTCGGTGTCGACACCGCGCGGCCAGAGGCGTACCCGGCGCACCCCGTGCTCCTCCAGGTCGCGCAGGGCCGGGGTGGAGGGCGCAAGGGTGCGGTCGGCGGCCGAGTGCACGGCTCTCAGGCGCCGCCAGGCGGTGCCTTCGCCGGTGCCCATGTAGGTGCGGGCGTACCCGGCCAGGTCGGTCTGGTAGACGGCGACGGCGGGAACGTGCAGGCGGGCGGCGGCGGCCATGCCGCGTACGCCGAGGACGAAGGGGCTCGCCAGGTGGACGAGGTCGGCCCGGTGGGCCGCGATCGCGGCGGCGACCCGGCGGCTGGGCAGCGCGAGGCGGACCTCCGGATAGCCGGGCAGCGGAAGCGAGGGCACCCGTACGACGGGGCACGGCGCGTCAGAGCCCTCCCCCGTGGCCGTGGCCGGGGCTATGACGAGCGGTTGGTGACCGCGTGCGGCGAGATGCCGGGCGGTCTGCAGGGCGCAGTGGGCCACGCCGTTGACGTCGGGCGGGAAGGATTCGGTGACGATGACGACACGCATACCCGTGTTGTCGTCGCGCCGGAAGTGGCCCGGCCGACTTGGATCTTTCCGCCCGGGGAACGTCCCATGAGCGTTGTCTCATCCGGAGGTCCGGTCGTGGATCGCACGGGCCTGCCTCCGGTCGCCGTGGGTCACACGGCCGTGGCGTCCGGGCCGAGCCGGTCGTGGATGGCGCTCTGCACCTCGGCCTCCTCGGCCGGGTCGGCGGCGAGCCTGCGCAGCCGTTCGGCGACGCGGGCGTCGACGAGCTCGGCGTACTGGGCGGCCACTTCTCTGGTGGTCTCCTCGCAGTCCCACAGGCATTCGACGGCGAAGCCGGTGGCGAACGTCGGGTCGGTGGCGGCGAGGGCGCGGGCGGTGCGGCCGCGCAGCTGGGAGGAGGCGGTCTCGCGGTAGACGTGCCGCAGCACGGGGGCGGCGCAGCAGATGCCGAGCCGTCCCGCCCCGTCGACGAGCGCCCGGAGGAGCGGCGCGTCGGGGCCCTCGGAACGTACGGTCTCGCGGAGCGCGCCGAGCACCAGCTTCTCGTCGCCGGCCTCGCCGCGTGAGGCGAGCACGCCGGCGGCACAGGCACCGAGTTCGTCGGGGCGCTGGACCCAGCGGCGGGCCCGGTCGACGGCTTCGGGGCCGCACATCCGCTCGAAGGCGTGGACGGCGGCTTCGGCGGCGATGCGCGACCCGGCCGAGACGGCGGTCTCGATCAGGTCGAGCACGCGGGCGTCGCGCGACTCGGCGAGATAGTGCAGGGCCGCGCCGCGGGCGCCGTCGGTGCCGGATCGGGCCGCCTCGATGATGGCGTCCCGGTCCTCGGGCCCGGCGACGGCGCCGAGGCACCTGGCCGCGGGCAGGTGCAGGACCGCGCCGCGTTCCAGGCCTTCGTCGGCCCAGTCGAAGACGGCCTGCACGCTCCATCCGGGGCGGGGCCCGGACGGCCGCATCTGGCGCTGCCAGCGGTCGAAGGAGCCGGTCTCCTGGGCGGCCCGCACCCGGGCGCCCACGCTCTCGCGCGGATCCTCGGCCCACAGCCGCCAGGGGCGCGGCTCGTAGGCGTCACGCACGGTGGCGGCGAGCTCCGCGTCGCCCTCCGCGGTGGCGGGGAAGCGGCCGAGCACGGACGTGGCGAGGCCGCGCAGGCTCGCGTCGTCGTCGCGCAGCGCGAGCTCGTCCAGGGCCCAGGCCCAGTTGGAGCCGGCCGCGGCGTAGCGGCGGAGCAGCGCGAGCGCGTCGTTCCTGCCGTACGAGGCGAGGTGGCCGAGGACGGCGAGGGCGAGCCCCGTCCTGGAGTCCTCGGTGTCGAGGATGTCCTCGGCGCCGAAGAGGTGGCGCTCGATCTGGTCGAGCCCGCCGTCGAGATCCAGGAAGAGGCGCGCGTAGTACAGCGAGCGGTTCTCGACCTGCCAGTCGTGGCGGGGGTCGCTCAGAACGCAGTGGTTGAGGGCCGCCAGGGCCTCGTCGCGCGGGGCGGCCAGCGCGTGCAGGGTGCCGTCGCCGCGGCCCCGCTGCAGCAGGCCGAGCAGCGTGCCGCTCGGCGCTATGACTGGATCGAACATGGAAATAGCCTCACATCAAGCTGTCGACGCAACCGGGGATTCGTGCCTTGCCCTAGGCCGCGCAGCAACATGAGGGGTCGCCCGCCGTCTTCTGCTTGGTGTAGACCATCTTCCTGCCTTTCGTCGCGGTCCCCGATGTAGGGACCCTGCCCCCGATGTAGGGGTTCGACGTCATGATGACCCAGCCATTTCGCCATCGCGACCACATTTACGGCGCCCCTCTCAGCGGGCTCTTCGGTGGATCCCCCGTAAACGCTTGGTGGACGCTCAGTTGGCCCCGAACAGGGCGAGCAGGTCCGTCTTGCCGAACATCCTGGCCGTGTCGACCGCGGAGGGCGTCCCGGCGGAAGGATCGGCTCCGCCGGCAAGGAGGGCCTTGATCACGGCGTCCTCGCCCTTGAAGACGGCGCCGGCGAGCGGGGTCTGGCCGCGGTCGTTGGCGCGGTCGGCCTCGGCGCCGCGGGCCAGCAGGGCGGCCACGGCCTCGGCGTGCCCGTGGTAGGCGGCCAGCATCACGAGGGAGTCGCCGCGGTCGTTGGTGAGGTTCGCGGGCACCCCGGCGTCGACGTACGCGGCGAGCGCCTCGGCGTCACCCTGGCGGGCCAGGTCGAAGATCTTGGCCGCCAGCTCGACCACCTCGGGATCGAGTTCCTCGCTCATCGAACACTCCTTAGGGGCAACGGAACAAACCCGCACGGCGACAGAGCCGTACGAGTGAATCGACAGGGTACTGCCCGAGGGGGGACATGACGTGGCGCTGCGGCGGCAAAGATCACCGCGAGTGACGGTTTCGCGCCCCTGCGGCCGCACAGTGTGCCGCTCCGGGCCGCTTTTCATATCCGCCACTCCAGTGAAATCGGCGATACTTCACCCATTTGCACCTTTTATCGCATAGATACTTCCTGTGAGCCTGGAACAACTCATGGTGACCGTCCCCCCGACCAGGAGATCCCCAAATGATCCTGTCCATCTCAGGCGTGGTGCTGCTCGGAATCATCTGCTTCCTCTTCTTCAAGAAAGACGGACTCAAGGCCTCGCACGCGCTCGTGTGCGCGCTCTTCGGCTTCTACCTCGCGGGCACCGCCATCGCCCCGAGCATCACCGCCGGGGGCGCGAGCCTGGCGAGCATGCTGGGCGGGATCAAGTTCTGATCTCCCGCTGTCCTGCGTACGACGGCAGACAGGGCCGCGGACACCGCCGCGGACACAACTCCAGGAGAACGATGTGGCCCGGCGACCGCTCCCCCGCATTCTGAGCAGCAGCGCACCCATCGTTCGCAGCCGCGAGATCGCGCGCACGGCCACCGACAGCGCCGCCGACGTTCTCCATCCGCTCATCACGATCAGCCGCGGCCTGCGGCTGATCGCCGCCGCCCTGCACGCCAGATGGGCCGCCAGCCCCAAGGAACGGCGTGGTCCCGCGCTGTTCCTGACGGCGGCCGTCATCCTGGTCGTCGCGCTCATTCCCTACGGTCCGCTCCTCGCCCTGATCACGGTGATGGGCGCGGCCGGCTGGAAGGGCCGCGCGAGGCCCGTCGTCAAGACCGGCCCCGACGAGGCCGAACTCGCCCGCCTCCAGGCCCTCTACGAGGCGCTCGTGCCGTACTTCTCCGTCCCGGAGGACCCGGACCCGCTCTACTCCCACGGAGGCGAGTGGGACACGGCCTTCAGCGAGTTCGCGTTCGACGACGACGGCCGGCTCACCCGGCTCCAGGTGCGCTACCCGGCGTACTTCACCGACAGCGAGGCCGACGCGCGCGCCCGTATCGAACAGCTTCTGCACGCCAAGTCGGGACGCGGCCGCGAGTATCACTTCGCCTGGGACGAGGAGGGCAACCAACTCGTCATGAACGTGCTCGGCGCGCTGCCCACCACGATCGCGGCCCAGCGCTTCGTGACCTCGCCGGGCGAGACCGTCCTCGGATTCACCGACGCCGACGCCGTGCAGCGGACGGTGCCCGTGATCGCGGGCGAGGAGAGCCACGACGCCCCGCCGGTGATCTGGCGGACCGGGCCCCGCTCCACCGAGCCCCACCTCCTGGCCGTCGGCCAGCCCGGCGCGGGCACCACGACGCTGCTCCGCTCCATCGCGCTCCAGGTCCTCCAGCAGGGCGATCTGCTGATCGTCGAGGGCAGCGGAACCGGTGAGTACGCCTGCCTCGCGGGCCGCTCGGGCGTCCTCGCCGTCGAGTGCGGGCTCGCCGGGGCGCTCGCCACCCTGGAATGGGCCTCGCACGAGACGGAGCGCCGGCTGATCGCCGCGAACCGGGCGCGCCAGGCGGGCCACCCGGCGCCCGAGGACACCAAGCGCCCGCTGTGGATCCTGCTCGACCGGCCGAGCGCGCTGGCCGACCTGGCCGCGGCCGACGGCCGGATCGACCCCCAGCACCTGCTCCAGATCCCGCTGCGACACGGCCGGGCCGCCGGGGTGACGGTCGTGGTCGCCGAACAGTTCGACACGCTGGACGACCTGTCCGAGCCCGTACGCTCCCAGACCCGGGCCCGGGTGGTCCTGGGCCCGGCCTCGCTCGGCCAGGTCGAGTCGGTGCTCGGCGTCCCCCCGCACACGACCCCCACCCCCGACGTCCCGCCGGGCCGCGGCTACGCCCGCCTGGGCACGGGCCCCGTCCTGCGCCTCCAGGTCCCGGCCACCCCGGACCCGTACGACGACGCGACGACGGAGGCCCACCGCCAGGCGGTCCTGGACCTCCTTCCGGCGCGGGAGGCGGCGGTGGAAGCCGTCCCTGCGGAGGGGTAAGTCCTGCCTCACGCCACAGTTCCGGCGGTGGAGCAGTCCTCCCTCACGCCACGAACGTCCGGGGCGGCTCCGCGCTCCCCGACCCGCCGCCCGTCTCCACGAGACGCGCCGCCGCGGCCAGCCGCACCGCGGCCTCCTCGGCGACCGGGCCGCCCACCGTGAACGGCAGGCGTACGTAGCCCTCGAACGCGCCGTCCACTCCGAAGCGGGGGCCGGACGGCACCCGCACTCCGACCCGTTCGCCGACCTCGGCGAGGCGGGATCCCGACAGGCCGCCCGTGCGGACCCACAGGGTGAGGCCGCCGCGCGGGACGTGGAACTCCCAGTCGGGGAGCTCGCGGCGCACCGCCGTGACCAGAGCGTCGCGGTTGTCGCGGGCCTGGGTGCGGCGGAGCTCGACCGCCTGCTCCCAACCTCCCGTCGCCATCAGCCAGTTGACGGCGAGCTGCTCCAGGACCGGCGTGCCCAGATCCGCGTACGCGCGGGCGGCGACCAGCGAGCGGATGATGTCGGGCGCGGCCCGCACCCAGCCGATGCGCATACCCGCCCAGAACGCCTTGCTCGCCGAGCCGACGGTGAGCACCGTGGCCCCGGCCGGGTCGAAGCCGCAGACAGGGCGCGGCATGGCGAGGTCCTCGTCCAGCCACAGCTCGCTCATCGTCTCGTCGACGACGAGCACCGTGCCGGCCGAGCGGGCCGCGTCCACGAGCTGGCGGCGCTGGTCCTCGTCGGCGAGCGCGCCCGTGGGGTTGTGGAAGTCGGCGACGACGTAGGCGAGCCGGGGCGCGGCGTCCCGCAGCACCTGGCGCCAGCGCGGCAGGTCCCAGCCGGTCAGCCCCTCGGCCATGGCGATCGGCACAAGACGGGCGCCCGCCTCGCGCATGAGCTGGAGGATGTTGGCGTACGACGGTGATTCGACGGCGATGCGCTCACCGCGTCCGGCGAACAGATGACAGATGGCGTCCATCGCGCCCATCGCCCCCGTCGTCACCATGATCTGCTCGGGCATCGTGGGGATGCCGCGCGCGGTGTAGCGGTCGGCGAGCATCTGGCGCAGGGCAGGCAGTCCTGCCGGGTAGTCGCCGTGGGTGTGCGCGTACGGCGGAAGCTCTTCGAGCGCGCCCTGTACGCCCCGGGTCAGCCAGGGCTCGGGAGCGGGCAGCGCCGCGCAGCCCAGGTCGATCATCGAGCCGAGCGACTCGGGCGGGAGCGGCTCCAGGCCGCGGCCGGGCAGCGGATGCCCGGCGGGCACCGCGGTCCAGCTGCCCGCGCCGCGCCGGGATTCGAGGAAGCCCTCGCCGCGCAGCGCCTCGTAGGCGGCGGCGACCGTGGTGCGGCTCACCGACAGGGCGACGGCCAGCTCGCGCTCGGCGGGCAGCCGGGCAGCGGCCGGTACGCGGCCTTCGAGGACGAGCAGCCGGATCCCGTCGGCCAGCGCCCGGTAGGCGGGCGGCTTGCGCAGTCCGGCGCCGACCGGGCGGGGCTGCTGTGCCTGGAGCTGACGGGCGAGCTGGGCGGGCCCGATCGCCGAGGTCCACTGAGCCATGAAGTCAGTCCACCTTCCTCGAATTGGCCATGGGCGGGGTCCATTCCCCCGCCACAGAGTGTCATGAGTCAGTCCACTACCACCACACAGGATCCACCCAGGGGGCACCATCTTGTCCACGCACCTCACGCGGAGGCTGTTGCAGCTCTACGTCGGCCTCGCGTTGTACGGCGTCAGCTCGGGGCTGCTCGTGCGCGCCGGGCTCGGTCTCGAACCGTGGGGGGTGCTGCACCAGGGGCTGGCCGAGCACACCGGCCTCTCCATCGGCGTCGTATCGATCATCGTCGGAGCCGCGGTGCTGCTCCTCTGGATCCCGATCCGGCAGCGGCCGGGGCTCGGCACCGTGTCCAATGTCTTCGCGATCGGCATCTTCATGGACGCCACGCTCGCCGTCGTCCCCGATGTGCGCGGTCTGCTCGCACAGGTTCCGCTGACGGCAGCGGCGATCGTCTGCAACGGCGTGGCGACCGGCCTCTACATCTCGGCCCGCTTCGGGCCCGGCCCGCGCGACGGCCTGATGACGGGCCTGCACAAGGTGACGGGGCGCTCGATTCGGCTTGTCCGTACGTCACTTGAGGTGGTCGTGGTCGCGACCGGGTTCCTGCTCGGCGGCTCGCTCGGCATCGGCACGGTCCTGTACGCGCTCGCGATCGGGCCGCTCGCCCAGTTCTTCCTCCGGCTCTTCGCGATCCCCGAGGGGGCGAAGGAGCCCGCGTCCGGGCCCGCCCCCGAGGTCACGCCCCCGGCACCCGCGCGCAGCACGCCCGCCGCGGAGCCGACACCCCGGCGCGCGATACTTCGCCGGTGACTCGCGTACGCCACCCCTATCTGGACCATCCCTCGCCGATCCCGTTCGCCCACCGCGGCGGGGCGGCCGACGGCATCGAGAACACCGCGGCCGCCTTCGAGCGGGCCGCCGCGGCCGGCTACCGGTACTTCGAGACAGATGTGCACACCACGGCCGACGGGCGCCTGGTCGCCTTCCACGACGCGACGCTGGACCGCGTCACCGACGCCCGGGGAAGGATCGCCGAGCTGCCCTGGGCCGAGGTCGAGCGGGCCAGGGTGGCCGGACGCGAGCCGCTGCCGCTGTTCGAGGAGCTCCTCGAAGCCTTCCCCGAAGCCCGCTGGAACGTCGACCTCAAGGCCGAGTCCGCGCTCGTCCCGCTGATCGACCTGATCCGCCGCACCAACGCCTGGGACCGGGTCTGCATCGGCTCGTTCTCGGAGGCCCGCGTCACGAGGGCGCACCGGCTCGGGGGCCCGCGCCTGGCCACCTCGTACGGCGTGCGCGGGGTCGCCGCGCTGCGGCTTCGCTCGTACGGGATCCCCGTGCCGCTACGCACCGGCGCCGTCAGCGCCCAGGTTCCCGAGAGCCAGAGCGGCATCCCGGTGGTGGACCGGCGCTTCGTGCGGACTGCGCACGCTCTTGGCCTGCAGGTCCACGTGTGGACCATCAACGATGCCGATCGGATGAGGGCTCTCCTGGACCTGGGGGTGGATGGCATCATGACCGATCATCTGGAGACACTGCGCACGGTACTGACCGACCGGGGAGTCTGGCACTGAGCCCCGGCAGCCACCGCTCGCGTACGGGGACGAGCGAGGGGGCGCGGGTTGAGCGCTGAGATCTCTGAGATCACGGACCGGGCGGAACAGCCGGTGAGCACGGCCGACCGCAGGCGCGAGCAACGCGGCTGGTACTTCTACGACTTCGCCTGCTCGGTGTATTCGACGAGCGTGCTCACGGTCTTCCTGGGCCCGTATCTGACGGCGACGGCCAAGTCGGCGGCGGACCCCGACGGGTTCGTGCATCCGCTGGGCGTCCCGGTGCGTGCGGGCTCGGTCTTCGCGTACGCGGTGTCCGCCTCGGTGATCCTCGCGGTGGTCCTGATGCCGGTCGTGGGCGCCGCGGCCGACCGCCGGGGCCGCAAGAAGCCGCTCCTGGCGGCCGCCGCCTATACGGGCGCGGCCGCGACGGCCGGGATGTTCTTCCTCGACGGGCACCGCTATCTCCTGGGCGCGATGCTGCTGATCGTCGCGAACGCCTCGCTCTCGGTGTCGATGGTCCTCTACAACGCCTATCTGCCGCAGATCGCGGGCCCCGAGGAACGCGACAGGGTCTCGTCGCGGGGCTGGGCCTTCGGCTACACCTCGGGCGCGGGCGTCCTCGTCCTCAATCTGATCCTGTACTCGGGGCACGACAGCTTCGGGGTCTCCGAGTCGACCGCGGTACGGATCTGTCTGGCCTCGGCGGGGATCTGGTGGGGCGCGTTCACGCTGGTGCCGCTGAGGCGGCTGCGCGACCGCGAGGTGGCCGGCGCCGCCGCGGCCGAGGCGCGGGTCGGCGCGGGCTGGCGGCAGCTGATCTCCACGCTGCGGGACATGCGGGCCCGCCCGCTGACCCTCGCGTTCCTGGCCGCGTACCTGATCTACAACGACGGCGTGCAGACCGTGATCTCGCAGGCCTCGGTCTACGGGTCCGAGGAACTCGGCCTGGATCAGGACACGCTCATCGTGGCCGTGCTCCTCGTGCAGGTCCTGGCGGTGGCGGGTGCGCTCGGGATGGGGCGCCTTGCCCAGACCTACGGCGCGAAGCGGACGATTCTGGGCTCGCTCGCGGTGTGGGCGCTGATCCTCGGGGCCGGCTTCTTCCTGCCGGCCCACGAGCCGGTGCTCTTCTTCGCGCTGGCGGGGGCGATCGGGACGGTGCTCGGCGGCAGTCAGGCGCTTTCGAGGTCGCTCTTCTCACACATGGTGCCGAGCGGCAAGGAGGCCGAATACTTCTCGGCCTACGAGATGAGCGACCGGGGACTGAGCTGGCTGGGGCCCTTGGTGTTCGGTCTCGCGTATCAGCTGACCGGCAGCTACCGGGATGCGATCATCTCGCTGGTGGCCTTCTTCGCGGTCGGCTTCGTGCTGCTCGCCCGGGTCCCGGTGCGGGCCGCCGTGGCGGCCGCCGGAAACCCGGTTCCGGCGCGGATTTAGACGTTGAAGTGAAAGGCCGGTAGTGTACGCCTTTGGCCTGCCAGGCGGACCGTTACTGCGTGCTCAAGTAGTGAAGACGCTGGGTGACATCTGCTGTCAGATGTGACAAACCGGTCACTGGTGGGTACAACAAGGGGCGGCACGACGGCGACGCATGACCCAGAACGGGAATCTTTACCGCCGACCGGACGTTGACCGGATGACGACGACAGTGACACCTGTCCTGTGGGCGACAAGCCCGGGAGGCACGATTCATGAGTGAGCGAGCTCTTCGCGGCACGCGCCTCGTGGTGACCAGCTACGAGACCGACCGCGGCATCGATCTGGCCCCGCGCCAGGCCGTGGAGTACGCATGCGAGAAGGGACATCGCTTTGAGATGCCCTTCTCGGTGGAGGCGGAGATCCCGCCGGAGTGGGAGTGCAAGGTCTGTGGGGCCCCCGCACTCCTGGTGGACGGCGACGGTCCTGAAGAGAAGAAGGGCAAGCCCGCGCGTACGCACTGGGACATGCTCATGGAGCGGCGCACCCGCGAGGAACTGGAGGAGGTTCTGGCCGAGAGGCTGGAGGTCCTGCGTTCCGGCACCATGAACATTGCCGTGCATCCGCGCGACAGCCGCAAGTCCGCCTGATCGCGCAATTCGGCGATACAGCGCCTAAGAGCTGAGGGCCGGTCACACCACCTGGTGTGACCGGCCCTCAGCCTTTCTGTGGTGCCCGTGCCGTTCAGGGAGTCAGCGGCGGGCGCTGCCCCCGGTCCTCGCGCGGCGGGTAGGAGGACGGGCCGTCGTCGCGGATGACCTCGCCCGGCACGACCTTGCCGTCCGGGTAGTGGATGCGGGCCTGCTGGAAGGCGTCGCCGAAGCTGCCGGGGGTGGCCGCCCGCATCCGCTTCTCCAGCGAGCGCTCGGCGAAGCGGGCCACGGACTTCCGTACCGGCGGAACCAGGCACAGCAGCCCGAGCACGTCCGAGAGGAAGCCGGGGATGATCAGGAGCAGCCCGCCCAGCATGGTCAGCGCGTTGCCCTCGCTGCCGGGCCTGGCGGCGGCCGGGACGGCCCCGGACTGCTGCTGCTGAAACGTCTCCGTCAGATTGCGGAAGGCGCGGCGCCCGGCTCGCTTGATGACGTAACCGCCGAGCACCAGGCCGCCGACGAGCAGCAGCAGAACCGTGAGCCCGCCGGCGGCGCCGGCCACCACGGTGAGCAGCCAGATCTCCAGGACCAGCCAGGCGGCGATCCCCAGGGGTACGAAGGTGCGGGCGCGTGAGCGCTTGGGAACTGTCGGAGGCGGAGTGCCGGTCGTCATGCTCCCAGTGTGCCTGGCAGCCGATCCGGACGGCGTAAGGAAGTGATCAGTACGCCCTGCTCATGACAGCCCCGGCCCCGCTCAGGAGAGTCCCGCCCAGGAGGGCCCCGCTCAGGAGGGCTTGCGGCCCAGGAGCTTGTTGGCGCGGGAGCCGACGCCCCAGGCGGTGACCCGCCAGAGCGCCTCGACCAGGATGTCGTTGCTCATCTTGGAGTCGCCGCGTTCGCGCTCGACGAACGTGATGGGCACCTCGACCACGTGGAAGCCCGCGCCGACCGCGCGGCGGGCCAGGTCGACCTGGAAGCAGTAGCCGGCCGAGGCGACCTCGTCGAGGCCGAGGCCTTCGAGGGTCTCGCGGCGGAAGGCCCGGTAGCCGCCGGTGACGTCGCGGATCGGGACGCCGAGGAGCAGCCGGGAGTAGGTGGAGCCGCCGCGCGAGATGAACTCGCGGTACTTGGGCCAGTTCACGATCCGCCCGCCGGGCACCCAGCGGGAGCCGAGCACCAGGTCGGCGCCCTTGAGCGCGGTGAGCAGCCGGGGCAGTTCCTCGGGCTGGTGGGAGCCGTCGGCGTCCATTTCGACGAGTACGCCGTAGTCGTGCTCGATGCCCCAGCGGAAGCCGGCCAGATAGGCCGCGCCGAGGCCTTCCTTGCCCTTGCGGTGCAGCACGTGCACCTGGTCGTCCTCGGCCGCGATCTCGTCCGCGAACTTGCCCGTGCCATCGGGGCTGTTGTCGTCGGCGACCAGAATGTGGGCCTCGGGGACCGCCGCTCTGACGCGGGCGACGATCGGCTTGATGTTCTCCGCCTCGTTGTAGGTCGGAATGATCACCAAGGCCTTGCCCAGCGGGCCGTACCGCCTCTGACCGCCGTCGTTCACTACTGCCCCTTATTGTCCGTACGCAGGGGTCCACCATAGCGAGCGGTCGTGATCAGCCCGTACCGCGAGGGTGCGTGGTGTCGGATGCGCCCGGATGGCGGCGGGGATCCGCCGGAATGCCGGAAGTCAAGACGGTGTCGTGAGGGAGCGTCTCGGTACCGGGGCCCGGCGCCCTTCGGGCCGACCTGGGACCCGCTGGCTGCGGGTCGACCGAGAGCCGTTGTCTACTGAGCGTCCGGGCCCCACCCGGGTCGCACCTTCCCCCGGGCCCGCAGGGGCAGGGGGGACTCCCTCGCGGCTGAAACCTTCCCTCGCCCCCGAGGCGCGGGCGCTGAACCTGGCTCCCAGTGGCGGTGTGCCGGTGCGGCACCCCGCCCCATGACCCAGCGGCGTTCGACGACTGCGTGGAGGTTCCAACCGGTCGGACGTCCTGTGGTGGACTCGGCCGAACCTACCGGCCTTCCGCCGCTTTCTGTCAACAGCCGTTTGAGCTGCGGCGTTTCCGCGAATCACCAGGTCAGTGCCGAAGATCCGCAGGTCGTGGGGATGCCGTGACGGCCGCCCGCCAACAGTGCGAAATGTCGCTATGTCACTCGTTCGGACGCGCGAATACCGTTTGTCCGAACACCACGGTGCGCAGACAGACCGGCAGGGCGGTGCCCGGCGTGAGGTCGGGCAGACCCGGGGTGCCCGAGCGGGGGTCGGTGGACCAGCGGGCCACCCGGTCGTCCGGGGCCTGGACCACGAGGTCCTCGGCGCGCCAGACGGCGTAGTCGGCCGGAGCGCCCGGCACCAGCGTGCCCGCGTCGTCCCGGCCGAGCGCCCGCCAGCCGCCCCGGGTGTGCGCGGTGAAGGCGGCGCGGGCCGAGATGCGGTGTTCGAGGGTGCGGTGGAAGGCGGCCGCGCGGACGGTCCCCCACGGGTCCAGCGGGGTCACCGGGGAGTCGGAGCCGAAGGCGAGCGGCACTCCGGCCCTCAGGAGGGCGGCGTACGGGTTGAGGGTGCGGGCCCGCTCGGCGCCGAGCCGCTCGGCGTACATGCCCTCCTCGCCGCCCCACAGCGCGTCGAACGCGGGCTGCACGGACGCGGTGAGGCCGAGTTCGGCGAAGGCGGCGATCGTGTGCGGGGTGAGCATCTCGGCGTGCTCGACGCGGTGCCGGGCGGCGCGGATGCGGGCGAGACCGACCCGCTCGGCGGCTGCCCGCACGCCCTCGACGACCGCGGTGACGGCGGCGTCGCCGATGGCGTGGAAGCCGGCCTGGAGTCCGGCCTCGGTGCAGGCGGCCACATGGTCGGCGACGTCGGCCGCGTCGAGGTGGCCGGTCCCGGTGTGCGGGGCGTCGGCGTAGGGGGCGTGCAGGCAGGCGGTGTGGGAGCCGAGCGAGCCGTCCGCGAAGAGGTCCCCGGCCGCGCCGACCGCGCCGAGTTCGCGGATGCGATCGGCGTCCTTGACGCCGGCGACGCGCTCGGCCCAGTAGCCGAAGACCCGCGGGCCCGCTTCGTCGCGCGCCAGGGCGAGCAGCGAGGTGAAGTCGTCCTCGTCGGAGATGTCGGGGCCGCCGCACTCGTGGAGGGTGCCGATGCCGAGGGATGCGGCCCTGCGCAGCGCAGCGCGCTGGGCCTCGGCGCGCTGGCGCGGGGTGATGGCGCCGTGGGCCGCGGCCCGCACGGCGTGGTGCGCGGCGCCGGTCAGCGGCTCGCCGTCGCGGAATCCGGCCAGGTCGCGCACGCCGGGGACCAGGTCGAGCAGGGCGGTGGTGACGACGGCCGAGTGGACGTCGATGCGGGGCAGGTAGAGGGGGCGGCCGCCGGTGGCGGCGTCGAGTTCGGACCGCGAGGGGTGGCGCCGCTCGGGCCAGCGGGCGGCGTCCCAGCCGTTGCCGAGCAGCACCCTGTCGTCGGGGCGGGCCGCGGCGTGGGCGCGTACGGCGTCGAGGGCTTCGGCGAGCGTGCGGGCCGAGGAGAGGTCGAGGCCGGTCAGGGCGAGGCCGGTGGCGGTGGTGTGCACATGTGCGTCGGTGAACGCGGGGGTGACCAGGGCGCCTTCGAGGTCGACGACCTCGTCCACCCCGCCGGCGAAGGCGTCCGCGGCTCCCTCCGAGCCGACCCAGGCGACGTGTCCGCGTTCGACGACCATCGCGGTGGCGAACGGGTCGGCGGGGCTGTGTACGTCGCCGCCGCGCAGCAGGACGGTGCGGTGGGCGGTCTCTTCGGGTGCGGAACTCGCGGAACTCATGGAGGACAGCCTAGATATGCGGCGGCCTCGGCTCGTACAGGGCCGTGGCTCTTACGGGGCGGCCCGGAACGGGGTGGGCTAGATGTGCGGCGGCCGCGCCTCGTACGGGGTGGACAGGACGACGGTCGTACGGGTCGAGACGCCGGCCAGGGTGCGGATGCGGGTGAGCAGGTGCTCCAGCTCCAGCGGGGTCGCCACGCGCACCTTGAGGATGTAGTTCTCGTCCCCGGCGACGCTGTGGCAGGCCTCCAGCTCGGGTACGCCCGCCAGGCGCTCGGCGATGTCGTCGGGGGCGCTGGGGTCGAAGGGCTTGACCGAGATGAACGCGGTCAGCGGCAGGCCCACCGCCTCGGGGTCGACCACGGCGGCGTATCCGCGGATGACGCCGCGCTGCTCCAGGCGCCGCACCCGCTGGTGCACCGCCGAGGTGGACAGGCCGGTGGCCTTGCCCAGGTCGGTGTAGCTCATCCGCCCGTCCTTGACGAGCAGATCCACGATGTGACGGTCCAGCTCCTCCATGGCGATCAACCTATGCCCCGGGTCGCCTCCGGCACAGTCGGGCGCCGCCGGAAATGGCATCTGCGGGCGGCATGTGACGAACGCCACAGGTTTGCGGACGGCTCGGCGGGGGTCGCGCGGTTATCGCCGGGACTTGGCGGGAAGTGCTTGCTTTGGTCGCGGCCGCGGCGCAATGCCGGCCCACCCGAGGGGGAGTGTCCCAATGCAGAATTCCAAGCGCACCGGACGTATGGAACGTGAACGCACCGAACCGGAGCCTGCCGATATCACCGACCTGGTCGACGAAGAGGACGCGCTCGACGCGTACGACACCTTCGAGATGTACCGGGTGATCTGCCCGGACTGTGCACAGCCGATCGCGCTGCTCGCCGACGAGGACGAGCTGCCCGAGCACGCGCTGTGCCCGAGCAAGTGGAACCCGTTCGTCCTGACGGTGTGCGCCGGGACCGGGCGCTCGGCCGCGGACGCGAAGGCGGCGGACGATTCGCTCGACGTCCAGGAGCAGGACACCGCGCTGCTGCTCACGCTCCCGCAGGGGCTCGACTGGCGCACCCAGCCGTTCTCGCACGTCGGAGGCCCGGGCTCGCGCCCGCTGCGCGTGCCGGGGATGCGCCGCGCCGCCTGACCCGAGCGCCCGCAGCTTTTGTACGGGCCGGACGCCACAGGGGGGCGTCCGGCCGACGGCCGGTCAACTCCAGTACGTACCGCGCACCATGGCCTCCAGGCTGTCCCGGTGCATGATCAGTGCGTCCGGGTCGGCGGGTGGTTCGACCTCGCCGAAGTGCAGCTGGCGGTAGGCGATCCGCAGCATGACCACCGCGTGCCGCAGCGCCGCGTACAGGGTGTGGAACTCCATGTCGCGCGGGGTGTGGCCGGTGAGTTCGGCGTAGCGGCGCTCGATGTCGTCGCGGCGCAGGAAGTCCGGGAGGCCGGGCTGGCCGAAACTCACCGTCAGGTCCTGGAAGAAGCGGTGCAGATAGACGGTCCAGCCGAGGTCGAGTTCGCGGGGGCCGCAGGAGGCCATCTCCCAGTCGATGACGGCCGCCGGTTCGAAACCGTCGTAGATGATGTTTCCGATGCGGGCGTCGCCCCAGTTGAGGACCGACGGGCCCTCGTCCTTCGGCCAGTGTGCGTCGAGCCAGTCGAAGGCCGCCTCTATGAGGGGCGAGCGCGGCACTCCGTCAACCACCCATTCGTAGTAGTCCCGTTGGGCGGCGACGTGCCGGCTCAGGGCCGAACCCTTCGGGAAACGGTCCGGCAGCAGGAACTCGGCTTCCCGGTACGGGAATTGATCGTGCAGCCGGGCGAGGACGCCGACGGTGGCGTCCTGGAGGCGGGCACGGTCGGCGTCGGTGGCGGCGTGCAGCCAATTGCCCTCATACGTATAGGGCATGACGTCCGGCGGTACGAGCCCCTCGGCCCGGTCCATCACGAAGAACGGCGCGCCGAGCGGGGCCGGGTCCTCCTCCAGCCAGCGCACGCGCGGTACGGGCACGTCGGTGTGCTCGGCGACCAGACGCATGACGCGGTGCTGGCGGCCCATGTCGTACACGGGGAAGACGGTGTAGGCGGCGGGGTCGGCGGCGAGCCGCAGGGCGCAGGCGCGGACGGGGGTTTCGGGGTGCTCGATGTCGAAGAGGAGAGTCTCGCTCGACATGCCGTTGGAGGACGGCACCTTGATGCCGGTGACGCGGGCACCGGGCAGCCGGGCGTCCAGCCAGGCGGTGAGCCGGCGGCCGAGGTCCTCGGGGTCGCGGGTGGAGGTGCGGGGGCGTGGCGCGGTGGCCATGGCGGTGCTCCCTTCACGGGCGGCTCGGGCGGTTCTCACGGAGCGACGGAGGTGTAGTCGGCGAAGCCGCTGGGGTCGTGGCGGCCGAAGCTTCCGTGCTCGAAGATCCCGTATCCGGTCTGCCCGTCGAGGGTGAAGCGGGCGGCGTGGTCGGTGACGCCGTACGCGGCCATGGGGTGGGCGGCCGGGTCGGACAGGTCGTAGATCTGGCGGTCGGTCCAGCCGCGGCCCTGCCAGGTGCCGTGCTGCCAGCCGTCGGCGGGCGGGTATCCGGCGCCGACCGCGAGCGGGGAGGAGGCGAGGACCTCGACGCCGAGTTCGAGGGGTTTGCGGGACTGGTCGGTGAGGTGGATGACGGCGCGCTCGGGGTGGCGGGTGCCGGGCCGGTAGGTGATGTCGGCCTGGGGCCAGCCGAGTTGGGCGTCGGGGCGGCCCTCGCGCACGAGCACGGCCTCGTTGAGGGTGCGGTAGCCGTCGGCGTCCTCCTGGGCGATGACCATGACGAACCGGTCGTCGAACCGGGCGGGCACCCAGAGCCAGTGGAAGCCCTCGGGCCGGTACTCGTCGCCGCGCCCGGCCTCCTCGCCGGGAATCGGCCGCACCCCCCAACTCCGGTCGCGCGTCCCGGTCCACTCCCCCGCCGTGACGGCTATCTCCTCGCCCCCGACCCGGATCACGCCCTCGCACCGGCCCGCCTGCACGAACCGCCGCCCCTCCAGCGTGAGCCGGTCGCCCCGGCGCTGCACATGATGGGGTTCCCACAGCGCGGGGAAGTCCGCGTTCCAGACGATGTCGTACGAGAGTGAATTCGGGTCGTCCGGATCGGGAGCGCAGTGCAGTGCGAGGCGGCGCAACGGGGTGTCGGCGGTGATCCGCAGTGGGCCGACGCCGAGGTTCATACGGTCGTCGGTGAGGGCGTCGGAAGCCCGGACGGCGTGCAGTCGGTCGCCTACGCGCAAGGTCGCGTAGGCGTCGATCACCCCCGTGTTGGGGTAGACGCCGAGGCCCGCGATGAGCAGGGCGCGGCCCTGGTGGTCGAAGACGTGGAAGATGCAGCGGTCGTAGGCGTTGCGGTCGCCCGTCGCGACGTGCTTCATCGAGAGCGGGGTCTGGTGGATGGGGTACTCGTCGAGGGGGATGGGGCGGTCCATCGGCAACCTCCTTGGGATCAGCGGAAGCTGACGGTACGTCAGCTCGCCTCGCCTCGCCATACCCCGAGCGGGGGTGGGGCCCCTGAGGCTCCGCCCCAGACCCCGGGGACCCTTCTCACCCACCCGCCCGTGCAAGGGGTTGGATGGTTCGGCTCCTGGGGCTCCGCCCCAGACCCCCTGCGGGGACTCCGTCCCCTGCACCCCTTTCGAGGGCTCCGCCCCCGGACCCCCGATCGCGCCTGAACGGCGCTCGTCCTCAACCGCCGGACAGGCCAGGAGCGGGCTGACGCCCGCGATCGTCGACGATCCGGGCCCATTCGCATGCGCCCCCAGCAAAGGCCACCCCTGAGGGGCGCGGGAAACCGCGCGACCAACCACCCACAGCCCGCAGGCCAATGGCCATCCGGACCTCGGCACGCAACTCACAGGGGTTCACACCGCATCCCGCTCAGGGGCGCGAGGAACCGCGCAACGAGCCACCCACCGTCCGCAACTCACAGCCACCCGGGACCCGGGCCGCAACCCACGGGGCCCGCACCACATCCCCCCAAAAAAAGGGGCGTGGGGAACTGCGCGATCGGCCACCCAAGGTCCGCAACTCACAGCCGCCCGGGACCCAGGCCGCAACCCGTGGGGCCCGCACCACATCCCCCCAAAGGGGCGCGAGGAACTGCGCGACCGGCCACCCACGGTCCGCGGCTCACAGCCGTCTCCGGGGGCCGGGCCGCGGCCAGCCAGGGGCGCGGGGAACTGCAGGGGCGGGCGCCCCCGGCCCGGACCGGCACCCCCGCCCCCCGGAGGGATCAGCGGGTTTCCGGGCCCGCGAGGTGGCGGGCGATCACCATGCGCTGGATCTGATTCGTGCCCTCGACGATCTGCAGGACCTTCGCCTCGCGCATGAAGCGCTCGACCGGGAAGTCGGCCGTGTAGCCGTAGCCGCCCAGGACCTGGACCGCGTCGGTGGTCACCTTCATGGCCGCGTCCGTGCAGAACAGCTTGGCCATCGCGGCCTGGCGGGAGAAGGGGCGCCCCGCGTCGCGGAGCCGGGCGGCGGCCAGGTACAGCGCGCGGCCCGCCTCGATCTGGGTCGCCATGTCGGCCAGCATGAAGCGCAGGCCCTGGAAGTCGGCGATGGGCCGGCCGAACTGCTCGCGCCCGGTGGCGTAGGCGAGCGCCTCGTCGAGGGCGGCCTGGGCGACGCCGATCGCGCAGGCCGCGATGCCGAGCCGCCCCGAGTCGAGCGCGGACAGCGCGATCGCGAAGCCCTGCCCCTCCTCGCCGATGCGGCGCGCGTCGGGAACACGTACACCGTCGAAGTGGAGCTGGGCGGTGGGCGAGCCCTTCATGCCCATCTTCTTCTCGGGAGCCGCCGCGCTCAGCCCCTCGGCGTCACCCGGGACGAGGAAGGCCGTGATGCCGCGGGCACCCTCGCCGCCGGTGCGGGCGAGGACGGTGTAGAAGTCGGCGATCCCGCCGTGGGTGATCCAGGCCTTGGTGCCGGTGATGACCCAGTCGGCGCCGTCCCGCACGGCCTTGGTGCGCAGCGAGGCCGCGTCCGATCCCGACGAGGGCTCCGAGAGGCAGTACGCGCCGAGCAGGCCGCCGCCGAGCATCGCGGGCAGGTGCTCGGCCTGCTGCTCCTTGGTGCCGTAGCCCGCGAGCGCGTGGCAGGCGAGCGAGTGGACGCTCACGCCGAGGCCGACCGTGAGCCGGGCCGAGGCGAGCTCTTCGAGTACCTGGAGGTAGACCTCGTAGGGCTGGTCGCCCCCGCCGAACTCGGAGTCGTACGGAAGGCCGAGGAGGCCGGATTCGGAGAGCAGGGTGAAGATCTCGCGCGGGAAGTGCCCGGCGTCCTCCTGCTCGGCGGCCCGAGGCGCGATCTCCCGCTGGACGATGTCGCGCACAAGGGCGACAAGGTCCCGGGCCTCTTCGGTGGGCAGCTGTCGTTCCACCGGCTGTGGGGCACGGTCGGGCATGGCGGCGCTCTCCTCCCTGTCGGGCGCTTCGGCGGACGCACGCGCAGGGTGTGGCGGCGCCGCCGGTGACTCTGCTCTCCGGCCGATACCTTCCCTTCCGGGTCACGGAAGTAGCAGGCGGGCGGCCGTGGCGGTGTGAGTATGCCCGATCGGACGCGTCCCGTCACTGGCTCCAAGATCACGATTTACCCGCGCTCCGAGCCGACTCGGCGCGGGCTCCCCGCCGGGCACCGCCCTGGAATTGAGCGCTCCGGAATTGGTCCGAACCATTGACCGCACTGGTCTAGTCCTTCTAGCGTTCCGTTCAACGTCTTAGTGCGTTCATGTCAAAGAACACCTCACGGCAGTCGTGCACGGCCCCCACGCTCCCCTCCCCACGAGGAGATCACGATGCTCGGACCCCGCCCCCCACGCCCCAGGTTCAAGGCCCTGATCGCCGCCGCGTGTACCGCGGCGCTCGGCGTCACCCTGCTCGCCGGCGCGGGCAGCGCCACCGCCTCCCCCGAAAAGGCGCCCCAGACCGCCGGGACAACAGCCGCCGCCGGTTCCAAAGTCGTCGGGTACTTCACCGACTGGGGCGTCTACCAGCGCAATTACCACGTCAAGAACATCGAGACGTCCGGTTCGGCGGCCAAGCTGACCCACATCAACTACGCGTTCGGCAACGTGACCGGCGGCAAGTGCGCCATCGGCGACGCGTATGCCGACTACCAGAAGACGTACGACGCCTCCTCCAGCGTGGACGGCACCGCCGACACCTGGGACCAGCCGGTCGCGGGCAGTTTCAACCAGCTGCGCGAGCTGAAGAAGAAGCATCCCGGGCTCAAGGTCCTCTGGTCGTTCGGCGGTTGGACCTGGTCGGGCGGGTTCGGCGAGGCCGCCAAGAACCCCGCCGCGTTCGCCGACTCCTGCTACAGCCTGGTCAAGGACCCGCGCTGGGCGGACCTCTTCGACGGCATCGACATCGACTGGGAGTACCCCAACGCCTGCGGCCTGTCCTGCGACACCAGCGGGCGCGAGGCGTTCAAGAACCTTCTGGCGGCGCTGCGTTCGAAGTTCGGCGGCTCCAGCCTGGTGACCGCCGCCATCACCGCCGACGCCTCGGCAGGCGGCAAGATGGACGCCACCGACTACGCGGGCGCGGCCCAGTACGTCGACTGGTACAACCCGATGACGTACGACTTCTTCGGCGCCTGGGCCGCCCAGGGTCCGACCGCCCCGCACTCCCCGCTGACCTCGTACAGCGGGATCCCCACGCAGGGCTTCAACACGGACGCCGCCATCCAGAAGCTGAAGGGCCTCGGCATCCCGTCGGGCAAGCTCCTGCTCGGCATCGGGTTCTACGGGCGCGGCTGGACGGGTGTGACGCAGAAGGAGCCGGGCGGCGCCGCGACCGGGCCCGCGGCCGGAACGTACGAGCAGGGCATCGAGGACTACAAGGTGCTCAAGACCAAGTGCCCCGCCAACGGGACGGTCGCGGGGACGGCGTACGCGTACTGCGGCAACAACTGGTGGAGCTACGACACCCCGTCCACCATCGCCGGAAAGATGGCCTACAAGAACAGCCAGGGTCTCGGCGGCACCTTCTTCTGGGAGCTGAGCGGCGACACCGGTAACGGCGAGCTCGTCAAGTCGATCAAATAGCCAGGGAGTTGGAGGGGCGGGCGGCGACGTGCCGCCCGCCCCTTGGGCGTGTCTAGGCCGGCTCCGGAGAGGGGCAGGACGGCTCGAACTCCTCGATGGTGTCCAGGGTGCGCCGCAGCATCCGCACCAGGAGCTCGCGCACCGTGCCGCGGGGCGGCTCCACGGCGGCGAGCCAGTCGAGCGTGACGCTCTCCACGCTGCCCAGCCAGCCGAGCAGCGCGAGCCGGGCGAGCACCGGTATCTCCCGGGTGCCGTAGGCGCCCTCGGCGATGGTGGCGATCAGCTCCTCGCGCACCGCGTCCCGGATGGCCTGCACCTGGGTGTCGAAGCCGACGCCGCCGGTGACGATCGTCCGGTACGCGGCCTGGTGGTGCTGGGCGTACAGGAGGTAGCCGTCGATGGTGCGGTGGACGCGTTCGGCGCGGGGCAGCTCGGTGTCGCTCCCGGCGCGGGACACCAGATCCGCGACGGAGTCCTCGACGATGGCCAGGTAGTAGCCCCGTTTGGACTTGAAGTAGTAGTAGATCAGGCCCTTGGCGACCCCGGCGTGCTTGGCGATGTCGTCCATCGACAGCGCGTCGTACGAGGTGTCGGCGAACAACTTCCGGCCCGTTGCGATGAGTTCGGAGCGGCGGACCTGGGATCTCTCGGTCGTACCGCCCTGTTGACTATTATTCAAATTCGGCCCTAGTCTCCAACTGCCACAGGATGCCCGCAGTATGGCAGACCTGCATTCGCACTCCCCCTGCACCGCTGGACGACGTGTCGTACGGGAGGATCAAGTGAGCGCAGCCAAGCGGCCGTTGGCCGAAGGCAGAACCGCCTGGAAGAAGACCGCGGTCGTCGCCCTGCCGGCGGTCGTCGCGGTCGGGATCATGGCCAATGTGATGGCCGAGGGCGCGCTTGCCGCGTCGTTCGCGGTCTCCGGGACCAGTTTCCAGGTGGCGTCGGGCAAGCTGACCAGTTCGGGGCTCTCCTCGTACGTACAGACCGACAAGTCCGTCGACGGCAAGGGCCACCCCGTGGCCCTGCTCGGCATCGGTGACGCGAGGCTCAGCGACATCTGCCAGTCGGCCGAGGTCGGCACGCCCGTCGGCACGGTCGTGTTCAAGCTGACGGCGGGGGGCGACGCGGGCGAGGTCACGGCCAGCAATCTCGTCATCGACGGCGAGGACCTGGTCGGCGACGCCCAGTTCGGCACGGCACAGATCGGCCGGGACGCCTCAACCCTGGACGCGGTCAAGGGAGTTCAGGGCGAGCCGGGCAAGTTCGGACTGCAGGCCGGGAACATCGAGGTGAACGGCGTGAAGTCGCATGCCTGGTCGGCGACCGGCGGCAACTTCCGGCTGAAGGGGATGAAGGTCGATGTGAGCATCGGCGGCAAGAAGTGCTTCTGAGACGGCTCGGGCTGCTCAGGCTCCCCCGCGACGGCGCCTCGCCGCCCCGGCCGCCGGTCCGGGTGCAGAGTGATCCGCGAGCCCCTCGGCCGGGCGACGACGTCGGTCCGTACGCCGGGCTCGGCCCCGGCGCGCGGACCGGCCAGGGTGCGGGGCCCCGCGCCAGTGAGGGGACGGGGCCCCGTACCGGCGAACCGCGGCGTGCTTCCTGGGCCGAGCCGGGCCCGGAGCGGTTTCCGGCGCTCGACGCACGCCTGCCGCTGCCCGAGGCCCGGCGGGTATTACGGGGCTGGCGGCGGACGCGGCCGTTCTGGGCGGGGCTCTTCCTCGTCCTCGGCGGCCTCGAACTGCTCGTGGTGCCGCTCTCGCCGCTGACCATCCTGGTCAGCCTCGGGCTCGGCGGGATCGCCGCGATCGGCATCGGACTCGCCCTCGTCGCGGCCGGGCTCTTCCTCTGGTTCCTGCCGCACACCCGGCACTACGTGTCGGTCAACGCCCTGATCCTGTCGGTGCTCTCCTTCGCGGCCACCAATCTCGGCGGGTTCCTGGTCGGGATGGCACTCGGCATCACGGGCAGCGCGATGGGGTTCGGCTGGATGCCGAAGGAGGAGGCGACGCGGCGGGTGCCGACCGTGCGCACCCAGCACACGCTCGCCGCGGCCCTGCCGCTCGCCCTCCTCGCCACACTCGGCGGGCACCGCGCCGAGCAGGCGCCGCAGCCCGGCTCGGTCACCGCCCCGGCAGTGCCGCCGACCGTCACCACGACCCGCTTCTCCCCCAACGGCTTCCTGCTCGCCGGGGTGACGACCGTGCCCACCGCGCACGGCCCGCTCAAGGCCATGGTCCTGAAGATGAACTCGGCCTCGCTCACCGACTACCGCCTCAGCACGCGCGACGGACACGACGAACTCGCCCTGGGCGCACGGTCGTTGGACCTCAGCGGGCATGTGACGCTCTATCTCACCAAGTTCAGCGGCTGCCTCGAAGGACTGCTCTGCATCACCTTCGACCCCAACACCCTGCCGGTGCCGCCGATCGTCCCGCCGTTCGTCTTCATGACCGATGTGACGGCCGAACAGGCCCTCGTCACCTCGGATTCCATCGTCGCGAACGGACTGACGCTGGGGGCATCGTGATCCAGATCCAGGCCGCGCTCTTCTGGGCGTACGGAACCGGGGCGACCTTCGCGGTCTCGGCGGCCCGCCAGCTCCAGTGGTGGCAGCGCTCGGTGCACGAGGAGGGAGTGCGCACCCGCAGCCGTGCCGCCAACCCGTACCTTCTGCTGACCGTGCTGTTCGCGGCCGTACTCCTGGTGCCCACCGGTCTCTTCATGATGTGGCAGAACCCGTCGTGGGCGACCATGCAGGTGGCCGGCGGCCACCAGGGGATCTGGGCCGGATTCGTGCTCTTCTACGCGGGCGGCACCGTCGTGGCAACCCTGCTCGGCTTCCTCGTGGCGCAGGCGCTCGTGCTGGTGGGGGCGGGCTACTGGGCGTATCTGCAGAGCGTGGGCGCACACTTCCTGCTGTTCGCGGTGCTGGTCCACGGGTGGGACGGGACCGGCTACCGGCGCCTGCTCACCACGAGCCGCGGGGCGCTGCGGGACTGGCCGAAGGACAGCGTGATCAACAATCTGCTGCACTTCCTGACGTCGGGCACGTTCCTGGCGCTGCTCGTCCTCGGGGCCGCCGTCGTCGGCACGATGCTGATCACGGAGATCGGCTGGCTCATGGAGGGCTGGGAGCTGCCGGGGGCGGACGAGGACCGCAGGGTGCCGCGGGTTCTGGCGGTGGCCATTGCGGCGGCGGGGGTCTATGGGCTGCCGTTCCTCGGCGCGGTGTCCGCGAGCGGGCTGGTGCGGCTGGCGGGGTGGGCTCTGGGTCTCGCGCTCTTCGCCGTGCCGGCGGGGGTGGTTCTGCTGGCCCGGCGGTCGCCCGTGCGAGCTCTCTACGGGCTGGTCGGCATCCCGAAACGGCACTGGAGAGCCGACCTGGAGCTCACGTATTAGCTACATCAGACCCGTCTGCGTCACCAGCATCGCGATGACCACCACGAGGGTCCAGCCCAGGACGTGCTCCAGGATCTTGGGGCCCACGTCCTTGGGGCCGCCCGTGCGGGCGCGGAGCTCGGCCAGGGCTCGGGGGTCGTCGGCGGTCGTGGCAGGCAGGGTCATGGGAACTCACTCGGTCGTGTGGCGGTGCACGGTCCCCCCGGTGACCGTTCCACGGTGCCATCGCCAGGGGCCCCCGGGGTAGAGACGTTCGTCACTGCCCCGGGGTGCCGACGGCCCGCTCAGCGGATGCCGACGGCCGCGAGCGCCTTGCGCTGCCCGGCCGTCGGGTACGCGGGCCAGTAGAGGTAGCAGACGCCCCCTGTGCCGGAGACCACTTTCCCGCTCGCGTTGTACCGCTTGGTCCGCAGCCACACGTTCTCGAATTCGCGCCGCTTGTACACGCGGCGGACGGCCGCGTCGTCGGGCGCCGCCGGATCGTGGGCGATCACGTCGCCGTCGGCGGTGAAGCCGGTCACCGTCATCAGGTGCCCCGCGGTGCCGTACCCCGCGCCGGTCAGCTCGGTGGCCAGGAAGGACTGGGACGTTATGGCCGGGATGCCCGCGCGGACCAGCGTCTCGACGTCGTTCAGCGACCGCAGCCGGGTCACGACGGAGCTCATGTCCCGGTACGTGGCGGCGTACGCGGCGTTGAAGGGCCAGTTGCCGCAGCCCGCGTACTGGTAGTCGTACGTCTGGCGGGCCGCCTGGCAGACCTGCGGGTCGGCGTAGGACGGGTCGACCCAGGCGAGGTCGGCCGGGTTCGGCTGCCGTCCCCAGTGCTCGATGATCATCTGTGAGGAGGTGGGGCTGCACCAGGCCTCGCCGCCGTTGTCGTACTGCGGGTACTGGCCCTTGTGGATCTCCTGCGAGTAGCTCGGCACCGCCAGCTCGCCCGCGAAACCCGGGGCCGAGGCGTCCACCGTGAACCGGTCCGGGATGTCGGAGGCCATCGCGCCGAGCCGCCACACGGTCGGCGTGAGCCGGCTGCCCGGGAGGCGGTGGAGGGTGACCCGCAGCCGGTAGGAGGCGAGGCGCAGGCCGGTGGCCGGTGTGTCGATGGCGAAGGTGTCCGTCGAGATCGAGCTCCTGCCGTCGCTCTGGCCGTCCACGGAGGTGCGCCGGATGTCGGTGTCGCCGTCGCCCGCCGTCCAGCGGCCCATGACGTACGCGGGTGTGGCGGACCCGTCCGAGTAGGTGCCGAGCAGCTCGACCTGGAGCCAGGTACCGGCCGGGGTGTGCGCGTTCCAGTGGGCGACGGCCTCGGTGGCGGGGACGGTGGAGCGGTGGGCCGGGGAGGTCCAGCTCGCGTACTCCCAGGTGGCGGTCCTGTTGGTGTGCGGGTCGGTGTAGGAGGTGGTTCCGGCGGGCCGGTCGATGACGATGCCGGGGCGGCGGCCGCCCTGGGCGCGTACGCCCTTCCCGGCGCCCGAGCGCCACTCGGCGTGCGAGGTCCAGGCCCGGTTGTCCACGAGCTGCTTGCCCTGTTTCGGCCGGGCCGGGCCGCCGGACGCGGCCGCGGGCCCCGACGAGGAGGTCACGACGGCACCGGCCGCGGCGGCGACGGCCGCGGCGAGGACGGTTCTGCGCGAGGTTGGGCTGGTCATGGTGGGACCCCCAGTCGGTTACGGATGGGGCGGCTAGTGCACGACAGCGGGCCCACTATCTCGGGTCCGATGCCCTTGGGCCAGTGATTCGTCACGCGTCCCGCCTCCAACATTGGTCTCGTCCACTGGCGTGACCTGGGCGGGAGCCGGAGGCTCGTGGAATCGGCCATGAAGGCCCGGGCGGCGGGCGCCTCCCCCGGGCACCGGGTACGGTCGGAACCCCCGCACCGGGGGACATCGACCGCCGCCCCCGCACCACCAGGCAGGACGCATGCACAGCACGCCGCGCCCCGACACCGCCGTGACCCAACTGGCCGCTCTGACAAGGGAGTTGCCGCCGTCCTGCGGCCCGGTGCGACTGATCGGGGTGGACGGGCACGCGGGCTCCGGCAAGTCCACGTTCGCGGCTCGCCTCGCTCAGGCGCTGGGCGGGGCGCCGGTGCTGCACCTGGACGATCTGGCCACGCACGAGGAGTTCTTCGGCTGGACGGACCGGTTCCGCCGCCAGGTGCTCGACCCGTTCGCACTCGGCGAGGCGGCGAGGTACGACCCGTACGACTGGCATCTGCGGCGCTTCGGGGACGCGCGCGCCCTGGAGCCCGCGCCCGTGGTGCTGATCGAGGGCGTCGGGGCCGGCCGCCGGGCGCTGCGGCCCTCGCTCGCCCTGCTCGTATGGATGGAACTGGACGCCGAAGCCTCCTGGGGGCGGGGCCGGCGCCGCGACGGAATCGGACTCTCCGCTTTCTGGGACGACTGGACGGCGGCGGAGATGTGCCATTTCGCCGAAGATCCGTCGAGACCCTTCGCCGACACCCTGGTACGCCAGGTGCAGGAGGGGTACGAGTGGTTCCCGGGGCCCGATTCCGCACCCCGCGCGGATGGTTTCCTCACCCACCGTGACGACCTCACCCCACCGCACTGAACAGTCGCAAAACAGCCCACCGAGTGCCTCAACTCCGCTTGACCCAGGGGCCATACAGGTCTTACGTTCTCAATGTGCGGCTTTCCGAAGCCGCCGCGGACGCGAAGCCCCCGGTTGTTCCCCCGTGATCGGGGGCTTCGTTCTGCCTCTTGCCCCTCAACCGGGCCGTCACGCAGGGCATTTCACTCACCCTGTGTCACCATCGATGCTCCCCCCGCGCCCCCTTCGGCAGTGGGCCTTCCCGCAGGTACGATGCACATCGGTGCGGTCAACTCCCGTCAATTCCGTTGTGTGAATGGGCGGTTCAGCACGGGGCACGGTGGTGGGGGACGTGATGGACTTCGGCACTACGGGCGCACACGCCCCGGCCGATCTCGCCTGGCTGCGCGGTGTGGATGCGTACACCATGGGCGCATATCCGCAGGCCGAGGAGGAGTTCCGCACGGCGGTGCGGCTCGACCCCTCGATGGCGGACGGCTGGCTCGGGCTGCACGCGCTGCGCGTGGACACGACGACCGCGCTGCTTCGCATGTACCGGCACCGCGAACGCTTCGGCGAACAGCGGGCGGGCCACCGGCGCACCCTCAACTCCTGGTACTGGCTCGGCTGGTGGGTCCAGCCGGTCCTGGAGAGCCCGCGCGATCTGCTGCTGGCCCATGCCTCGCACTGGCTGGACGGGCGCCATGTCCCGGAGCTGGACCGGGCGTTGGCAGGACTTCCGCCCGTCGACACCGATCCGCAGGTGCGCTTCCTGCACGCCTGCCGCGCCTATCTCGTCAAGGACTGGGAACAACTGGTCCGCCACACCGAGCCGTTGGTCGACGACCCGCTGCTCGGCATCGAGGCCGGTCTGTTCGGCGGGATGGCCCGGGTCCGCCTGGAGATGTTCGGCCAGGCAGAGCCGCTGCTCTCGGCCGCGCTGATGCGCTGTCGCAGCGAGCAGCCCCAGCGCAAGGAGCTGCGCTACTGGCTGGCCCGCGCCCACGAGGGCACCGGTCGCTCGGCCGCGGCGCTCCCCCTGTACCGGGCGGTGCACCGCGTCGACCCGGCGTTCATGGACACCTCGGCACGGCTCACCGCGATCACCGAGAACGACGGGTTCGACGGCTCGGAGGAACCCCCCGACCTGGCCGCGGTCGCCCTGTCCGGCTTCGGCGACACCGTCGAGGCGGAGGCCGAGGCCGCCCTCGGCATGGATCAGCCCGAGGGCCGCGAGTTCCGCCTCGGCGGCGAGCCGCAGGCGCCCCTGTCCGGCCCGCCGGAAGCCGCGCGCGACGGCGCACGGCACAAGCCCGGCATTCCGGCGCAGCCCGGCGCGCCGCAGTTCCCGGCCGGGCCCACCGATCCGGTGCTGCTCGCCGAGGCACTGGCCGAGCTGGAGCGGATGGTGGGGCTCGAACCGGTCAAGCGTCAGGTCAAGGCGCTGTCCGCGCAGCTCAACATGGCGCGGCTCAGGGCCAGTCAGGGACTGCCGGTCCAGCCGCCGAAACGTCACTTTGTCTTCTCCGGCCCCAGCGGCACCGGCAAGACGACGGTGGCGCGCATCCTGGGCCGGGTCTTCTACGCGCTGGGACTGCTCGGCGGCGACCACCTGGTGGAGGCCCAACGAGCGGACCTGGTGGGCGAGT
This sequence comes from Streptomyces mauvecolor, assembly GCF_039532965.1. Classification (NCBI taxonomy): domain Bacteria; kingdom Bacillati; phylum Actinomycetota; class Actinomycetes; order Kitasatosporales; family Streptomycetaceae; genus Streptomyces; species Streptomyces mauvecolor. The sequence goes on along the minus strand of NZ_BAAASQ010000012.1, from coordinate 437,736 downwards.
TCCTCGGCCAGACCGCCGTCAAGGCCAACGAGCTGATCGACTCGGCCCTTGGCGGCGTGCTCTTCGTGGACGAGGCGTACTCGCTCTCCAACTCGGGCTACAGCAAGGGCGACGCATACGGCGACGAGGCGCTGCAAGTGCTGCTCAAGCGCGCCGAGGACAACCGCGACCATCTGGTGGTGATCCTCGCCGGCTATCCCGAGGGCATGGACCGGCTGCTCGCCACCAATCCGGGCCTGTCCTCCCGCTTCACCACCCGCGTCGACTTCCCCTCCTACCGTCCCCTGGAACTCACCTCGATCGGTGAGGTGCTCGCCGGGGAGAACGGGGACGCGTGGGACGAGGAGGCCCTTGAGGAGCTGCGCTCGATCAGCGGGCACGTCGTCGACCAGGGCTGGATCGACGAGCTCGGCAACGGCCGCTTCCTGCGCACCCTGTACGAGAAGAGCTGCGCCTACCGGGACTTGAGGCTGTCGATGTACCCGACGACGCCGACCCGGGACGACCTGTCCACCCTGCGCCTGCCCGATCTGATGCAGGCGTACGGGGAGGTCCTGTCGGGTCGCGGCCCCACGCGCCGCGACCCGCAGGATCCCCTCTAGCTATCCGGCCAGCGCCTGCTGGGCCTGTTCGCCGCGCGGCTCGGCCAGACGGGCCAGCGGGGTGGGCTCCTCTCGGTGGGCGGGGTCGCGGACCTCGCCGACCAGCTTTTCGAGGACGTCCTCCATGGCGACCAGGCCGAGCACCCGGCCGGAGCCGTCGACGACCTGGGCGAGATGCGTTGCCGCGCGGCGCATCACGGTGAGGGCGTCGTCCAGGGGAAGTTCGGCCCGCAGGGTGGCGAGCGGGCGCCACAGGTGCTGCGGCACCGCGCGCTCCCGGTCCTCCACGTCGAGTACGTCCTTGACGTGCAGGAAGCCCATGAAGGCGCCGCCCTCCGCGCACACCGGGAAGCGGGAGTATCCGGTGCGTACCGTCAGCTCCTCCAGCTCCCTCGGCGTCACCGAGCAGCCGACCGTGACCAGGGACGCCCGGTCGAGCAGGACGTCCGTCACCGGGCGGCTGCCCAGCTCCAGGGCGTCCTCCAGGCGTTCCTGGGCCTCGGGTTCCAGGAGCCCGGCCTGGCCGGAGTCCTCGACGAGGCGGCCGAGCTGGACACTGGTGAAGACGGCCTCCACCTCGTCCTTCGGCTCGACCCGGAACAGTTTCAGGATGAGCCGCGCGCAGGCGCCGAGCGCGATCGTCACCGGCTTGCAGACCCGGGCGAAGGCGACCAGGCCCGGGCTGAACCAGAGCGCGGTCTTCTCGGGCGCCGCCATCGCCAGGTTCTTCGGAACCATCTCGCCGATGACGAGGTGGAGCGAGACCACCAGGGCCAGCGCTATGACATAGCCGAGCGGGTGGACGAGGCCCTCGGGGATCCGGGCCGCCTGGAAGACGGGCTCCAGGAGCCGCGCCACGGTCGGCTCGGCGACCGCGCCGAGCGTCAACGAGCAGACGGTGATGCCGAATTGGGCCGCGGCCATCATCTGCGGCAGGTTCTCCAGGCCGTGCAGCACCTGGCGGGCCCGCGCGGAGTCGGCGGCCAGCGGCTCGATCTGGCTGCGGCGTACGGAGACGAGCGCGAACTCGGCGCCGACGAAGAAGCCGTTGGCGAGCACGAGCAGCAGCGCGAACAGAAGTTGAAGCAGGCTCATCGGGACGCCTCCGCCGCGGGTGCGTCGGCCGTCCGCACGAAGCGGACCCGCTCGGCGCGGTACCGCTCTACCTGGCGGACCTGGATCCGCCAGCCGGGCACCTCGACCCGGTCGCCCGGTACCGGGATCCGGCCGAGCAGATCGGCGACCAGGCCTGCGACGGTCTCGTACGGGCCCTCGGGTGCGTCCAGGCCTATCCGGCCGAGCGAGAGGACGCGGCAGCTGCCGTCGGCCTCCCAGGCGGGCCGGCCGTCCTCGCCCGCCACCACGGCGAGTTCGGGCCGTGCGGCGTCCGCGCCGTCGTGCTCGTCGCGGACCTCGCCGACGAGCTCCTCGATGATGTCCTCGAGGGTGACCACGCCGGCCGTGCCGCCGTACTCGTCGACGACCACGGCTATCGGCTGTTCGCTGCGCAGCCGCTCCAGGAGCTGCTGCACGGGCAGCGTCTCCGGGACGAGCAGCGGCGGCACGGCGATCAGGCCGACCGCAGTGCGCAGCCGCTCGGGCGGCCGCACGGCGAGCGCGTCCTTGAGGTGGACCATGCCGACGACCTCGTCGATCCGCTCCCGGTAGACCGGGAAGCGGGACAGGCCCGTGGCGCGGGTGAGGTTGAGGACGTCGGCGGCGGTCGCGGTGGTCTGCAGGGCGCTGACCTTGACGCGCGGGGTCATCACGTTCTCGGCCGTCAGGTGGCCGAGCGAGAGGGTCCGTACGAAGAGGTCGGCGGTGTCCTGTTCCAGCGCTCCGGCCCGCGCCGAGTGCTTGACCAGGGAAACCAGTTCGCCGGGCGTGCGGGCGGAGGCCAGCTCGTCGGCCGGCTCCACGCCGAGCGCCCGCACCAGACGGTTGGCGACGGTGTTGAGCAGGGAGATGACCGGCCGGAAGAGCCGCGAGAAGCGGTCCTGCGGCCCGGCCACGAAGCGGGCCACCTGGAGCGGCTTGGAGACCGCCCAGTTCTTCGGCACGAGCTCGCCGATCACCATTTGCACGGCGGCGGCGAGCAGCATGCCGAGGACGACGCTGATGCCGGAGACGGCGCCCGCCGGAAGGCCGGTGGCGCCGATCGGCCCGTCGAGCAGGTCGGCGAGCGCGGGCTCGGCCAGCATGCCCACGACGAGCGAGGTGATGGTGATGCCGAGCTGGGTTCCGGAGAGCTGGAAGGACAGCTCACGCAGGGCGCGCACCACGGTGCGGGCTCTGCGGTCGCCGTCGGCGGCGGCACGCTCGGCGTCCGGCCGGTCGACGGTGACCAGGCCGAACTCGGCCGCCACGAAGAAGCCGTTGGCGAGGATCAGAAGGAATGCCGCGAAGAGCAGCACGAGCGTGATGGTCATGCCGCCGCCTCCTGGGAGGGGGCGGCGCAGGTACTACCGGACGATCCGTCCATTGCTGGAGGGAGTCACTCCTCGGGTCGCTGGTGCCCCGCGGCCGATGGTGCCGGCCCATGTGCGGGGCGGGGCGCACTCGGCGCCGCCGACATCAGGGTAATCAAGATGCTGCCAGGTGGGGCAGGGGGCTCAGCCGTTGTCGCTAGCCGTGCCGGGTGAATCGGCGCCCGTGCCGTGGGTTTCGGCGAGCGCGCGCAGCGCCTTGGCGTCGCGGATGGCCCGCGCCTTGCCGATGCCGGGCTGGATGCCGAGCGCGGGCAGGCTGGTGCCGTCGCTGAGGTCGAGGAAGACCCAGGGGTCGCCGGGGCGGAGGTTCACCCGGAGGATCTCCGCCCAGGCGAGGCGGCGCCTCGCGGTGAGGTTGACGACCGTGACGCCCGTGTCGTCGGCGACGACCTTGGGCCGGCTGAGCAGCACGAGCACCCCGGCGAACAGGGCGGCCATCAGGATGAAGCTGCCCCGCTCGCCCCCGCTCAGGGTTTCCAGGAGCAGCGACATCACCGTCATGGCGACGAACATGGCGGCCGCGCTGATCAGCAGGACGGCCCGGGTGCGGGTCGGCCTGAACGTGACCGGCAGGGCGGGGGGCTGGGGCGCGGGGGCGGACACGGTGTCGTTCGCTTTCGTCGCTGTCTTCGGTGGCGCTGTCTTCGGTGGCGCTGTTTCCGGCCGGCCGGTCAGAGGCGGCAGGCGTGGATGGCCGTGGTGAGGATCGCGCGGGCGCCCAGCTCGTACAGGTCGTCCATGACCCGCTGGGAGTCCTTGGCGGGGACCATCGAGCGGACGGCGACCCAGCCCTCGTTGTGCAGCGGGGAGATGGTCGGCGACTCCAGGCCCGGGGTGAGGGCCACGGCCCGCTCCAGGTGCTCGGCGCGGCAGTCGTAGTCCATCATCACGTAGCTGCGGGCCACCAGGACGCCCTGGAGGCGGCGCAGGAACTGCTGCACCTTGGGGTCGTCGGCGTCGGCGCCGGTGCGGCGGATGACGACGGCCTCGGACTTCATGATCGGCTCGCCGATGACTTCGAGGCCCGCGTTGCGCAGCGAGGTGCCGGTCTCGACGACGTCCGCGATGATCTGGGCGACGCCCAGCTCGATGGCGGTCTCGACGGCGCCGTCCAGGTGCACGACGGAGGCGTCGACTCCGTTGTCCGCGAGGTGCTTGGCGACGATGCCCTCGTAGGAGGTGGCGATCGTCATGCCGCCGAAGTCGGCGATGCCGCTCGCGGTGCCGGGCTTGGTGGCGTAGCGGAAGGTGGAGCGGGCGAAGCCGAGCGGCAGGATCGCCTCGGCGTTGGCTCCCGAGTCGACCAGGAGGTCCTGGCCGGTGATGCCGATGTCGAGCTTGCCCGCGGACACGTAGATCGCGATGTCCTTGGGGCGCAGGTAGAAGAACTCGACCTCGTTGACGGGGTCGACGAGGACGAGCTCCTTCGACTCCTTGCGCATCTGGTAGCCGGCCTCATGGAGCATCGCCGACGCAGGTCCGGACAGTGAACCCTTGTTGGGAACGGCGATGCGCAGCATGAGGTCAGCTTCCTTCTTGTGCGGGGTGGTGTGGGATGCGGGCGGGCTCAGAGGTGGGCGTAGACGTCGTCGAGGGAGATCCCGCGCGCGACCATCATCACCTGGACGTGGTAGAGCAGCTGCGAGATCTCCTCGGCGGCGGCTTCCTTGCCCTCGTACTCGGCGGCCATCCAGACTTCGGCGGCCTCCTCGACGACCTTCTTGCCGATGGCATGCACGCCCTTTTCCACCAGCTCGGCGGTGCGGGAGGTGGAGGGGTCGCCGTTGGCGGCCTTGAGCTGGAGCTCGGTGAAGAGCTCTTCGAAACTCTTGGAGGGTTTGTTCGCCATGATGCTTCTTAGAGTAAGGGGTGGGCCCCGTCGCTCAGCGCCAGGGTTCGCTGACCGTGCGCAGCGTGGCGGCGGTGGCCACGGCGGCGGTGACCGCTTCATGACCCTTGTCCTCGTTCGACCCTTCGAGACCGGCCCGGTCCAGGGCCTGCTCCTCGGTGTCGCAGGTCAGCACGCCGAATCCGATGGGTACGCCGGTGTCGACACTGACCTGGGTGAGGCCGTTGGTGACACCCTGGCACACGTACTCGAAGTGCGGGGTACCGCCCCTGATGACGACGCCGAGTGCGACGACGGCATCGTAGCCGCGACCGGCCAGGACCTTCGCCACGACGGGCAGTTCGAAGCTGCCGGGGACGCGCAGCAGCGTCGGCTCGTCGATGCCGAGTTCGTGCAGGGCGCGCAGGGCGCCGTCGACGAGTCCGTCCATCACCTTCTCGTGCCACTGTGCCGCGACCACGGCGACACGGAGGTCCCCGCAGTTGCGTACGGACAGTTCGGGTGCGCCCTTGCCACTCACGTGCTCTCCTCAGGTGTTTCCGGTGTGCTTGCTTGGCTTACTGGTTGCCGCAGGCGGACATCGGCGTCGATGCCGCGTCCAGCCACGGAAGGTCGTGCCCCATGCGGTCCCGCTTGGTGCGCAGGTAGCTCAGGTTGTGCTCGCCGGCCTGGACGGGCATGGGCTCGCGCCCCGACACCTTCAGGCCGTGCCGTACCAGCGCGGTGATCTTGTCGGGGTTGTTGGTCATGAGCCGCAGGCTGCGCACGCCGAGGTCGGCGAGGATCTGGGCGCCGGCCGCGTAGTCGCGGGCGTCGGCGGGCAGGCCCAGTTCCAGGTTGGCGTCGAGCGTGTCGCGGCCGCGCTCCTGGAGTTCGTACGCGCGCAGCTTGGAGAGCAGGCCGATGCCCCGGCCCTCGTGGCCGCGCAGGTAGACCACGACGCCGCGGCCGGCCTCGGTGATGCGTTCCATGGAGGCCTGGAGCTGGGGGCCGCAGTCGCAGCGCAGCGAGGAGAAGATGTCGCCGGTCAGGCACTCGGAGTGGACCCGGACCAGGACGTCCTCGCCGTCGCCGATGTCGCCGTGGACCAGGGCCACGTGCTCGACGCCGTCGACGGTCGAGCGGTAGCCGTAGGCGGTGAACTCACCGGCGGCGGTGGGCAGTTGGACCTCGGCCTCGCGGCGCACGGTCGGCTCGGCGGAGCGCCGGTAGGCGATCAGGTCCTCGATGGAGATGATCGTCAGGCCGTGCTTGCGGGCGAACGGGACGAGTTCCGGCAGGCGCAGCATGACGCCGTCCTCGCCCGCGATCTCGACGATGGCGCCGGCCGGGGCGAGCCCCGCCAGCCGCGCGAGGTCGACCGCGGCCTCGGTGTGGCCGTTGCGCGCCAGCACGCCGCCGGGCTTGGCGCGCAGCGGGAAGATGTGGCCGGGGCGTACGAAGTCGCCGGAGGCGGAGCGGCCGTCGGCGAGCAGGCGCAGCGTGGTGGCTCGGTCGGCGGCGGAGATGCCGGTGCTCACGCCGTGCTCGGCGCTCGCGTCGACGGAGACGGTGAAGGCGGTCTTCATGGACTCGGTGTTGTGGTCGACCATCTGCGGCAGGTCGAGCCGGTCGAGGTCCTCGCCCTCCATGGGCGCGCAGATCAGGCCGCGGCACTCGCTCATCATGAACGCGACGATCTCGGGGGTGGCCTTCTCGGCGGCGACGACGAGGTCGCCCTCGTTCTCGCGGTCCTCGTCGTCGACGACGACCACGGGCCTACCGGCCGCGATGTCGCGGATGGCCTGCTCGACGGGGTCGAGGGAGAGGTCCTCGCGGTTGTCGGGGGTGTACCAGGTGGGTGCGTGCGTGGTCATGCCGTCGCTCCTTCCAGGACGGGCTTGACGCTCGTGCGCGAGCGCAGCCACCAGTCGCGCAGGCCCCACAGGACGAGCGCGCCGTAAATGACGTAGACGAAGCCGGAGAAGGCGTATCCGTTGGCGAAGTTGAGGGGGACGCCGACGACGTCGACGAGCAGCCAGGCGAACCAGAACTCGACCATGCCGCGGGCCTGGGCGAACATCGCGACGATGGTGCCGACGAAGACGTAGGCGTCGGGCCACGGGTCCCACGACAGGGCCGGGTAGGCGGTGAAGAGGGCCGCGACGGCGACCGTGCCGAGGGCGGCGCCGCCGAGCAGGAAGGCCCGCTCGCGCCAGGTGGCGAACCGTACGGCGATGGAGCCGTCCTGCGCCTGCCGGCGGCCCCGGCTCCAGGCGAGCCAGCCGCCGGCGGCCACGACCATCACCACGACCTGCTTGCCGGCGCTGCCGGAGAGGTGCCCGGCGGCGAAGGCGACGAAGAGGATGAGGCCCGACACGAACTGGGCGGGCCAGGTCCATATGGACCGGCGCCAGCCGAGCGCGAGGGCTGTCAGACCGATCGTGTTGCCGATCATGTCCGACCACTTGATGTGCTGACCGAGGACCGTGAAGGCCTCGCCGTTCAGCCAGTTCACTGCGCTCACTTGTCGTTCCCCCCGTGGCTCGCGCCGAGCAGCCGCTCGACGTACTTGGCGATGACGTCGACCTCCAGGTTGACCGGGTCGCCGGGCTGCTTGATGCCGAGCGTGGTCAGCGCGAGGGTGGTCGGGATGAGGCTGATGGTGAAGTAGTCGGCGGCGGCCTCGACGACCGTGAGGCTGACGCCGTCCACGGTGATGGAGCCCTTCTCGACGACGTACTTGGAGAGGTCACCGGGCAGGGCGATCTTGACGATCTCCCAGTTCTCGGAGGGGGTGCGGGCGAGCACCGTGCCGGTGCCGTCGACGTGGCCCTGGACGATGTGCCCGCCGAGGCGGCCGCCGACGGCCATGGGCCGCTCCAGGTTGACCCGGGAGCCGACGTCCAGGGCGCCGAGGCTGGAGCGCTTCAGCGTCTCGTCCATCACGTCGGCGGTGAACTCGCCGTCGCCGAACTCGACGACCGTCAGACACACGCCGTTGACGGCGATCGAGTCGCCGTGTCCGGCGCCCTCGGTGACGACGGGGCCGCGCAGACGGAAGCGGGAGGCGTCACCGAGGTTCTCGATGGCGGTGACTTCGCCCAGCTCTTCGACGATTCCGGTGAACACGTTCAGCGCTCCTTGGCGAGAGGGGTGGCAGTGATGCGCAGATCGGGGCCGATGCGCACGGTCTCGGTGATGTCGAGCCGCAACGCCTCGGTGATGGTGGAGATTCCTGCGCCGGCGAGGGCGGTGGGCCCGGCGCCGAGCAGGGCGGGTGCGAGGTAGCCGACGACCTTGTCGACGGCGCCCGCGGCGACGAAGGCACCGGCCAGCGTGGGGCCGCCTTCGAGGAGTACGGAGCGCACGCCGCGGGCGTGGAGAGCGGCGAGCAGCGCCGGGATGTCCAGACCGGTGGCGGTGCGCGGCAGGCGCAGGACCGCCGCCCCGGGCAGGTGGGCCGCATTGGCGTCCTCGGCGACCGCGATGAGGGTGGGCGCCGCGTCGTCGAGGATGCGGGCGCCGGGCTTGACCGCGGTGGCGTTGGTGTCGACCGCCACGCGCAGGGGCTGAGTGGAGCCTTCGATGCCGCGGACCGCGAGGTGCGGGTCGTCGGTGCGTGCGGTGCCGGAGCCCACGACCACGGCGTCGGACTCGGCGCGCAGCCGGTGGACGTCGGCGCGGGCTTCGGCGGAGGTGATCCAGCGGCTGGTGCCGTCCTCGGCGGCGGTCCTGCCGTCGAGGGTCGCCGCGTACTTCCAGGTGACGTGCGGGCGGCCGAGCCGGACGGAGGTGAGCCAGGCGGTGTTGACCGCCTCGGCCTCGTCCGCGAGGAGGCCCCGCTCGGTCCGGACGCCGGCCGCGCGCAGGGTGTCGGCGCCGCCGGTGGCCTGGGGGTTTGGATCGCCGACCGCGTAGAAGACGCGGATGACACCCGCCGTGATGAGCGCCTGGGCGCAGGGGCCGGTGCGGCCGGTGTGGTTGCAGGGTTCGAGGCTGACGTAGGCGGTGCCGCCACGGGCGCGCTCACCTGCGGCTTCGAGGGCGTGGACCTCGGCGTGCGGGCCGCCGGCCCGCTGGTGGAAGCCCTCGCCGACGACCGCGCCGGAGGCGTCGGTGATGACGCACCCGACGACCGGATTGGGGCTGGTGGAGCCGAGTCCGCGCGCGGCGAGCTCAATGGCTCGGCGCATGGCGTCTGCGTCGGCTGCGGTGGCCACCGGGTCCTCCTGCCTCTTCGGGCACGGACTCCGGGGCCTGTCGATGACGACAGAAAGCGGGAAAAGACCATCGCGCACAGCTCACGCCACGGCCGAAAGAGACCGGTGCCTTGGACGGCGACCGGTAACAGACGGCCGGCGCGACCGTGGAACGGTCCGCCCGCCGCGCACTGCCTCCCATCCGGACTTTCACCGTCGGTCCAGGAATTTCACCTGGTCAACCGGCCGCTGGATGCGGACGGGTCGCGGACTATTACCGCCGGTTCGGAATTACACCGACCCCGGAGTGCGCTGCTGCTGGTACAGGGCCAGTGTGCCACGCCTGATCGAAGGCCATGCGAGCGAGGGGATGTGGCCTGGCTCACAGGATGGCCGGATTCGAGCGGCACTCCAGCGAGGACCCGGCGGCACCCCAGGCACGGGGGTCTCCTTTGGTCCATACCTATTGACGCACTGGTCTAGTCCTTTTAATCTCTGCGTCACCTCCGAGGAGAGGCCCGCCGGTGTGCGCACGCCGGGGCCGTGCACGACCACCGCCATGTTCGTTGTGTTCCGCCCGACCTCCCAGGAGGAACTGCTCGTGCTCTCCCCCACCCACAGACGGGCCGCGCTGCTCACGACCGCCACCGCGGTCGCCGGGCTGCTGTTCGGCTCGCTGTCCACCGGCGTCTCGCAGGCCGCCGCGGACAATGAGGCCTGTCGCCCCGACGGGCTCTACAGGACTCCGGGCGTCGACGTCCCGTACTGCTCGGTGTACGACACCGACGGCCGCGAGAAGATGGGCGCCGACCACCAGCGCCGCGTGATCGGCTACTTCACCGGCTGGCGCACCGGCCAGGACGGGACGCCCGCCTACCTCGCCTCCGACATCCCGTGGGACAAGGTCACCCACATCAACTACGCCTTCGCGCACGTCGGTTCCGACAACAAGATCTCCGTCGGCACCGACAGCGAGAAGAACGCCGCGACCGGAATGACCTGGCCCGGCGTCGCGGGCGCCGAGATGGACCCCTCGCTCCCGTACAAGGGACATTTCAATCTGCTCAACAAATTCAAGAAGCAGCACCCCAACGTAAAGACCCTTGTTTCTGTGGGCGGCTGGGCCGAGACCGGCGGTTATTTCGGTGACGACGGCAAGCGCGTCGACTCCGGCGGCTTCTACTCCATGGCCACCAACACGGACGGCTCCGTCAATCAGGCGGGCGTCGACACGTTCGCCGACTCGGCGGTCGCCTTCATCAAGAAGTACGGCTTCAACGGCGTCGACATCGACTACGAATACCCGACGACCATGAAGGACGCGGGCAACCCGCTCGACCTGACGATCTCCAACGCCCGCCGGGCCGGACTCGTCAAGGGCTATGCGGCCCTGATGAAGTCGCTGCGCGAGAAGCTCGACCGCGCGGGGGCGGCCGACGGAAAGCACTACCTGCTGTCGGTGGCCGCGCCCTCGTCCGGCTATCTGCTGCGCGGCATGGAGACCTTCCAGGTCCAGCAGTACCTGGACTACGTCAACATCATGTCGTACGACTTGCACGGCGCCTGGAACCAGTACGTCGGCCCGAATGCCTCGCTCTTCGACGACGGGAAGGACGCCGAACTCGCGGCCGCCGGCGTCTATTCCACCTCCCAGTACGGCGGAATCGGCTATCTCAACGCCGACTGGGCCTATCACTACTTCCGCGGTTCCCTGCCGGCCGGGCGCATCAATATGGGCCTGCCGTACTACACGCGCGGATTCCGGAATGTGCAGGGCGGCAGCAACGGGCTGTGGGGGAAGGCGCCTTCGACGAATTGCCCGGCCGGTGCGGGGCTCACCGCCTGCGGTGACGGTGCCGTCGGCATCGACAACCTCTGGCACGACCTGGACGCCAACGGCAAGGAGGCGCCCGCCGGTTCCAACCCGATGTGGCACGCCAAGAACCTGGAGAAGGGCATCGTCGGCGACTACGTCAGCAAGTACGGCCTCGCCTCCGACAGCAAACTGACCGGCAGCTACGTCCGCCAGTACGACGCGACACTGGTGGCGCCCTGGCTCTGGAACAACCAGAAGAAGGTCTTCCTGTCCACCGAGGACGAGCAGTCCGTCAACGCCAAGGCCGACTACGTCGTCGACAAGGGCATCGGCGGCACCATGGTCTGGGAACTCGCCGGCGACTACCAGTGGAACACGGCCAAGGGCCAGTACGAGCAGGGCTCGACGCTGACCGGCGCGATGTACGACAAGTTCAAGTCGGCCGCCCCCTACGGCAACAAGCGCTCCACCATCGATCTGCCGACGCAGGCGCTGAACATCGGCGTGGACTTCGGGCAGTTCCCGCTCGGCGACTCCAACTACCCCATCAGTCCCAAGGTGACGATCACCAACAACACCACGGCGACGCTGCCCGGCGGCACGGAATTCCAGTTCGACTACGGCACTTCGGCCCCGGCCAACGCCAAGGACCAGTCCGGCTTCGGCACGACGATCGTGCGCAGCGACCACACCGCGGCGAACAACATCGGCGGACTGAAGGGCGACTACAACCGCGTCTCGCTGAAGCTGCCGGGCTGGCAGTCACTGGCCCCGGGCGCCTCGGTCACCCTCGACTTCGTCTACTACCTGCCGGTTTCCACCCCCTCGAACTGGACGGTGACCTTCGGTGGCAAGACCTACGCACTGGCCGGCGACCACACCCGGGGCGCCGCGGTGAGCGACCCGGGCGCCTCGCCCTCCCCTACGCCTTCGGGCTCGGCAAGCCCTTCGCCGTCACCCACGCCTTCGGGCGGCACGTGCGCCGCGCCGCTCTGGTCGGCGGGTTCGGAGTACGGCGGCGGCACGACCGTCTCGTACAAGTCGCACACCTGGAAGTCCAAGTGGTGGACGAAGGGCGAGGAACCGGGTACTACCGGTGACTGGGGAGTCTGGCAGGACCTCGGCGCCTGCTGATCCGGCTCCCCGCCCCATACGCCCGGCGGCGGTCTCCCGGCCCTTGGCCGCCGTCGGGCTTTCAAACCTGAAGCAACCTCACACCTTCGGTGCGAACAGGTCGTCCTGGGCCGCGTCCCGTGCGGTGAGCAGGGCGCCGCTGAGGACCGCGCCGTCGCCCAGTTCGCTCGGTCTCACCTCGGTGGCGAGGGGGGTCAGGGCGGCCAGGGCGCGCTGGACCCGGCCGGCGAGCAACTGCCCGCCGGCGTGGCCCAGTTCGCCGCCCAGGACGATCAAGCCGGGGTCGAGGACCGCGACCACGCCCGCCGCCCCGATCGCGAGCCGCTCGGCCAGCGCGTCGAGGAAGGGCCCGTCGGCATCCCGTACGGCCTCTTCCGCGCTGCCGGGCCGCCCGTGCGCGGCGGCGAGGCGGGCCACCGCGCCCGCGTGCACCAGCTCGTGGAAGCCGCCGTCGCAGCCGGTCGCGGACGGCAGGCCGCCGGTGCCGGGCACCGGCATGAATCCGATCTCGCCCGCGCCGCCCGAGGCACCCCTGCGCAGTTTCCCGTCCAGGACGACGGCCGCGCCGATGCCCTGCCCGAGCCACAGCAGCACGAAGGTGTCCTGCCCGCGGGCCGCGCCGAGCCGCTGCTCGGCCACGGCGGCCAGGTTGGTCTCGTTCTCGACGAGCACGGCGGCGGGCAGGCGCCCGGCCAGGACGCGGACGAGTTCGCGGTGCCAGGCGGGCAGCCCGCTGCTGTCGCGCAGTTCGCCGCTCGCCGGGTCGATGAGTCCGGGCGCGCCGATCCCCACGCTGTGCAGCCGCTCGGCGCCCGCCTCCTTGGCGGTGCGTTCCAGAAGGGCGACGGCCTGCTCGACGGCGGGTCCCGTGCCGGCCTCCGGTTCGATCGGCAGGGTCGCCTCGGCCAGCGGCGCCCCCAGCAGATCGGCGACGACGAGGGACACGCTGTGCGTGCGGACGTCCAGGGCCGCGAAATGGGCCCGGTCGGCGACGATCGCGTACAGGCGCGCGTTGGGGCCGCGCCGCTCGGCACCCGACTCCCCCACCACGTGGACCAGGCCGGAGCCCTGGAGGCGTTCGACGAGGTCGGCGACGGTGGGCCGGGAGAGTCCGGTGAGGTTCTTGAGCTGGCCTGCCGTCAACGGGCCCTCGTCCTGCAGGAGGCGCAGGGCGAGCCGGTCGTTGATGGCCCGGGCGGTGCTCGGGGATGCGGGCATGCCGGGAATCCTTCCAGATCGCCGAAAGCGGGTTGCGGCCGGTTCTATTTATCAGGCAGGGTTCCTGATAGTTTACGCCGCGGCGGCGGGGAGGCCGCCCCGAGGGAGGGAATCCGGTCGATGGCAGCCGAACTGGCTCTGGATCAACGGCAGTTGAGGCGGGCGCGGATCGCGATCGCCACGGTGTTCTGTGTGCACGGCGCGGTGACGGGCAACTTCGCCACCCGGGTCCCCTGGATCCAGGAGCACGCCGGGGTCTCCGCGGGACAGCTCGGCCTCGCCCTGGCCTTCCCGGCGATCGGCTCGTCCCTGCTGATGCCGCTGTCCGGCGCGATCACCCACCGGTTCGGGGCCCGCAACGCGCTGCGCGGGCTGCTGGCGCTGTGGACGCTCGCCCTGGCGCTGCCCGCGCTCGCACCCAACGTCTCCACGCTGTGCGCGGTTCTCTTCGCGTACGGAGCGAGCGCGGGCATGGCGGACGTGGCGATGAACGCGCTGGGCGTGGAGACCGAGAACCGGCTCGGGCGTTCGATCATGTCCTCGCTGCACGGCATGTGGAGCGTGGGCGCGCTGATCGGCTCGGCTGCCGGGACGCTCGCCGCGCACCTGGGGGCCGACGCGCGGCTGCACCACACGGTTGCCGCCGCCGTGCTGACCCTGCTCGGCCTGGCCGCCTGCCAGGGCGTACTGGATCTGCGCAGCGCCCCCGAGGAGGCGCCGCCGCCCCGGTTCGCGCTGCCGCCCAGATCGGCGCTGGCCATCGGCGCGGTGGGGTTCTGCGCGGTGGTCGCCGAGGGCGCCAGCCTCGACTGGTCGGCGGTCTATCTGCGGGACGTGCTGGACACCTCGGCGGGTACGGCCGCGGCCTGCACCACCGCGTTCACGCTGGCCATGGCCGCGGCCCGGCTCGTGGGCGACAGGGGCGTGGACCGCTTCGGCGCCGTGCGTACGGTGCGCGGCGGAGGCATCCTCGCCACTCTGGGCGGCCTGCTCGTGGTGGCCGCGCCGGGCCCTGCGGCGGCCATGGCCGGGTTCGGCCTGATGGGGCTCGGCGTGGCGGTCGTGGTGCCGCTCGCGTTCGCGGCGGCGGCCCGCAGTGGGCCCAGCCCCAGCCGGGCCATCGCGGGCGTCGCGACCATCACGTACACCTCGGGCCTGGTCGCCCCGTCCGCGATCGGCGGGATCGCCGATCTGACCTCCCTGGTGGTGTCGTTCGGCCTGGTGACCGTGCTGGCGCTCGGCCTGGTGGCGGGGGCGCGGGTCCTGCGGGCGGGCGCCCGGCCTCGCGAGGCGGCCGACGCGGCGCCGGTCCGTCAGGCCTGAACCGGCGCCGCGCGTGAGGTCAGCCGGCGATGGAGTCGAGCTGTTCGGCGGCCGGGCGCAGGGCCCACAGGTCGCCGCCGGGCGGCGCCTGGAGCCTCGGCACGGCCGCCTTCGCGTCCGTGTCCCCGGCGTCGGCGGCGGCATGGACGACGTCGCTCGCCGCGTACCGGTAGAACTCCAGCTCCGGATGCGTCCAGGCGGCGGCCCCGGTGGCGGCGGGCAGCAGATAGCGCACGGCTCCGAACAGGCTCTGCCCGTGCGGCCCTTGATACGCCCACAGGTCGACGCCGACCTGTCGGCCAATGGCTGCGAGCCGGGTGTGGGCGACGAGGTCGAAGGTCGAGTAGTGCCAGCTCCGGGTCCTGGCCAGCTCCTGCGGCTGGCTGCCGTCGGCCGCGATCTGCGGGTCGATGCGCCGCTTCTCGGCGCCGAGAACGGTCCGGCGGGCCAGGTCCTTGTTTCCGGTGGCAAGGGCGAGGGAGGCGATCTGGAGGTCCTGGAAGGTGCCGTGGTTGTTCTGGGCCTCCGACTCCTCCTTGCCGAACGCCGAATTCACCTCCCAGTCCAGGAACTTCTTGTTCCAGTCGAGCATTGAGGCGTGGTCGCCCGCCTTCCAGCCGGGCGCCCCGGTGTCGAGGATGGCGACGGCGTCGAGAACGCTGGAGTACTGCTGCGAGAAGTCGATGATGCCGATCGCCCGGCCGTCGTACCTGCAGGGGATGAACTGCCCGTGGTTCAGGTTCGGGTTCATCCGTGTCGCCGGGTCGAGGAACCAGGTGCGCAGGATGGCGGAGGCGTGCTCGGCGTACTGCTTCCTGCCGGTGTAGTACCAGGCCAGGCTGAGGCTGGTGACCGAGTTGAAGACCTTGCCGAGGTCGGGCCGGTCGGTGCCGGAGTCGACCTCGGGATTGCGCTGACCGTCCTTCTGGACGTACGGGCAGCCCCACGGGTTGTCGGCGGTCTTCGGCTGGGAGGGCCACCAGTAGGGAGCCTGGCTGAGGTAGTCGTGCGGGTCGCCGCCCGGGGCCGGCTTCGGCTTGTCGACCACGGACCAGGGCCCTTGGGTGAGCCAGCCGTCGGCGACGGCTGTCAACTTCCTTACGGTGTCGCGCAGTTGAGCGTCCCCCTGATCGAGCCGCCGCTTGGCGTCCTGGAGCCGCTTCCCGTCCAGGACGACGGTGCGGGGAGCCTTGGCGGCGGCCGGGGCGGCGTACGAGGTGGCGGGTATGAGCGCGGAGGCCAACGCCACCGCGAGGGACAGCACGGCGACGAGCCCACCGCGGGGTCTTCCGCTCATCGAGGACTCCCATCGAGTCGTGGCACACAAGGTGGGTCATGTATATGAACACAATTCACGAACAAGACCATGCGAGCGTAGAGGCCGCGGCTCCGGCTGACAATGCCGCGGGCGCGGATTCACGGATGGGACCTTCGGCCCTGTCGCTCCGGTGATGGGCTCCCTTGATCCGGCATTAATATTTGGCCTGATCTTTTCGAGACTTTTCGAGTCACCGACCCCTACGGACGAACTGGAGCGACCCATGCGCCTCGGCGTGCGCTGGACCCTGCACGGCGACGGGCGGACCCCCGCTCCAGGAGCCGTCGTACGCCCCGACGAACGGCTCTCCTGGCCGCGCACGATCGGCCTCGGCGCCCAGCACGTGGTCGCGATGTTCGGCGCCTCGTTCGTCGCCCCCGTACTGATGGGCCTCGACCCCAACCTCGCGATCATGATGTCCGGCATCGCGACGGTCATCTTCCTGCTCGCGACCAAGGGCCGGGTGCCCAGCTATCTCGGCTGCTCGCTCTCCTTCGTCGGCGTCGCCGCCGCGATCCGGGCCACCGGAGGCACCAGCGCCACCGTGACCGGCGCGGTGTTCGTCGTGGGCGTGGTGCTGTTCTTCGTGGGCCTCGCGGTGGCGCGGTTCGGCGCGCGGATCATCCACGCCGCGATGCCGCCCATCGTCACGGGCGCCGTCGTCATGCTGATCGGCTTCAACCTGGCGCCGGTCACCGCCTCCACGTACTGGCCCCAGGACCAGTGGACGGCGCTGATGGTGATGCTGTTCACCGGTCTGGCCGTGGTCTGCCTGCGCGGCTTCTGGTCCCGGATCGCGATCTTCCTCGGGCTGATCTTCGGGTACGGCGTCTCCTGGCTGCTCGACCGCGTCTTCGGGAAGATCCACTCGGTGCACGGCGGCGCGGAGGCCGTGGACCACTGGCGCCTGGACCTCTCGGGCGTCGGCAGGGCCGACTGGATCGGGCTGCCGGGCTTCCACGCGCCGAGCTTCGAATGGTCGGCGATCCTCGTCGCCCTCCCCGTCGTCATCGCTCTTGTCGCCGAGAACGCGGGCCACGTCAAGGCCGTCGGCGAGATGACCGGCGCCGACCTCGACGACAAGCTGGGCACCGCGATCGCCGCCGACGGCGCCGCCTCCATGCTGTCGACCGCGGTGGGCGGCCCGCCGAACACCACGTACTCCGAGAACATCGGCGTCATGGCCGCCACCCGCGTCTACTCGACCGCCGCCTACTGGGCCGCCGCCGGATTCGCGCTGCTCTTCGGCGTGTGCCCCAAGTTCGGCGCGGTCGTCGCGGCGATCCCGGGCGGCGTGCTCGGCGGCATCACCGTCATCCTGTACGGCATGATCGGCCTGCTCGGCGCGCAGATCTGGATCAACGCGAAGGTCGATCTGCGCAACCCGCTGAACCTGGTGCCGGCCGCCGCGGGCATCATCATCGGCATCGGCGACGTCACCCTGAAGTTCACCGAGAACTTCCAGCTCAGCGGCATCGCGCTCGGCACGATCGTGGTCATCACCGGCTATCACGTGCTGCGCGCGCTGGCCCCGGCCCACCTCAAGAAGCAGGAGCCGCTGCTGGATTCGGGCACGTCGTCGTACGAGAAGGACGCGTAGCCGACCGCCCCGGAAGCGTCCCGGTTCATCCGTTCCGGTCAAGCCCCCTTACGGCGGTGCTCGGCGCGGCGGCGGGCTGGGACGCTGCCCCCATGACGCAGACCGTAGGGACGCCGACGGGGTTGGCGCAGACCGGACACCTCGCGCACAGCCACCGGTTCGCCGCGCCGCTCGATCCCGTGATGCGGCGGATGCGCGCGCTGCGGGCCGATCTGCCGGCCCGGGACGGCATCGCGGTATTCAACCGCGTCTACCTGACGGTGACCGAAGAGATCTCCCGGCTCATCGCGCACGACAGCTTCGCCGATCCGGCGGCCGCCGCCACGCTCGACGTGCTCTTCGCCGGGCGCTATCTCGCGGCCGTGGAGGCGACGTCGGCGGGCCGGCGCCCACCGGACTGCTGGCGTCCGCTGTTCCAGTACCGGCGCCATCCGGGCGTGCGGCCGCTGCAGTTCGCGCTGGCCGGGATCAACGCGCACATCGGGCACGACCTGACGCTCGCCGTGGTGGACAGCTGCCGCTCGCTCGACTGCGAACCAGCCCTCCTGGAGCGGGACTTCGACCGTGTCGGCGACACACTGACGCTCCTTGAGGAACGGATCCGCGAGGAGCTCATGCCGGGCCCCGACCTGTTCGAGGTGGCCGATCCGATGACCCACCTCCTTGCCTCGTGGAGTCTGGAGCGCGCGCGGGACGCCTCGTGGTCAGCGGCGAAAGTCCTGTGGCAGTTGCGGGAACTTCCGGCCCTGGCCCAGGAGTTCACTGATCGGTTGGACGCGGGCGTGGGTCTGGTGACCCGGTGTCTGCTGACACCGCTTCCGGTTCCCGACTGACTTTCGGTTCCCGACCTTTTCGGTTCCCGACGGAGGAGTGCTCGATGGCAATCCGGCTCGGACTCGGCCTTCCGCAGATGAGGCAGTACGACATCGGCCGCGACGTGCCCGCGGTGGCGCGGGCCGCCGAGGAGATCGGCTTCGAGAGCCTGTGGGTCTTCGAGCGGGTGCTGTTCCCCGAGCCGGCGAGGCAGGGGCTGTACGGCGTCGAGGGCCTGCCCTGGCCCGACATCTACCGCTCGGTCGCCGACCCGCTGGTCACCCTCACCCTGGCGGCGGCCGCGACCGAGCGGGCCCGGCTCGGCACCAGCGTCCTGGTCGCCCCGCTGCACATACCGTTCCAGCTGGCGCGCTCGCTCGCCTCGTTGGACGCGGCGAGCGGCGGCCGGGTGGTCGCCGGGCTCGGCACGGGCTGGTCCCACGACGAGTACGCGGCGGCGGGCGTGGCGCCCTTCGAGAAGCGCGGCAAGGTCCTCGACGAGCTGCTCGACGTGTGCGCGGCGGTGTGGGGCCCCGATCCGGTCGCGTATCAGGGCGAGCTGACGACGATCGCCCCCTCGGTCGTCGGCCCCAAGCCGGCCCGCCCGATCCCGGTCTATCTGCCGGCGATGAGCCCGCGGGCGGCCCGCCGCCTGGTGGACCGCGCGGACGGCTGGCTGCCCGCGGCCCAGGGCGCCGCCCAGCTCACCGAGGAGTGGACGAGGCTGAAGAACCTGGCCGAGGAGCGCGGCCGCGAACGCCCGATCGAGGTATGCGTGCGGGTCAACACCCGCTATTCGTCAAAGCCGTTCGAGGGCGCGGAGCGACCGCCGTTCACCGGCAGCGCGGCCCAGATCGTCGAGGACGTCGCGGCCCACGCGGTGGACGGCGTGGGCGAGTTCCTCCTGGACCTCCAGGGCTCCGCCCGGGACGCGGAGGAACTGAAGGACGTGGCAGCGGAGGTGTACGGGGTGGCGCGGGCGGCGGGGTTGTAATCACTGAGGGGGCTGCGGCCCAACCCCCTGAGCGCGTTCGGCGTTGGAGCTTGCCGCATCTCCTGACGGTCTCGCGACAACTCCCAGCCCGTCAGGGGGGTCCCCCGGCCCTTGAGGCCTTGGGGGAGATTGAGGACGAGCGCCCTCAAGGCCCGAACGGGGGCGCAGGGGGCGGAGCCCCCGCCGGGGTCCGGGGCGGGGCCCCAGGGCTCAGCCTTCTCCGCCCCCGTCACGGGCGGGCAGGCCCCCGGCCCGGAGGCGGAGCCCCCGGGCCTCAAGACCGAGCGCGCTCAGTCCTCCGGAAGCTCGACCGGGGCGATCGAGTCGTACAGGTCACCCGGCCCCGGATTGGCCGCATCGGTCGTACCACCGAAGTGGTGCATGACGCCCCACACCGCGTTCAGCGCGGTCTGCACCGCACCCTCAGCCCACCCCGCCGTCCAGGAGATGTCGTCCCCGGCGAGGAAGATCCCCCGCTTGTCCTCGGGCAGCGCGTCCTGCATGAAGTGGGTGAACAGCCGGCGCTGGTAGCGGTAGTGCCCGGGCAGGTTCGCCTTGAACGCGCCCATGAAGTACGGCTCGTTCTCCCAGGAGACCGTCACCGGGTTGCCGATGATGTGGCCCCGGATGTCGACCTTCGGGTAGATCTCGCCGAGCGACTTGAGCATGACCTCCATGCGCTCGCTCGCGGACAGCGGGAGCCACTTCAGGCTGTCGTCGCACCAGGTGTAGGAGAGGCAGATGACGGCGGGCTTGTCCGGGCCGTTGTCGAGCAGGTAGGTCCCGCGCGTCATGCGGTCGGTGAGCGTCATCGACATGACGTCGCGTCCGGTGTCCTCGTCCTTGTCGAGCCAGAACGGCCGGTCGACCGGCACGAACAGCTTGGAGGACTCCATGTAGTGGGTGCGCTCCATCGCCGTCCAGTGGTCGATCGGGAAGAGCGAGTCGTCGCAGGCGATCTTGGAGAGCAGCAGCCACGACTGGGCGGTGAAGATCGCCGCACGGTAGGTGCGGATGTCGCCGTCCGCGTCCGTCACGGTGATGCGGTTGCCGGCGGTGCGGTGCAGGCGGGTCACGGCGGGCTTGGGCGCGCCGTCGTGCAGCGAGGAGAGGGAGGTGCCCGGCGCCCAGTGCACGAGCTTCTCCGGCTCGCGCTCCCACAGCCGCAGCGGCAGCTGCTGGGAGCCGCCGACGATGCCGCGGTGGTGGTCGTCGGCCTCGGTGTAGACGACTCGCAGGATCTCCAGGATGGAGTTCGGGAAGTCGGTGTCCCAGCCGCCGGTGCCGAAGCCGACCTGGCCGAAGATCTCGCGGTGCCGGAAGGACTTGAAGGCCTCCGACTCGCAGAGGAAGCCGTAGAAGGTCTGGTTGTCGAGCTTGTCGACGAGCTTCGCCCAGATCTCGCGGATGCGCGGGATGTCGCGCTCGCGGATCGCCTGGTTCATGTCGGAGAAGTCGGCGCCCTCTTCGAGACAGGCGTTCCACGCGTCCATGACCTCGCGGTACACGGGCGGCAGCTCGTCGACGGACGTCGCGTAGTGGGACTCGCCCTTGAGGTCGACGACCGTCGAGGGGGTGTCCGGCGCGAGCGGGTTGGGGAACGGCTTGGTCTCCAGGCCCACCAGGTCGATGTAGTGCTGGAGCGCGGTGGAGCACGGGGGGAACCGCATGGCGCCCATCTCGGCGGTGAGCTCCGGGTCGCAGCCCGGGAAGCCTACGGTGCGCAGCCGGCCGCCGATCTGGTCGGCCTCGTACACGACGGGCTTGAGGCCCATCTTCATCAGCTCGTACGCGGCGACGATGCCGGAGAGGCCGCCGCCGATGACCGCGACCTCCGCGCCGTGCTCGGTCGCGGGTATCTGGCCGAGCCCGGCCGGGTGCGCGAGGAAGTCGTCGTACGCGTAGGGGAAGTCCGGCCCGAACATCGTGACGGGCGGCTGCTCGTCGATGTGCTGGACGGCGGTGGGCACCGTGGACGTCATGGGGTACGGACTCCTTGCACAGTACGGAAGTTGAGGGGGCAGGGCCTCACGGCCCGGGGCTCGGGAACCCTGGGCTCAGGGGCGGGGGGGCTCAGACGAGGGAGGCGTAGAGGCCGGGGCGGCGGTCGCGCAGATACGGGTTGTTCGCGCGCGAGGCGGCCAGGAACTCGGGGTCGACGTCGCCGACGACCAGTTCGGTGCCCCGCCCGGCGCGGGCCCGCGCGACGCCGTCGGGCCCGGCCAGACAGCTCAGCCCGACGAACTCGAACTCGCCCTCCGGACCGGTCCGGTTGACGTACGCGACGTACATCTGGTTCTCGAAGGCGCGGACCGGGACGACGGACTCGGCGACGAACTGGAAGGGGTGCATCTGCGCGGTGGGCACCAGGAGCAGGTCGGTGCCGGCCAGCGCGTGCGCCCGTACGTTCTCGGGGAACTCCACGTCGTAGCAGATCATCATGCCGATGCGGAGGCCGTTCAGCTCGGCCTGGACGACCGGCTCGTCGCCCGGCGTGAACGCCTCCTGCTCGAAGCAGCCGAAGAGGTGGGTCTTGCGGTAGTTCGCGAGGCGGCTGCCGTCGGGGCCGATGAGCTGGGCCGCGTTGTAGACGGTGTCGCCGTCGCGCTCGGGGTAGCCGTAGACGACGGCCAGGCCGTGGCGTACGGCGATGTCGGCGACGGACTGCGCGGAGGGACCGTCGGCGGCCTCGGCGAGCCTGGCGACGTCGTCGCCGATGGCGTACCCGGTGAGGAAGAGTTCGGGGCAGACGAGCAGCCCGGCGCCGGTCTCCGCCGCCCGCCCGGCCGCCTCGTCCAGCGTCTTCAGATTCGCGGCGACGTCCGAGAGACGGCCGGAGCTCTGGAGCAGGGCGGTGCGCAACGGCGGCATGGGCAGTCCTCGGCAGGGCGGAAGTGCGGGGTGGGGTCAATAGACGGTACGTTCCGCCGTTCGGCCCGGACAAGGCGCCACCGTTGCGCGCAGCCGCATGATTCATTGCGCGTGATCGTCGATCTCCGGCGATTCGTTGCGCCGCGTTGACGCCGCCCTTACGCCTCAGGTCCCGGGCCCGCCTCCCCCGCGCGGGGGAAACGGTCCACCCGACGGTGCGATGTGCCGGGCCGCCGGGCGCGGAAGGCTGGTCATTGCCCGGAACGACCGGGCAGTCCGCATCTCACGACCGTTCGGAAGGTCCTGCCATGTCCCGCATCGCGTTCGCCCCCACCCGCACCCGTGTCCTCGCCCTGGGCGCGGCTCTCCTCATCGCCGCCGTGGCCACCGGAGGGGCGTCGGCCGCCGGGAACGGAGCCGACGGCCACACGCCCAGAGAGGCCGCGGCGCTGACCGGCACCGCGAAGCTGTACCGGCCGGCCGGGGACGACATCACGTTCAGCTTCGACGCCCACCTCGCGGCCAAGGACAACATGGACCCGGAGGCGGCGTACGGCACGTTCACCTTCAAGCACGTCTTTCCGAACGGGACGTCCGGCTGGGCGAAGGCGAAGGTGGACTGCCTGGTGACGGGCGGGAAGGTCGCGGTGGTCACCGGTGTCGTGACCGACTCGGACACCCCGTTCAAGGGCAAGCGGGTCGGCATCACCGTGAACGACCTGGGCAAGCACGACCGGCTCGGCTACAGCTGGATAGGCAAGGACGCGGAGACGCAGGAGCTGCCGAAGTGCATGGGCTCGGCCCCCTTCGAAAAGGTGAAGGAAGGCACGGGCGACTTCAAGGTGCTGCCGTGGCAGCCGGTGTACGAGCAGCCCAAGGGCTAGGCCTTCCGGTGCGCTGCGCCGGGTCCCGCCCGAAGAACTAGGCCGGCGACCCGGACGTATACCGCCGCAGCAGCGGCGAAAGTACCAGCACCGACTTGGTCCGCTCCACATACGGCTCGCCCGCGATCCGCTCCAGGACCCGCTCGAAGTGCCGCATGTCGGAGGCGAAGACCTGCACGATCGCGTCCGCCTCACCGGTGACGGTGGAGGCGGACGCGACCTCGGGGTACCGCTCGAGCCCGCGCTTGATCGCGTCGGGCGAGGTGTTGCGACGGCAGTAGATCTCGATGAACCCCTCGGTCTCCCATCCGAGGGCCGCCGGGTCCACGCGGACGGTGAACCCGGTGATGGCGCCCTCGGCCCGCAACCGGTCCACGCGCCGCTTGACGGCGGGCGCGGACAGGCCGATCAGGGAGCCGATGTCGGCGTAGGAGCGCCGGGCGTCTTCGGCGAGCGCGTGGACGATGCGTTCATCGAGGTCATTCAGTCGCACTGCGGGTGGATCACTTCTGTGAGGCGGTGGCCAGCCTGGAACGGCGGTAGCCGTATCCGAAGTAGATCACGAGACCGGCGGCCATCCAGCCTCCGAAGTACACCCAGGTGTCTGCGGACAGGTTCCACATCAGGTAGCCGCAGGTGAGGAAGCCGAGGATCGGGATGACCCAGCCGAGCGGCACCCGGAAGGTGCGCGGCATGTCGGGGCGGGTCTTGCGCAGGATGACGACGGCCACGTTGACCAGCGCGAACGCGAAGAGCGTGCCGATGCTGGTGGCGTCGGCGAGGTTGCCGAGCGGCACGGCCGCGGCGAGTACGCCGCAGAACAGCGACACGGCAATGGTGTTGGCCACCGGGGTTCCGCTGCGCGGGCTGACCTTGGCGAACACCTTGGGGACGAGGCCGTCGCGGGACATCGCGAAGAGGATGCGGGTCTGGCCGTAGAGCACGGTCAGGACGACGCTGGCGATTGCGATCACGGCGCAGGCCGCGAGCAGCGTGGCCCAGAAGGAGTGACCGGTGACGTCCTTCATGATCCCGGCGAGCGCCGCTTCCGAGCCCTCGAACTGCTTCCAGGGGCGGGCGCCGACGGCGACGAATGCGACGAGCACGTACAGCGCGGTCACGATGACCAGCGAGAGCATGATCGCGCGGGGCAGGTCACGCTTGGGGTTCTTGGCCTCTTCGCCGGCCGTGGAGGCCGCGTCGAAGCCGATGTACGAGAAGAACAGCGACGAGGCAGCCCCGCTCACACCGGCCGTGCCCATCGGCATGAAGTTCGAGTAGTTGCCCGACTTGAAGCCCATGAAGCCGATCACGCAGAACAGCAACAGGGCGGCGATCTTCACGCCGACCATGATCGTGTTGATGCGGGCCGACTCGCGGGCGCCGCCGAGCAGCAGGCCCATCGCGAGGACCACGACGATCAGCGCGGGCAGGTTGAATATCCCGCCGTCGCCCGGCGGCGCGGACAGCGCGTCGGGGATGGTGACGCCGATCGTGCCGTCCAGGAACTCATTGAGGTACTGGCCCCAGCCGACGGCGACCGCCGCCACCGAGACGCCGTACTCCAGGATCAGGCACCAGCCGCAGATCCAGGCGATGAGTTCGCCGAGCGTTGCGTAAGCGTACGAATACGAAGAGCCCGCGACCGGGATGGAGCCCGCGAGTTCGGCGTACGACAGGGCGGAGAAGAGCGCCGTGAGGCCGGCGAGCACGAAGGAGATCGTGACGGCGGGTCCGGCCTTGGGGACGGCCTCTCCGAGCACCACGAAAATGCCGGTGCCGAGCGTCGCACCGATGCTGATCATGGTCAGCTGCCACATGCCGAGCGACCGCTTCAGCGAGCCGCCCTCACCCTGGCCGCCCTCCGCGACCAGCGTTTCTACCGGCTTGCGCCGCATCAGACCGCGACCGGGGCGCGGGCCCCCGGCGGCGGGGGCATCGGTCGAGGGTGGCGCTGCGCCGTGATCCAACACTGAGGTGGCTCCTTATCGCTGCCAGTCGGCGGCGGGTGACCGCGACGGTCCGGCCTTCCCGCACAGAGGGATATTTCGGGCAGCATGGAGCCTTCCCGTGGCCGGTTCCGCCGAGCAGGCGATCCCCGCCACTCCACGTACGGCGAGAACCTTATGGGTTTCCGCTTCCCGGTCGTAATGCAGCAACCTTGCGCATCCGCGGTTGATCATTGCGCGCAAGAGCGACGGATGGGTGTTTGTTGCACATCAACGTTCGATCCGTGCGCAAGTCCTGCCCAGGGCCCTGTTCACGGCCCTGTCCAGTGGTTCTGGTCACGGGGCCGCCTTGACACTTCGTCAGGCCTGTTGCAAGGTCGCGCCCCATGGAGCTGGACGTGTCGCACGCGGAGGCCGTGAACTGGCTCGATCCAGGCCCTTTTCTGCGCGGGGTGGCCTGGCTGGACGCGGAGGGGCAGCCGGTGCGAGCGGACCCCGACGACGCGATGCGGCTGCCGTGGGACACCGGCGAGCGGGCCGCGCTGCCCATCGGGATGCGGATCGAGTTCACCGCTCGGGGCGCCTCGGCGGTGGAGATCCGCTATCGCGCCCGAGTGCCCGAGCCGGACGACGCGCTGGCCGGACTCGCCCACACCTTCGCGCTGTGGGAGGGCGACCACCTGGTCCACGAGACGGCCGCGGAACCGGCCGATGAGGGAGTGGTCGCGCTCCAACTCCCGCACCACGATGGAAAGTTCACGGTCCATCCGCCCGAGAGCTACTCCCCGGTGGTGCTGGGCGTACGTGCGATCGGCGGCCGGATCGCGCCCGCGCCGCGTGGCCCGCGCTGGCTCGTGCACGGGGACTCGATCACGGAGGGCTGGTGGTCGACCCGGCCCGCACACGCCTGGCCGGCCGTCGCGGGCCGCGCGCTCGGCCTGGACACGGTGAACCTCGGCTACGCGGGCGCGGCGCGCGGCGAACTCCCCACCGCCGAGCAGCTGGCGCGGCTCCCGGCCGACGTGATCACGCTTGCCTTCGGCACCAACTGCTGGTCGCGCATACCGTTTTCGGCCACCCTGATGCACGAGACGACCCTGGCGTTCCTGCGTCTGGTGCGCCGGGGCCACCCGACAACCCCGCTGCTCCTGGTCTCACCGCTCCTGCGCCCGGATGCGGAAGAAGCCCCGAACGCGCTGGGTGCGACGCTGGCGGAGCTGAGGGAGGCCATGGAGACCGCGACGCGCCATCTGATCGCGAAAGGCGACCGCCATCTCCAACTGCTGCCGGGGAAGCCCCTGTTGACCCCGCACCACCTGGCGGACGGCCTGCACCCGAACGACGAGGGGCATGCGCTTCTCGGCTCGGCGGTGGCGAGGGCCCTGGCCCCGCACATGCCGGAGCCCCCGCGAAAGAGATCGCGGGGGCTCCGGGACGTACCGGGGTCGAGCGACTAGCTCCAGCTGGCGTGCAGCGGCTTGCCCTCCGCGTAGCCGGCCGCGGACTGGATGCCGACGACCGCCTTCTCCTCGAACTCGGCCAGCGAGGACGCACCCGCGTACGTGCAGGAGGAGCGGACGCCCGCGATGATCGAGTCGATCAGGTCCTCGACGCCCGGGCGGGCCGGGTCGAGGAACATGCGCGAGGTGGAGATGCCCTCCTCGAACAGGGCCTTGCGGGCCCGGTCGTAGGCGGACTCGTCGCTCGTACGGTTCCTGACCGCGCGGGCGGAGGCCATGCCGAAGGACTCCTTGTAGAGGTGGCCCTCGGCGGAGGTGTGCAGGTCGCCCGGGGACTCGTAGGTGCCCGCGAACCAGGAGCCGATCATGACGTTGGAGGCACCGGCGGCGAGCGCCATGGCGACGTCGCGCGGGTGGCGCACTCCGCCGTCGGCCCACACGTGCTTGCCGAACTTCTTGGCCTCGGCGGCGCACTCCAGGACCGCGGAGAACTGCGGCCGGCCCACGCCCGTCATCATGCGGGTGGTGCACATGGCGCCGGGGCCCACACCGACCTTGATGATGTCGGCGCCGGCCTCGATGAGGTCGCGCACGCCCTCGGCGGCGACGATGTTGCCCGCGACGATCGGAACCTGCGGGTCCAGGCCACGCACGGCCTTGATCGCGGCGATCATCGACTCCTGGTGGCCGTGCGCGGTGTCCACCACGATGGTGTCCGCGCCGGCGTCCAGGAGCTGCTTGGCCTTGCCGGCCACGTCGCCGTTGATGCCGACGGCGGCGGCGATGCGCAGCTTGCCGTTCGCGTCGGTGGCCGGGGTGTAGAGGGTCGCGCGCAGGGCGCCCTTGCGGGTCAGGATGCCGGCGAGGCGGCCGTCCTTGTCCACGGCGGGGGCGTAGCGGCGGTTGGCGCCGTCGAGCCTGTTGAAGGCCTCGCGCGGGTCGATGTCCGCGTCGAGGAGCAGCAGGTCCTTGGACATGACCTCGGACAGCTGGGTGAAGCGGTCGACGCCCGTCAGGTCGGCGTCGGTGACGACGCCGACCGGCTTCTGGTCGGCGTCGACGACGACGCCCGCGTTGTGGGCCCGCTTGGGCAGCAGGGCCAGCGCGTCGGCGACGGTCTGGGTCGGGGCCAGGACGATCGGGGTGTCGAGCACGTGGTGGCGCGTCTTGACCCACGAGATGACGTCGGTGACGACCTCGATCGGAATGTCCTGGGGGATCACGACGATGCCGCCACGGCGGGCCACGGTCTCGGCCATGCGGCGGCCGGCGATCGCGGTCATGTTGGCGACGACGAGCGGGATGGTGGTGCCCGTGCCGTCGGGGGAGGCCAGGTCGACGCCCTGGCGGGAGCCCACCGCGGAGCGGCTCGGCACCATGAAAACATCGTCGTACGTCAGGTCGTACGGCGGCTTGATGTCGTTGAGGAAACGCACGTGCTGAACATCCCAGTCGTTCGAGGTGGCCCCAGGCATTTCAGCCAGGGGAAAAGCACGTAGTTCATTGTCCCATGTTCGTACGATTGCGCCGCCCGGGCCGATCGTCCAGGGCTGGGACACAGGGCCTAGTGCGATCCTCCGAGCGCCAGCACCGCGCAGAGACCCGGGCCCGTCGCCGAGTCCAGGATTTCCCGGGCGACGGCCCACTCCTCGGGGCATGCGTCGGCGTACGCCTGCCAGCCGGTGACGACCAGGAGCAGGCCCTGCTCGCCCGTGGGGAGGTCACCCAGGGAGTCGGCCAGCGCGTCCCAGTTGCGGCCGAACCAGTCGGGGAGGTCCAGGGCGCGGGCGAAGCGGTCCATCAGGGCGGGTTTGCCGGTGACGCCGGCCAGGTCGAGCAGCACCGTGGACCAGCCCTCGGCGCGGGCGCCTGCCAGCAGGCCGCCGAACGGGTCGGCTGTCATCGCAGCACCGCCTTGAAGCTCTTGTAGTGGTCGTCGGTCCAGTAGAACTCCTTGCCCTGCCCGGTGACGATGCGCCATGCGCCGCGGTCCCGGGACTTCGGGTTCTGCACCGTGTACTCGTGGTAGTAGCCGCGCTTCTGCTGCGGCAGGAGCTTCTCGAAGTTGCCGAACACCACGCCGTCCTTGCTGTACGGGAAGGGTCCGCCCTTGTCGATGAGCTTGAGGGTCTGGCGTGCCTCGGGCGGCAGCCGGTCCGCCTGGACCGTGGCCATGCCCTTGACCCAGGCGGGCGTCGAGGCGGCCGTCGAGGGCCCCGCGCCCGCCGGTTTCGCGCTGTCCTTGCCGCCGCAGCCGACGAGCAGCACGGCGAGACACACGAGGACCGGGGCCAGGGCGATCCGGGCAAACCTGTTGATCATGCTCCGATGCTCCCATCCGATGGCGGTACGAGCGAATGCGTACCCAGAAGTCCCCGGCCACGATGGATCCATGCTGCTCGCCGACGTGGCCAGAACCTCGGCCGAGATCGCCGCCACCTCCTCGCGCTCGGAGAAGTCCGCGCTGCTCGCCCGGCTGTTCTCGGCCACCGAGCCCGACGAGGCGCCGTTGGTCGTCACCTACCTCGCGGGGCGGCTGCCCCAGCGGCGTACCGGGCTCGGGTGGAACACCCTCAAGGACCGCCCGCCGCCCGCCGCTTCGGCCCGGCTCACCGTGCGCGAGGTCGACGAACGCCTCGACCGGATCTCGGCCGTCGCCGGGAAGGGAGCCCAGGGTGAGCGCAAGCGCCTTGCCGGGGAACTCATGGCGGCGGCCACCGAGGAGGAGCAGCGCTTCCTGGTCGCGCTGATCACCGGCGAGGTGCGACAGGGCGCGCTGGACGCGGCGGCCGTCGAGGGGCTCGCGGCGGCGGCCGGCGCGCCCCCGGCGGACGTGCGGCGCGCGGTCATGCTGGGCGGCTCGCTCGGCGCGGTGGCCCGGGCGCTGCTCGCCGAGGGTCCGGCCGCGCTCGCCGCCTTCCGGCTCGACGTGGGCCGCCCCGTCCTGCCGATGCTCGCGCAGAGCGCGAAGGACGTCGCCGAGGCACTCGACCGGCTCGGCCCGTGCGCGGTCGAGGAGAAGCTCGACGGCATCCGCGCCCAGGTCCACAAGGACGGGGACGCGGTACGGGTCTTCACCCGCTCGCTCGACGAGATCACCGAGCGGTTGCCCGAAGTGGTCGCCGCGGCAAGGGAGTTGACGGCGCGACAGGCCGTGCTCGACGGTGAGGTGATCGCCCTCGGCCCCGACGGGCGGCCACGCTCGTTCCAGGACATCGCCGGACGCGTCGGCTCCCGGCTCGACGTCGAGGGCGCCCGGGGCCGGCTGCCGCTCTCCCCCGTCTTCTTCGACCTGTTGTCGGTGGACGGCCGGGATCTGCTCGACCTGCCGGTGCACGAGCGGCATGCCGAGCTCGCCCGCATCGCGCCCGAGCCGCGGCGCGTACGGCGGTTCGTGGTGGCGGATCCGGCCGATCCCCGACTGCGGCGCGGCGCCGAGGAGTTCGCGGCCGCGACGTTGGAGCGCGGGCACGAGGGCGTGGTCCTCAAGGCGCTCGACTCGGCGTACGCGGCGGGCCGACGCGGCGCGTCGTGGCTGAAGGTCAAGCCCGTGCGCACCCTTGACCTGGTGGTCCTCGCGGCCGAGTGGGGGCACGGCCGCCGCACCGACATGCTCTCCAACCTGCACCTCGGGGCGCGCCGCGAGGACGGCACGTTCGCGATGCTGGGCAAGACGTTCAAGGGGCTCACCGACGCGCTGCTCGCCTGGCAGACCGAGCGGCTGCGGGAGTTGGCGGTGACCGAGGAGCCGTGGGGGGTGCGGGTGCGGCCGGAACTCGTCGTCGAGGTGGCCTTCGACGGCGTACAGAGATCATCGCGGTACCCGGAAGGGGTGACACTTCGGTTCGCACGGGTAGTGCGCTATCGCGAGGACAAGAGGGCCTCGGAGGCGGACACGGTCGCGACGGTCGTCACTCCCCCACGTTCTCGGCTTCTCCCCCGAGGCCTCAAGGGCCAGGGGGGACCCCCATGAACAGGGGGGATGCCCATCGCGACGGAAAGGACTGAACCGGTGGAGCAGGGGCACAGCACGGCACAGCGGGAGCAGGCACAACGGCGGGCACAGGAGGCGGGGCTCGCGGCCGCCCGGCTGACCGCCGAGGGGGTGCGGACGGTGGCGCTGACCTGGGTGGACGTCGCGGGCCTCACCCGCGTCAAGGTCGTGCCGACCACGCGGCTCGCCCAGGTCGCGGCCCACGGGGTGGGCATGTCGCCGGTCTTCGACGTGTATCTGGTGGACGACTCGGTCACCAGCAGCCCGTACATCGGCGGCCCCGACGGCGACCTCCGCCTGATCCCCGACCTGGACCGGCTCACCGTGCTCGCCGCCCAGCCCGGCTGGGCGTGGGCGCCGGTCGACCGCTTCGAGCAGTCGGGGCAGCCGTACGACGCCTGTCAGCGGCAGTTCGCGCGCCGGATGACCGAGCGGGCCGCCGAGCGGGGCATCGAGCTGCGGATGGGCTTCGAGACGGAGTGGATCGTCGACCCGCCGCTGGCGGGCCCGGCGTACGGGATGGCGCGGGTCGTCGAGCGCTCGGCGTACGTGGGTGACGTGGTCGCAGCCCTGGAGGCGCAGGGCATCGAGGTGCTCCAGATCCACCCGGAGTACACGCCGGGCCAGTTCGAGGTGTCGGTCGCCCCGGCGGACCCGGTGGGGGCCGCGGACCTGGCGGTCCTGGTCCGCGAGACGATCCGGGCGGTGTCGCTCCAGCACGGTCTGACCCCGTGGTTCGGGCCCGTCGTCGACCCCGAGGGCGTCGGCAACGGCGGTCATGTCCACTTCAGTCTGTGGCAGGACGGCCGCAACCTGTGCCGGGGCGGCGACGGCCCCTGCGGGATGACGCCGACCAGCGAGGCCTTCCTCGCCGGGATCCTCGACGCGCTGCCCGCGCTGCTCGCCATCGGCGCCCCGACCCCGGCGAGCTATCTGCGCCTCGCGCCGTCCCGCTGGGCCGGGGCGTTCCAGTGCTGGGGCCCGGAGAACCGGGAGGCGGCGCTGCGGTTCGTCCCGGGGCCGCCCGGCGCCGAAGGGGCGGCGAACGCCGAGGTCAAGTCGTTCGACCCGGCCGCCAACCCGTACCTGGTGACCGGCTCGCTGATCGCCGCCGGGCTCGCCGGGCTCGACGCGGGCCTGCGCCTGCCCGAGCCGGTGTCGGGCGACCCCGTCAACGCGGACGGCGCCCGGCGGCTGCCCGCCTCGCTGCCCGAGGCGCTGAGCCGCTTCACGGAGTCGGCGGAGCTGCGCGAGGCGCTCGGCGACCGGCTCTTCGAGGCGATCGTCTCCGTGCGCCAGGCCGAGACGAAGCTCTTCGACGGCCACAGCCCACAGGAGATCGCCGAGGCCACGCGCGGGAGGTACTGAGTGCTGCCGCTCGTCGACCACCACTGTCACGGTGTGCTGCGCTCCGACCCCGACGACGCCGCCTTCGAGGCGTTCCTGACCGAGTCCGACGCCCCGGCCGCACCCGGCACCAGTTTCTTCGACACCCAGCTCGGCTTCGCGGTGCGCCGCTGGTGCCCGCCGCTGCTCGGCCTCGACGCGCACTGCCCGCCGGAGCGCTATCTGGCCCGCCGCCGTGAACTGGGCGCCCAGGAGGCCAACCGGCTGCTCCTGAGCGCCAGCGGCATCACTACGTTCCTGGTCGACACGGGGCTGCCCGGTGACCTGACGAGCCCGGCCGAGCTGGCCGAGGCGAGCGGGGCCGCGGCGCGCGAGATCGTACGCCTGGAACTCCTCGCGGAGCGCGTCGCCGAGGAGGTGAGAGATCCGGACAAGTTCCTGGCGGCCCTCGCGGATGCGATCGCCGCCGCGGCGCGCACCGCGGCGGGCTTCAAATCGGTGGCCGGATACCGCTACGGCCTCGACCTCTGCCCCGAGCCGCCGGGTCCGGCCGAGCTCCGCGCGGCCACCGCGGGCTGGCTGGCCGCCGGGGCCGGGCGGATCACCTCGCCCGTACTGCTGCGCCATCTGCTGTGGTCGGCGGCCGGCACGGGGCTGCCGCTCCAGTTGCACACCGGGTTCGGCGATCCCGACCTCAGGCTGCACCGCTGCGATCCGCTGCTGCTCACCGACTTCATCAAGGCGGTGCGCCCGACGGGCTGCCGGGTGATCCTGCTGCACGGCTACCCGTACCACCGGGGCGCGGCCTATCTGGCGCAGGTGTACCCGCATGTGTACGCGGACGTGGGCCTCTCGCTCACGCACACCGGGGCGCGGGCCGAGGCGGTGCTCGCCGAGTTCCTGGAACTGGCTCCGTTCGGCAAGCTGCTGTTCTCGACGGACGCGTACGGGCTCGCCGAGCTGTACGTCGTGGGGGCGCGGCTCTACCGGGAGGCCCTGGACCGGCTCCTGAACGGCTGGACCGGGTCCGGGGCGTGGTCGGCCGCGGACGCGGAACGGGTGGCGGCGCTGGTGTCGGCGGGCAACGCCGAGCGGGTCTACGGCGCCTGAGACGGGCGGTACCGGGGGCGCGGGCCCCCGGTACCTCAGATTCCGTCCGGGTCCGCGCGGTCGAGCGCGGGCCGCGGCTTGGGACCGGTCTCGTTGAGGAGGAAGTCGGCCGCGGCCGTGTCCGTGACCAGGCTGGTCACCAGGCCCGAGCGGAGCACCGCGTCGATCGCCGCGGCCTTGCGCTGGCCCCCGGCGATCGCCACGACCTCCGGGATGCGGCGCAGCCGGTCCGCCTCGACGGTGATGCAGCGCTCCCCCAGGTCGCGGCCGACCCGGCGGCCCTCCGCGTCGAAGAGGTGCGCGGACATCTCCGCGGCGACGCCGAGCGAGGCGTAGTGCGCCCGCTCCTCGTCGGTCAGCATGTCGTGGACCGTGGAGATGCCCGGCTCCCACGAGCCGATGGACACCGCGGCGACCGTCACCTTGTCGAAGTACTCGAAGGCGCGGGCGATCCCGGTCTGGTTGCGCAGCGCGGCGGCGGTCGCCGGGTCGGGCAGCAGCATCGGGGCGTAGATGGGGTGGGCCTCGCCGCCGGAGACCTGGGCGGCCCGGCGGACGGCCTCGACGGAACCGCGCTCGGCGGTGCCCGCGTCGTACACGCCGGTCAGCTGGACGACCGTGCAGGGCGGCAGCCGGTCGAGGGCGGCGGCCATGTGGATGGTGGAGCGGCCCCAGGCGAGGCCCAGGACGTCGCCCTCGCTGACGAGCTCGCCGAGCAGGTCGGCGGCCGTCTCGCCGAGGTTCTCCGGGTCGGGCGAGGTCTCCTCGCCCTCGGCCGGCGACTCGACGACGACCGCGTGCCGCAGTCCGTACCGGGCGCGCAGGGCGTCGGAGCGCTCCGCGTCCAGTTCGGCGGGTACACGGATCTCGATCCGTACGAGATCCCGCTCCAGGGCGGTCTCCAGGACCCGGGCCACCTTGAAGCGGCTCACGCCGAACTCCTCGGCGATCTGGATCTTGGACTTGCCCTCCAGGTAGAAGCGGCGGGCCATGGCCGCCGCCTGCACCAGCTCCGCGGGTCCCATCCGCAGGGCTGACCGACCCGCCGACATTGCAGACACCGCGATCTCCTCACTGCTGTTCACAACTGCTGTTCACGCACCGGACTCGCTGTTCATCCTGTCAGATCCAACGGTCCTTGATCAGCCCCGAAGGGTTCCGTTCACTCAGTGGCACCTCAGTGTGCGCATGCCCAGGGTGCAAGCGCCGTCGCCTGTTCAGCCAGGGAGCGCAGGGTGCGCACCGCTTCGGCCGGGTCGTGGGCCCCGTAGACGGCCGAACCGGCGACGAAGACGTCCGCTCCGGCCTCGGCGCAGCGCTCGATCGTGGAGGCCGAGACGCCGCCGTCGATCTGGAGCCACAGTTCAAGTCCGTGTTTGCTGATCAGCTCACGGGTCCGGCGGATCTTCGGCAGCATGATGTCGAGGAAGGACTGGCCGCCGAAGCCCGGCTCCACGGTCATGATCAGCAGCATGTCGAGCTCGGGGAGCAGGTCCTCGTACGGCTCGATCGGCGTCGCGGGCTTCAGCGCCATCGAGGCGCGGGCGCCCTTGGCGCGGATCTCCCGGGCAAGCCGGACCGGGGCCGCCGCCGCCTCCACGTGGAAGGTGACCGAGCCGGCCCCCGCCTCCACGTACTGCGGGGCCCAGCGGTCCGGGTCCTCGATCATCAGATGGCAGTCCAGCGGCGTCTTGGTCGCCCGGCTGAGGGATTCCACTACGGGCACCCCCAGCGTGAGGTTGGGCACGAAGTGGTTGTCCATCACATCGACATGCAGCCAGTCGGCGCCTTGGACGGCCTTTGCCTCGTCGGCCAGCCTGGCGAAGTCCGCGGAAAGGATGCTGGGGTTGATCTGAGCCATGCACCAAGCCTGCCATGCCCTGGGCAACTTGCCTGCCACGGTGCCGGTCGAAGCCTGTCCGGATCCGTACGGACCGGGCGATCCTGCGGGTTCGGCGGGCCCCGGAACGTGAACCTTCGGCTGCCCGGGCGAGCGGTCGGATCTCTTCCAGTGCGAACAGATCCGCTCAACTCCCTTACCAGGGCGTCGAGTTCGGGCCCGGACGTATCCGGGCCCGGCTCGTCAGGCCGTACGCCGCAGCAGGGCGAGGTACATCGCGTCCGTGCCGTGCAGGTGCGGCCACAGCTGTACGTCGGGTCCGTCGCCCAGGCCCGCGACGCCGGGCATCAGCGGGCGGACGTCGATCCACTCGGCCTCCACGGGCTCGGCGCCGCCGCGGCCCTTGAGGACGTCCTCGACGACGATCCGGGTCTCGGCCAGGTGCGGTGAGCAGGTGGCGTACCCGACGACGCCTCCGACGCGGACCGCCGACAGGGCCTCGCGCAGCAGCCCGCGCTGGAGCGGAGCGAAGCCTTCCAGGTCCTCGGGGCGGCGGCGCCAGCGGGCCTCCGGGCGGCGGCGCAGGGCGCCGAGCCCGGAGCAGGGAACGTCGACCAGAACGCGGTCGAAGGACCCGGGCAGCCACGGCGGGCGCGTGCCGTCGGCCGCGATGACCTGGTACGGGCCCGGGTTGCCGGCCAGGGCGCGCTCGACCAGGCGGGCGCGGTGCGGCTGCTTCTCGGAGGCGAGCAGCGCGGCGCCTCGGCCCGCGGCCAGCGCGGCGAGCAGCGCGGCCTTGCCGCCGGGGCCCGCGCAGCCGTCCAGCCAGCGCTCGTCCCGGCCCTCCAGGGGGGCGTTGGCGAGAGCGGCGGCCACCAGCTGGCTGCCCTCGTCCTGGACACCGGCCCGGCCCTCGCGCACGGCGTCGAGGGCGCCGGGCTCGCCGCCCTCGGCCATCCGCACCGCGTACGGCGACCAGCGGCCGGGCAGGCCGCCCTCCTCGCCGAGCGCGTCGAGGAGTTCGTCGGTGGTGGAGCGGCCGGGGCGGGCGACCAGGGTCACCTCGGGACGCTCGTTGTCGGCCTCCAGGAGGTCCTCGATGCCGGCCCGGCCGCCACCGAGGGAGTCCCACAGCGCGGAGACGACCCAGCGCGGATGCGAGTGGACGACCGCGAGATGGTCCTCGGCGTCGTCCTCATAGGAGGGCGCCACCTTCTCCAGCCAGCCGTCGAGGTCGTCCGCCGAGATCTTCCGCAGGACGGCGTTGACGAACTTGGCCCGCCCGTCGCCGAGCACCACGCGCGCCAGCTCCACGCTCGCGGAGACCGCGGCGTGGGTGGGGATCCGGGTGCCGAGCAGCTGGTGCGCGCCGAGCGCGAGCACGTCGAGCACGGGCGGGTCGACCTCGCGCAGCGGCCGGTCGATGCAGGCCGCGATGATCGCGTCGTACGTGCCCTGGCGGCGCAGCGTCCCGTAGACGAGCTCGGTGGCCAGCGCCGCGTCGCGGGCGTCGAAGTTCCCGCCCTCGCGCGCCTTGCGGAGCAGCGGGGGCAGGACGAGGTTGGCGTAGGCGTCGCGCTCGTCGACGGCCCGCAGGGCCTCGAAGGCGAGGATGCGGACCGGGTCCTTCTTGGGACGGCGGTACGGCTTGCCGGTCCTGCCCCCGTTGGGGTTCGGGCTGCCGCCCTTGCCCGCCTTGGGGTTCGGGCTGCGACGTGGCGAATCGTTCACGTGAAAGGTGCTCCGCTGATCAGATGGGGCGAACCCTCTCAGCGTACGTCCGCCGCCCCCGCGCGCTCACCCGGGGCGATGCGGACCCCGCGGGCCCAGTCCGCGCCGCGCATCGGCTTCTTGCCCTGGGGCTGGACCCAGAGCAGCTCCACGGCGTGCGAGCCGGTGCCGACGTACACGTTGTTCTTGGCGACGGAGAGCTCGCCGGGCGCGAGGTCGGTGCGGTCGGTGACCAGGGCCGCCTGGATGAGCTTGAGGCGCTCGCCGCGGAACACGGTCCAGGCGCCGGGCGCGGGCGTGCAGCCGCGCACCACGCGGTCGACGCGCAGCGCCGGGGCCGCCCAGTCGACGTGCGCCATCTCGACGGTGATCTTCGGGGCGAGCGAGATGCCGTCGGCAGGCTGC
The DNA here is from genome assembly GCF_039532965.1 of Streptomyces mauvecolor. Lineage (NCBI taxonomy): Bacteria > Bacillati > Actinomycetota > Actinomycetes > Kitasatosporales > Streptomycetaceae > Streptomyces > Streptomyces mauvecolor. Next base: position 400,808 of record NZ_BAAASQ010000012.1, on the reverse strand, counting down.
GGAACGGCCTTCAGGGAGCCGTCCTCGATGCCGTCCATGGTCGCCGCGAGCAGCCCGGAGCCCGCGAACGCGAGCCGGGTGAGCAGGTCGCCGCTGGTGTCCGTGGGCCGGACCTCCTCGGTGACCGTGCCGTAGACCGGGCCCGAGTCGAGCCCCTCCTCGATCAGGAAGGTGGCGGCGCCGGTGATCTCGTCGCCCGCCATGACGGCGTGCTGGACGGGCGCGGCCCCGCGCCAGGCGGGCAGCAGCGAGAAGTGCAGGTTGACCCAGCCGTGCGCCGGGATGTCGAGGGCGACCCTGGGGAGGAGCGCGCCGTACGCGACGACCGGGCAGCAGTCCGGCGCGATCTCGCGCAGCCGGGCCAGGAACTGCTCGTCGCGGGGCTTCACGGGCTTCAGGACCTCGATGCCGGCCTCCTCGGCGCGCTCGGCGACCGGGCTCGCCACAAGCCGGCGGCCGCGCCCGGCGGGTGCGTCGGGCCGGGTGACGACCGCGGCGACCTCGTGCCGGCCGGATGCGATCAGGGCGTCCAGGGCGGGGACGGCGACCTCGGGGGTGCCTGCGAAGACGAGCTTCACTGGGGGTTACCTCGCTTTGTCGAGAGCAGCGTCTCAGTCTATGGGCCCTGGGGCGGCGGGCGTACGCGCAGGTGTCCGCCCCTGTGCGCCCCGCCCGCCGAGGCGGTACGGCAGGGGCGTACGGGGACTTGTGCGCCCCGTGCATATGCCCATACGCCCCCGCAGCGTGACCACAACAGCGGGTAGCGCGTTGGTCAAGAGAGATTGACCGAACCGGGCCGCTTCTGCGGCCCGCGCCTTTTCAGCACCGCCAGCACGTCAACACAGCAACAGCAGAACGCATGACAGCTCCGTCTTCACGATCCCTTTCCTCATCCCTTTCATCGCCGGTTCGAGAGGCTTGCTCATGGCCGACCACGCAACCCACGACGCCCAAGCGCGGGCCAGCCTGCACCTGTTGGTGCGGGACATCGAGCGGGTCCGCCGGCAGGTGGACGCACTGCGCACCCTCACCGCGCAGCTGGGCAACGTCTACCGCCCGCGCCGCTCCGGCCCCTCCACGGGCTTCGTCGTGTACGGACGCGCCCCGGCCCCGACCGTACGGCTCGCCCAGGAGCTGCGGGACAGCGTCGAGACGCTGGTGACCGCGGCCGTGGACTTCGACCGCTCCCTCGGTTTCTCCTGGGACGCGGTGGGCTCGGCGCTCGGCGTCACCAAGCAGGCGGTGCACCGCCGTTACGGGTCCCGCCGGGCGGCCGCCCAGACCGCGGGCCAGGTCGACACCGAGCGTCCGGTCGAGGCGGCGCCGACGCGCACACTGCCGCCGCTGCCGCCCATGCCCGCGGTGCCCGCCGCCCGTTCGATGCCGCCTCAGCCGACGGCGAGCAGCCAGTCCCTGCGCGAGGAGGTCCGCACCAGCGCCTTCCCCGGCCCCCGCAACGGCTGACCCCGCGTTTCCCTCTCCTTCGTGCCCTCGCGTTCGTACGTTGCGCGGGGGCACACCCATGTGACGGCTTACGGATGCGCGGGCCTCAGCCGATGTCCGGCGGGTCGATCCTGATGCGCACCGGGTCGCCGCCACCGCGGGCCAGCCGCGCGGCCTGGGCGGTCTTGAGGGCGGCGGCCAGGGCCGCGCCGCTGCCCGGCGGGACCCGCACAAGGGCCCGCTCCCAGCGCTCCCCCACCGGCGGATCGCCGGGCCGGCGCGGCCGCCCGGGATCGGCGACCGGCAACGGGACAGGGCCCAACACCTGGGCGTCGGGCGGCAGTTGGGCCGCCATGAGCAAGGCCTCGACCGCCTCGGGGCGCCCGACGGCCTCGGCCATCCGGGAGACCGGAGGGAAGCCGAGCTCGGCCCGCTCGGCCAGTTCGCGCACGGCGTGCCCGACCGGGTCCCAGCGGACCAGGGCCTGCACCGGCCGCAGCGTGGGCTCGGCCACCACGACCACGGTGCCGCCCTCGCTCTGACCGCGCACGAGCGAGGCCGCCGAGATCCAGCGGCGCAGCGCCTCCTCGCCCGCCCGGAGGTCGGGCCGGCTGAGCATCGCCCAGCCGTCGAGGAGCAGGGCTGCCGCGTAGCCGCCCTCGGCGACGGGCTCGGCGCCCGGTGTGGACACCACGAGCGAGGGCCGGCCCGGCACACCGTCCAGGACGTGGTCGCGCCCCGAGGTGCGTACGGGCACGGCGGGGAAGGCCCGGCCGAGCTCCTCGGCGGTCCGCCTCGCACCCACGATCTGGGCCCGCAGCCGGTTCGCTCCGCACTCGGCGCAGCGCCAGTCGGACTCGGCCGTCCCGCACCACGTGCACCGCAACTCCCGCTCGTCCGGCGCCTCCAGCGGGCCGGCGCACCTTCCGCACCGGGCGGGCGTACGGCAGCGGGCGCAGGCGAGCCGGGGCGCGTACCCCCGCCTCGGGACCTGCACCAGGACGGGGCCGGTCTTCAGCCCGTCCCGCACGGCCTGCCAGGCCAGGCTCGGCAGCCGGGCCGCCCGCGCCGCCTCGTCGCGCGCCAGCTCCCCGTCCCCGACGGTGCGTACGAGCGGGGCCGCGGCCCGCACCACGGTCCGGTCGGCGACCAGGGGCGCGGCCCAGCCGCTCTGCACCAGCTGGGCGGCCTCGACCGTGCAGCTCGTACTCCCGAGCAGGAAGCCGCACTTGTCGTGCGCGGCCCGCAGTTCCAGGACCTCGCGGACATGCGGGAACGGCGCGTTGTCGTCGCTGTGGCTGGAGTCCCCGTCCTCCCACACCACGACAAGCCCCAGGTGCTCGACGGGCGCGAACATCGCCGCGCGGGTGCCGACCACGGCCCGCACCGCTCCCCTCCGCACGGCGAGCCACTGGCGGTAGCGCCGCTCGGGGCCGGACTCGGCGGTGAGCAGTGCATGCCTTCCCTCGCCCAGCAGCTCGGTAAGGGCCGCGTCGACCCGGCCCGCGCTGCGCCCGTCCGGCACGACGACGAGGGCGCCGCGCCCCGAGGCGAGCGTGGCCCCGACGGCCCGGGCGATCTCCTGCGCCCAGTGCGGCCCGGGCAGCGCGGTCCACACTGCGCGGGGTGACCCGCCGGTGGCCAACGCCCTGAGAAAGGCGGGCCCCTGCGGATACCGCTCCCAGGTCGCGGCGGCCGGCTCGGCCGGGGGCGGGGGCGGCTCGGGCGACGGCTTGGCCTCGGCCCTGGCGTTGCGGGGCGGGACGGCGAGCTGCAGCACATCGGCGAGGCTGCCCGCGTACCGGTCGGCGACGGCCCGGGCGAGCGCCAGTATGTCCGCGCTGAGCACCCGCTCCGGCGAGACGACACCGGCGAGCGCGGCCAGCGGGCCCGAATAGTCCGACTCGGCACGCCGCTCGACGAGGAACCCGTCGATCAGGCCGCCGCCCTCCCGGCGCCCGTCCCGCACATTGCGCGCCCCGGCCCCGAACCGCACCCGCACCCGCACCCCGGGCTGAGCAGCGGCATCGAGCTCCTCGGGCACGGCATAGTCGAAGTACTGATCAAGATGCAGCACGCCCTTGTTCACCACGACCCGGGCGACCGGCAGCTCCTTGGCGAGCGCCGCCCCCCGCCAGGTACGCGGCTTGGCCTTGGGCACCTTGGCCTTGCGCACCGTCTCCCGAATGAGCGCAAGCTGCTCCGGCCCCGCACTCTCGGGACCCCCGCCCTGCCGTTCGTTCTCGCTGCTCACAGCCAAATTCCTACCAGACCGCACTGACAACGGCGGCCGCCGGACGGCCCCCGTGCACGCACGAGGGCCCCGAACCGAACCCGGTCCGGGGCCCTCGCGGGAATGCCGTGTCGACTACAGGCCCGCGGCCTTGCGCAGGGCGTCCACGCGGTCCGTGCGCTCCCACGTGAAGTCGGGGAGCTCGCGGCCGAAGTGGCCGTACGCCGCGGTCTGGGCGTAGATCGGGCGCAGCAGGTCGAGGTCGCGGATGATCGCGGCCGGGCGCAGGTCGAAGACCTGGGCGATCGCGGTCTCGATCTTCTCGTTGTCGACCGTGTTGGTGCCGAACGTCTCGACGAACAGGCCCACCGGCTCGGCCTTGCCGATCGCGTACGCGACCTGGACCTCGCAGCGCGCGGCGAGGCCGGCGGCCACGACGTTCTTGGCGACCCAGCGCATCGCGTAGGCGGCGGAGCGGTCGACCTTGGACGGGTCCTTGCCGGAGAAGGCGCCGCCGCCGTGGCGGGACATGCCGCCGTACGTGTCGATGATGATCTTGCGGCCGGTCAGACCCGCGTCGCCCATCGGGCCGCCGATCTCGAAGCGGCCGGTCGGGTTCACCAGGAGGCGGTAGGCGTCGGTGTCCAGCTTGATGCCGTCCTCGACGAGCTGCTTCAGGACGTGCTCGACGACGAACTCGCGGATGTCGGGGGCGAGCAGCGACTCCAGGTCGATGTCGCTCGCGTGCTGCGTGGAGACCACGACCGTGTCGAGGCGGACGGCCTTGTCGCCGTCGTACTCGATGGTGACCTGGGTCTTGCCGTCGGGGCGCAGGTACGGGATGGTCCCGTTCTTGCGGACCTCGGTCAGGCGGCGCGAGAGGCGGTGCGCGATGTGGATCGGCAGCGGCATCAGCTCGGGCGTCTCGTCCGTGGCGTAGCCGAACATCAGGCCCTGGTCGCCGGCACCCTGCTTGTCGAGCTCGTCCTCGTCGCCCTCGACACGCTTCTCGTACGCCGTGTCGACACCCTGCGCGATGTCCGGGGACTGCGCGCCGATGGACACCGAGACGCCGCAGGAGGCGCCGTCGAAGCCCTTCTTCGACGAGTCGTAGCCGATCTCGAGGATCTTGTCGCGGACCAGCTGGGCGATCGGCGCGTATGCCTTGGTCGTGACCTCTCCGGCCACGTGCACCAGGCCCGTGGTGATGAGGGTCTCCACGGCGACGCGGGAGGTCGGGTCCTCGCGCAGAAGCGCGTCGAGGATCGTGTCGCTGATCTGGTCAGCGATCTTGTCGGGGTGACCCTCGGTCACAGACTCCGAGGTGAAGAGACGACGGGACACAACGCTCCCTGGGGTTGCAGCGGCTGCTGGCTGATCATGGTCGGTCGCGCCGGGAGCTGCGCCCGGCTGCGGTTCCGAGACCAGTTTATCGGTCGGTTCTGCTCGTTGGACCACGTGTCTCGATCTGTGGAGTCCGGAGATCTCCGGATCCGGTCGTACGAACGTCCGTTTCGGGCCGTCGACGACAGCACGCGCAGGCCCCGGATCAAGCCCCGGACCCGGGTCCTGGAGGGCTAGAGGCGGTCGGGAGACGCAGCGCCGGTCTGTCCGAAACGCTCGCCCACCAAATCCCACACGGTGTCGGCGAGGGCTTCCTTCGGGCCGTACGGGACGGGCGTCTCGGATCCGTCGGCGCCGAGGACCACGGCCTCGTTCTCCTCGGAGCCGAACGTCTTGCGCTCGCCGACCTCGTTGACGACGAGCAGGTCGCACCCCTTGCGCCGGAGTTTCAGGCGGCCGTTGGCCAGCACGTCGTCGGTCTCGGCGGCGAAACCCACGACCAGCTGCCCGGGCCGGGCCCGGTCGGCGGAGATCTCGGCCAGGATGTCCGGATTGCGGACCAGCGTGAGCGGCGCGGGCTCCTCACCGTCCTTCTTCTTGATCTTCCCCGCGGCGTACGACTCGGGCCGGAAGTCGGCGACCGCGGCCGCCATGACCACGGCATCGGCGTCCCCGGCCGCCTTCAGGACGGCTTCCCGCAGCTGTACGGCGGTGCCGACGCGGACCACATCGGCGCCCGCAGGGTCCGGCAGCCCGGTGTTCGCCTCGATCAGGGTGACCCTGGCCCCCCGCGCGACGGCGGTCCGCGCGAGGGCGTACCCCTGCTTGCCCGAGGAACGGTTGCCGAGATAGCGCACGGGGTCGAGCGGCTCGCGCGTGCCACCGGCGCTGATCACCACATGCCGCCCGGCCAGATCCCGCTCGGCACTCCCCCGCGCGAGTACCCGGCGGCACACCTCGAACAGCTCGTCCGGGTCGGGCAGCCGCCCCTTGCCCGTGTCGGCGCCGGTGAGCCGGCCGACGGCGGGCTCGACGACGACCGCACCCCGGCGGCGCAGCGTCGCCACGTTCTCCTGGGTCGCGGGGTGCTCCCACATCTCGGTGTGCATCGCGGGCGCGAAGACGACCGGGCAGCGCGCGGTGAGCAGGGTGTTGGTCAGCAGGTCGTCGGCGAGGCCGTGGGCGGCCTTGGCCAGCATGTCGGCGGTGGCCGGGGCCACGATCACGAGGTCGGCGCCCTGCCCGATGCGGACGTGGGGCACCTCGTGGACGTCGGACCAGACCTCGGTCGCGACGGGGTGGCCGGAGAGCGCCGACCAGGTGGCGGCCCCGACGAAGTGCAGCGCCGACGCGGTCGGCACCACCCGTACGTCGTGCCCCGACTCGGTCAGCCGGCGCAGCAGCTCGCACGCCTTGTAGGCGGCGATGCCGCCGCTGACCCCCAGAACGACCTTCGGCTTGGCCATCGGAAAATTCGCCTCTCCCCGCGCGCGCCTGATGCGTGTACGTACCCATGACACACCACAGGCCCGGCAGTCGCGCTGCCGGGCCTGTGGTGGAACGTCTTGTCGCCTACTGGGCGGGGCCCTCGATGGCCTCGGAGGTCAGCAGACCCGCGTTGATCTCGCGCAGCGCGATCGAGAGCGGCTTCTCGTGGACGTGGGTGTCCACCAGCGGGCCGACGTACTCGAGCAGACCCTCACCGAGCTGCGAGTAGTACGCGTTGATCTGGCGGGCACGCTTGGCCGCGTAGATCACCAGGCTGTACTTCGAGTCGGTTGCCTCGAGGAGCTCATCAATCGGAGGGTTGATGATGCCCTCGGGCGCGGTAATGGAAGAGGACACTCTCTGCCTTCCGATGGGGATCGAAGATGTGAGCTGAATCAAAGTGAGCCGACGCCGACGCCCGGAACGTGCCGGGTAAATGACGTCATACGACTCGATCAAACAACTCGCATCAAGGCTAGCAGCTCACGGGCCACGTCCTCGACCGAGGTGTTGACCAGTGTGGTGTCGAACTCGGCCTCGGCGGCCAGTTCGACCTTGGCGGCGGCCAGGCGGCGCTCGATGACGTCGGGCGCCTCGGTGCCCCGGCCGGTGAGCCTGCGGACCAGCTCGTCCCAGCTCGGCGGCGCGAGGAAGACGAGCTGGGCCTCGGGCATCGACTCGCGCACGAGCCGGGCGCCCTGGAGGTCGATCTCCAGGAGGACGGGCTCGCCCGCTTCGAGGCGTTCGAGTACGGCCTTGCGTGGGGTTCCGTAACGGTTGCCCGCGAACTCGGCCCACTCGAGCAGTTCGCCGTTGGCGACGAGCTTGTCGAACTCCTCGTCGTCGACGAAGAAGTACTGCACGCCGTGCCGCTCGCCGGGGCGCGGCTTGCGGGTCGTCGCCGACACCGAGAGCCAGACCTCGGGGTGAACCTTGCGCATATGAGCGACGACCGTGCTCTTGCCGACCCCGGAGGGGCCGGAGAGCACGGTCAGCCGCGGACGTGCGTCCGGGGGTACGGGGGTGGTCCCCCGGGGTGTTGCTGCCATGCGGCGATTATTCCAGCTTCTCGGGTATGCCCGAGACGTCAGGCCCCGGAGCCGCCGAACTCGCGCTCAAGGGACGCGATCTGGTTGGAGCCGAGCCCCCGCACGCGGCGGCTCTCGGAGATCCCGAGCCGCTCCATGATCTGCTTGGCGCGGACCTTGCCCACGCCGGGCAGGGACTCGAGGAGCGCGGAGACCTTCATCTTCCCGATGACGTCGTTCTCCTGGCCCGACTTGATGACCTCGTGGAGCGAGGCGCCGGAGTGCTTGAGTCGATTCTTGACCTCGGCCCGCTCCCGGCGAGCCGCGGCGGCCTTTTCGAGCGCGGCTGCGCGCTGTTCAGGGGTAAGGGGCGGAAGAGCCACGCCTACGTCACCTCGGATGTCGAACTGTCGGATACGGACCGGTGAGGAACCTAATCGCCCCACACCAGGCGAGCAACGAACAACGCACTCGCGCACGTGCTCGTCTGCTCTCGTCGGAGACTAGCGGCCAAGGCCGCTCCAGTCAGCGAGAACAGACGAAAAGTCCTGGTCAGCCTCAACCGACCGGGACTTTTCGGACAAAACACCCTGGTTTTGAGTAAGGAAATTGTCAACGTTTCGTGTGCGCACACCCCGCGACCTCTCCGCACGAGCGGTTTGGCCGTTCCGTGAACCGGCCCGGCGGCCGTTGTCGCACGTCCGGAAAGCGCGGAGCCCCGGTGCGACGTATGTCACACCGGGGCTCCGCGGTGGATCACGCCCGGGGAACCGCCGCGCGGACCTCGTCGGCGTAGCGGGCCGCCGCCTCGCGCAGGGCGCTCACGTCGGGGCCGTGGCGCAGCACGCCGCGGCTGACGCTCGGGACGACATTGCGCACGGCGGAGCCGAAGACGCCGGGGAGGTCGGCCGGGGTCGCGCCCTGGGCGCCGATGCCGGGGGCGAGCAGCGGGCCGTTGATGTCGAGGTTCACGCCGGCGTCGCCCAGCGTCGCGCCGACCACCGCGCCGACCGAGCCCATCGGCGAGGCGCCCGCGTTCTCGGCGGCCATGTGGTCCAGCATCAGCTGAGCGAGCGGCCGGCCGTCGGCCGCCGTCGAGCGCTGGACCTCGGCGCCCTCCGGGTTGGAGGTCAGGGCAAGCACGAACACGCCCGAGCCGGACTTCGCCGCCAGGTCGAGCGCCGGGCGCAGCGAGCCGAAGCCGAGGTACGGGGAGACGGTGACCGCGTCCGAGAACAGCGGGGATGCCGGGTCCAGGTAGGTGGCCGCGTACGCCGCCATGGTGGAGCCGATGTCGCCGCGCTTGGCGTCCATCAGGACCAGCGTGCCGGCCGCGCGGGCCTCCTCGACGGCCTTCTCCAGGACGGCGATGCCGCGCGAGCCGAACCGCTCGAAGAACGCGGACTGCGGCTTGAGCATCGCCACCCGGTCGGCGAGCGCCTCGACCGTGATGCGGGTGAAGCGCTCGAGGCCTGCGATGTCGTCGTTCAGGCCCCAGTCCGCGAGCAGCGACGCGTGAGGGTCGATGCCCACGCAGAGGGGGCCGCGGGTGTCCATCGCCTCGCGCAGTCGGGTACCGAAGGGGATCATGCGGCGGCCTTCTTCCGGGTCTCGGCGCCGACGGCCTCGGCGAGCGTTGCGTACGGGGAGGCGGCGAGCCGGGCCGCGAGGCCCTTGTGGATCGCGCGGCCCCAGAAGGGGCCCTCGTAGATGAAGGCGCTGTAGCCCTGGACCAGGGTGGCGCCGGCCAGGATGCGCTGCCAGGCGTCCTCGGCGTTCTCGATGCCGCCCACGCCGATCAGGACGAGCCGGTCGCCGACGCGGGCGTACAGGCGGCCGAGCACCTCCAGGGAGCGCTCCTTGAGCGGGGCGCCGGACAGGCCGCCGGTCTCCTTGACGAGGCCGGCCGGGGACTTCAGGCCGAGCCCGTCCCGGGCGATCGTGGTGTTCGTGGCGATGATGCCGTCCAGGCCGAGCTCGACGGCGAGGTCGGCGACCGCGTCGATGTCGGCGTCCGCGAGGTCGGGGGCGATCTTGACGAGCAGCGGGACGCGGCGGCCCTGGACACTGCGGTCGGCGGCCTCGCGCACGGCGGTCAGGAGCGGGCGCAGCGACTCGGTGGCCTGGAGGTTGCGCAGACCGGGGGTGTTCGGTGAGGAGACGTTCACGACCAGGTAGTCGGCGTGCCGGGCCAGGCGCTCGGTCGACTTCACGTAGTCGGCGGCGGCCTCGGCCTCGGGGACGACCTTGGTCTTGCCGATGTTGACGCCCACGGTCGTGCGGAACACGGCCTTGCGGGCCGCCAGGCGCTCGGCCACCGCCGCCGAGCCCTCGTTGTTGAAGCCCATGCGGTTGATCAGCGCGCGGTCCTGCACAAGGCGGAACAGGCGCTTCTTCGGGTTGCCGGGCTGGGGCTCGCCGGTGACCGTGCCGATCTCGATGTGGTCGAACCCGAGCATCGACATGCCGTCGATCGCGACCGCGTTCTTGTCGAACCCGGCGGCGAGGCCGAACGGGCCGTGCATGCGCAGGCCGAGTGCCTCGGTGCGCAGCTCCTTGTGGCGGGGGGCGAGCACGGCGGCGACGAACGTGCGCAGGACGGGGACGCGGGCCGCGAGGCGGATCCAGCGGAAGGCCAGGTAGTGGGCCTGCTCGGGGTCCATGCGCTTGAAGACGAGGTTGAAGAAGAGCTTGTACATGTGTCTCGGTGTCCTCAGGGGCTCATGAAGAGGGGGACACCGGTTTCCGGTGTCCCCCTCCTCGCCGTCTGCTAGTCGCGGGCCGCGGTCAGGTGTTCCGCGTGTTCCTGGAGCGAACGGACGCCCACGTCACCGTGGTTGAGGGCATCGATGCCCTGGACGGCCGCCGCGAGGGCCTGGACCGTGGTCAGGCAGGGCACGGAGCGGGCGACCGCCGCCGTGCGGATCTCGTAGCCGTCGAGGCGGCCGCCGGTGCCGTACGGCGTGTTGACGATGAGGTCGACCTCGCCGTCGTGGATCAGCTGGACGATCGTCTTCTCGCCGTTCGGGCCCTCGCCCTCGCTGAGCTTGCGCACCACGGTGGCGTTGATGCCGTTGCGGCGCAGCACCTCGGCGGTGCCGGAGGTGGCCATCAACTCGAAGCCGTGGGCGACCAGTTCGCGCGCCGGGAAGATCATCGTGCGCTTGTCCCGGTTGGCGACCGAGATGAACGCGCGGCCCTTCGTCGGCAGCGGGCCGTAGGCGCCCGCCTGCGACTTGGCGTACGCGGTGCCGAACACCGAGTCGATGCCCATGACTTCACCGGTGGAGCGCATCTCCGGGCCGAGCACCGTGTCGACGCCGCGCCCGTGGACGTCGCGGAAGCGGCTCCACGGCATCACGGCCTCCTTGACGGAGATCGGCGCGTCCAGCGGCAGGGTGCCGCCGTCGCCCTCCTTGGGGAGCATGCCCTCGGCGCGCAGCTCGGCGATGGTCGCGCCGAGCGAGATGCGGGCGGCGGCCTTCGCGAGCGGCACCGCGGTCGCCTTCGAGGTGAAGGGCACGGTGCGCGAGGCGCGCGGGTTGGCTTCGAGGACGTACAGGATGTCGCCCGCCATCGCGAACTGGATGTTGATCAGTCCGCGGACGCCGACTCCCTTGGCGATGGCCTCCGTCGAGGCGCGCAGGCGCTTGATGTCGAAGCCGCCGAGGGTGATCGGGGGCAGCGCGCACGCCGAGTCGCCGGAGTGGATGCCGGCCTCCTCGATGTGCTCCATGACGCCGCCGAGGTAGAGCTCGGTGCCGTCGTAGAGGGCGTCCACGTCGATCTCGATGGCGTCGTCCAGGAAGCGGTCGACGAGCACCGGGCGGGTCGGCGAGATCTCGGTGGACTCGGCGATGTACGAGGCCAGCCGCTCCTCGTCGTACACGATCTCCATGCCGCGGCCGCCGAGCACGTACGAGGGGCGTACGAGGACGGGGTAGCCGATCTCGTCGGCGATGGCCTTGGCGCCCGCGAAGGTGGTGGCGGTGCCGTGCTTGGGCGCGGGCAGGCCGGCCTCGGCGAGCACGCGGCCGAACGCGCCGCGGTCCTCGGCGGCGTGGATGGCCTCGGGCGGGGTGCCGACCACCGGCACGCCGTTGTCCTTGAGCGCCTGGGACAGGCCGAGCGGGGTCTGGCCGCCGAGCTGGACGACGACGCCCGCGACCGGGCCGGCGAGCGTCTCGGCGTGGACGATCTCCAGCACGTCTTCGAGCGTGAGCGGCTCGAAGTACAGGCGGTCGGAGGTGTCGTAGTCCGTCGAGACCGTCTCGGGGTTGCAGTTGACCATCACGGTCTCGAAGCCCGCGTCGCTCAGCGCGAAGGAGGCGTGGACGCAGGAGTAGTCGAACTCGATGCCCTGGCCGATGCGGTTCGGGCCCGAACCCAGGATGATCACGGCGGGCTTGGTGCGCGGCGCGACCTCGCTCTCCTCGTCGTACGAGGAGTAGAAGTACGGGGTCTTGGCGGCGAACTCGGCGGCGCAGGTGTCGACCGTCTTGTAGACCGGGCGCACTCCCAGCGCGTGCCGCACCTCGCGGACGACGTCCTCGCGCAGGCCGCGGATGCCGGCGATCTGGGCGTCCGAGAAGCCGTGCCGCTTGGCCTCGGCAAGCAGCTCGGGGCCGAGCTTGTCGGCGGCGGCCAGCTCGTCGGCGATCTCCTTGATGAGGAAGAGCTGGTCGACGAACCAGGGGTCGATCTTCGTGGACTCGAAGACCTCTTCCTGGGTGGCGCCCGCGCGGATCGCGTACATGACGGTGTTGATCCGGCCGTCGGTCGGACGCTTGGCCTCCTCCAGGAGGACCTCCTTGGCGCCGACCGGGCCCGTGAAGTCGAACTGCGAGCCCTTCTTCTCCAGGGAGCGCAGGGCCTTCTGGAGGGCCTCGGTGAAGTTCCGGCCGATCGCCATGGCTTCGCCCACCGACTTCATGGTGGTGGTGAGGGTGGAGTCGGCGGAGGGGAACTTCTCGAAGGCGAAGCGCGGGGCCTTCACGACGACGTAGTCGAGGGTCGGCTCGAAGGACGCCGGCGTCTTCTCGGTGATGTCGTTGGGGACCTCGTCGAGCGTGTAGCCGATGGCGAGCTTGGCCGCGATCTTGGCGATCGGGAAGCCGGTGGCCTTCGACGCGAGCGCGGAGGACCGCGAGACGCGCGGGTTCATCTCGATGACGATGACGCGGCCGTCGTCCGGGTTGATCGCGAACTGGATGTTGCAGCCGCCGGTGTCGACGCCGACCTCGCGGATGATCGCGATGCCGATGTCGCGCAGCCGCTGGTACTCGCGGTCGGTGAGCGTCATCGCCGGGGCGACGGTGATCGAGTCACCGGTGTGCACGCCCATCGGGTCGAAGTTCTCGATGGAGCAGACGACCACGACGTTGTCGTTCTTGTCGCGCATCAGCTCCAGCTCGTACTCCTTCCAGCCGAGGATGGACTCCTCCAGGAGCACCTCGGTGGTCGGCGAGAGCGTGAGGCCCTGGCCGGCGATGCGGCGCAGCTCCTCCTCGTCGTGCGCGAAGCCGGAGCCGGCGCCGCCCATGGTGAAGGAGGGGCGCACCACGACCGGGTAGCCGCCGAGGGTCTCGACGCCCTTGATGACGTCGTCCATCGAGTGGCAGATGACCGAGCGGGCGGACTCGCCGTAGCCGATCTTGGCCTTGACGGCCTCGACGACGCCCTTGAACAGGTCGCGGTCCTCGCCCTTGTTGATGGCCTCGACGTTGGCGCCGATGAGCTCCACGCCGTACTTCTCCAGGACGCCCTGCTCGTGCATGGAGATCGCGGTGTTGAGCGCGGTCTGGCCGCCGAGGGTGGGCAGGAGGGCGTCGGGGCGCTCCTTGGCGATGATCTTCTCGACGAACTCGGGGGTGATCGGCTCGACGTAGGTGGCGTCGGCGATCTCCGGGTCGGTCATGATCGTGGCCGGGTTGGAGTTGACCAGGATGACCCTGAGGCCCTCGGCCTTGAGGATGCGGCAGGCCTGGGTGCCGGAGTAGTCGAACTCGGCGGCCTGGCCGATGACGATCGGACCGGAGCCGATGACCAGGACGGACTGGATATCGGAGCGCTTAGGCACGCTGGCCCTCCATCAGGGTTACGAAGCGGTCGAAGAGGTAGGCGGCGTCGTGCGGGCCGGCTGCCGCTTCGGGGTGGTACTGGACGCTGAAGGCCGGCTGGTCGAGCAGCTGGAGGCCTTCGACGACCTGGTCGTTCAGACAGACGTGGGAGACCTCGGCGCGCCCGTAGGGCGTCTCGGAGACCTTGTCGAGCGGCGCGTCGACGGCGAAGCCGTGGTTGTGCGCGGTGACCTCGACCTTGCCGGTCGTACGGTCCTGCACCGGCTGGTTGATGCCGCGGTGGCCGTACTTCAGCTTGTACGTGCCGAAGCCGAGCGCGCGGCCCAGGATCTGGTTGCCGAAGCAGATGCCGAACAGCGGCGTCTTGCGGGCGAGGACTTCCTGCATGACGGCGACGGGGCCGTCGGCGGTGGCCGGGTCGCCCGGCCCGTTGGAGAAGAACACGCCGTCGGGGTTCACGGCGTACACCTCCTCGGCGGTGGCGGTCGCGGGCAGCACGTGCACCTCGATGCCGCGCTCGGCCATGCGGTGCGGGGTCATGCCCTTGATGCCGAGGTCGACGGCGGCGACGGTGAACTTCTTCTCACCGATCGCGGGGACGACGTAGGTCTCCTTGGTGGCGACCTCCGCGGAGAGGTTCGCGCCGACCATCTGGGGCGCTTCCTTCACGCGGGCGAGCAGCGCCGCGTCGTCCGCGACGGCCTCGCCGGAGAAGATGCCGACGCGCATGGCGCCGCGCTCGCGCAGGTGGCGGGTGAGCGCGCGGGTGTCGATGCCGGAGATCCCGACGACGCCCTGCTTGACGAGCTCCTCGTCCAGGGAGCGGCGCGAGCGCCAGTTGGACGGGATGCGCGCGGGGTCGCGCACGACGTAGCCGGCCACCCAGATGCGGGAGGACTCGGGGTCCTCGTCGTTGACGCCGGTGTTGCCGACGTGCGGGGCGGTCATCACGACGACCTGGCGGTGGTACGACGGGTCGGTCAGGGTCTCCTGGTAGCCGGTCATGCCGGTGGAGAACACGGCCTCGCCGAAGGTCTCCCCCACGGCCCCGTAGGCGCGGCCGCGGAAGATACGGCCGTCCTCCAGGACGAGTACGGCGGGAGCCTTGGCGGCTCCCCGGGTGGAGGTCGTCATCGTGCGGCGCCTTCCGTCGTGTTGGTGGTGATCATGGAGTTGATGGCTTCGACCCAGGCCGGGTGCTGCTCGGCCCGGTCGGAGCGGAAGCCCGAGTCGATGAGCTTGTCGCCGTGGCTCCAGGTGACGACGAGCAGGCCGCCCTCGGTGAGGACCTTGCCCGCGATGCCCTTGTCGAGCCGGGCCTCGCGGAGCTGCGCGGCCGGGACGAAGAAGTCGTCCGCCCCGGGGCGTACGACGTCCAGGCCCGCGTCCGTCAGGGTGAGCTCGGCCTTGCTGCGTACGCCCAGGCCGTGCGCCACGATGCGGTCGAGCCACTGCCCGGCGGTGGTGGAGCCGTGGTAGCGGCCGCTCAGCTTCAGTTTCGCCTCGCCCGGCGTCTCGGGCGCGGTGGGGAGGTCCGGCAGGTCGGCCTGGAGGCGGCCGCGCCACTGCCAGCCCTGGCGCATCAGCCAGTAGACGAGCGCCACGAAGAGCGCGAGCCCGACGAGCCAGCCGATCCGTCCGCCCCAGTTGGTCACCTCGGCGGACTTCTCCTCGGCGGCCAGATTGATCAGTGATGCGTACGTCACGCCAGCTTCCCGTCCACGACCGTTGCCCGGCCCCGCAGGAAGGTGTGGGTGATGCGTCCGGGCAGCTCGCGGCCCTCGTAGGGGGTGTTGCGGCTGCGGGAGGCGAAGCCCGCGGGGTTCACCTCTCCACGGTATGCCGGATCCACCAGCGTCAGGTTGGCGGGTTCGCCTGCCGAGACGGGGCGTCCGTGGCCCTTCGCCCGGCCGATCTCGGCGGGCTTGTGCGACATGCGGTCGGCGACGCCGGCCCAGTCGAGCAGGCCGGTCTCGACCATCGTGTGCTGGACGACGGAGAGCGCGGTCTCCAGGCCGACCATGCCCATGGCGGCCGCGGCCCACTCGCAGTCCTTGTCCTCGTGCGGGTGCGGGGCGTGATCGGTGGCGACGATGTCGATGGTGCCGTCGGCGAGCGCCTCGCGCAGCGCCATGACGTCCTTCTCCGTACGCAGCGGCGGGTTGACCTTGTAGACCGGGTTGTACGAGCGGACCAGCTCGTCGGTGAGGAGCAGGTGGTGCGGGGTGACCTCGGCGGTCACGTCGATGCCGCGGGACTTGGCCCAGCGGACGATCTCGACGGAACCGGCGGTCGAGAGGTGGCAGATGTGCACGCGGGAGCCGACGTGCTCGGCGAGCAGCACGTCGCGGGCGATGATCGACTCCTCGGCGACGGCGGGCCAGCCGCCCAGGCCGAGCTCGGCCGAGACGACGCCCTCGTTCATCTGGGCGCCCTCGGTGAGACGGGGCTCCTGGGCATGCTGGGCGACGACGCCGCCGAAGGCCTTCACGTACTCCAGGGCGCGGCGCATGATCACGGCGTCGTCGACGCACTTGCCGTCGTCGGAGAAGACGGTGACGCCGGCGGCGGAGTCGTGCATGGCGCCGAGCTCGGAGAGCTTCTTGCCCTCCAGGCCCACGGTGACGGCGCCGATGGGCTGCACGTCGCAGTAGCCGGACTCCTTGCCGAGCCGCCAGACCTGCTCGACGACGCCCGCGGTGTCGGCGACGGGGAAGGTGTTGGCCATGGCGAAGACCGAGGTGTAGCCGCCGCGTGCAGCCGCCTGGGTACCGGTGAGGACCGTCTCGGAGTCCTCGCGGCCGGGCTCGCGCAGGTGGGTGTGCAGGTCGACGAGGCCGGGCAGCAGGATCTGGCCCTCGGCGTCGACGACGGTCGCGTCCCCGGCGTCCAGGCCGGTGCCGACGGCGGCGATGGTCTCGCCGTCGATCAGGACGTCCTGGACGTCGCCGCCGAGGACCTTCGCACCACGGATAAGGATCTTGCTCATGGTTACTTGTTCTCCGCATCGGTGGGACGGGCGTGGCTGACGGCGGGCTCGTTGCCGCCGAGCAGCAGGTACAGGACCGCCATACGGGTGTGGACGCCGTTGGCGACCTGCTCGACGACCGTGCAGCGGTCGGAGTCGGCGACCTCGGCGGTGATTTCCATGCCGCGCACCATCGGGCCGGGGTGCATGACGATGCCGTGCTCGGGCATCTTGGCCATGCGGTCGCCGTCGAGCCCGTAGCGCCGCGAGTACTCGCGCTCGGTCGGGAAGAAGGCGGCGTTCATGCGTTCGCGCTGCACACGCAGCATCATCACCGCGTCGGACTTCGGCAGCACGGCGTCCAGGTCGTAACTCACGTCGCAGGTCCAGTGCTCGACGCCGACCGGGAGCAGCGTCGGCGGGGCCACCAGGGTGACCTCGGCGCCGAGCGTGTGCAGCAGGTCGACGTTGGAGCGGGCCACCCGGCTGTGCAGCACGTCGCCGACGAGGGTGATGCGCTTGCCGGCCAGGTCCTGGCCGAGGGCGTCCTTGCCGACCAGGCGGCGGCGCATGGTGAACGCGTCGAGCAGCGCCTGGGTGGGGTGCTGGTGGGTGCCGTCTCCTGCGTTGATGACCGGGGCGTCGATCCAGCCGGAGGTGGCCAGGCGGTAGGGGGCGCCGGAGGCGCTGTGCCGGATGACGACGGCGTCGACGCCCATCGCCTCCAGGGTCTGCGCGGTGTCCTTCAGGGACTCTCCCTTGGAGACCGAGGAGCCCTTGGCGGCGAAGTTGATGACATCGGCCGACAGGCGCTTCTCGGCCGCCTCGAAGGAGATCCGGGTGCGGGTGGAGTCCTCGAAGAACAGGTTGCAGATCGTCCGGCCGCGCAGCGCGGGGAGCTTCTTTATCGGCCGGTCGGAGACACGGGCCATCTCCTCGGCGGTGTCGAGGATGAGGACGGCGTCGTCGCGGGTGAGGTCGGCGGCCGAGATGAGGTGACGCATCATCTGGGGGTTCTCCAGGTGTGGTGGAGGTTTGGGCATGCGGGCGCGCAGAAGCAGGCCGTACGGGTCCGGTTGGGCCGTACGGAGTCGGGTGGGGCCTACTGCTCGCCGGCCGGGGCGGTCTGCTTGACACCGAGCAGCACGGCGTCGCGGCCGTCCTCCTCGGCGAGCTGGACCTTGACCGTCTCCCGCAGCGACGTGGGGAGGTTCTTGCCGACGTAGTCGGCGCGGATCGGGAGTTCGCGGTGG
Source organism: Streptomyces mauvecolor (assembly GCF_039532965.1). NCBI lineage: Bacteria > Bacillati > Actinomycetota > Actinomycetes > Kitasatosporales > Streptomycetaceae > Streptomyces > Streptomyces mauvecolor. The sequence goes on along the minus strand of NZ_BAAASQ010000012.1, from coordinate 382,971 downwards.
CCGCGGTCGACGAGGACCGCGAGCTGGACGGCGCGGGGGCGGCCGATGTCGCCGAGCGCGTCGAGGGCGGCGCGGATGGTGCGGCCGGAGAAGAGCACGTCGTCGACGAGGACGACCAGGCGGCCGTCGATGCCGTCGCCGGGGATCTCGGTGCGGCCGAGCGCCCGGGCGGGCTTCATCCGCAGGTCGTCGCGGTACATGGTGATGTCGAGGGAACCGACCGGGGTCTTGCGCCCGGTGATCTCCTCCAGCTTCACGGCGAGCCGCTCGGCGAGGAAGACGCCGCGGGTCGGGATGCCGAGGAGCACCACGTCGTCGGCGCCCTTGGCGCGTTCGACGATCTCGTGGGCGATACGGGTCAGGACGCGGGCGATGTCGGGGCCTTCGAGAACGGGCCGCGCCGCATCGGGGTGCGCCGGATCCTGCTGGTTCTGCGGGTGCTGCGTGTCCATATGAAACGGACCTCCTTCTCCGCCTCACGGGACGGACCTTAAAGGACGTCGGAATTGCGTCACCAACGGTACCAGGGGCCAGGAGGCACCCAACACCGGGCCATCACTCGAACGGGTGAGTGCGCCCGACGAATCGCCGTGACCTGTAGGGCCCGGCCCACGCGGAGCCTGTCACTCCTCCGGGGCGAGGGTGTGGACCATTCGGCTTGACGCGGCCAAGTAACGCTGCGTAACCTCACAGTGAGTTACAGCCGCGCGGCGGAGCCGCACGTTGTCACAGCGTCCGGGGAGCTATATGTCCAGCGAATACGCAAAACAGCTCGGGGCCAAGCTCCGCGCCATCCGCACCCAGCAGGGCCTCTCCCTCCACGGTGTGGAGGAGAAGTCCCAGGGCCGCTGGAAGGCCGTCGTGGTCGGCTCGTACGAGCGCGGCGACCGTGCCGTGACCGTACAGCGCCTTGCCGAGCTGGCGGACTTCTACGGCGTTCCGGTGCAGGAGCTGCTGCCGGGCACCACGCCGGGCGGGGCCGCCGAGCCGCCGCCGAAGCTGGTTCTCGACCTTGAGCGCCTCGCCCACGTCCCGCCGGAGAAGGCGGGCCCGCTGCAGCGTTACGCGGCGACCATCCAGTCGCAGCGCGGCGACTACAACGGCAAGGTCCTCTCGATCCGCCAGGACGATCTGCGCACCCTGGCCGTGATCTACGACCAGTCGCCCTCGGTGCTGACCGAGCAGCTGATCAGCTGGGGCGTCCTGGACGCGGACGCGCGCCGCGCGGTCGCGCACGAAGAGGGCTGACGCCCCTTCAGCAGAAACGTGCCGTCGGGCCCGGTGGGAGCACTCCGCTCCCACCGGGCCCGACGGCGTTTTCGTACGCGGACATGCGGTCAGGTGGCCATCCGGCCATGCGGCGGCGGGGCACGCCGAAGGGCCCGCAGCACGCATGGTGCTGCGGGCCCTTCGTAGGCCTGTCCCTGCCGGAGGCTAGTCGCGGCGCAGGCTCGGCTTGAGGTCCTTGAAACGGGCGAGCAGCCCGTTCACGAAGGCCGGCGAGTCGTCCGTGGAGAACTCCTTCGCCAGCTGGACGGCCTCGTCGATGACGACCGCGTCGGGCGTCTCGTCCTCCCAGACGAGCTCGTACGCGCCGAGCCGCAGGATGTTCCGGTCGACGACCGGCATCCGGTCGAGCGTCCAGCCCACCGCGTACGTGGAGATCAGGTCGTCGATGCGGTCCACATGGCCCGCGTACCCCTCGACGAGCTGCATCGTGTACTCGGCGACCGGCGGCTGACGGTCGTCGGACCGCGAGTGCCGCACCCAGTCCGCGAGGACCGTCTGCACGGACTCACCGCGCTGGTCGGCCTCGAAGAGGATCTGGAAGGCGCGCTTGCGGGCCTTGTTCCGGGCAGCCACGGTTAGCTGTTCACCCGGCCGAGGTAGTCGCCGGTGCGGGTGTCGACCTTGATCTTCTCACCGGTGGTGATGAAGAGCGGGACGCCGATCTCGTAACCGGTCTCCAGGGTGGCCGGCTTGGTGCCGCCGGTGGAGCGGTCGCCCTGGACGCCCGGGTCGGTGTGCTGGATGACCAGCTCGACGGCGGCGGGGAGCTCGACGTAGAGCACCTCGCCCTCGTGCTGCGCGACCGAGGCGGTGAAGCCCTCGATCAGGAAGTTGGCGGCGTCGCCGACAGCCTTGCGGTCGACCATCAGCTGGTCGTACGTGTCCATGTCCATGAAGACGAAGTACTCGCCGTCCATGTACGAGAACTGCATGTCGCGGCGGTCGATGGTGGCCGTCTCGACCTTCACACCGGCGTTGAAGGTCTTGTCGACCACCTTGCCGGAGAGCACGTTCTTGAGCTTGGTGCGCACGAAGGCCGGGCCCTTGCCGGGCTTGACGTGCTGGAACTCGACGACGGACCAGAGCTGGCCTCCGTCGAGCTTGAGCACCAGGCCGTTCTTGAGGTCGTTCGTGGAAGCCACGGTTGCGGAATCTCCTGGACTGAAAGCTGGTGGACGACCGAGGGTACGTACACGGGGCACGTACGCGTGCTAGAGCGCTAGCAGCTCCTTGGTCGTGATGGTGAGTAGCTCGGGGCCGCCGTCCGCCTCGGGGCGTACGACGAGCGTGTCATCGATCCGGACGCCGCCCCGGCCCGGGAGGTGGACCCCCGGTTCGACGGTGACCGGCACGCAAGTGTCCAGTTTACCCATGGCTCCAGGTGCGAGCTGCGGCTCCTCGTCGATTTCGATCCCGACGCCGTGTCCGGTGAGCGGTCCGAAGGCCTCCGCGTGCCCCGCCGAGTCCAGCACCTGGCGGGCCGCGCGGTCCACCGCGCGGTACTCGGCACCCGGTACGAGAGCCTCCCGGCCGGCCCGCTGGGCTGCGAAAACGGCGTCGTACAGCTCGATCTGCCAGTCGGCGGGGGTGGTGCCGATCACGAAGGTGCGGCCGATCTCGCAGCGGTAGCCGCGGTAGGTGGCACCCAGGCAGACCGAGAGGAAGTCGCCCTCCTCGACCCGGCGGTCGGCCGGGCGGTGGCCGGCCCGGCCGGAGTTGGGGCCGGTGCCGACCGAGGTCATGAAGGCGGGCCCGTCCGCGCCGTGGTCGACCAGGCGGCGCTCCAGTTCCAGGGCGAGGTGGCGCTCGGTGCGGCCCACCAGGATCGACTCCAGGAGTTCGCCCAGGGCCTGGTCGGTGATCTCGGCGGCGATGCGCAGACAGGCGATCTCGTCCTCGTCCTTGACCAGGCGGCGCTGCTCGACCGCGCCGCCCAGATCGCTCAGGAGCAGCCGGGGCGCCACCGAGCCGAGCGCGCGGTGGCGGGCCACGGACAGGTGGTGCTCCTCGACGGCCAGCGAGTCGGCGCCGCTGGTCTGGGCGAGGTCGGCGGCCGCGACGGCCGGGTCGCCGCCGGGGGCGGGCAGCACGGTGATCCTGAGCTGCTCGTCGAGGCGCCCCTCGATGAGGTCGCCCGACGGCGTCTGCGGGCACAGCAGTACGTCCTCGGCCGGGCCGACGAGCAGGACGGCGCCTGGCGGGGCGCCGCCCGCGAGGTAGCGGACGTTGGCCGGGCGGGAGACCAGGGCGGCCGCGCAGCCTGCGGCCGCGCAGCGGTCCCGCAGCCAGCCGCGGCGCACCGCGAACACCTCTGACATGCCCCGAGCGTATGAGCGGGGCGCCGGGTCGGCCGGTTCAGCGCGTCCGACCGGGGGCCGCCCCGGGGTCGGTCCGTTCTTGCCCTCAAACGCCCGACCGGCTGGGGCGGGGCTACCAGCTCGGCGGGCTCGCGATCGTTCTGGCCAGGACGTCGTCCAGGAGGCGGGCCGTGGTGGGCACGTCGTACTGGGAGTTGTCGATGATCGGCAGGCCCGAGCCGTACCAGCCGGCCATGCGGCCGTGGATGCCCGCCACCTCCTCGTCCGAGAGGCGGCGGTTGCCGCTGCGCTCCGCGTTGCGCTCCAGGACCACTTCGAGGCCCGGCAGCAGCACGACCGGCAGCAGGCCGGGGCCCACGTGCCGCTTCCAGCCGCCGAGGCCGACGACCGGCCGGTCGGGGAAGACCGCGTCGTCGAGGATGCAGGAGATGCCGTTGGCCAGGAAGTTGCGCGCGGCGAAGCCGCAGGTGCGGCGGGCCAGGCGGTACTGGGCCTCGGAGTGGTCGTTCCAGCCCGACTGGGGGTCGGCGAACCCCGAGCACACCCATTCGCGTACGTCGTCGAGGCTGATGTGGGCGGTGGGCACCCGGCGGTGCTGCGCCCAGTACCGGGCCACGGTCGTCTTGCCGGCTCCGGCGGGGCCGATGAGGAGCACCGCGAGCGTGGTGGCACCGGTCCCCTCGGGGGCCTGCGGCATCGGCACCGGCCCGCCGGGCGGCAGGGCGACGTGCCCGGTGGTGTCCCGGGACGGCGGCCGGGCCGAGGCGTGCTGCGGGGCGGGCCCGTGCCAGCCCTGGCCGGGCGGCTGCTGGGTGCCCGCTGTGTGCGGGGCTCCCGGGTGATGGGCCGGGGCGGGCGGCGACTGCGGGTGGGCCGGGAGCTGGGCGGTCGTGGGCCCGGAGCCGGGCGGGGGCCCGGGCTTGTAGGGCGGGGCTCCCGGCGCGGGCGGGGGCACGCCGGGGCGCAGCGGAGCCGTCGCCTCCGGCTCGATCGGCTGGGCCCAGTCGTGCGGGGGCTGCCCCGGGGCGTGGGGCGGCGGCAGTGGAGCCCCCCCTGCGTGCTGCATCCGGTGCCACTCCGTCTCGTAACTGCAACTGGCGCTGGTCGGGCGCCCGTCGGTGTGGGGCGGCCCGGTGCAGAACCGTACCTCTCCCGGCCGCCACAGTGTGAACGGCCGGGGAGCGGCAACAGTGCCCGTCAGCCGAGTTCGTCGGCCAGTTCGTCGGCGAGCGCGCGCAGCGCCAGGCGGTAGGAGCCGATGCCGAAGCCCGCTACGGTGCCGGTGGCGACGGGTGCGATCACCGACGTGTGGCGGAATTCCTCGCGGGCGTACGGGTTCGAGATGTGGACCTCGATGAGCGGCGCGGTGCGCTGGGCCGCCGCGTCGCGCATTCCGTACGAATAGTGGGTGAAGGCACCCGGGTTGATGACGACCGGAATCCGACCGTCCGCGGCCTCGTGCAGCCAGCGGATGAGCTCGCCCTCGTCGTTGGTCTCGCGGACCGAGACGTCGAAGCCGAGCTCCTTGCCGAGCGCCTCGCAGACCTCGACGAGGCCGGCGTAGGTGGTGGCGCCGTAGACATCGGGCTCGCGCGAGCCGAGGCGGCCCAGGTTGGGGCCGTTGAGGACGAACACCCGCCGGGTCATGCGGAGACCTCGCCGTAGGCGGCGAGCAGCACCGACGGGTCGGGGCCCTCCAGGACGGTCGGCTTGGCGAGGCCGTCCAGGACGATGAAGCGCAGCAGGTTGCCGCGGGACTTCTTGTCCAGCTTCATGTTCTCCAGGAGCTTGGGCCACTGGTCGCCGCGGTAGGTGAGCGGCAGGCCGACCGACTTGAGGATCGCGCTGTGCCGGTCCGCGGTCGCGTCGTCCAACCGCCCTGCCAGACGGCCGAGTTCGGCCGCGAAGACCATGCCGACGGAGACGGCCGCGCCGTGCCGCCACTTGTAGCGCTCGTTCTTCTCGATGGCGTGGGCGAGGGTGTGGCCGTAGTTGAGGATCTCGCGCAGACCCGATTCCTTGAGGTCGTTGGAGACAACTTCGGCCTTGACCCGGATGGAGCGCTCGATGAGTTCGGCGGTGTGCGGGCCCTCGGGGGTGCGGGCGCCGGCCGGGTCGGCCTCGATGAGGTCGAGGATGACCGGGTCGGCGATGAAGCCGGTCTTGATGACCTCGGCCATGCCCGACACGTAGTCGTTGACCGGCAGCGAGTCGAGCGCGGCGAGGTCGCACAGGACGCCGACGGGCGGGTGGAAGGAGCCCACCAGGTTCTTGCCCTCGGCGGTGTTGATGCCGGTCTTGCCGCCGACGGCCGCGTCCACCATGCCGAGCACGGTGGTCGGCACCGAGATCCAGCGCACGCCACGCAGCCAGGTCGCGGCGACGAAGCCGGCCAGGTCGGTGGTGGCGCCGCCGCCCACGCCGACGACGACGTCGGTGCGGGTGAAGCCGGACTGGCCGAGCGCCTTCCAGCAGTAGGCGGCGACCTCGGCGGTCTTGGCCTCCTCCGCGTTCGGCACCTGGATCGCGATGGCCTCGTAGCCCTCGGCGGCGAGGTCCGCGCGGATCGCGTCGCCGGTGCCGGCCAGCGCCTCCGGGTGGATGATCGCGACCCGCTTGGCCCGGTCGCCGATGAGTCCGGCCAGCTCGCCCAGCAGGTTGCGGCCGACGAGCACTTCGTACGGGTCCGTCCCGGCGGTGCCGCCGACCTGGATCCGGGTGGGTGCCTGCTCCGTCATGCGTCCTTCAACTCCAGTGCGTCGAGGACCGCCTGGGCGACCTCTTCGGGGGTGCGCTCGTCGGTCGCGACGACCGCACGGGCGACTTCGGTGTACAGATGGCGCCGCGCGTCCATCAGCTCGCGCCACTGCCGGCGCGGGTTGACCGCGAGCAGCGGGCGCGCGGTGTTCAGGCCGACGCGCTTGACCGCCTCCTCGACGTCCATCGAGAGATAGACGACGGGGTGCGGCGCGAGCAGCGCGCGGGTGCCCTCGTCGAGGATCGCGCCGCCCCCGAGGGCGAGGACGCCCGTGTGCTCGGCGAGCGCCACGCGTACCGCCTCCCGCTCCAGGGCGCGGAAGTGCGGCTCGCCGTCTTCGATGAAGATGTCGGAGATCGCGCGGCCCTCGGCGGCCACGATGTCGGCGTCGGTGTCCCGGTAGGACGCGCCGAGCCGCTCGGCGAGCAACGCGCCCACGGTGGATTTGCCCGAGCCCATCGGCCCGACCAGGACGACCAGCGGTCCGCTGCTCACCGGATCTGCAGGTGGTCGAGGTAGGACTCGACGTTGCGGCGGGTCTCGGGCACGCTGTCGCCGCCGAACTTCTCGGCGACGGCGTCCGCGAGGACGAGCGCGACCATGGCCTCGGCGACGATGCCCGCGGCCGGCACGGCGCACACGTCGGAGCGCTGGTGGTGGGCCTTGGCCGCCTCGCCGGTGGCGACGTCGATGGTGGCGAGCGCGCGGGGCACGGTCGCGATGGGCTTCATCGCGGCTCGTACGCGCAGCAGTTCACCGGTGGTCAGGCCGCCCTCGGTGCCGCCGGAGCGGCCGGAGGTGCGCTTGACACCCTCGGCGGTGTTCACGATCTCGTCGTGCGCCTTGGAGCCCGGCACCCGGGCCAGGTCGAAGCCGTCGCCGACCTCGACGCCCTTGATCGCCTGGATGCCCATGAGGGCGGCGGCGAGCCGGGCGTCCAGACGGCGGTCCCAGTGCACGTGCGAACCGAGGCCGACCGGCACTCCGTAGGCGAGCACCTCGACGACTCCGCCGAGGGTGTCGCCGTCCTTGTGGGCCTGGTCGATCTCGGCGACCATCGCCTTCGACGCGTCCGCGTCCAGGCAGCGCACCGGGTCGGCGTCCAGCTTCTCGACATCGGCGGGGGTCGGGTAGACGCCGTACGGGGCCTTGGCCGCGGCCAGCTCCACCACATGGCTGACGATCTCGATGCCGGCCGTCTCCTTGAGGTAGGAACGGGCCACCGCACCGAGCGCGACGCGGGCCGCGGTCTCCCGGGCGCTGGCGCGCTCCAGGATCGGCCGGGCCTCGTCGAAGCCGTACTTCTGCATGCCGGCGAGGTCGGCGTGGCCGGGCCTCGGACGGGTCAGCGGGGCGTTGCGGGCCAGCTCGGCGAGGATCTCCGGGTCCACGGGATCGGCCGACATGACCTGCTCCCACTTGGGCCACTCGGTGTTCCCCACCATGATCGCGATCGGCGAGCCCATCGACAGGCCGTGCCGCACACCGCCGAGGAAGGTCACCTCGTCACGCTCGAACTTCATGCGGGCGCCGCGCCCATAGCCGAGCCGCCGCCGGGCCAGGTGGTCTGCCACCAGCTCGGTGGTGATCGGCACGCCGGCGGGAAGGCCCTCCAGCGTCGCGACAAGTGCGGGTCCGTGGGACTCCCCAGCGGTCAGCCAACGCAACCTGCTCAACGGTGCTCCTCATGCTCGCGCGTCCGGGTGCTACGACGGCGCGGCCGGGGTGCGCGCCCTGGCCCGCCACCCTGATCCTCCCACGTCCCGGACGGTGGACCGGGCCGTGGTCCAGCCAGCGGACTGTGATCTCGTCGAGTGCGGCCCGTGGTGGGTTGCTCGCTCCCCACCGCGTTCTCGGCTTCGCTCGAACAGGGGGGACTCCCATCGCGGCGGAGCCGCACATGTCACAGCCCCTCGCCCCCCTGGCCAAGTTGGGGCTCAGCGGCCCGCCAAGGCCGCCTCGCCCGCCTTGCGCATGGCTTCCAGCGGGGCCTTGTCGCAGCCCGTCATCTGCTCGACCTGGAGCACCGCCTGGTGCACGAGGAGGTCGAGGCCGCCGACGACCGCTCCCCCGCGTCCCGACCACGCGGCCGCGAGCGCGGTGGGCCAGGGCTCGTACAGGACGTCGAAGAGGGTGCCGGGCCGCTCGGGGACGGCCTCGGCCAGCGCGTCGGTGGTGCCGGCCGGGGTGGTGGCGATGACGAGCGGCGCCTCGAAGGCGTCCGCCGCGCGCGACCAGTCGGCGGTGCGGACGTCGACGCCGAGCCGTTCGCCCCAGCCGCGCATCTCCTCGGCCCGAGCCTCGGAGCGTACGTACGCCGTGACCGGCCCCGCGCAGATCCGGGCGAGCGCGGCGAGGGCCGAGGAGGCGGTCGCGCCCGCGCCGAGGACGGCGGCGGACTCGACCCGGGTCACTCCGCGCTCCCCCAGAGCGGCGATCATGCCGGGGATGTCGGTGTTGTCGCCGAGGCGGCGGCCGTCGTCCGTGAAGACGACGGTGTTGACCGCCTCGACCGAGGCCGCCGTCGCGCTCACCGCGTCGAGCAGCGGGATGACCGCCCGCTTCAGCGGCATCGTCAGCGACAGGCCCGCCCAGGACGTGTCGAGCCCCGCGAAGAAGCGGGACAGGCCCCTTTCGTCGACCTGGAACCGGTCGTAGGACCAGTGGCCGAGGCCGAGTTCGGCGTACGCGGCCCGGTGCAGGACCGGGGACAGCGAGTGCGCGATGGGCGACCCGAGCACGGCCGCCCTGCGCGCGCCCTCACTGGCCGGACTGGGCATTGAACTCTTCCTTCAGCTTGTTGAACTCGGCCAGGGTCTTGGCGAATTCGGTCTTGTGCTGGCCGTCCGTGGCGACGAAGTACATCCAGCCGTCCTTCGTCGGGTCCAGCGCGGCGGCCAGCGCCTCGGTGCCCGGGTTGCCGATCGGCCCGGGGGTCAGGCCACGCCACTTGTAGGTGTTGTACGGGTCCTGGTTGCTGTTGATCTCGGACAGGCCGATCTTGATGTTGCTCTTGCCCGTGAGGTAGTTGTACGCCGAGTCGAACTGGAGCTTCTGGTTGGTCTGGGTGTTGTCCGGCTTGAGGCGGTTGTAGACGACCTCGGCCATCTTGCGGAAGTCGTCGTGCGTCTTGCCCTCGGCCTGCACGAGGCTGGCCACGGTGATGAGCTGCCAGGGGCCGTCCAGGTTGAGCTTCTTGGCCTCGGCGGCCAGGTCCTGCTTGCCGTACTCGGAGCTGGCCCGGTTGACCATCTTCTTCAGGACGTCCTCGGGCTTCATGCCCTTGGCGACCGGGTAGCTCGCCGGGTAGAGGAATCCTTCCAGCGGGTCCTTGACGTTCTTGTGGCCCTTGGCCCAGTCGGGCAGGCCCATGCTGCCGGCCTTCTTGAGCGCGATGTCCTTGGTCGTGCCCGCGGGCAGGCCGAGCCGGGTGTCGATCTCCCCATAGACCCAGGAGTTGCGTTTGCCTTCGGGAATGATGAGGGAGTTGCGGCTGCTCGGATTGAGCATGAGCTTGACCGCGTTGGCCGCGGACATGCCCTTCTTCATCGTGTAGGCGCCGGCCTGGATCGTCTTGCCCTTGGGGTCGTCGTTCTGCGCCTGGACGAAGGCGTCGATGCTCTTGACGACACCGGCCTGCTTGAGGAGCTGGCCGATCTCGGAGCCGCCCGCGCCCGTCGGGATCTCGACGGTGACGGTCTCGCTGGTGCCCTCACCTGCGTAGTCGGGCGCCGCCCCGAATTTCTTCTGGTAGAAGTCGTAGCCCACGTAGCCGACCCCGCCGACGCCGACGGCGAAGATCACCGCGAGGACCAGGCAGGCGCGCCCGCTCTTGCCCTTCTTCTTGGTCTTGCCGCGCCGGTCGCGGCCACCGCCGCCTCCCTTGCTGCGGCGGGACTCGCGCGGCTCGTCGTCTTCGCGTTCGCCATCGTCGGCGCCGGTGAAGAACGGGTGGTTCTCCTCCTGCGGCTCGGCGTCCCACTCACCGCCCTGCTCCGGCACCTCGGGCACGGTGGGCGCCTGCCGCTGGCCGGGCGGCTGCGGCGGCGGATACGCCTCGGGCGTGCCGTAGAGGTCGTTGCCCTCGCCGGCGTAGCCGTTGTTGTACGGGTCGGGCTGCTGGCCCGCGTACGGCATGGCGGCCTGCTGGCCCGTGGAGTCCCAGCCCCCGTTGAACTGCTGGGGCTGGGCGGGCTGGGCCGCGTACTGCTCCGCGTACTGCTGCTGCGGGTAGCCCTGCTGGGGCTGTTCGGCGTAGCCCTGCTGAGTCTGCTGCTCGGCGTACTGCGGCTGGGGCGCGTACGGGTCCTGCGGCTGCTGCGGGTAGTACGGCTGCTGCGGCTGCTGCTCGGGGCCGCCGTACGGAGCCTGACCGGAGGCAGCCTGCTGCGCTCCCCACCCCTGGTCCCCGTAGAGGGGATCCTCTGGGTGCCACGGTTCGGAGCCTGCGCCCCGGCCATACTCAGTCATCGGTCCCCTAGAGCCGCGAGGCATCCGGACGGTCCGCCTCTTTTACTGTGCGGCGACTGTTCGAATGCCTCCGCATCGGCCGGAACGTTACCGTATCGCGATCAGATAACCACTTCGACGCCTTCGCCGGGAGGGTTGCCCGACACCCGTTCGGCCTCAAGCGCGTTCTGAAGAATGATCACGGCGGCTGCCTGATCGATGACGGAACGTCCCTTCTTGGACTTCACGCCGGAGGCGCGCAGCCCCTGGCTCGCGGTGACCGTCGTCATCCGTTCGTCGACGAGCCGCACCCCGATGGGGGCGATGCCGCGCGCCAACTCCTGGGTGAACACACGGACTTTGGCCGCCGCCGGGCCCTCGCCCCCGTTGAGGGAGCGGGGCAGTCCGACGACCACCTCGATCGGCTCGTACTCCTCGACGAGCTGCCGCAACCGCCGGTGGGCGGCCGGGACATCACGTCCCGGCACGGTCTCCACCGGCGTGGCGAGCACCCCGTCGGGGTCGCAGGACGCGACCCCGATCCGGGCGTCTCCGACGTCGATCGCCAGCCGGCGTCCTCGTCGCATCACGAGGTCTCTGCGACCTGGCGCTCGACGGCGTCGATGGCGTCGCCGATCGCGTCCGGGTTCTGGCCGCCGCCCTGGGCGACGTCCGGCTTGCCGCCACCGCCGCCGCCGAGCGTCTTGGCGGCCGTGCGGACCAGCTCGCCGGCCTTGAGACCGCGCTCGCGGGCCGCCTCGTTGGTGGCGATGACGGTCACCGGGCGGCCGCCCGCCGTGGTGAACAGCGCGACGACGGCCGGGCGGTCACCCGGGATGCGGCCGCGCACGTCCAGGACCAGCTTGCGCAGGTCGTCGGCGGAGGTGCCGTCCGGCACCTGGCCCGTGACCAGCGCGGTGCCGCGCACGTCCTTGGCGGAGTCGACGAGACCGGCGGCGGCCTGGAGCACCTTCTCCGCGCGGAACTTCTCGATCTCCTTCTCGGCGTCCTTCAGCTTGCCGAGCATGGAGGAGATCTTCTCCGGCAGCTCCTCGGGACGGCCCTTGACCAGCTCCTGGAGCTGGGCGACGACCGTGTGCTCACGGGCCAGGAAGTTGTACGCGTCGACGCCGACCAGCGCCTCGATGCGGCGCACGCCCGAGCCGATGGACGACTCGCCGAGCAGCTTCACGAGGCCCAGCTGGGCGGTGTTGTGGACGTGGGTGCCGCCGCACAGCTCCTTGGAGAAGTCGCCGATGGTGACGACGCGGACCCGCTCGCCGTACTTCTCGCCGAACTCGGCGATGGCGCCCTGCTTCTTGGCCTCGTCGATCGACATGACCTCGGCCTGCACGTCCAGCTCGCGCGAGAGCACGTCGTTGATCTTCTGCTCGACGTCGGTGAGGACCGTGCCGGGAACGGCGTTCGGCGAGCCGAAGTCGAAGCGGAAGCGGCCCGGCGAGTTCTCGGAACCGGCCTGGGCGGCCGTCGGGCCGAGCGCGTCGCGCAGCGCCTGGTGCGTGAGGTGCGTCGCGGAGTGGGCGCGGGCGATGGCGCGGCGGCGCTTGGTGTCGATGGCGGCGTACGCGGACGCGCCGACCGTCACCTCGCCGACCTGGACGACGCCCTTGTGCACGTGGACGCCGGGAACCGGCTTCTGTACGTCGCGGATCTCGATGACCGCGCCGGTGTCGAGCTTGATCCGGCCCTGGTCGGCGAGCTGGCCGCCGCCCTCGGCGTAGAAGGGGGTGCGGTCGAGGACGACCTCGACCTCGTCGCCCTCGGTGGCGGCGGGCGAGGGCACGCCGTCGACGAGCAGACCGACGATGGTCGACTCGTTCTCGGTGGAGGCGTAGCCGGTGAAGTCGGTCTCGCCGGAGGCGTCGGCCACCTCGCGGTAGGCGGACAGGTCGGCGTGGCCGGTCTTCTTGGCGCGGGCGTCGGCCTTGGCCTGGTCGCGCTGCTGCTTCATCAGGCGGCGGAAGCCGTCCTCGTCCACGGAGAGGCCCTGTTCGGCGGCCATCTCCAGGGTGAGGTCGATCGGGAAGCCCCAGGTGTCGTGGAGCAGGAACGCCTTGTCGCCGGCCAGGACCGTGCCACCGGTGGCCTTGGTCTCGGTGATGGCGGTGTCCAGGATGTTGGTGCCGCCGCGCAGCGCCTTGAGGAAGGCGGCCTCCTCGGCGAGGGCGACCGTCTCGATGCGCTTGCGGTCGGTGACGAGCTCCGGGTACTGCTGGCCCATCGTCTTGATGACGACGTCGATCAGGTCCTGCACGACCGGGCCGGTGGCGCCCATGAGGCGCATGTTGCGGATGGCGCGGCGCATGATGCGGCGCAGCACATAGCCACGGCCCTCGTTGCCCGGGGTCACACCGTCGCCGATGAGCATCACGGACGTACGGATGTGGTCGGCGACGACGCGCATCGAGACGTCGGACTCGTGCTTGTCGCCGTAGCGCACGCCCGTCAGCTCGGTGGCCTTGTCCATGACGACGCGCAGGGTGTCGGTCTCGTACATGTTCTGCACGCCCTGCAGGATCATCGCGAGGCGTTCGAGGCCGAGGCCGGTGTCGATGTTCTTGGAGGGCAGGTCGCCGAGGATCGGGAAGTCCTCCTTGCCCTCGCCGGCGCCGCGCTCGTACTGCATGAAGACCAGGTTCCAGATCTCCACGTACCGCTCGTCGTTGACGGCCGGGCCGCCCTCGACGCCGAACTCGGGGCCGCGGTCGTAGTTGATCTCGGAGCAGGGGCCGCACGGTCCGGGCACGCCCATGGACCAGAAGTTGTCCTTCTTGCCCAGGCGCTGGATGCGCTCCTTCGGCACGCCGACGACCTCGTGCCAGATGCGCTCGGCCTCGTCGTCGTCGAGGTAGACCGTGATCCAGAGCTTCTCGGGCTCCAGGCCGTAGCCGCCGTCCGCCACGGAGCTGGTGAGCAGCTCCCAGGCGTACTTGATGGCGCCTTCCTTGAAGTAGTCCCCGAAGGAGAAGTTGCCGCACATCTGGAAGAACGTGCCGTGCCGGGTGGTCTTGCCGACCTCTTCGATGTCCGGCGTACGCACGCACTTCTGCACGCTGGTGGCGCGCGGCGCGGGCGGCTTGGTCTCCCCGAGGAAGTACGGCTTGAAGGGGACCATGCCCGCGTTGACGAGCAGCAGAGTCGGGTCGTCCGCGATGAGCGACGCCGAAGGGACGACGGTGTGCCCGCGCTCCTCGAAGAAGCTCAGCCAGCGGCGGCGAATCTCGGCCGACTCCATCAGTGGTCCTCATTCCGGTTGTACGAATGCTTGGGGTACTGCTGTTGTGTGGTCTCGATGGCGACGAGGCGGCGCTGCGCGGGAAGTTCGCGCGGCGGCTCGCTCTCGCCGATGCCCAGGACGTCGTTGAGTTCGGCCTCGCGCTGCGCCATGCCGGACTTGATGTCGAGGGCGAAGTCCTTGAGCCGGTGGCCGGCCTCGACCGCCTTGTCGGCGGTGCGCGCGGCCAGGCTCTCCGGGGTGAGCTGTTTCAGCTTCCGGTTCACCTTGGTGGTGGCCCAGACTCCGGCGGCCGCGCCCGCGGTGAACCAGAACGTACGGCGGAACATCGCAGCGTCAGCCCTTTCGCTTCGACCGCCGCGCGGACGGCACGGTCCGCCCGACGATCACGTTACGTCGGCTCTCCCGAGCGGGCACATCGGCCGGGGCGGCGCCCTTGCGGCCGATCGCCCGGCGCACCCCGTACCCGAAGGCCGCCACCTTCACCAGCGGGCCGCCGAAGGTGGAGGCGACGGTGGTGGAGAGCGCGGACGCGTTGGAGGTGACCTCCTGGACGTCCGACGCGATGGCGTCGACCCGGTCCAGCTGGGTCTGGGCGGAGCGCACCGCGGTGGAGGCGTCCGCGAGCAGCGGGACGGCCTGGTCGGTGACGTCCGCGACCAGCTTGGTCGTCGCCTTCAGCGTCTGGGCCAGCCTCACGAGAACGACCGCGAGGAAGGACACCAGGATCGCCCAGAAGACGGCCACCAGGATCCCGGCCACCTCTCCACCGGACACTTGCACCGCTCCCCGCAACCCGTCGGAACCCGAAAACCTCGAAAAAGGTAGTCCTCCGACCCTATCGCGCCGGGGATGGCTTCCCGTACCGCATTCCGCGCCGCCACAAACGGAGTGACACAACCCGATTGTACGCAGTGCATACCCTTGAGTACGCTGCGTGTTCCATGCGCTCCCATCTGCCCGCAGAGTTGAACCTCTTCGTCGGGCGAGACCGAGAACTGGAACGCCTGGACCGGCTGCTCCGCGAGGCGCGCATGGTCACCGTGACCGGCATGGGCGGGGTCGGCAAGACGCGTATCGCACTGCGGGCCGCGGCCGCCGCGGCGGAGCAGGAACGGTACTGCGACGGGGTCCGGCTGGTAGAGCTGTCCGCTGTGAACGATCCGGGCCTGCTCGACCACGCGGTCGTCGAGGCGCTCGGCCTGACCGATCACACGGCGAGACCGCCGCGCCGACTGCTGCTCGACCACCTCGCCGAACGCCGGCTCCTGCTGGTGGTCGACGGTTTCGAGCAGCTGGTGGACTCCTGCGCCGAGCTCTTACGGGAGCTGCTGCGGGCCTGCCCGGGCCTGCGGGTCCTCGCCGCAGGACGGCTGTCGCTCAGGATCGACGGCGAGCGGGTCTTCACGCTGGCCCCGATGGGCGACGAGGACGCGCTGCGGCTCTTCACGGAGCGCGCGGCCGGCGTCCGGGCCGGTGAGTGGCCGGCCGAGGGGCGCGAGGTGGCCGCCGCCGAGCTGTGCCGCCGGCTCGACGGGATTCCGCTGGCCCTGGAGCTGGCGGCCGGCCGGCTCGGCACGCTCTCGGTGGAGCAGTTGCTGCGCCGCCTGGACGACCGGTTCCGGCTGCTCACCGGGGGCGGGCGCGGGGCGCTGCCCCGCCATCGGACGCTGCGGACGACGATCGGCTGGAGCCATGAGCTGTGCACGGCGGTGCAACGGCTGCTGTGGGCGCGGCTCTCGGTGTTCGCCGGGGCGTTCGACCTGGAGGCCGTCGAGTACATCTGCGTGGGCCCCGATCTGCCGCAGGAGGAGGTGCTCGACATCCTGGGCGAGTTGCTCGACCAGTCGGTGGTGGCGCGCGAGGACGGCCCCTTCGGCATCCGCTACCGGCTGCTCGACACGGTCCGCGAGTACGGCGCCGAGTGGCTCGCGGCGACGGGCGACGCGGACCGGCTGCACCGGCGCCACCGCGACTGGTACCTGGGGCTCGCCACCTGGTGCGAGCTGGACTGGTTCAGCCCCCGCCAGACCGAGGTGGCCGCGCGCGTGGAGTGCGAACTGCCCCACCTGCGCGCGGCGATGGAGTTCTCGCTGGCCTCGCCCGAGGACGCGCACCTGGCCCAGTACCTCGCGGCCACGCTCTGGTTCTACTGGGCCGGCTGCGGGCGCCTCGGGGAGGGGCGGCACTGGCTGGACCAGGTCCTGGACGCCGAGAGCGAGCACGGGAGTTCACGCCTCAAGGCTCTGTGGGTGCTCGGCCATGTTGCGGTGCTGCAGGGCGATGCGGTCGCGGCGATCGCCGCGCTGCACGAGTGCCGCGAGGAGGCCGAGCTGTGCGGCGATCCGGTGGCCGCGGCGTACGCCGTGCACCGCACGGGCTGTCTTGCCCTGGTCACCGACGACATGCCGCGCGCCGAGGAGCTGCTGCGCGCGGCCCTCGCCGAGTACGACGAGGCCGGTGAGCTCAACAGCAATGTGCTGATGGGCCGGGTCGAGCTGGCGATGGCGGTGGGTTTCCGGGGCCGTCTGGAGGAGGCCGTCTCGGTGTGCGAGCAGGTCGTGGAGATCTGCGAGGACCACGGCGAGCGCTGGGCCCGCGCCTATGCGCTGTACGTCCTGGCGTACGCGGCCTGGTACGGCGGCGTTCCGGACCGCGCCCGCAGGCTGCTCCGGGAGACCCTCGCGGTCAACTACGCCTTCCACGATCTGGTGGGCACGGTGCTCACCCTGGAGATGCTGGCGCTCGTCGAGGTGGACACGGGGGATCCGGCGGAGGCGGCCGTCCTGCAGGGGGCCGCCGAGCGGATCTGGCCGTCGGTGGGTCTGCCGCTGTTCGGCTCGGCGTACTTCTACGCGGCGCACGTGCTGTGCGAGGAGCGGACCAGGGAGCGGCTCGGCGACGCGTCGTACGAGGAGCACCGGCGGCGCGGCACACTGCTCGGCACGGACGCGGCGGTGGCCCGGGCGCTGGGCCAAGTGGCCGACGGCACAGGGGAGTTGACGCCCGCCTGCGAGGGGCTTCCGCACGAGGGGGCCGCACATGCGAAAGCCCGCCGCCTCCCGCTCCGTGCGGAGCGGGGGGACGGCGGGCTGAAGCGCTGAGGCTCCGGTGTTACGCCTGGATCAGCGGGCGTAGTACTCGACGACGAGCTGCTCGTCGCAGATGACCGGGATTTCCTTGCGGTTCGGGTCGCGGTCCAGGCGGAAGGCCAGGGCCTTCAGGTTCACCTGGAGGTAGCGCGGGGTCTCGCCCTCGCCGGCGTAGCCACCCTCGCGGGCAACCTGGAAGGGGACCTTCTCGCGGCTGCGCTCGCGGACGGTGACGACGTCGTCCGGACGGACGCGGAACGACGGCTTGTCGACCTTGGCGCCGTTGACCTGGATGTGACCGTGCACGACCATCTGGCGGGCCTGGTAGATGGTGCGGGCGATGCCCGAACGCAGAACCAGGGCGTCGAGGCGACGCTCGAGCTCGACGACCAGCGCCTCGCCCGTCTTGCCCTCGGCCTTCTTGGCGCGGTCGTAGGCACGCGCCATCTGGCGCTCGCTGATGTCGTACTGGGCGCGCAGACGCTGCTTCTCGAGCAGACGGACCTTGTAGTCCGAGTTCTGCTTGCGGCCACGGCCGTGCTCGCCCGGCGGGTAGGGGCGGGCCTCGAAGTACTTGACGGCCTTCGGCGTCAGCGCGATGCCGAGCGCACGAGACTTCTTGACCTTGGGACGCGACTGGTTAGGCACGTTCTCCAAACCTCCATGGTTGGGTTAGGTTAGGCTCACCTTACTCAAGGAGATCGCATGTCTCGTCCGGGGAACACCAGTCACATCACGGACAGCACGAAGAAGGCCGGCCAAACGCCGCTTTCGCGGGAGGCCGACTCTCCCGACTCCCCTGGAGCCGGGCACGTGACGGAGGTCCGATCAGATCGTGGTCAGCCGCGTCCCAGCGGACTTGAAATCGCGCGGATGCCGTCAGCAGCCGAGCGCACACGAACTCTCGTACATAGTACCTGCTCGGCGGTGCTGCTCGTACCCGGCCTTGCGTCGGCCCGTCCGGAGCAGCTGACGGCCGACGTCCGCAGCGTCGGCCCCGACGGCGACCTCTTCCTGGTCTTCCCCGCCGATTCCCCGGCCGTACGGGCCGCCACGCACGCCCAGGACGACGAGATCCGGGCCGTGCTCGAGATCACGGACGTGGCTCCGGTCTCCGTCCCCCACCGTATCCGGGGCCGTGCCTGGGTCTCCGGCTGGCTGACCCTGGTGCCGGGGCAGGCGGCGCCCGGTCGCATGATGCTCCGCCTCGAAGTAGGCGAGGCGTACGTGGACGATCTGTGGGGCGCGAGCGCGGTGGACCCCGACGACTTCGCCCGGGCCACGCCCGATCCCCTCGTCCGGCACGAGACCGAGCTCCTCCAGCATCTCGACTCCGCCCACGGCGAGCAGGTGCGGCTGCTGTGCGGACTCGTCGAGCGGGAGGGGGTGGTCGGCGTCACCCCGCTGGCGCTCGACCGGTTCGGCCTGCGGGTACGTTTCCGCCAGGCCGACGGCCACACCTTCGACGCGCGCTTCGACTTCCCCGACCCGGTCGAGGACATCGCGGCCCTGCGCCGCGCGATGCACCAGCTCTTCGAGGCGGCGGCGAGCTAGCCCGCCGGGGCTCCGCCCCGGACCCCGATCGCGCCCATGACGGGCCGAAGCTGCGGTGCCGGCCACCATCGACGCTGCCAGGGGCGCGGGGACCTGCGCGAGCACCACGCACGGTCCGCACCCGACGAGCCACTGAGCCCCTCCGGCGTTCGAGGAGCGGGGGCCCTGGGCAGCGCCCCCGGCAGCGGACCTCAGCCCACTCCCCCGGAGGGTCTGGGGAAGGGGCGGGGTGGGGAGCTAATCCTGGGTCTTGCCCAAACGCTCCCGCACCCGCTCCACCACATCCGCATACCGCGCCTCCGCCCCGTACCGCGTCGGCTCGTAGTAGCGCCGGTCCGCCACCGCGTCCGGCGCGTACTGCTGGGAGGCGATCGCGCCCGGCACGTCGTGCGGGTAGACATAGCCCTGCGCGTGCCCCAGCTTGGCCGCGCCCTTGTAGTGGCCGTCCCTGAGGTGCGGCGGAACGGGCCCCGCCAGGCCGGACCGGACGTCCTCCATCGCCGCCGCGATCGCCGTCGTCGCGGAGTTGGACTTCGGGGCGAGCGCCAGCGCGATCGTGGCGTGGCTCAGCGTCAGGGCCGCCTCGGGGAAGCCGATGAGGGCCACGGCCTGGGCCGCCGCCACCGCCGTGGGCAGCGCGGTCGGGTCGGCGAGGCCGATGTCCTCGCTCGCGGAGATGATCAGACGCCGGGCGATGAAGCGGGGGTCCTCGCCCGCTTCGATCATCCGGGCCAGATAGTGCAGCGCCGCGTCGACGTCGGAGCCGCGGATCGACTTGATCAGGGCGCTCGCCACGTCATAGTGCTGGTCGCCGCCCTTGTCGTACTTCACGGCCGCCCGGTCGACCGTCTCCTCGAGCGTCTGGAGCGTGATCTCCTGCTCCGACTTGGCGAGTGCGGAGCCGGCCGCCGCTTCCAGGGCCGTCAGCGCCCGGCGTGCGTCGCCGCCCGCGATGCGCAGCAGGTGGGCCTCTGCGTCCGGGGGCAGGGTGACCGCGCCGCCCAGACCGCGCTCCTCGGCGAGCGCCCGCTGGACGAGCGCCTTCAGGTCGTCGTCGGTGAGCGGTTCGAGGGTGAGCAGGAGGGAGCGGGACAGAAGGGGGGAGATCACCGAGAAGTACGGGTTCTCCGTGGTCGCCGCGATCAAGGTGACCCAGCGGTTCTCGACCGCGGGGAGCAGCGAGTCCTGCTGGGCCTTGGAGAAGCGGTGGATCTCGTCGAGGAAGAGGACGGTCTCCTTGCCGAAGCCGCCGATGGCGCGGCGCGCTCCGTCGATGACCGCGCGGACTTCCTTCACCCCGGCGGTGATCGCCGAGAGCTCGACGAACCGCTTGTTGGTCGCCTTCGACACGACGTACGCGAGCGTCGTCTTGCCCGTGCCCGGCGGGCCCCACAGGATCACCGAGGACGGTCCGGCCGGGCCGCCGGCGCCCTCCCCCACCAGGCGCCGCAGCGGCGAGCCCTGCTTCAGGAGGTGCTGCTGGCCGACCACCTCGTCGAGGACGCGCGGGCGCATCCGTACGGCCAGAGGGCTGCCCGCCGGGTCTTTCTCCTGGCGGTCCTCTGCGGCTGCGGTGAAGAGATCGGGTTCCACGTCAACGAGCCTATGACACGCCACTGACAACGCCGCCGGGCTGCGGCGATGCCGGTCAGCTGGTCCAGAAGTCCCACCAGCGGGTCAGGATCAGCATGCCGATGATCCCGATGTGCAGGACCGGCAGCACCCAGGTGAACTCGGACAGGAACTTCTTCGCCCACTCCGGTGCGGGCAGCAGGCCCCTGCGGAAGTTGAACGACGTCACGTACCAGAACATGAAGATCGTGGCGACCCACGCCAGGCAGCACCACAGGCACAGCGAGTTGATGCGGTACAGCGACTCGAACTGGAGCCAGCTGACGAATCCGACGCCGAACAGCGTGCCCGCGTTGAAGGTCAGCCAGTACCAGCGGCGGAACCGGCCGCCCGCCAGGATGCTCATGCCGACGCAGATGACGATGCCGTACGCGACCAGACCCAGCATCGGGTTCGGGAAGCCGAACGCGGCCGCCTGGTCGCTCTTCATGATGTTGCCGCAGGACACGACCGGGTTCAGGCTGCAGCCCGGCACGAAGTTCGGGTTTTCGAGGAGCTTGAACTTGTCGAGCGTGATGACCCAGGCCGCCACCAGGCCGGCCACGCCCGTGATCACGAGCAGCCAGGCGAAGGCGCGGCTGCCGCCGATCGCCCCCTTGCTGCTCACCTCCCGATGGCCGGAGTCGGAGGAGACGTCGTCAAGTGTTGTGGTCATAGCGCCGGTCCGTCATCCCGTCTTCGTGGTTGCCTGTCCTGCCGCCGCCTCATTCTGCCGCACGAGACACGCTGTCCACCGTTCGATGGACATAAGGAGGTCCGCACGAGGGTGCCCGGGCCGACGGCTGCGCGGGACGCTCTTTGCCATGACACAACTGGCGGTTGATGTACGCGGACTTCGCAAGCAGTACGGCGAGGTCACCGCGGTCGACGGACTGGACCTCGGCATCCGGCACGGAGAGGTCTTCGGCATCCTCGGCCCCAACGGGGCCGGCAAGAGCACCACCGTGGAGATCCTGCAGGGCCACCGCAGCAGGGACGGCGGCGAGGTGTCGGTCCTCGGGGCCGACCCGGCGAGCGCCGGGCGGGCCTGGCGCTCGCGGGTCGGCATCGTGTGGCAGGACGAGTCGGCGCCCGCCGAGCTCACGGTCCGCGAGACCGTGCACCACTTCGCCCGTTACTACCCGAAGCCGCGCGACCCGGAGCAGGTCATCGCCCTGGTCGGCCTGGAGAAGAAGGCGTCGGCCCGGATCAAGGGCCTTTCGGGCGGCCAGCGGCGGCGCCTCGATGTCGCGCTCGGCGTGATCGGCGGCCCCGAACTGCTGCTCCTGGACGAACCCACGACCGGCTTCGACCCGGCGGCCCGGCGCCAGTTCTGGGACCTGATCCGGCTGCTCGCGGGCGAGGGCACCACCATCGTCCTGACCACGCACTACCTGGAGGAGGCCGAAGCGCTCGCCGACCGGCTCGCGGTGATCGCGGGCGGCAAGGTCGTCGCCGAGGGCGAGCCCGCCGCGTTGCGGCAGAGCCTCGGCACCGGCGCCACCGTCGAGTGGACCGAGGCCGACGGATCGCCGCGCACCGTGCGCACCGAGACGCCGACCCGCACCGTCGCCGAGCTGATGCACCGCTTCGACGGCGAGATCCCCGGCCTCAGGATCGGCCGGCCCACCCTTGAGGACGTCTATCTGCGGCTCACCGGCCAGCTGGACCCGCAGCAGGAGGAAGCACGATGACCACCACCACCGACACCCTCGTTTCCTCCCGTGCGGGGTCTCCCCGGCTGCCCGGCACCTGGTCCCTCGGCCTGCGCCGCGGTGGCCTGGAGATCAAGCAGTTCGTCCGCCGGCGGGATCAGGTGATCTTCACCTTCGCCTTCCCGGTCGTCTTCCTCGCCCTGTTCGCGTCGATCTTCAGCGGCCAGGTCGAGAACGCCGGGATCACCGCCTCGCAGCTGTACGCCGCCGGAATGATCGCGGCGGGCATCATGTCGGTCAGCTTCCAGTCGCTCGGCATCTCGATCGCCATCGAGCGGGACGAGAAGGTCCTTCGCCGGCTGCGCGGCACGCCGATGCCACCGGCCGCGTACTTCCTCGGCAAGGTCTGGCTGGTGCTCGCCACGGGCATCGCCGAGACGGCCGTACTGCTGCTCTTCGGGGCGACCCTGTTCGACCTCGACCTGCCGACGACGGCGACGAAGTGGCTGGAGTTCTCGTGGATCTTCGTCCTCGGTATCACCGGCTGCGCCCTGCTCGGCATCGCGATCAGCAGCCTGCCCAAGTCGGGCAGGAGCGCGAGCTCGGTGGTCGTGCTGCCCTTCCTGGTGCTCCAGTTCATCTCGGGTGTCTACATCCCGGTGGGTACGCTGCCGGACTGGCTGCTCGACATCAGCGCGTTCTTCCCGCTGAAGTGGATGTGCCAGGGCTTCCGCGGGGTGTTCCTGCCGCAGTCCGCCGCCGTGCTCGAACAGGCGGGCAGCTGGGAGTTCGGACGGATCGCGCTGGTGCTCGGCGCCTGGTGCATCGGAGGATTGGTCCTGTGTCTGCTGACCTTCAGGTGGAAGAGCCGCCGCGACGGCTGACGGAGTTCGCGGCCGCGGCCGGAGCGCGCGACACCCATGTGTGGGACCGCTCGTTCCTGCCGTGGGACGCCTACTTCGCGGTGGTGTGGCTGGCGACGGCGGTGTTCGTGCTCGGCGCCGACCTCCCGGCGCTGCCGTACCGGATCACCGCGGTTGCGCTGATGTCGCTGCTCATCCCCTGGTATCTGCGGGCCGGGCGGCCGGCGATGCTGGACGGCGGCACGGACGAACGGCAGTCCCTGCGCTACATCGTG
The DNA here is from genome assembly GCF_039532965.1 of Streptomyces mauvecolor. NCBI lineage: Bacteria > Bacillati > Actinomycetota > Actinomycetes > Kitasatosporales > Streptomycetaceae > Streptomyces > Streptomyces mauvecolor. Next base: position 359,850 of record NZ_BAAASQ010000012.1, on the reverse strand, counting down.
GCCTCGGTGGTGATCTTCCTGCCGCCCGCGTTCCTGGTCGGCGAGACCCGGCTGATCACGTTCGCGCTCGCGCCGCCGTGCTTCATGCTCCTGCCGGTGCGCAAGGCGATGATCACGATGGCGGTCGTGAACGTCGTGCCCGTGGCGGGCTGGGCGCTGATCTGGCGGCCCGAGTCCCAGGTGGTCTTCTTCAACTCCGTCTTCGCGGTGGCCACGCTCGCCTTCTCCGGCTTCTTCGGCGTCTGGGTCATCCGGATCATCGAGCAGAGCAAGGAACGGGCCTCTCTGATCGGCGAGTTGGAGGCGAGCCGCGAGGAGGTGGCCCGGCTCTCGGCGGAGCGCGGCGCGCTCACCGAGCGGGAGCGGATGTCGCGGGAGATCCACGACACCCTCGCGCAGGGCTTCACCAGCGTGTTGATGCTGGTGCAGGCCGTCCAGACGGAACTGGACCACGACGTTCCGCTCGCTCGGCGCCATCTCGACCTCATGGAGTCCACCGCCCGCCAGAACCTGGCGGAGGCCCGGGCCCTGGTCGCCGGCGGCGCCCCCGCCGACCTCGACGGCGGCTCCCTGCCCGATGCGGTACGCCGCCTCGCCGACCGGCACGAGGCCCCGGCCGGTCTCGAAGTGACGGGCGCCGTGCGGGAGTTGCCCGCCGGGCTCGAAGTGGTCGCCCTGCGCTCCTGCCAGGAGGCGCTGTCCAACGCCCGCAAGCACGCGGGCCCCGGGGCGCCGGTGCGGCTCACGCTCGCATACGGTGAGGCCTCGTTGACCGTGTCCGTACGGGACGAGGGCGACGGCTTCGACCTCTCGGCGCCGCGTACGGGGTACGGCCTCGCCGGTCTCCGGGCCCGGGCCGCCGAGGTGGGCGGCACCGCCGAGATCCGCAGCACCCCGGGCGGGGGCACCTCGGTCACCGTCCAACTGCCCGTCCCTACAGCGCACTTGAGGAGTTCGCCGTGATCCGCATCCTGCTCGCCGACGACCATCCGGTGGTACGGGAGGGCCTGCGCGGGATGCTCGCGGCCGAGCCCGACCTGGAGGTGGTGGCCGACGCCGCCAACGGCCCGCAGGCCGAGGCGCTGTGCGCGGAGCTGCGGCCGGACATCGTGCTGATGGATCTTCGGATGCCGGGCGGCGACGGGGTCGAGTCGATCGGCCGCCTCACCGCCTCGGGGCTGCCGTGCCGGGTGATCGTCCTGACGACTTACGAAACGGACCGGGACATTCTGCGGGCCGTCGAGGCAGGGGCGGCGGGGTATCTGCTCAAGGACCTCGCGCGGGGGGAACTGGCGCAGGCCGTGCGGGCCGCCGCGCGGGGCGAGACGGTGCTCGCGCCCTCCGTCGCCGGGCGCCTCGTCGACCAGCTCCGTGCTCGGCCCGAGCGGCCGCGGCTGTCCGAGCGGGAGGTTTCCGTGCTGCGGCTGGTGGCCGAGGGGTGCACGAATGCCGAGATCGGGCGGCGGTTGTTCGTCGCGGAGTCGACGGTGAAGACGCATGTGGTGCGAATCTTCGGGAAGCTGGGGGTGGATGACCGCACGGCGGCGGTGACGCGAGCGATGGCCCTGGACCTGCTGTAGCCCCCACCCCGCCCCTTCCCCAGACCCTCCGGGGGTGAAGGGGGGCTGAGGTTGGAGTGCCGGGGGGGCTCTGCCCCTGAACCCCGGTGGGTGCGAGGTGAAGAGCCGGGGGCTGCGCCACCCAGACCTCCACGGGGCTGCGCCCCTGCACCCCGTTCAGCGCTCTGCCAGGGCCCCCTGGTTCCAGCCGAGGGGGAGCCAGGGGCTCCGCCCCTGGACCCCTGCGGCGGCTGCGCCCCCTGCACCCCGTTCGGGGGCCCTGCCCCGGACCCCGTTCGCGCCTTGAGGGCGCTCCTACTCGAACGCCGGACGGGCTGATGTGCCGGGCCGGTCCTCGAGCTGCCTGGGGGCTGAACCTCCGCCCCGTCGGAGGATCTTTCCGCGCTGTGGGCAGTCGTCCCGCAGGGCGATGGGGGTCCCCCTGCTCCTCAACAGGTTGGGGAGGGGAGGCACAGCCCCCAGCACTGGGCGCTGTGCACCCCGCCCCCTCAGCCCAGGCGGGAGCGAACCTCGTCCAGGATGGAATCCAGAGCCACCGGGGCCTGCTCCCCCGATTCCATGTCCTTCAGCTGGGCCACGCCCTCCGCCAGGTCTCGCTCGCCCGCGACCAGAGTGAAGCGCGCGCCGGAGCGGTTCGCCGACTTCATCGCGCCCTTCAGGCCCTTCGCTCCGAAGGAGAAGTCCGTCGCGATGCCCGCCCGGCGCAGCTCAGTCACCTTGGTGAAGAGGACACGGCGGGCCTCTTCGCCCAGGGGAACCGCGAACACGCTCGTCGTGGAGGGGAGTTCGAGGGTGACACCCTCGGCCTCCAGGGCGAGGACCGTACGGTCGACGCCCAGCGCCCAGCCCACCGACGGCAGCGAGGGGCCGCCGATCATCTCTGAGAGGCCGTCGTAGCGACCGCCGCCGCCGACCGCGGACTGCGAGCCCAGACCGTCGTGGACGAACTCGAACGTCGTGCGGGTGTAGTAGTCGAGGCCGCGCACCAGCCGCGCGTCGTCCTCGTACGCGACACCCTCCGCCGTCAGGAGCTCGCGCACCTCCTCGTGGTACGCCTTGCAGGCGTCGCAGAGGTAGTCGCGCAGGAGCGGGGCACCCGCCAGCTGCTTCTGGACCGCGTCCCGCTTGTCGTCGAGCACCCGCAGCGGGTTGATCTCGGCCCGGCGCAGCGTGTCCTCGTCCAGGTCGAGCCCGCGCAGGAAGTCCTGGAGGGCGTCGCGGTAGACCGGACGGCACTCCTTGTCGCCGAGCGAGTTCAGCAGGATGCGGAAGTTGCGCAGACCCAGCGAGCGGTACGCGTCGTTCGCCAGGATGATCAGCTCGGCGTCGAGCGCCGGGTCCTCCGCGCCGATCGCCTCGGCGCCGACCTGCGAGAAGTGCCTGTAACGGCCCTTCTGCGGGCGCTCGTAGCGGTAGTACGAGCCCGAGTACCAGAGCTTGACGGGGAGGTTGCCCGCCTTGTGCAGGTTGGCCTCCAGGGCCGCGCGCAGCACGGACGCGGTGCCCTCGGGGCGCAGCGCGAGCTTGTCGTTGCCCTTGGTGGTGAAGGCGTACATCTCCTTCGTGACGATGTCGGTGGACTCGCCGACACCGCGCGCGAAGAGCTCGACGTTCTCGAAGCCCGGGGTCTCGATGTAGCCGTAACCCGACCGCTTCAGGGGCGCCGCGATGGCCTCGCGCACGGCGAGGAAGCGCGCCGAGTCCGGCGGGAGCAGGTCGTACGTGCCCTTGGGGGCCTGGAAAGTACTCATGGGAAGACTTCTCGTCACATTCCTCGTCGGGGAGAGGCGATGCCTTCTCCCTGGCCGGCGGCCACCTGCCGCAGATACGGGTTGGTGGCGCGCTCCTGGCCGATGGTCGTCTGGGAGCCGTGGCCGGACAGCACCACGGTCGAGTCGTCGAGCGGCAGGCACACACGGCCCAGCGACTCGAGGAGCTCGGCGTGGCTGCCGCCGGGCAGGTCGGTGCGTCCGACGGAGCCGGCGAAGAGCAGGTCGCCCGAGAACAGGATCGGAGGGATGTCCTCCGCCTCGGGCAGCCCGAACGTCACCGACCCCTTGGTATGGCCGGGCGCGTGCGAGACGGTGAGCTCCATGCCCGCGAGCGCCAGTCTGGCGCCGTCGGTGAGCTCCTTGACGTCGTCCGGCTCCCCCACCGTGAGCTCGCCCATGAGCTGCGCGCCGATGGCCCGGCCCAGGGCCTTCTCGGGGTCGCTCATCATGTAGCGGTCGTCGGGGTGGATCCAGGCGGGTACGTCGTGGGCTCCGCAGACCGGGACGACCGAGGCGCAGTGGTCGATGTGGCCGTGGGTGAGGACGACGGCGACGGGCTTGAGCCGATGCTTCTTCAGCGTTTCCTCGACGCCCTGGGCGGCCTGGTGGCCGGGGTCGATGATCACGCATTCCTCGCCTGCGGCGGGGGCGACCAGGTAGCAGTTGGTCCCCCAGGCCCCGGCGGGGAACCCGGCAATCAGCACGATCGTCCTCGATTTCTTGCGCGGCGGGTGATTACGGCTGCTCAGAGCCTACCGGCGCTGCTCCGGTCACAGCGAACCCATATACGGTACGGGGCACAGTCAGCTCGTACGCACGTACCCGTACCCCATGAGACCGCACAAGGAGACGACCGGTGGTCAGCAGCGAACAGCGTCGGCGCCAGCTCGCGCGCGAGAAGTTCGAGCGGCAGCAGCAGCGCCGGGAGGCAGCACGGCGCAAGGCCAGGCGCCGTAACACCGTCATCGCGGCCGCCCTCGCGGTGATCGTGGCGGCGGGCGGCGCGGCCTTCGCCACGGGCGCCTTCTCGGGCGACGGCGACAAGAAGTCGGACACCGCGTCGCCTTCGGACAGCCCGTCCGCGCAGCCCAGCGCGTCGCCGGAGCCGAAGATGGCCGTCGACGCGAAGGCCAAGTACGACATGTCGCTGAAGACCAACGACGGCGAGATCAAGATCGCGATGGACGCGGCGAAGACCCCGCACACCGTGAACTCGTTCAAGTACCTCGCCGACAAGGGCTACTTCAACAACACCAAGTGCCACCGGCTGACCACGCAGAACATCTACGTGCTCCAGTGCGGCGACCCGCAGGGCACCGGTCAGGGCGGACCCGGCTACACGATCCCCGACGAGAACCTGACCGCCCTCGGCAAGGCGGGCGCGGACGGCTCCGTGACGTTCCCGGCGGGCACGGTCGCGATGGCCAATACCGGCCAGCCCCACTCCGGCGGCAGCCAGTTCTTCCTGGTCTACAAGGACACCAAGCTGCCGCCCAGCTACACGCCGTTCGGCACGATGGACGCGGCCGGCCTCAAGGCCGTCGAGGACGTCGCCAAGGAGGGTGTCGAGGGCGGCACGGGCGACGGAGCGCCCAAGAAGGCCGTCACCATCGAGAAGGCCGCCGTCACCAAAGAGTGACGCCCCCGGGCGCCCGGCACCGAGCGTGAAGCGCTGAATTCGGCCGCGCTGAGTGCGGACAGCCGGGCGGCCGGTCGCCTAGATTGGCGTTGTGCAGCGCGGGCTCGTACGCGCTGTGGAGGGCGGGCGAGACCCGCCGGGAAACTGTGGACGATGCCCCGGGGGGACGAACCCCCCGCGCAGGCATCATGTGGAGGAGGCGCTGTGAGCAGCGACCCGTGGGGCCGCGTCGACGAGACGGGCACCGTGTATGTGCGTACAGCCGAGGGCGAAGTGGTCGTCGGATCGTGGCAGGCGGGCTCTCCAGAAGAGGCCCTGGCCTACTTCGAGCGCAAGTACGAGGGCCTGGTTGTCGAGATCGGCCTCCTCGAACGGCGGGTGAGGACCACCGACCTGTCGGCGAAGGACGCGCAGACCGCGATCGACCATCTGCGCTCGCAGGTGGACGAGCATCACGCCGTCGGTGACCTCGACGCGTTGCGGGGGCGCCTCGACAAGCTCGTGGGGACCGTCGAGTCGCGCCGCGAGGAGCGCAAGGTCCAGAAGGCCAAGCAGACCGACGAGGCCAAGCACGCCAAGGAGGCGCTGGTCGCCGAGGCCGAGGAGCTGGCGCAGAGCGAGCAGTGGCGCTCGGCGGGCGAGCGGCTGCGGGCCCTGGTGGACACCTGGAAGGGTCTGCCGCGCCTGGACCGCAAGTCCGACGACGAGCTGTGGCACCGCTTCTCGCACGCCCGCTCGGCGTTCTCCAAGCGCCGCAAGGCGCACTTCGCGTCGCTCGACGCGCAGCGCGAGGACGCCCGCAAGGTCAAGGAGAAGCTGGTCGTCGAGGCCGAGGCCCTGTCCGGGTCCACGGACTGGGGTACGACGGCGGCGCGCTACCGCGATCTGATGGCGGACTGGAAGGCGGCGGGCCGCGCCCAGCGCGAGGCCGAGGACGAGCTGTGGAACCGCTTCCGCGGCGCCCAGGACGTCTTCTTCGCGGCGCGCAGCGAGGTGTTCGCGGAGCGTGACGCCGAGCAGACCGAGAACCTGAAGCTCAAGGAGGAGCTGGCCGTCGAGGCCGAGAAGATCCTCCCGGTGACCGACCTGAAGGCGGCCCGCGCCGCCTTCCGCTCGGTCAACGAGCGCTGGGAGGCCATCGGCCACGTACCCAGGGACGCTCGTCCCAAGGTCGAGGGCCGGATGCACGCCGTGGAGCGGGCGATCCAGGAGGCCGAGGAGGCCGACTGGCGTCGTACGAACCCGGAGGCGCGGGCGCGTGCCGCGGGCCTCACGGGCCAGCTGCAGGACGCCGTCGACAAGCTGCAGAAGCAGATCGACGCGGCTCGCGCGGCCGGGAACGACGCGAAGGCCGACAAGCTCGGCCGCGAGCTGGAAGGCCGCCAGGCCCTCCTCGACCAGGCCCTGAAGGGCCTGGAGGAGTTCGGCGGCTGATCTGCCCGCCGGCACATGGAGAAGCCCCCGGAACCCTGCGGTTCCGGGGGCTTCGTCCTGTTCTACGGCCGGCGTGCCGACGTCACGCGGTACACGTCGTACACGCCCTCCACGCCCCGGACCGCCTTCAGTACGTGACCGAGGTGCTTGGGGTCGCCCATCTCGAAGGTGAAGCGCGAGGTGGCGACGCGGTCGCGGGAGGTCTGTACGGCGGCCGAGAGGATGTTGACGTGCTGGTCGGACAGGACGCGGGTGACGTCGGAGAGGAGGCGCGAGCGGTCCAGGGCCTCGACCTGGATGGCGACCAGGAAGACCGAGGACTGGGTCGGTGCCCACTCCACTTCGAGGATCCGCTCGGGCTGCTGGGACAGCGAGTCCACGTTCACACAGTCCGCCCGGTGCACCGAGACGCCGCTGCCGCGGGTGACGAAGCCGATGATGGGATCGCCGGGGACGGGCGTGCAGCAGCGGGCGAGCTTGACCCAGACGTCGTCGACGCCCTTGACGACCACGCCCGGATCCGCGTTCTTGCGGCGCTTGCTGCGGCCCCGCGAGGGCGGCGCCGACTCGGCGATGTCCTCGTTGGCGGCCTCCTCGCCGCCGAGCGCCTGCACCAGCTTCTGGACGACGCCCTGGGCGGCCACATGGCCCTCGCCGATCGCCGCGTACAGCGAGGAGATGTCGGGGTAGCGCATCTCGTGGGCGAGGGTGACCAGCGAGTCGCCGGTGAGGATCCGCTGGATCGGCAGGTTCTGCTTGCGCATGGCGCGCGCGATGGCGTCCTTGCCCTGCTCGATCGCCTCGTCGCGGCGCTCCTTGGAGAACCAGGCGCGGATCTTGTTGCGGGCGCGCGGCGACTTGACGAAGCCGAGCCAGTCCCGCGAGGGGCCCGCACCGGCCGCCTTGGAGGTGAAGACCTCCACCAGGTCGCCGTTGTCCAGGGTCGATTCGAGCGGGACCAGGCGCCCGTTGACCCGTGCGCCTATGGTCCGGTGGCCGACCTCGGTGTGCACGGCGTACGAGAAGTCGACCGGGGTCGAGCCGGCCGGGAGCGCGATGACGTCGCCCTTGGGCGTGAAGACGAAGACCTCGTTGCGCGACAGGTCGAAGCGCAGGGACTCCAGGAACTCGCTGGGGTCCTCGGTCTCCTTCTGCCAGTCGAGCAGCTGGCGCAGCCACGCCATGTCGTTGAGGTGGTCGTCCTTGCCGGTCTTGCGCGGCACGTCGGTGCGCACCTTGGAGGCTCCGGCGACGGCCTCCTGCTTGTACTTCCAGTGCGCCGCGATGCCGTACTCGGCGCGGCGGTGCATGTCGAACGTACGGATCTGGAGCTCGACCGGCTTGCCGTTGGGGCCGATTACCGTCGTGTGCAGCGACTGGTACATGTTGAACTTGGGCATCGCGATGTAGTCCTTGAACCGGCCGGGGACCGGATTCCATCGCGCGTGGACCGTGCCGAGGGCCGCGTAGCAGTCGCGGACCGTGTCGACGAGGACCCGGATGCCCACCAGGTCGTAGATCTCCGCGAAGTCACGGCCGCGGACGATCATCTTCTGGTAGACGGAGTAGTAGTGCTTCGGGCGGCCGGTGACGGTCGCCTTGATGCGGGCCGCGCGCAGGTCGGACTGGACCTCGTCGGTCACTATGGCGAGGTACTCGTCGCGCTTGGGGGCGCGCTCGGCGACCAGGCGCACGATCTCGTCGTACATCTTGGGGTAGAGGATCGCGAAGGCGAGGTCCTCGAGCTCCCACTTGATCGTGTTCATGCCCAGGCGGTGGGCGAGCGGCGCGTAGATCTCCAGGGTCTCGCGCGCCTTCTTCTCCTGCTTCTCGCGCTTGAGGTACCGCATGGTGCGCATGTTGTGCAGGCGGTCGGCGAGCTTGATGACCAGGACACGGGGGTCCTTGGCCATGGCGACGACCATCTTGCGTACGGTCTCGGCCTGCGCGGCGTCGCCGAACTGCACCCGGTCGAGCTTGGTGACGCCGTCGACGAGCAGCGCCACCTGGTCGCCGAAGTCGCGGCGCAGGGTGTCCAGGCCGTACTCGGTGTCCTCGACGGTGTCGTGCAGCAGGCCCGCCATCAGGGTGGCCGGGTCCATGCCGAGCTCGGCGAGGATCGTGGTCACCGCGAGGGGGTGCGTGATGTACGGATCGCCGCTCTTGCGCTTCTGGCCTCGGTGCCAGCGCTCGGCGACCTGGTAGGCCCGCTCGACCTGGCGCAGCGTCGCCGTCTCGATCTTGGGGTCGTTGCTGCGCACTATCCGAAGCAGCGGTTCGAGCACCGGGTTGTACGCGGAGGAGCGCTGTACGCCCAACCGGGCGAGGCGGGCGCGCACCCGGTTGGAGGAGCCTCCACCGGAGCGCGACACGGAGCCTGCCGGCACCACGGGCTTGGCGACGGGCGCCGGGACGGGAGTTTCGGCCGGTGCCTTGTCCGGCGCGGCCTCGGGCGCCGCGGGCTTCGGCTTCGCCGCGGGCTCGGGGGGCGTGGCCGGGGCCGCCGCGGGCTGTGTGGCCTGCTGGTCGGGCCGCGCGGCGGAGAGTGGCTGGGCCTCGTCTGGCAAAAGCGCTCCTCTGGGGGTCCCCCCGGACGGGGTCTGGGGGAGGGTCCGGGTCCCCCGGTCAGGCCCGGAAGTACCCATGGTATCGAGCCAAGAGCCTCCGCTCGCCCTCGGCCGGTGTGACGCCTCTGCCTGGAGAAACACCGGAGGCGGGCACCGGATTCCTCCGGGCCCGCCTCGGCGGTGTTCTGCTGCCTGCTCAGACCGTGATCAGGGCGTCCAGCGGGGCGCCGCGCAGGGCGCTCTCCAGGCGCTCCCGGCCGCTGAGGAAGCTGAGCTCCATCAGGACCGCGACACCCGCGACCTCGGCTCCGGCCCGGCGGATCAGCTCCAGGGAGGCCTCGGCGGTGCCGCCGGTGGCGAGCACGTCGTCGATGACCATGACACGGTCGCCCGCGCTGAGATCCTCGGCGTGCACCTCGATCTCCGCTGTGCCGTACTCCAGCTCGTACGCCTGCTTGAGCGTCGCTCCGGGGAGCTTGCCCGCCTTGCGTACGGGGATGAAGCCGATCCCGGCGCGGACCGAGACGGGGGCCGCCAGGATGAAGCCGCGGGCCTCCAGGCCGACGATCTTCGTCGCGCCGTGCTGGACGCACAGCGCGGCGAGCGCGTCGGTGAGGGCCGTGAACGCCTCCGGGTCCGCGAGCAGCGGGGTGATGTCCTTGAACATCACGCCCGGCTTCGGGTAGTCCGGAACGTCACGGATGCGGCTGAGCAGCAGCCCCACGGTCTCGGTGGAGACGCTGGTCATCGGCGCTTCCCCCGGTTGCGGTTCGGCTGGCGGCGCTGGCCGACGACCGCACCGGCGGGCGCCGCGTCGTCTTCATCCTCCCCGTCCTCGAACGGCGCCTCGTCCTGCGGCTCCGCGCTCTCGCCCTTGGCGGCGGCCGCAGCGCGCTTGGCGAGCACCCGCTTCTTGAGGGCCTTCATCTCCGGCATGGTCTCCTTCAGGTCGGCGACCAGCGGAGTGGCGATGAAGATCGAGGAGTACGCACCGGCCGCGAGGCCGACGAACAGCGAGAGCGAGATGTCGTTCAGCATGCCGGCGCCGAGGACGCCACCACCGATGAACAGCAGGCCCGCGACCGGGAGCAGCGCCACGACCGTGGTGTTGATGGAGCGGACCAGGGTGCCGTTGAGGCTCTTGTTCGCCATCTCGCTGTAGGTGACGCGGGTCTGCTTGGTGATCCCCTTCTGGCCCTCCTTGAGTCCGTCGAAGACGACGACGGTGTCGTAGAGGGAGTAACCGAGGATCGTGAGCAGACCGATCACCGTGCCCGGGGTCACCTCGAAGCCGACGAGGGCGTAGATGCCGACGGTGATCGTGAGGTCGTGGATCAGGGCGACCAGGGCCGCGAGCGCCATGCGCCACTCGAAGGCGATGGCGAGGTAGATCACCACCAGGATCATGAAGACGATCAGGCCGGTCCAGGCCTTGTTGGCGATCGTCTCACCCCAACTCGGGCCCACCAGATCGGCGTTGATGTCGTTCGCGTCGACCTTGAGGTCCTTGGCGAGCTGCGTCTTGATCTGGTCGGACTTGGCGGTGTCGACCCCGCCGATGGTGATGCGGATCGTGCCGTCGCCGAGCTTCTGGGCGATGGCGTCGTGTCCGGACGCGGCCTGCGCCGCTTCCTCCGCGTGCGAGGCGGAGACCGAGGTCTTGGGCGTGGTGAAGACCGCGCCGCCCTGGAACTCGATGCCCATCGTCAGACCCCGTACCGCCAGGCCGACAATGGCCGTGATGGTGATCAGGATCGAGATGCCGTACCAGATCTTCCGCTTGCCGACGAAGTCGTAACCGACCTCACCGCGGTACAGCCTGGCGCCGAGAGTGCCGAGCTTCGACATCTCACGCCTCCTTCGGGTTGTCGACGGGGGCGGAGGTGGTGCGGCGGGCGCGGCGCAGCGGGGGCTTGGCGCCGAGCCGCTTCGGGTCCAGACCGGACCACGGGTGGCCGCTCGCGAAGAACTTCCTGCGGGCGAGGATCGTCATCACCGGCTTGGTGAACAGGAACACCACGACCACGTCGAGCAGGGTGGTCAGGCCCAGCGTGAACGCGAAGCCCTGGACCTTGCCGACGGTCACGATGAACAGCACCGCCGCGGCCAGGAACGACACGAAGTCGGAGACCAGGATGGTACGCCGGGCACGCGGCCAGGCCCGCTCGACGGCGGGACGCAGGGTGCGGCCCTCGCGGATCTCGTCCCGGATGCGTTCGAAGTACACGATGAACGAGTCCGCCGTGATGCCGATGGCGACGATCGCACCGCAGACCGCGGGCAGGTTCAGCGCGAAGCCGATGCCCGGGCCGAGCAGCGCCATGATCGTGTAGGTCAGGATCGCCGAGACGACGAGGCTGAGGATGGCGATCAGGGCGAGGCCGCGGTAGTAGGCGACCAGGTAGATGATGACAAGGGCCAGACCGATCGCACCGGCGATCAGACCGGCGTGCAGCTGGTCGGCGCCGAGGGCCGCGGTCACCGTGGTGACGCTCTGCTCCTGGAAGGTGAGCGGCAGCGCACCGTAGGAGAGCACGTTGGCCAGGTCCTGCGCGGTCGTCTGGTTGAAGTTGCCTGAGATCTCGGCGGAGCCGCTGAGCGTGGTACTCACGGTGGGGGCCGAGACGACCTGGTTGTCCAGCGCGATCGCGAAGCGGTTGTTCGGGTACTGCTGCTGCGACAGCTTGCCGGTGATGGCCGCGAACTTCTTGGAGCCGCCGCCGGTGAAGTCCATCTGAACGATCCACTGACCGTTCTGCTGGTTGATCACGGCCTGCGCCTTGGAGACGTCCGTGCCGTCGACCTCGGCCGGGCCGAGGATGAACTTCTCCGCGCCGTCCTTGTCGCACGCCACGGTCGGCTCGGTGGACTTGGCGCCCTCGCCGGCCTTCGAGCGGGCTTCCCTGGTGGAGCAGTCGAGCGCGGTGAACTGGGCCTGGAGCTTGGCCGCGGCCGCCGCGTCGCCGGAGGAGGCCGACGGGTTCGGCGTGGGGCTGCCCGGCTTGCTCGCGCCGGGCGTGGGCGAGTCCTTCAGGGCGTCGGAGAGCGCACGGCCCTTGGTCGAGCTGGAGGCGCTCGGGGAGCCGGACGGCTTGCCCTTGCCGGAGGCGCTGGGGGCGCCCGAGGGGGTGGGCTTGCCACTGGTCGAGGCGCTCGGGGAAGCGCTCGGGGTGGGAGCGGCGGTGGGCTGGGCGGTCAGGACCGGCCGGAAGTACAGCTTGGCGGTCTGGCCGACCTGCTGGCGGGCCTGCTCGGAGTTCGTACCCTTGGGGATGTTGACAATGATGTTGTCGCTGCCCTGGGTCTGAACCTCGGACTCCGTCACACCAAGGCCGTTGACACGACGCTCCATGATGGAGACCGCCGTGTCCATGTTCTTCTTGTTGATCGCCGACTCCTGGCCGGGCTCCGGCTTGGCCTTGAGCGTGATGCTCGTACCGCCCGCGAGGTCGATCCCCAGCCTCGGAGTGGTGTTGTGGGAAATGAACATCCCACCGGTGAGCGCGACCATGGCGATGAGGATCAAGGCCAGGGCACGGCCCGGCTTGCTCTGACCCCCCGCCGCCGGCCTTCGGCCCTTGTTCGGTGCTGCCACCTTGTCGTTTCTCCCTGTCCAACCACCCTGCGCCGGGTATGCGCGTGGGCGGCCACGAAGTGTTGTGGGGACGTCCCCCGCGGAAGTGGGCGCGCTCCGGGGACCGCCCGCGCCGGTCGGGCGCCGTGCGGTCCCGGTGCGTGACTACTTCGCGTCGGCCCCGCCGTCGGCCTTGCCGTCCTTGCCGTCCTTGGGCTCGGCGGCGTCCTCCGCCTCGTCCTTCTTGCCCAGGTCGATCTTGGCGTCCTTGCCGTCCTTGACGTCGACAGCCTCGGCGTCGGCCTCGGCGGCCACGCCGGCCTCGGTCAGCGAAGAGGCGTCGTCCGGCACCGCCGGGAGCTCGTCCTCGGTGTCGCCGTGCACGATGCGGTTGTACTCCGCGTCGTCCAGGACCGCGCCGATGGCGTTCTTGGCATAGACGGCGTGGACGCCGGGCGCCACCTCCAGAAGTACGGTCTCGTCACCGACTTCCTTGACGGTCGCGTACATGCCCCCAATGGTGCGGACACCGGTGCCGGGCTGCATTTCGTTGCGCATGGCCGCGGCCGCTTGCTGCTTCTTCTTCGCCGACCGCGTCATCAGGAACATGGCCCCGATGAGCACGATGAAGGGGAGGAGGGTCACGAGACTCACGGGGGGAACTTCCTTCGCACGACCGCGACGGATCGCGGCCTGATCTTCGGGGGTGGGTACGCCAACCTGGAAGGGCGGCATCGGCGGAGTCTAAGCGAGTCCGCACAGATGGAACAACGCCCAGCATCCCACCGGGGTTCCTCGGGGTGCGACCCTCCGCGCCGTCACGCCCCGAAGAGACCCTGTTGTCCGCTTCCTGCGGTGCCACCACCCTGCTGCGGCGGCACGAGGCCGAGGTGGGCCCAGGCGGCGGGCGTGGCCACCCGGCCGCGCGGGGTGCGGGCGAGCAGGCCCTCGCGGACCAGGAAGGGCTCGGCCACCTCCTCCACCGTTTCGCGCTCCTCCCCCACCGCCACCGCGAGCGTGGACAGGCCCACCGGGCCCCCGCCGAACAGCTTCAGGAGAGCCTGGAGGACGGCCCGGTCCAGGCGGTCCAGGCCGCGGGCGTCAACCTCGTACACACCGAGTGCCACCGAGGCGATCTCCGGGGTGATGACGCCGTCCGCCTTGACCTGGGCGTAGTCGCGAACACGGCGCAGCAGCCGGTTGGCGATGCGCGGGGTGCCGCGCGAGCGGCCCGCGATCTCGGCGGCGCCGCCGGTGTCGATCTCCACGTCGAGCAGGCGGGCCGAGCGGTGGATGACCCGCTCCAGCTCGGAGGGCTCGTAGAACTCCATGTGCCCGGTGAAGCCGAACCGGTCGCGCAGCGGGGGCGGCAGCAGGCCGGCCCTGGTCGTGGCGCCGACCAGGGTGAAGGGCGGCAGCTCCAGCGGGATGGCGGTGGCGCCGGGGCCCTTGCCGACGATGACGTCGACCCGGAAGTCCTCCATCGCCATGTAGAGCATTTCCTCCGCCGGCCGCGACATCCGGTGGATCTCGTCGAGGAAGAGGACCTCGCCCTCCTGGAGGGAGGAGAGGATCGCGGCGAGGTCGCCCGCGTGCTGGATGGCGGGGCCGCTGGTGATGCGGATCGGTGCGCCCATCTCGGCCGCGATGATCATCGAGAGGGTGGTCTTGCCGAGGCCGGGGGCGCCCGAGAGCAGCACGTGGTCGGCGGTGGCGCCGCGGGCGCGGGCCGCGCGCAGGACCAGGTCGAGCTGCTCGCGGACCTTCTCCTGGCCGACGAATTCGTCCAGGTCCTTGGGGCGCAGGGCGGCTTCGACGGCGGTGTCCTCGCCGTCGGCGTCGGCCCCGACGAGGCGGTCGCCGGCCGTCGCGGACAGATCCGCCGTGTCGGAGCTGTCTTCCCAGTTCATGACGTGTGCCTCGGATCGTGGTCGCGATGGGTGGTGCGGGTGGTACGAGCGTCCGGTCGGCCGGGGCCTCCCGGGCTCAGCGGGCGCGGTTCAGGGTCTGCAGGGCGGCCTTGAGGAGGGCCCCGATGTTCGGCCGGTCCGAGGCCTCGGCCTGCGGGGCCACGGCGGTGACCGCCTCGTCCGCCTCCCGGGTCGCGTAGCCGAGGCCGATGAGGGCCGCGTGCAGCTGGTCGCGCCAGCCCGAGGTGACCGGCGCGCCGACGGCCGGGGCGGTGCCGACGGGCGCGCCGAGCCGGTCCTTCAGCTCGATGAGGAGCTTCTGGGCACCCTTCTTGCCGATGCCGGGCACCGCGGTGAGCGCCTTCTCGTCGCCGGTGGCGAACGCGCGCCGCAGCGCGTCCGGGGTGTGCACGGAAAGGACGGCCTGGGCGAGCCGGGGGCCCACCCCGTTGGCGGTCTGGAGCAGCTCGAAGACCTGCTTCTCGTCGTCGTCCGCGAAGCCGTACAGGGTCAGCGAGTCCTCCCGCACGACCAGCGACGTGGCGAGTTTGGCGTGCTGGCCGATGCGCAGTTCGGCCAACGTGTTGGGCGTGCACTGGAGAGCCATGCCGATGCCGCCGACCTCGACCACCGCGGTGTCGGGAGCGAGGGCGGCGACCGGGCCGCTGACGAAGGCGATCATCGGGTGACCTTCCGTACGGAGTGCTGGGCGTGGGCCTGCTGGAGCCGGTTGAGCGCGGGGGCGCGCCAGATGTGGCAGATGGCGAGGGCGAGGGCGTCGGCCGCGTCGGCCGGTTTGGGCGGGGCGTCGAGCCGGAGCAACCGCGTCACCATGGCGCCGACCTGCGCCTTGTCGGCCCGGCCGCTGCCGGTGACGGCGGCCTTGACCTCGCTGGGCGTGTGCAGGGCGACGGGGATGCCGCGCCGGGACGCGCACAGCATGGCGACCGCGCTGGCCTGGGCGGTGCCCATCACCGTACGCACGTTGTGCTGGCTGAACACCCGCTCCACTGCGACGAATTCGGGCCGGTGGGCATCCAGCCACTCCTCGATGCCGCGCTCGATGGCGACGAGGCGGTGGCCCAACTCGGCGTCCGCCGGGGTCCGTACGACGCCGACGCCGAGCATCGTCAGGGGCCGGCCCGCGACCCCCTCGACCACACCGACGCCGCACCGGGTCAGCCCCGGGTCCACCCCCAGTACGCGCACGGCCCCTCCCCTCGGTGATCTTTGACCTGCTGCCAGGCTATCCGCTGCCACTGACAACGGCGGCGGGCCGATGGGACGTGTCCCATCGGCCCGCCGGAACCGCTCACATCGTGGCGGCGCTACGCGTCGACCTTCTCCATGACCTCGTCGGAGACGTCGAAGTTGGCGAAGACGTTCTGCACGTCGTCGCTGTCCTCCAGCGCGTCGATCAGCTTGAAGATCTTCCGCGCGCCCTCTTCGTCCAGCTCGACCTGCATGGTCGGGACGAAGTTGGAGTCGGCCGAGTCGTAGTCGATGCCGGCTTCCTGGAGCGCGGTGCGGACCGCGACCAGGTCGGTTGCCTCGGAGATGATCTCGAAGGACTCACCGAGGTCGTTGACTTCCTCCGCACCCGCTTCCAGAACGGCGTCCAGGACGTCGTCCTCGGAGAGCTCGGCCTTGGGCAGGACGATGACGCCCTTGCGGTTGAAGAGGTACGAGACCGAGCCCGGGTCGGCCATGTTGCCGCCGTTGCGGGTCATCGCGACACGTACGTCGGAGGCGGCACGGTTGCGGTTGTCGGTGAGGCACTCGATGAGCACCGCGACACCGTTCGGGCCGTAACCCTCGTACATGATCGTCTCGTAGTCGGCGCCGCCCGCCTCGAGACCGGCACCGCGCTTGAGCGCGGAGTCGATGTTCTTGTTGGGCACCGACTGCTTCTTGGCCTTCTGCACGGCGTCGAAGAGCGTCGGGTTGCCGTCGATGTCGGCGCCGCCGGTGCGGGCCGCGACCTCGATGTTCTTGATCAGCTTCGCGAAGAGCTTGCCGCGCTTGGCATCGATCACGGCCTTCTTGTGCTTCGTCGTAGCCCATTTAGAGTGGCCGGACATCTGCCTGTCTCCTTCGCGTAACCCATTCTGCGTCGTTCGGCAGAGATCCTACCGGGACCTCGTCACCCTGCGGCGCGCACCATGTCCACGAACAGCGCGTGCATACGGTGGTCGCCCGTGAGCTCGGGGTGGAACGAGGTCGCGAGCGCGTTGCCCTGGCGTACGGCGACGATGTGGCCGCCGTGCTCGGCGAGCACCTCGGTCTCGGCGCCGACGGACTCGACCCAGGGCGCGCGGATGAACACGCCTTCCACGGGGCCGACGCCCAGAACGTCCACGGTCGCCTCGAACGACTCGTTCTGGCGGCCGAAGGCGTTGCGGCGGACGATCATCTCGATGCCGCCGATGGTCTCCTGGCCGGAACGCGGGTCGAGGATCTTGTCGGCGAGCATGATCAGCCCGGCGCAGGTGCCGTACACGGGCATGCCCGCGCGGACCCGCTCGCGCAGCGGCTCCAGCATGCCGAACAGCGCGGCGAGCTTGGAGATGGTGGTGGACTCGCCGCCGGGTATGACCAGGCCGTCCACCTCGGCGAGCTCCTCGGGGCGCCTGACCGGCCTGGCCACGGCGTCCGCCGCGGCCAGGGCGATGAGGTGCTCCCGTACGTCGCCCTGGAGGGCCAGGACACCAATCACGGGGGTGTTCATGGTGTGGCTACCAGCCGCGGTTGGCGTAGCGCTCGGTCTCGGGCAGGGTGTCGCAGTTGATGCCGACCATGGCCTCGCCCAGGTTGCGGGAGGCGTCCGCGATGATCTTCGGGTCGTCGTAGAAGGTGGTGGCCTTCACGATGGCGGCGGCGCGCTTGGCCGGGTCGCCCGACTTGAAGATGCCGGAGCCGACGAAGACGCCCTCGGCGCCGAGCTGGCGCATCAGCGCGGCGTCGGCCGGGGTGGCCACGCCACCGGCGGAGAACAGCACGACGGGGAGCTTGCCGAGCTCGGCGACCTCCTTGACGAGCTCGTACGGGGCGCGCAGCTCCTTCGCGGCGGCGTACAGCTCGTTGTTGTCGAAGCCGCGCAGCTTGGCGATCTCGTTCTTGATCTGGCGCAGGTGGCGGACGGCCTCGACGACGTTGCCGGTGCCGGCCTCGCCCTTGGAGCGGATCATGGCCGCGCCCTCGGCGATGCGGCGCAGGGCCTCGCCCAGGTTGGTGGCGCCGCACACGAACGGGGTCGTGAAGGCGAACTTGTCGCTGTGGTTGACCTCGTCGGCCGGGGTGAGGACCTCGGACTCGTCGATGTAGTCGACGCCGAGCGACTGCAGGACCTGCGCCTCGACGAAGTGGCCGATGCGGGACTTGGCCATCACCGGGATGGAGACCGCGCCGATGATCTCCTCGATCATGTTCGGGTCGGACATCCGGGCCACGCCGCCGTCCTTGCGGATGTCGGCCGGAACCCGCTCCAGGGCCATGACGGCGACGGCGCCCGCGTCCTCGGCGATCTTCGCCTGCTCGGCGTTGACCACGTCCATGATCACGCCGCCCTTGAGCTGCTCGGCCATGCCGCGCTTGACGCGGGCGGTGCCGATGGCGGGGCTGTCGGACTGGGGGGTGCTGGAAGGCGTGCTGGACACGGAGCGACCTCACTGAGTGAAGAAGGGATTCTGCTGCCCCGAGAGAACCCCGGCGGACCAGTCCACATCAAGGGCCAATGCGTACCCGGTGGATCGTTTTCCCCGCTCAGCCACCACAGTGGCCTAGGGGTCAGGTGCCCGGGCGGTCGGCCAGTGCCGTCGGCGGCTCGTCGTCCATCTCGAAGGCCAGCGGGAACGGCGCATGGCCCGCGAGGCGGAACCAGCGCACCGTGCGGTGCCTGCGCAGCGCCCTCGCCGCCCGTACGGCGTCGTTGTGGAAGCGCCGCGCCATCGGCACCCTGCGCACCGCCTGCGCCAGCTCCTCGGCAGCCTCCACACCGCCCGGCGCCTCCCGTACCGCCTCGACCTGCGCGGGCTCCCCGAAGACCGCCCGCAGCGCCTGGCTGAGCTCGCTCTCGGCGACCTCCCGGTGCTCCTCCTCCGCCTGGCGTGCCGCGTGCGCGGCCTCGTACAGGACGATCGAGGCGGCCGGGTCCAGCACCCCGCTCGTGGCCAGTTCCTGGGTGACCGAGGCGCGGCGCAGCAGCTGGGCGTCCAGGGCGGCGCGGGCCGCGTCGATGCGGGCGTGCAGCCGGTCGAGCCGGCCGGCGGTCCAGCTGAGATAGAGGCCGATCGCGACGAGGGCGACGACGATCCAGATGAGGGTTACGGTCACGGGCCGCAAGGCTACCGGGGCGCCGGGGGCGGCCGTCCCGCCCGGGGGACGAGCCCGGGCTGGGAACGCGCGGCGGCGTAAGGAAGGCTGGGTCCCTCGATGCGGGCGGATCGGACGGACAGGGGGAACGGGCTGTGGACGCACGCCAGTTGGCCAACGGCGGCAGGGCCGGAGCGGCGGTCGCGCGCGACGTGGCAGAGCTGATCACCGAGGTGCTCGGCGGTCGGGACGCGCGGGTCGAGCCCGGGGACGGCTGGGCGCACACCCGGTTCACGACCGGCGACCAGGGTGTGCCGCTCGGCGTCGACGTGGTGGCCGACACCCGCCGTCCGCCGGCCGGCATCGCCTTCCTGCTGCCCGGCGGCGGCCTCGACTTCGACGCGAACTTCTTCACGCCGCGCGCCCGCAACCTCGCCCACCACCTACGCGCTGCCGGCCAGCTGGTGGTAGGGATCAGCCCGCGCGAGGACCTGGCCTCGGCCGCCGACATCACGGCGGACCGGGGCCTCGCCGCGCACGCCCGCGACGCCCGCTCGGTGATCGACGCCGTGACCGGGGTGCTTCCGCTCCCCCACCAGTTCGTGGGCCACTCGGCCGGGGCGGTGCTCGCCCTTGACCTGGCCTCCACGGACACCTCGCACCGGCTGCGCCGGGTGGTCGCCCTCGACACGACGGGCCCGTACACCGGCGATCTCGCGGTACGGGCCGCACAGTCGCGCACCGCGCTCCAGGGGCTCATCGACCGGGGCGCCTACGTCAACGACCCTGGCCTGAAAGGGCTGTTGGGGCGCGCCGTGGCCGATCCCGGCGGGGCGAGCGCGGCGCCGTGGCCGCCCGATCCCGCGGCCCGGTTCACCAACGCGGGGCTCGCGCACTTCGCGCTGATCCGGACGAATCACCTGCCCGGGCTCACCAACTGGATCTACCGGCAGGGCTTCAGCGCGGGGACCTACGCGTTCGGGGCGAGCCCCGCCGAGGACCGGTTCGCGCTCGCCCACACCCCGCTGGAGGTCTGGGCCGAGGCGACCGGCGCGCTGGGCAGCGGGCTCGTGCCGAACGCGCTGCTCCGCGATCTGATGTCGGTCTGGGCGGCCGACGGCACGGGGTACGCCATCGACTGGGCGCGCATCCGCGCCGAGGTGGTCTGGGTCAACATGGAACTCGGCCGGGGCGACCACCCGCGGGGCGCCGAGCTGATCCGGGCCGGCGGCAACGACCGGGTCGGCTTCCGCGTGGTGGCGGGCTACGGGCACGGAGACCCGGTGTGGGGCACCACGGCCGCGGCCGACGTGTGGCCGCTGCTGACCCCGGCGTGAGCGGGCGGGCCCGCCGAGCCCCGCCGGGTCCGGAGTTCAGTCCCTGGCCAGCCCGAACCGCGCCCGGAATCCGGTGCGTTCGTCCGTGGCCACCGCCGCCGCCCCGTGCGTCACCGTCTCGTACACCGCGAGGATGTCCGCGCCGACCGTCGCCCAGTCGAAGCGCCGCACATGCGCCGAGCCGCGTGCGCTCAGGCCCGCGCGGCGCGCCGGGTCGGCGAGCAGGCGTACGGCCGCCGAGGCGAGCGCGTCGGCGTCCTCGTTGGCGAAGAGGTCGCCCGCCGCACCCTGGTCCAGGACCTGCGCGAAGGCGTCCAGGTCGCTGGCGAGGACCGCGGCACCCGCCGACAGCGCCTCGACCAGGATGATCCCGAAGCTCTCACCGCCGGTGTTGGGCGCGACGTACACGTCAACGCTGCGCAGCAGCCGCGCCTTGTCCTCGTCGCTGACCATGCCCAGGAACTCGACCCGCGAGCGCATCTCGGGCGGCAGGGAGGCGACCGCCTCCTCCTCGTCGCCCCGGCCCGCGACGAGCAGCCGGGTCTCCGGGCGCTCGGCGAGGATCTTGGGGAACGCCTTCATGAGGACGGGCAGGCCCTTGCGGGGTTCGTCGATGCGCCCTATGAAGCCGAGGGTCTGGCCCTGCCACTCCTTCTTCGGCTCGGCCTTCGCGAAGAAGTCGACGTCGACGCCGTTGGGGATCACCACCGCGTCGCCGCCGAGGTGTTCCACCAGCGTGCGCCGCGCGTACTCGCTCACCGCGATGCGCGCGCTGATCTTCTCCAGGGCGGGCTGCAGGATCGGGTACGCCGCGATCATCGCGCGCGAGCGGGGGTTGGAGGTGTGGAAGGTCGCCACGATGGGGCCCTGAGCCGCCCAGCACGAGAGCAGGCCGAGCGAGGGCGAGGCCGGCTCGTGGATGTGGATGACGTCGAAGGTGCCGTCGTGCAGCCAGCGCCGCACCCGCGCGGCCGACAGGAACCCGAAGTTGAGCCGCGCCACCGAGCCGTTGTACGGGACCGGGACGGCCCGGCCCGCCGAGACGACGTAGGGCGGCAGCGGAGTCTCGTCGTCGGCGGGGGCGAGCACCGAGACCTCGTGGCCGAGGCGGATGAGGTGCTCGGCGAGGTCCCTGATGTGGAACTGGACGCCGCCGGGGACGTCCCACGAGTACGGGCAGACGATGCCGATCTTCACGGCCGCCGCTCCTCGAGGTCCGCGAGCCACAGGCGTTGCAGCATGTGCCAGTCCTCCGGGTGGTCGGCGATTCCGGTGGCGAAGGCATCGGCCAGCGCCTGTGTCATCGAGGACGTCCTGGAGGCCCGGTCACCTGTCTCGGGCACCTCGATGGGCGGGTGGACCCGACCCTTCATGACGGGCGAGTCGTCGTACCAGAGGGTCACCGGAAGGAGCAGCGCGCCGGTCTGCTGGGCCAGCATGGCCGGTCCGGCGGGCATCCGGGTCGCCTCCCCGAAGAACTTGACCTCGACGCCGGACGCCGACAGGTCGCGGTCGGCGACCAGACAGACCAGGCCGCCCGCGCGCAGCCGCCGGGCCAGCGTGCCGAAGGCGGAGCCCCCGACGTGCGGCAGGACCTCCATGCCGAGGCTCTCGCGGTAGGCGACGAAGCGGTCGTACAGCGTCTCGGGCTTGAGGCGCTCGGCGACCGTGGTGAACGGGGTGTCCAGCTTGGTGGTGACCCAGGCGCCCGCGAGGTCGTAGTTGCCCATGTGGGGCAGGGCGAGGACGACTCCGCGCCCGGAGGCGAGGCCCTCTGTGAGGTGGTGGACGTCCTCGGGCAGGAAGCCGCTCGCCATCCGGTCCTTGCTCCACGACGGCAGCCGGAAGGACTCCATCCAGTACCGCATGTAGGAGCGCATGCCGGCCTGCGAGAGGGCCGCGAGCCGCTCCGGAGAGGCGTCGGGGACGACGCGCGCCAGGTTGGACTCCAGGCGCAGCACGCTCTTGCCGCGCCGCTTCCACACCTGGTCCGCGATGCACCGGCCGAGCCCGTTCGCGACGGGTTCCGGCAGCTTTTTGACGGTGGCCCAGCCCAGGCCGTACAGCGCGTCGGTCAGCCTGTCCTTCATGCGCCCGCCTCACCGGCCGCCTGCGCGTCGGCCTCGGCGGACTCCCGGCGGACCGTCACCACGCGCTGGATCAGCGTGACGAGGCTGCCCACGGCCACGATCCACAGCGCGATGGGGAGCAGCACCTGGATGCCCGGCACACCGAACTTGTGCAGTCCGGCCAGGCCCGCGGCGACCAGCGAGATCACGAGCCGCTCGGCACGCTCCACCAGGCCGTTGACCGCGACCGGCAGCCCGATCGCCTCGCCGCGCGCCTTGGTGTACGACACCACCTGGCCGCTGGCCAGGCAGAAGATGGCCACCGCGCACAGGGCGTTGTCGTCGCCCTGCCCCGCGTACCAGAGGGCGAAGCCGCCGAAGATCGCGCCGTCGGCGACCCGGTCGAGCGTCGAGTCGAGGAAGGCGCCCCAGCGGCTGGAGATCCCGGCCTGGCGGGCCATGTTGCCGTCGACCAGGTCGGAGAAGACGAAGAGGGTGATGACGATGGTGCCCCAGAAGAACTCTCCACGGGGGAAGAAGACCAGCGCACCCGCCATCACTCCGGCCGTACCGATGAGGGTCACCGCGTCGGGGCTGACTCCGCGGCGGAGCAGAAATGCGGCGAACGGCGTGAGGACACGCGTGAAGAATGCACGCGCGTACTTGTTCAGCATGGCCTTCCCGAGGGGTCGGTGTGGCCGCGCGGCCCCTGCTGGCCACCGGCCGACCCATCGTAGCCACGACTGCGCGGCCGCACCGCCGGGCACCCGCCGCGTGACCGGCGGGCCACTGTCCGCGTGCGGTCCCGTACGACGTATGGACGCACAGTGACCGGAGTGGAAAGCTCGAATTACCGCGGGCGTCGCAGATGCCGCCTCCGCACGCGGAGTCCGCGTGTCCGCGCCCCCCTCACCACCTCACCGCGCACGAAACCGGGAGGAACGGACATGGGCGACAAGGCGAACGCACACCCCGGGGCCGCCGGCAGGGCTACAGCGGCCGACCACCCCTCATCCGTACGGAACGTGGTGCTGGTCGGCCACAGCGGATCCGGGAAGACCACTTTGGTGGAAGCGCTCGCGCTGGCGGCGGGGGCCGTCAACCGCGCGGGCCGGGTCGAGGACGGCGGGACCGTCTCCGACTACGACGAGATCGAGCACCGGCAGCAGCGCTCCGTACAGCTGTCGCTGGTTCCGGTCGAATGGGGCGGTTTCAAGATCAATATCTTGGACACCCCCGGATACGCCGACTTCGTCGGGGAACTCAGGGCCGGTCTGCGAGCGGCGGACGCGGCCCTTTTCGTCGTCTCGGCGGCGGACGGCGTGGACGGCTCGACCCGGATGGTCTGGGACGAGTGCGCGGCCGTCGGGATGCCGCGGGCGATCGTGGTCACGCACCTGGAGGCGGCCCGCGCCGACTTCGACGCGATGACCGGGATCTGCGCCGAGGCCTTCGGCGGCGACGACCCCGACGCGGTGCTCCCGCTGTACCTCCCGGTGCACGGCCCGGCCGGCCCCGACGGGCACGCGCCGGTGACCGGCCTGACCGGGCTGCTCTCGCAGCGGGTCTTCGACTACGAGTCGGGCGAGCGCAAGGAGACCCAGCCGGACGCGGCCCAGCTCCCGCTGATCGAGGAGGCCCGCAACCGGCTCATCGAGGGGATCATCGCGGAGAGCGAGGACGAGACCCTCATGGACCGCTACCTCGGCGGCGAGGACATCGATTTCAAGACGTTGGTCGCGGACCTGGAACGGGCGGTGGCGCGCGGCACCTTCCACCCGGTCCTGGCCGCGGCTCCCGCCGCCGAGGGCGCCAAGCAGGGCCTCGGCACGATCGAACTCCTCGAACTCGTCACCGGCGGCTTCCCCTCCCCCCTGGAGCGGGCGGCCCCCGAGATCACGACCCCGCAGGGCAAGCCGCGCCCGACGCCCTCGTGCACGGTCGAGGGCCCGCTGGTCGCCGAGGTGATCAAGACCTCGTCCGACCCGTACGTGGGCCGGATCAGCCTGGTACGGGTCTTCTCCGGCACCCTGCGCCCCGATGAGACGGTGCACGTGTCCGGCCACGGCATGGAGGACCGCGGCCACGAGGACCACGACGTCGACGAGCGGATCGGCGCGCTGTCCTCGCCCTTCGGCAAGCAGCAGCGCACGCTCACCAAGTGCGTCGCGGGCGACCTCGCGTGCGTGGCCAAGCTGTCCCGGGCCGAGACCGGCGACACCCTGTCCGGCAAGGACGACCCTCTCCTGATGGCCCCGTGGGACATGCCTGATCCGCTGCTCCCGCTGGCCATCGAGGCACACAGCAAGGCCGACGAGGACAAGCTCTCGCAGGGACTGTCCCGACTGGTCGCCGAGGACCCGACGATGCGCCTCGAACAGAACCCGCACACCCACCAGCTGGTCCTGTGGTGCCTGGGCGAGGCCCACAAGGAGGTCGCCCTGGAGCGGCTGCGCAGCAGGTACGGCGTCCAGGTCGATGTCGTACCGCACAGGGTGTCGCTGCGCGAGACCTTCGGCGCCAGGGCGGCGGGGCGCGGCCGGCACGTCAAGCAGTCGGGCGGGCACGGCCAGTTCGCGATCTGCGAGATCGACGTGGAACCGCTGCCGCCGGGCAGCGGCATCGAGTTCGTGGACAAGGTGGTCGGCGGCTCGGTACCGCGCCAGTTCATCCCGTCCGTGGAGAAGGGCGTACGAGCGCAGGCCGCGAAGGGTGTGGCCGCTGGGTATCCGCTGGTCGACGTGCGGATCACGCTCCTGGACGGCAAGGCGCACTCGGTGGACTCCTCCGACGCGGCGTTCCAGACCGCGGGCGCGCTCGCCCTGCGGGAGGCGGCCGCCGAGGCCCGTATCCATCTGCTCGAACCGGTCGCCGAGGTCCAGGTCCTGGTCTCCGACGACTACGTGGGCCCGGTGATGAGCGATCTGTCCGGGCGCCGCGGCCGGGTGGTCGGCACCGAACAGGCCGGCCCGGGCCGCACGCTGGTGCGCGCCGAGATCCCGGAGATCGAGATCGGCCGGTACGCGCTCGACCTCAGGTCCCTCTCCCACGGCACCGGGCGGTTCAGCCGCAGCTACGCCCGGCACGAGCCGATGCCACCCCAGCTAGCCGACAAAATTCGCGAACAGGCAGAAGAAGGGCGATAGTTGACAGAGCATCAGAATGCTGCCCGCCACAATCTCCTTGCGGCGGGCGGCATTCCGACGTCCCCTGACGGGCAGCCTGTGACCCCGATACGCTGTGGTCCCAGCTCAGCAGGTGTGCGGGGTACGGCAGTCGGGAACGTGTCGCAGAGCGACGATGTGCGGCGATGGGGGCGGCAGTGACGACGGAAGAGCCATTCTTCGACTTCTTGCCCAGGCCACAGGTGCCGCTCCAGGGCTCCGCCGGCCAGACGGCCGCGACCCAGGCGCTCGCCTCGGCCGCGTACCGGGACAGCCCGATCGAGGACATACTCAAGGCCAACAGCGAATGGCACGAGTCCGAGGTCAAGAAGGGCAAGCTGTCGCTCTTCGAACCCAACCTCGGCGAGGCCTTCGCGCGCGCCGTGCAGTCCCGGATGCTCGGCGCCACCCGCAAGGGCATCATCCAGTCCTTCGGCACCGAACCCGGAACCATCGTCGAGCACTGCCTGGCCGCGATCCGCATCCGCAAGGAGCGGGACACCAGGCTCACCCTGGTCATGGTCGTGTTCGGGCTGCTCTTCCTGCCCGGACTGCTGCTCTGGCTCGGCCTCTTCCAGCTGCGCCGCACGCTGGCCGGGGCCAAGGACCGGCGGGCCGGCGCGCTCGGCACCATCCTGCTCGCGGCGGCCGGCATCCTCGCCGTGATCTTCCTGATCAAACTGCCCTTCCACGGCTTCCTCGCCCTTTATCTGCGCGCCATGATCGTGGCCCCGATCGTCGGCTGGTACTGGGCGAAGCTCATCTGCGAGAAGACCGCACGGGACCTGCGCTCGCGCTGGGACAGCCTCCTGGGCGGCGGCGGCATCGGCGCCAAGATCCCCGAGGCGGTGCCCAAGAGCTCGGCGGCGGGCGCGGCGGAACAGCTGCGCCAGTCCCTGGTCAAGCTGGCCGCCGAGGACCAGAGCAACATCGTCTTCTACGCGGGGCCCAAGGGAATACTGGGCATGGGCACCCGCTGGGGCAGCTGGCAGCTCGCCGAGGAACTGGAGCCCAAGGAAGCCGGCAAGGAGATCCACGGCTTCCGCAGCTGGGACGTCATCCGGGCCATCCAGGACCGCCTCCAGCTCCTGGAGCGCGGCCCCCTGCACACCGGCGGCTTCCCCACCCCGTCCATCAAGAACTGGGTGGTCTCACCCATCGGCGAGGGCGCCAAGGAGGTGGCCCGGCCCAGCGGCCAGGACATCGACAACTTCCAGGTACGCGCCCACGAGATCCAGCGGATCTGCAACGAGCAGCAGTTCTCCAGCGGCAACCGGCACTACCTGGGCGTCCAGTTCACGCTCTGGGACGGCCAGTTGGTCATCACCATGATGGTCACCGTCACCGTGCTGCACGAGACGCTGCGGATCGAGGTGACCGGGCACGCGCTCGGCCCGGTGCACGCCCTGTTCACCACCAAGCCGGCACCCAAGACCAAGGAGGTCGACAAGACCTTCAAGTTCTGGGAGAAGAAGACGATCCCGCTCCCCCTGGTCGACGCCACCGAGGTGGTGCGCCTGGCCGCGCGGGCCCCGCTGACCTGGTACCCGCCGCTGCTCGACTACCTGGGCGGCAGGATAGCGCTGCCCGAGCCGTTCGGCCTGCGGCACGCCTGGGCCGACAAGCCCTGGCGTCACCGCTTCATGGCCGACGACGCGATGCGGGCCGCCACCCCCGTGCTGCGGGCGGTGCACTCCGCCGCCATGAAGGTGCTCGACGAGCACGGAGTGAACACCGACCGCTTCACCAACCGCTCGATGATCCTCAGCGGCCTGGTCCAGGACCCGGCGCCGAGGAAGGCGGACCTGTACGACGCGTAGGGCCGGCCGCTAGACCTGCGGCCAGGCGTCGGCCAGCATCTTGCGGGTGTCCGCGAGGAGTTGGGGCAGCACCTTGGTGTGGCCGACGACCGGCATGAAGTTGGTGTCGCCGCCCCAGCGCGGCACGATGTGCTGGTGCAGATGGGCGGCGATGCCCGCACCTGCCACGGTGCCCTGGTTCATCCCGATGTTGAACCCGTGCGCCCCCGACGCGGAGCGCAGCGCGGTCATCGCCCGCTTGGTGAGCTCGGCGAGCTCTAGCGTCTCGGCCGCGTCCAGCTCGGTGTAGTCGGCGACGTGACGGTAGGGCACGACCATGAGGTGCCCGCCGTTGTACGGGTAGAGGTTGAGCACCGCGTACACGTGCTCGCCCCGCTGGATGATCAGCCCGTCCTCGTCCGACTTCGCCGGAATCGAGCAGAAGGGACAGCCGTCACCGGCGTCCGGGCCGGTCGGCTTGTTCTCACCCTGGATATACGCCATCCGGTGGGGCGTCCACAGACGCTGGAACGCGTCCTGGACACCGACCCCGATCTGCTGTTCCGGCTCAGTCGTCATGCCATGCAGCATATGACTTCGACGCCCCGGGGCGTCGCCCGGGTGGCCGCTGCCGGAACGCACGAGGGCCCCCGGGAAGACGTGCTTCCCGGGGGCCCTCACGGCGTACGGCAGGCGTCAGACCTGGGCCCGCTCCGCCACGACCTTCTCGATCTTCGCGATCGCCTCGTCACGCGGAATGCCGTTCTCCTGCGACCCGTCGCGGTAGCGGAAGGAGACGGTGCCCGCGTTCATGTCGTCGTCGCCGACGATGATCATGAAGGGAACCTTCTGCTTCTGCTGGTTGCGGATCTTCTTCTGCATCCGGTCCGAGGACGCGTCCACCTCGACCCGCAGCCCCTTCTTCTTCGCCTCGGCGGCGAACTCCTGGAGGTACGGGATGTGGGCGTCGCCGATCGGGATGCCGACCGCCTGGACCGGCGCCAGCCACGCCGGGAACGCACCCGCGTAGTGCTCCAGGAGCACCGCGAAGAAGCGCTCGATGGAGCCGAACAGGGCACGGTGGATCATGACCGGCTGCTGCTTCGAGCCGTCGGTCGAGGTGTACTCAAGGCCGAACCGCTCGGGCTGGTTGAAGTCGACCTGGATGGTCGACATCTGCCAGGACCGCCCGATCGCGTCCTTGGCCTGCACCGAGATCTTCGGCCCGTAGAACGCCGCGCCACCCGGGTCCGGGACCAGCGGGAGACCCTGCTTCTCGGCCGCCAGGCGCAGCGCGTCGGTGGCCTCCTCCCAGGCCTCGTCGGAGCCGATGAACTTGTCCGACTCCGGGTCGCGGGTGGACAGCTCCAGCTCGAAGTCGTCCAGGCCGTAGTCGCGCAGCAGGTCGAGCACGAAGGTCAGGAGCGAGTCGAGCTCCTGGGGCATCTGCTCCTTGGTGCAGTAGATGTGCGAGTCGTCCTGGGTGAAGCCGCGCGCACGGGTCAGACCGTGCACCACACCCGACTTCTCGTACCGGTACACCGTGCCGAACTCGAAGAGCCGCAGCGGCAGTTCACGGTAGGAGCGGCCGCGCGCCTTGAAGATCAGGTTGTGCATGGGGCAGTTCATCGCCTTGAGGCGGTAGTTCTGCCCGTCGAACTCCACCGGCGGGAACATGCCGTCGCCGTAGTGCGGCAGGTGCCCCGAGGTGACGAAGAGCTCTTCCTTGGAGATGTGCGGGGTGTTCACGAACTCGTAGTCCGCGTCCTCGTGCTTCTTGCGCGAGTACGCCTCCATCTCCCGCCGGACGATGCCGCCCTTGGGGTGGAAGACCGCGAGGCCGGAGCCCAGCTCCTCCGGGATGGAGAACAGGTCGAGCTCGGCACCGAGCTTGCGGTGGTCGCGCTTCTCGGCCTCGGCGAGGAAGTCGAGGTGCGCCTTCAGCTCGTCCTTGGTCGGCCAGGCGGTGCCGTAGATGCGCTGCAGCATCGGGTTCTTCTCGCTGCCGCGCCAGTACGCGCCGCCCGAGCGCATCAGCTTGAACGCCGGGATGTTGCGGGTGGTCGGCAGGTGCGGACCGCGGCACAGGTCCTTCCAGCACAGCTCGCCGGTCTTGGCGTCGAGGTTGTCGTAGATGGTCAGCTCGCCGGAGCCGACCTCCGCGTCCGCGCCGTCGGCGGCCTGCGCGGCATTGCCCTTCAGGCCGATGAGCTCCAGCTTGTACGGCTCGTCGGCGAGCTCGACGCGGGCGGCCTCATCGGTGGTGACGCGGCGGGAGAAGCGCTGCCCGCGCTTCTGGATCTCCTGCATCTTCTTCTCGATGGCCTTGAGGTCCTCGGGCGTGAACGGCTTCTCGACGTCGAAGTCGTAGTAGAAGCCGTCCCGGACCGGCGGGCCGATGCCCAGCTTGGCCTCGGGGTGGAGCTCCTGGACGGCCTGGGCCATGACGTGCGCGGTGGAGTGGCGCAGGATGTTGAGGCCGTCCTCGGAGGAGATCTCGACGGGCTCGACCTCCTCGCCGTCCTTCACCTCGTACGCGAGGTCCTTGAGCTCGCCGGCCACGCGGGCCGCGACGATGGTGCGCTCACCGGCGAAGAGCTCGGCGGCCGTAGTGCCCGTCGTCACCACGCGCTCTTCCCGCTCGGAATCGCGTTGGATGATCACACGGACGTCTGACACCGGACTTCTCCTGCCGTAGGGGGGCGCGCAGCGTGTCGCGTACGCGAGACGATCCTACCGAGCCGGTGGGGTACGCCGCGAAACGGATACGGCGGCTCAGTCGGCCGCCGGGTCGGCATCCGCTCCGCAGGCCTCCTCGAAGAAGTCGAGGTTCTCCTGGAGGGACTTCATCAGGCGGTCCCGCTCGGCGTCGTCCACCTGTACCGGGGTCACCTCGCGGGCGGCGGACAGGCGCCGGAATCCGCCCCGGCTCTCCAGGCGCCCCACGACCCGGATCGGCAGTCCGACCAGATGCGCGTGCCCGGCGATGCGGTACGCCTCCTCGTCGAGCTCCATGCGTACGTGCGGCACCTCCGCCCCGGCGAGCACCCGCAGCCGTACGACGCCGGAGCCGCGCGGCCCCGAGCGGCGCAGCCGCACCACGGCGCCGGTGATCCGCACCGGCAGGGACGGCTCGTCGCTGAGGTAGCGGGCGCCGGCCTCGCGCAGGGCGGGCAGGTCGCCGGGCGAGAAGTCGACGGGCTCGGGCCGGGCCGCGCACCCGGCGGGCACCCCGGCCGCCGGCGCCCATTCGAGGGCGACGCGTACGCCTTCGGTGCCGCGCACCAGGGCGACCACGGACTCGGTGAGCTCTCTGCTGACGCCCGCCCGCACGGCCGCGTCGAAGGCTTCCATGCCGCCGGTGGTGCGCTGGTAGTCGACGGCGTCGCGCACCGCGTTGAGCGCCGCGTAGAGGCACACCACTGCGGGCCGCCCCGATGCCGCCGGCACGAACGCGGTGAGCCCGCCGCCCGGTCCCGGCTCGACGAGGACGCCTTCGAGCGAGGCGAGGGCCTGCCTGCGGTGGCGGGCCCCGTAGTACCCGGCCGGTCCGCGCACGGCGAGCGCGCCCGCGAGGAGCATCCGGTGGGCGGCGCCGCGCAGTTGTTCCTGCTCGCTCCAGGAGGCGGCGCCGGCCGGCCCCTCGGGCACCTCGCGCCACCAGCGCACCTCGTCGCTGGGCACCGCGAGCGAGACGAGCACCTCGCGTGCGGAGGGCGCGGCGCTGCGGGCGAGCGCGGTGAGCGCCTCGCCGAGCAGGTCCTCGCTGTCGGGGTAGGCCCGGCTCTCCGGGACGAGCAGGCTCATGCCGGAGCCGATCGCCCCGGGCGGCGTCCAGCGCGCGTAGCGCCCCGCCGCTCCCCCGCGCCGCCGCCAGCCGTGCCGGTGGAGCAGCACCCCGAGCACCGCCGGATCGACCTGGCCGGGACCCGGCACAATCCCGCCGAGCTCATCGTCGGACCAGCGCATCAGGGTCTCCCTCCCGCCCCGACCCGCGTCATGATCTCGCAGAGCGCGCGGTCGTCGAAGATCCGCGAGGTCGGTATTCGCACCGTGGTCCTGCGCCGGCCGGTCACCGGGTGGCCGGCCAGATTGGTCCAGTAGCAGCAGTGCCGGAGCGCCAGGCGGTCGTGGCCCGCGCGCAGCCACTCGTCCTGACTCCTCGGCACCAGCATCACGACCAGGATCTTGTGCACCGACACGGGCGTGCGGGCCAGCTTCACCAGGTGCGCGTTGTCCAGCGTGAAGGAGAAGGCCCCGCCCGGCGGATGCGGCGGTATCTGGTACGTGCACTTGAGCTGCACCTTGATCGTCACTTCGTCGTCGACCGTGTGCCCGGGGGCGCTGTGGCTCACGTGCCAGTCGATCCCGTTGTCCGGAAAGGGCTGCGACAGCGAACACCCCGCTGCGGCCGCCACCGCGTGCAGGTAGCCCACCTGGAGGGTCTCCATGCAGGCGGTGGTGGCGAGCGAGCCGCGCAGCGGTGCGATCCGCTCGGGCAGCAGACCGTGCCCGGGCGCGGCCGGATCGGGCTGCGCGAGCGCCATGGCTGTCGTATGCCTTCCGGAACTGTGCCGAACTTTCCCCGTGACGGCCCGTCAAACTCCAGTCCCGTCACCAGTGTTGTCTCCGTACTCGGGTCCCCGCAAACGGCGTATGTCGCAAACGGCCCGGGTATCACGGAATCGGGCAGGGGATGCACGCCATCTGCCAGGAGTGTGCGAGGAGTTGAGTAGACATGACGTGCTGGTACGAGGGTCCCCTGGCGGCGTTCGACACCGAGACCACCGGGGTGGACGTCGAGGGGGACCGGATAGTTTCGGCCGCGCTGGTGATCCAGGACGGCCCGGACGCCCGGCCGCGCTCCACGCGCTGGCTGGTCAACCCGGGCGTACCGGTCCCGGCGGGCGCCACCGCGGTCCACGGCCTGACCGATGAGCACCTCCAGCTGAACGGGCGCTGGCCGGCCCCGGTGATGGAGGAGGTCGCGAGGTCGCTGGCCGAGCAGTGCGCGGCGGGCCGGCCGCTGGTCATCATGAACGCGCCGTTCGATCTGACGCTGCTCGACCGGGAGTTGAGGCGCCACCGCGCGGCCTCGCTGTCCCACTACCTGGGCCAGAATCCGCTGCGCGTGCTCGATCCCCGGGTCCTGGACAAGCACCTGGACCGCTACCGCAAGGGCCGCCGCACGCTGACCGACCTGTGCGAGCACTACGGGGTGACACTGGAGGGCGCGCACGACGCGGCGGCCGACGCGCTGGCCGCCCTGGAGGTCGTACGGGCCGTGGGGCGCAGGTTCGCGTCCCGCCTGGAACGGCTGACGCCGACCGAGTTGCACACGCTCCAGGCCACCTGGCACGCGGCCCAGGCGCGCGGTCTGCAGGCCTGGTTCACCCGGCAGGGAACCCCGGAGCTGGTGGACACGGCATGGCCGCTGCGGCCCGAACTCCCGGCGGCGGCCTGAACGTCGGCAGCAAAAAGGCCGGCCCGTCAATGACGGACCGGCCTTTCCCGGTGGGCGATACTGGGTTCGAACCAGTGACCTCTTCGGTGTGAACGAAGCGCTCTCCCACTGAGCTAATCGCCCGGGAACGGACTGAACAATACAGTCCCCCGGGCCCAGCTTTCAAACCGCCCGCCCGTCACCCGGCCGCCGCCCCTCAACGACGTGCTCCGCGCGGCTTCACATGTCGAGCCATCGCCGAAGTCCTCGCCTCCCGGACCTCATCATCAGCGCGTGATTGGCCCGGAACACCGGGCGGCCCGGAACCGCGAGCCGCCGCATGAGCGGCTTGCGCACTTCGACCTCCTGCTCGTACACGGCCCGCGTTCCGCCGTCGCGGGCGGACAGCGTCCAGCGCGCCCACCCTTCGAGGTCTCCGCCGAGCGCGACCTCCAGGACCCGTCCCCCCGGATCGCGCCGGATCGCGCGGGCCGTGACGAACAGGTCGTACGGGACGAGCGAGCGGAGCCGGGCGGTGGCGGTGCGCTCGTCGAGGGGCGTGAACTCGCGGACCTCGGGCCACCAGCGCGGGTACTCCTCGGCGCGCTCCAGGGCCGCGTAGACGGCGGCGGGGGCCGCGGGCAGGTCCCAGACACTGCGGAAGCGGTAGCGGCACCAGTCCATGCCCCCAGTCTGCGGGACGGCCGGGCGGGAAACGCCGAAGGCCCGGAGATCGAGATGATCTCCGGGCCTTCGGTCCGGGTGGGCGATACTGGGTTCGAACCAGTGACCTCTTCGGTGTGAACGAAGCGCTCTCCCACTGAGCTAATCGCCCGGGCGCACCGCAAACATTACCGCATGTCAGCGGGGCTCTTGACCACCTGCGGTCACTCGTTGATCTTCCACGGCATCACGATGCCGAACTTCCACACGTACACGCCGACGAGCGCGGCGACGATCACCAGGCCGACCGAGGTCAGGATGATGTTGCGACGCCGCACCTTGGGGTCGAGCGCCTTCTGCGCGGCCTCCGTGACCTTCCGCTTCGTCCAGCGGAGGACCAGCTGGGCCCATACGAATTCGGTCGCCCAGATCGCCATGCCCGCGAAGATCACCAGCCAGCCGGGGCCCGGCAGCGGCAGCATCACGATGCCCGCGGCCACGACCGCCAGGCCCACCACGAAAACGCCGACCTGCCAGCTCAGATGCAGCGGCCTGGACGCCTTGATGAACGCCGGCGCCCGCGAGCCGAGGGCCGCGGCGGCCTGTTCGTCACTCCCCGTATCCATGCACCCCAACCTACCGGACGGGTGTCTCGAAACGGGTTCACCGAAATGGACCTATAACGCAAAGTAATAGTCCGCCGTACGAGCTACGTGAACGCCTGCAAAACGGTCAGAGGGGTTTACAACGGCACCGTAGGTGGCATGTCGATTTCGCCGACGTGCGAATCCCCGAGCGCACACTGAGCGAAAGGCCCTGGCGCTTATGAACACCACGGTCAGCTGCGAGCTGCACCTGCGCCTCGTTGTGTCGAGCGAGTCCTCACTGCCTGTACCCGCGGGCCTGCGGTATGACACGGCCGATCCTTATGCCGTGCACGCCACCTTCCACACCGGAGCCGAGGAAACCGTCGAGTGGGTCTTCGCTCGCGACCTCCTCGCCGAGGGCCTGCACCGGCCCACCGGGACCGGCGACGTCAGAGTCTGGCCGTCACGCAGCCACGGCCAGGGTGTCGTCTGTATCGCCCTGAGCTCGCCGGAAGGAGAAGCCCTGCTCGAAGCCCCGGCGCGGGCCCTGGAGTCGTTCCTGAAACGGACTGACGCCGCGGTGCCGCCCGGCACGGAGCACCGTCACTTCGATCTCGACACGGAACTCTCGCACATCCTGGCCGAGAACAACTGAGGCCAGGCAGAGAGCCGCACGGCGCCGTCCGACTCGGGGCGACGGCGCCGCGCGGACAACCACATAACGGCAGTCATCGGCGCCGTCCCCCACGAAAGCCGTCGTGGGGGACGGCGCCGATGCGCTGGTGACGCGAGCCGCTAGAGTCGGCCAGCATCGACGGGCGCCCGCCCGCCGCAGGCCAGGGAGCGAATCGTGCTGATCCCTCACGACACCCGGATCGCGCTCGACATGGTGGTCGATCTGGTGAACACCGCGCCGGAGAGCGAGGACACCGACCGTCTCGCGGACGTGGACGCGCTGTACGGCTTCGTCCAGGACCACAGCGTGAGCGGTGTGGAGCGTCTCTCCAACGGTGACCTCCTGGGCGTCCAGGCCGTCCGCAGCAGGTTCGCCGAGATCTTCGCGGCACCCGACGCCCGCAGCGCCGCCGAGCTCGTCAACCAGCTGGTCGCGGCGGCCGGCACCACCCCGCAGCTGACCGACCACGACGGCTACGACTGGCACGTGCACTACTTCGCGCCCGGCGCCTCGGTGGCCGACCACCTGGCCGCGGACGGCGGCATGGCGCTCGCCTTCATCGTGGTGACCGGCGAGCAGGAACGTCTTCGCAGGTGCGAGGCGCCGGACTGCGGACGGGCCTTCGTGGACCTCTCCCGCAACCGCTCCCGCCGCTACTGCGACAGCCGCACCTGCGGAAACCGCCTGCACGTGGCCGCGTACCGGGCCCGGCGCAAGGAGGCCGCGGGCTGAGCACCCGCGGGACGCGGCTTCGGAGCGGCAACGCTCAGAGCAGGAAGAGGTCGTGCACGGCCGCCATGAGCAGCAGGCAGCCGATCACCCCCAGGAAGATCATCAGGGGTGGTTGGGAGAGCGCGAAGAGGCAGCCCCGCGCCTGCGGGTCGGGCGCGTTCGGCTTGTCGGTCGGTGCAGGGGTGGAGCCCTGGGAAGTGTCCAGCATCTCGGGGCGATGATGACCCAGCCGCACCGCATGGGTATACCAACACGCCCATAAGCAGCGGGAGTTCGCCCGATCTTGTAACGCGCGGACCCGATCTTGCAGCGCGCGCAGCCAGCGACGCGCGCGGGCGACGCGCCCCCGCGCGCCCGGGGAACGTCGGATGCCGTGCTCGTGACGTCAGATGCCGTGCTTCTTCAGGATGGCCTCGATGTCGCTGAAGTCCTCGCTCGCGGCGGGCTTGGCCTTCGCCTTGGGTACGGGCTGGGCGGCCGGTGTGCGGCCCGCACCGAGCGAGGGGGCGGACGCCGCCGGGGCCACCGCCTCGCGCTGGGCGGCGGCCGCGGCGGCCTTGCGCTCCTTGCGGGTGCCGCCGCCGCGCCGCTCGACGGCCCGGGTCGTCATGAACAGCAGCCAGGCGACCCCGAGCAGCCCGAAGCCCAGCCACACGCTCGGCTTGAAGACGATGCCGGACACCCACTGCACGACACCGGTCATGACGAGGCCGACCGGGACAAGGGAGTAGGCGGCGATACGCGTAGCCGCGAGGAAGCGCTTGCGGTACGCCGTGACGGCAGCGATGCCCAGTCCGGCCGCGGAAACGGCGGAGCAGACGGTCTCGGCAAGCATCCGGTTCCTCCAGGCATGGGGGGTATGGCTTCTTCCATCCTGCACCGGAACCCGCCCCAGGGGCCACGGTCGGCCGCGACCTCAGGGAGATCTCCGGGGCGGGATCCTCCCCAGGTCCCGGTTGCTGGGAGACTGGACCCCATGAGCGACACCACCCCCTCGAGCACCGCAGGCCCCGTCGTCCTCGACGTCTGGTGCGAGCTGCAGTGCCCCGACTGCCGCAGCGCCCTCGACGACATCCGCGCCCTGCGCGCCCGCTACGGCGACCGCCTCGACATCAGGCTGCGGCACTTCCCGCTGGAGAAGCACAAGCACGCCTTCGCCGCGGCCCAGGCCGCCGAGGAGGCTTTCGAGCAGGGCCACGGCTGGCCGTACGTGGAGGCCGTGCTCGCCCGCACCGAGCGCCTCGCCGAACAGGGCGAGCCGGCGCTCATCGAGGCGGCCGGTGAACTCGCCCTGGACACCGACGAGTTCGAGACCGCTCTCATCGACGGGCGGCACATCCTGATCGTCGACGCCGACCAGGCCGAGGGCAAGGCGATCGGCGTGACCGGCACCCCGACGTACGTCATCGGCGACGAGCGCCTGGACGGCGGCAAGAGCCAGGAGGGGCTGCGCGAGCGCATCGAGGCGATCGCGGACCGGCTGCTCGCCGAATAGCCGAGCGCCTCAGGGCGGCTCAGAGCAGCTGCTTGTAGAGGTTGTAGTTGGTGACCCGGTAGCCGAGGGACTCGTACAGGCGCACCGCCGGGGTGTTGTCCGCGAAGACGTGCAGCCCGATGGTGGCCATGCCGTCGGCCAGCGCCGCCCGCTCCGCGACCAGCATGAGTGAGCGGCCGTGGCCCCGGCCGCGGTGCTCCTCGGCGACCCCGACGTCGTAGACGTACGCGCATTCCTCGGGTTCCGCGCGCCGGGCCACCCACACGCTCCCGACCACACTGCCCCGCTCCTCGAGGACCAGGAAGTGCGCCCCGGCGGTGGCGACGCCGTCCGGCAGCAGGGTGCGGTGTTCCGCCGCGGACCTGGCCCGGGCCTCCGCCGCGGGCACGCCCCGCTCGATCCAGCTGCGCGCGTAGTTCTCGACCTCGTCGCGCTGCCAGTCCTCGAACTCGTCCGCGCTCATCGGCCGCCCGGTCACCCCGGCCGCCAACTCCGGTGCTGCGGGCGGGAGTTGCTTGACCATGTTGCGGCTGCGCTCCAGGTAGCCGAGGGCGCCGGCCATCCGCAGCGCCGCATCGGCGTCGGCCGCGACCGAGAGGCGGACCTGGCCGCAGCCCCAGCCGCGCAGCACCTCCTCGGCGGCGAGGGCCGCGACGGTGCCACGCCCCCGGCCCCGGTCCGCCTCGTCGATCCGGAGCTCTTCGATCCGGCCCAAGCCCGGTCCGAAGTCGGTATCGGTGGCGATCTTGATCCGTCCGACGCGTCGGCTGTTCACACACACGTCGTACGTACGCGACTTGGCGCCGTCGGCGCCCTGCTGAAGCGGCTCGGTCGGCCGAATGGTGGTGGTCATCAAGGCCGTTGTACCTGCCCCGGCGCCGCCCGTCATCAGCTTTTACGGGTCCAGATCCGATCCGGCCCGCTCGTCGAAGATCCGCATGGCCTTGGCCGTGACCGGACCGGGCGCGGCGGCCAGCTGCCGTCCGTCGACACGCTGTACGGCCTGGACGTCGCGCAGGGTGGAGGTCAGGAAGATCTCCTCCGCGCTCTCCAGGACGTCCATCGGGAGCTCGGTCTCGTACGCGCCGGTCCATTCGACGGTCAGCGCGCGGGTGATTCCGCCGAGGCAGCCGGAGGCGAGCGGCGGGGTGTGCAGGCGCCCGTCGAGGACCACGAAGACATTGGAGCCGGTGCCCTCGCAGAGCTGCCCCGCGGTGTTCGCGAAGAGGGCCTCGGAGGCACCCGCCCCGTGCGCCTTGGCGAGCGCGACGACGTTCTCTGCGTACGACGTGGTCTTCAGGCCCGCCACCGCGCTGTGCTCGTTGCGGGTCCACGGGACGGTGATCACGGCGGTGGTGTCGGGCCTGCGCCTGCTCTCGCCGAGCGCGACGACCAGGGTCGGGCCCGCGTCGCCCCGGTCGGAGCCGAGCGGTGAGAGCCCGCCGGTGTAGGTGATCCGCAGCCGGCCGAGCGCCATGGGGTTCGCGTCCAGGACGGCCGCGCAGGCGCGCCGCACCTCGTCGAGGTCCGGGTCGGGCAGGCCGAGGCCGCGGGCCGAGCGGGTGAGCCGGTCGAGATGGCGGGTGAGCGCGAAGGTGCTTTTGGCGGTCGCCTTCACCGTCTCGAAGACGCCGTCGCCCACGGTGAGCCCGTGGTCGAGGACGGACACCTGCGCGGCGTCGGCGTCCCGCAGTGCGCCGTTGACCCAGATCTGCATTTACGCGGTCCTTCCCCTGTGCCCGCCGTGGGCATACGCGCCCGACGCTACCGTCAGGAGACGCGAGGCCTTCAGCTCGGTCTCCTCCCACTCCCGCTCCGGGTCCGAGCCCCAGGTGATGCCCGCCCCGGTGCCGAAGCGCAGCACACCGTGCGGCCGGTCGACCCAGAAGGTACGTATGCCGACGGCGAGCTCGGCGGTGCCCCGGTCGGCGTCGACCCAGCCGATGCCGCCGCAGTAGGGGCCGCGGGGCGCGGTCTCCAGCGCCTCGATGATCCGCAGCGCGCTCGACTTGGGCGCCCCGGTGACCGAGCCGGGCGGGAAGGTGGCGCCGAGCAGCTCGCGCCACCCCGCGCCCGTGCGCAGCTCGCCGCGCACGGTGGAGACCAGGTGGACGAGGCCGGGGTGCTCCTCGACGGCGCACAGCGCGGGCACGGTCACCGAGCCGGTGGCGCAGACCCGTCCCATGTCGTTGCGGACCAGGTCCACGATCATCACGTTCTCGGCGTGGTCCTTCTCCAGCAGGTCGGCCGCCGTCCGCCCGGTCCCCTTGATGGGCCCGGACTCCACGACCCGTCCCGTACGCCGCAGGAACAGTTCGGGCGAGGCGGTCGCGATCTCGACCCCGTGCGCCGGCAGCCGGATCGTTCCTGCATAGGGCGCGGGGTTGCCGCGCGCGAGCAGTGCCGTGAGCGCGTCCACGTCGGCCGCCGCCGGGTCGGGCAGCGGCGCGGTCAGCACGCGGCAGAGGTTGGCCTGGTAGACCTCGCCGGCCGCGATGTGCTCACGGATGCGGCGCACTCCGGCCGTGTAGGCGGCGCGGTCCAGGGAGGACGCCCAGTCGCCGATGGCGGGTCCGCGCCAGGCGCCGGGCACGGGCTCGGGGACCGGCTCCGTGCGGACGTCCGCGAAGCGGGCGCACACGAGGCGGCCCTCGAAGTCGGCGGAGACGGCCCAGAAGCCGGAGGAGTCGAGGGCCTCGGGGTCGCTGGTGACATCACGCAGATCCGAGGCGACGAGGTGGCCGAAGCGGGCCAGAGGAGCGAGGTCGTGCACGGTTGCGAGTCTAGGGCCGGGGCAGGTGGGGTGCCCCTGAGTGACCTGGAAGCGAACACTCGCCCGGACCCGCGCAGGGGTCCCGACCAGGCGCAACGCAGCACGCTGCACAAACGCGTTTTTGTACTGGCCCCGGAATCCGCTAGAGTTCAACACGTCGCCGGGACGCGCAAGCGAAACGGAAACGACAAGCGGACGTGGCTCAGTTGGTAGAGCATCACCTTGCCAAGGTGAGGGTCGCGAGTTCGAATCTCGTCGTCCGCTCGATGTGGGGGATCTTCCCGAACCCTCATATGCACTCCTGGTGGAGTGGCCGAGAGGCGAGGCAACGGCCTGCAAAGCCGTCTACACGGGTTCAAATCCCGTCTCCACCTCCAAGCGCGATTAGCTCAGCGGGAGAGCGCTTCCCTGACACGGAAGAGGTCACTGGTTCAATCCCAGTATCGCGCACGCAGTAACACGAAGTAACCGGTCCTGTAAGGTTGGGACCGTCCCGCGCGATTAGCTCAGCGGGAGAGCGCTTCCCTGACACGGAAGAGGTCACTGGTTCAATCCCAGTATCGCGCACCATCCGGAACCCCCGGCCTACCCGAAGGCCGGGGGTTTCGTCGTCCGCCGCTCTTCGTGGGGTTCAGGACGAGAAGAGCATGTGCCCGAAGCTCTTGTGCCGCCGGTGCCCGTGGTCGTCGTAGCCGTAGTACTCGTTGTGCCCGCCGTGATGCCCGCCGTGGTGGGGCTGCGGGGCACCCCAGGACGGGGCGTGCGGGGCGGGGGCGGGGTAGCCCTGCTGCGGGTAGGGCTGCGGGGGCGGGCCCTGCTGGACCCACTGCCCTTCGAGCCGCGTCAGCGACTCCAGCTCCCCGTAGTCGAGGAATATCCCCCGGCAGCCGCTGCACTGCTCGATCTGGACGCCGTTGCGGTTGTACGTGTGCATCGGCGCGTGGCACTTGGGACACCGCATCGTCGGCTCAGCTCCTCGCCGCTGGTTCGGTCCGGCCTCGGCAGCCTACGTCGGGAAGTGGCCCAACTGGCCCTGGACTGCGGCGATTCGGGTGCAGCTCTCCAGCATCGCGCGCTCCGCCTCGTCCGCAGGACGGCCCCGCCCGGCGCACTTGGCGAGGGCCTGGGCCGCGGCCTGTACCGTCAACGCCCGTGCGGGGACGTCCAGTTGGGGCCAGGGATCTCCGGCCGCGGGAACGGCCGGGCCGCCCTCGTCGCGGTACGCGGCGAGGAAGCGGACCCAGGTGCCGGGGGCGAGCAGCCCTGCGGCGAACCAGGCGGCCGGGCCGGCCAAGTCCCAGGCGGGGGCGCCGAGTCCGAGGTCGTCGATGTCGATCAGGGTCCAGGGGCCCGCGCCGTCAGGATGCCGCATGAGCCGGCCGAGGTGGAAGTCGCCGTGAGTGAGCCGGGCGGGGCCGGGTGCGGGGGCTTCCGCGCGGGCCCAGGCGGGGAGCTGGGCCCAGGCACGCAGCACGGGGGCGGCTCCCGGCCCGACGGCCGCCGCCCGCATCCGGTCCAGCGCGCGGGCGGACTTCGCGGGGCCGCGCGCCGGGGGCAACGGCCCGGGCAGGGCGTCCGGTCGTATACGGTGCAGCCGCGCGAGCAGCCGGCCCGCCTCCTCCCAGGGCGCGGCCCTCTCCCCTCCGTCCGGGTCGACGGGGCTGCCGTACGGCCAGAGCGTCACGGGGCGGCCGTGCGCGGCGCGGGCCGCGCGGTCCAGGGGGGCCAGAAGGATGCCGTCGAGCAGCGGGTGCGCGGCTACGGCGAGGCGGACCGCCAGGGCCCCCGGGTCGGTGTTCCCGGCGTGCGCCTTGGCCACCACCGGCCCGTGGCGTACGACGGTGGCGTCGGGCCGGTCCGCCAGGACGGCGTCGTGCGCGGGCCCCGCCCCGCAGGCGCGGCAGGGCCGGGCTCGGCGGGCGGCCTCGGCCAGCGCGTCGACGACGGATGCGGTCACTTCTCCCCCGGGGTGCGTACGTCTGGGGCGAGGGTACGGACCAGTGGGCGGGGCGGTGGCCGGGTACGCAAAAGGCGTTGCCCGATCGGCTCCCCAGCCGATCGGGCAACGCCTTTCACTGCCGTCCGCCGCACCCCCGTCCCCACGGGGCTGTAATGGCCGGATGTCCCCGACCCGGTCCGCTCTACCGGGTCCGGGGCGCCGCTCAGCGCCCCAGCATCACGCCCACGGACGACGCCTGTGTGACCACCGCGTCCCAGCCGCCGAAGACGACTGCGAGCAGGGCCGCCAGGGGAAGGACCATGGCCGTCGCCACCAAGGGGTGGCGCGGGCCGGATCGGCGGGCACCGAACGCGGCGCTGTACGCCCTGCGTCCCTGCGTGCGGATGATCGTCCGCGCAGCCGTGTCCGCCATGGTCCTCTCCTGTTCGTTCATTGATGTGGTTGGCAGCGGCGGGTGTCTGACCTCGGGGGACGAG
This sequence comes from Streptomyces mauvecolor, assembly GCF_039532965.1. Classification (NCBI taxonomy): domain Bacteria; kingdom Bacillati; phylum Actinomycetota; class Actinomycetes; order Kitasatosporales; family Streptomycetaceae; genus Streptomyces; species Streptomyces mauvecolor. The sequence continues at coordinate 317,889 of NZ_BAAASQ010000012.1, read as the reverse complement.
TGCACCACCCGCCGCTTGTCTTCAACAGTAGGGATCCGCGCGGCGCCGGACGTCATGCCCTCGTACCTATCTGCTGGCCTCCCAGGGGATGAGCCGTCACCCCCGGGAGTACTCCCCTGGGTGGAGACGGACCCCCTACGCCTTGGGGTCTTCCCGGAGGGGTCGGCTCTGCGCGCGGGCCTCCGTCTCCCCCGCGTCCTCCCTGGGGACCGGTTGCTCCACCAGGGCGAGCACCCGCGTCGCCATGAAGCGGGCCGTGCGCACGACCGTGCCACTGCGCGTGACTTCGCTCACTTCCACCACCCCGCGCCGGACCGCCGTCTCGACCCTGCGCCCCGCCCGGCTTGCCACCACTTCGTACGTCCGGGTCGTGTCTCCCGCGTCCACCACTATCTCCACGCGGTCACCCTTCATAGATCCAAACCCCCTTCTGCGACGGACCGTTGAGATCTCGCACGGGTCAGCGGCCCTGGATCCACGGGGTGCTGACCACTCTTCAAGTTTCCCACCCGGCACTGACAATCGGCCGGGTCGCGAGGGCGCGGCCTATGAGCACACCGGGCGGCGGGTACGTAAGCTGTGCCACGTCAACAGGACTGGCAGCGGGGATGAAAATGGCGATGATGCGGCTCCGGCGCGAGGACCCGCGTGTCGTCGGCTCGTTCAGGCTCCACCGGCGTCTCGGCGCGGGCGGTATGGGGGTCGTGTACCTGGGCTCCGACCGGCGCGGGCAGCGGGTGGCCCTGAAGGTGATCCGGCCCGACCTGGCCGAGGACCAGGAGTTCAGGTCCCGGTTCGCCCGTGAGGTCTCGGCCGCACGGCGGATCCGCGGCGGCTGCACGGCCCGGCTCGTCGCCGCCGACCTGGAAGCGGAGCGGCCCTGGTTCGCCACCCAGTACGTCCCCGGGCCCTCGCTGCACGACAAGGTCGCCGAGGAGGGCCCGCTGACGGCCGCCGAGGCCGCCGCGATCGGGGCCGCGCTGTCCGAGGGGCTCGTCGCGGTGCACGAGGCCGGCGTCGTCCACCGGGACCTCAAGCCGTCCAACATCCTGCTGTCCCCGAAGGGGCCCAGGATCATCGACTTCGGCATCGCGTGGGCCACCGGCGCCTCGACGCTGACCCATGTCGGCACGGCCGTCGGCTCCCCCGGCTTCCTCGCCCCCGAGCAGGTGCGCGGCGCCGCTGTCACCCCGGCCACCGACGTCTTCTCGCTCGGCGCCACGCTGGCGTACGCCGCCATGGGCGACTCACCCTTCGGGCACGGCAGTTCCGAGGTGATGCTCTACCGCGTGGTGCACGAGGAGGCGCAGCTGCGCGGCGTGCCGGACGCGCTGGCCCCGCTGGTCCGGGCCTGTCTGGCGAAGGACCCCGAGGAGCGGCCCAGCACGCTCCAGCTCTCCATGCGGCTCAAGGAGATCGCCGCGCGTGAGGCCCAGGGCGGGCCGCACGGGCAGGCTCCGGAGGCCCGGCCGCCGGCTCAGCGCGAGCGGGTCGAGCTGGACCGGCCCACGGGGCGGCTCGACGACCGGACCCAGCGCTACACCGAGGCGGGGCGGGGTACAGCCTCCGCGGCTCGGCCCGGGCCGCGTACCGGGGCTTCCGCGCCGCGCACGGGGGGCTCGCGTCCCGCTGGGCCGCGCAGCAACGCCGCCTCCCGTCCCGGGGGGCGGCCGGGCACTCGGCCCGGGCCCCGCACCTCCGGCGGGCTGCGGCCCGCCAACCCCCGGCTGCTGCGGCAGCGGCTCACTGTGTTTGTCCTGGTCACGTTGATCGTGCTGCTGGGGATTGCCGCGGTTAAGCAGTTCTGAGGGTGCCTGCGGGGAGGGCTGCGTTTCGACTGCGGGCCGCCATGGCTGGTCGCGCGGTTCCCCGCGCCCCCAGGGGTCCTGCTGGGTGCCCCCGGACGGCGGAGCCGCACCATGTCGCTGCCCCGCGCCCCCGGGGAGTGCTCAGGCCGTCGGCCGTCCCGTGGCCACCGCGTAGAACGCCACCGCCGCTGCCGCGCCCACGTTCAGGGAGTCGACTCCGTGGGCCATCGGGATGCGTACCCACTCGTCCGCGGCCACCAGGGCCTGGGTCGAGAGGCCGTCGCCCTCGGCGCCCAGCATCAAAGCCACCTTGTCGAGCTTGTGCGGGGCGGCGTCCTCGATGTTGGAGGCCTTTTCGTCGGGGGTCAGGGCCAGCAGCCGGTAGCCTGCCTCGCGGACCGATTCCAGGCCCTTGGGCCACGACTCCAGGCGGGCGTACGGGACCGAGAAGACCGCGCCCATCGACACCTTCACCGAGCGCCGGTACAGCGGGTCCGCGCAGTCCGGCGAGAGCAGGACCGCGTCCATGCCGAGGGCGGCGGCGCTGCGGAAGATCGCGCCGATGTTGGTGTGGTCGTTGACCGCCTCCATGACCACCACCCGGCGGGCGGTGGTGAGGAGTTCATCGGCGGACGGCAGCGGCTTGCGCTGCATCGAGGCGAGCGCCCCGCGGTGCACGTGGTAGCCGGTGACCCGTTCGGCGAGGTCCGGGCTGACCGCGTACACGGGCGCCGGAAGCTCGTCGATGACGTCCCTCATGACGTCCACCCACTTGGCCGAGAGCAGCATCGAGCGCATCTCGTAACCGGCGTCCTTGGCCCGTCTGATGACCTTCTCGCCCTCGGCGATGAAGAGGCCTTCGGCGGGCTCGCGGCGGCGCCGCAGTTCCACGTCGGTCAGGCCCGTGTAGTCGCGCAGGCGGGGGTCGTCGGGGTCTTCGACGGTGATGAGATCGGCCACAGGGTGATACTGCCTTGTCCTGGGTGAGGTGCCAACGGCTGGGACGGAGATCCGTTACCGGTGGTTACGGGCGGAGGGGTGAAGATTCTGGCGCCGGATACGGGCCTGTGGTCATGCGCGGGAGTTCACCGTCACCACGTCGCCGATGACGATCACGGCGGGGGGCTTCACGTCCTCGGCCCTGGCCACCTCGCCGACGCTTCCCAGCGTGGCGTCCACGCGGCGCTGGGCCGCGGTGGTGCCTTCCTGGACGAGGGCGACCGGGGTGTCGGGGTTCTTGCCGTGCGTGACGAGCGCCTGCGCGATCGCGCCGATCTTGTCGACGCCCATCAGGATCACCAGGGTGCCGCGCAGCTGAGCCAGGGACTTCCAGTCGACGAGCGAGCGCGGGTCGTCGGGCGCCACATGGCCGCTGACCACGGTGAACTCGTGCGCCACGCCCCGGTGCGTGACCGGGATCCCGGCCGCGCCGGGCACCGAGATGGAGCTGGAGATGCCGGGCACCACCGTGCAGGTGATGCCGGCCTCGGCGAGCGCCTGGAGCTCCTCCATGCCGCGCCCGAAGACGTACGGGTCGCCGCCCTTGAGCCGCACGACGGCCTTGCCGGCCTTGGCGTGCTCGATCAGCGCGTTGTTGATGGCCTCCTGAGCCATGAAGCGGCCGTACGGGATCTTCGCGGCGTCGATCACCTCGACGTGCGGCGGGAGCTCGTCGAGGAGGTCGCGGGGGCCGAGCCGGTCGGCGATGACCACGTCCGCCTCGGCGAGCAGCCTGCGGCCGCGCACGGTGATCAGATCCGGGTCGCCGGGGCCGCCGCCGACCAGCGCGACGCCGGGGGTGCGGGTGCGCTGCTGGGGGGCGACGAGCGTGCCGTCGCGCAGGCCCTCGACGACGGCGTCCCGGATCGCGGCGGAGCGGCGCGGGTCCGGGGTGTCGGTGGTGAGGACGGCGACCGTGACGCCCTCGGAGCGGCCGGTGGCCGGGGTCCAGGCGGTGGCGGCGCCGGCGTCGTCGGAGCGTACGCACCAGACCCGGGAGCGCTCGGCCTCGACGGAGATCCGCTCGTTGGCCTCGGTGTCGGCGGTCGCGACCAGCGCGTACCAGGCATCCGCCAGGTCGCCGTCCTGGAAGCGGCGCCGCTCCCAGCGGATCTCGCCCGCGTCCGCCATGGCCTCGACGGAGGGGGTGGCGCTCGGGGAGATCAGGGTGACGTCGGCCCCGGCGGCGATGAGGGCGGGCAGGCGGCGCTGGGCGACCTGGCCGCCGCCGACGACGACGACGCGGCGGCCGGTGAGGCGGAGGCCTACGGGGTACGCGGGGTGTTCGACCATGGCGGCGGTGCTCCTCGGGCGGAGTGACGTGCGGTGTGCCGCTGCTGCGGTGAAGCGGCTGGTGGGAGGGGGTTCGCGGTCCCGCGGACAGCCTAAGGGGCGGGCGGGTGGTGTGGCACGAGCGGGGGCCGGGGTCAGTGACCCCGGCCCCCGCTCGTGCGTACGGGCTACTTCTCGGTGACGCCCGCCGAGTCGAACGTCGCGACCTCGTGCATCGCGCGGGCCGCGCTCTGCACCACCGGCAGAGCGAGCAGCGCGCCGGTGCCCTCGCCGAGGCGGAGGTCCAGGTCGACCAGGGGGCGCAGGCCCAGCTTGTTGAGGGCGGCCACGTGGCCGGGCTCGGCGCTGCGGTGGCCCGCGATGCACGCGGAGAGCACCTCGGGGGCGATCGCCCGGGCGACCAGGGCGGCGGCTCCGGTGCTGACGCCGTCCAGGATCACCGGGGTGCGCAGCGAGGCGCCGCCGAGCAGGAAGCCCACCAGGGCCGCGTGCTCCAGGCCGCCGACCGCGGCGAGGACGCCGATGGGGTCGGCCGGGTCCGGCTGGTGCAGTTCGAGGGCGCGGCGTACGACGTCGACCTTGCGGGCGTGCGTCTCGTCGTTGATGCCGGTGCCGCGGCCGGTGACCTCGGCCGGGTCGACGCCCGTGTAGAGGGAGATCAGGGCGGCCGACACGGTGGTGTTGGCGATGCCCATCTCGCCCGTCAGGAGCGCCTTGTTGCCGGCGGCCACCAGGTCGCGGGCTGTCTCGATGCCGACCTCGATGGCGGCGACCGCCTCCTCGCGGGTCATCGCGGGGCCTGCCGTCATGTCGGCGGTGCCGGCGCGGACCTTGCGGGGCAACAGGCCTGGCGTGGCGGGGAGTTCGGAGGCGACGCCCACGTCGATGACGCAGACCTCGGCGCCGACCTGGTTGGCGAAGGCGTTGCAGACCGCGCCGCCGCCGAGGAAGTTGGCGACCATCTGGCCGGTGACTTCCTGGGGCCAGGGGGTGACGCCCTGGGCGTGCACGCCGTGGTCGCCGGCGAAGATCGCGACGGCGGCCGGCTCCGGGATCGGCGGCGGGCACTTGCGCGAGAGGCCGGCCAGCTGCGCGGAGATGATCTCCAGCATGCCGAGCGCGCCCGCGGGCTTGGTCATCCGCTTCTGGCGCTCCCAGGCCTCGCCGAGCGCCTTGGCGTCGAGCGGGCGGATGTTGGAGACGGTCTCCTCCAGGAGGTCGTGCGGGTCCTCGCCGGGCAGCGCGCGGCGGCCGTACGTCTCCTCGTGGACGACCCAGGAGAGCGGGCGGCGCTTGGACCAGCCCGCCTGCATCAGCTCGGGCTCCTCCGGGAACTCGTCGACGTAGCCGACACAGAGGTAGGCGACGACTTCGAGGTGCTCGGGCAGGCCCAGGGCGCGGACCATCTCGCGCTCGTCGAAGAAGGAGACCCAGCCGACGCCGAGGCCTTCGGCGCGTGCGGCGAGCCACAGGTTCTCGACGGCGAGCGCCGAGGAGTACGGGGCCATCTGCGGCTGCGTGTAGCGGCCGAGGGTGTGGCGGCCGCCGCGGGTCGGGTCCGCGGTGACCACGATGTTCACCGGGGTTTCGAGGATGGCCTCGATCTTCAGTTCCTTGAACTGCTTGGCCCGGCCCTTGGGCAGCGACTTGGCGTACGCCTCGCGCTGGCGCTGGGCGAGTTCGTGCATGGTGCGGCGGGTCTCGGCGGACCGGATGACCACGAAGTCCCAGGGCTGCGAGTGGCCGACGGAGGGCGCGGTGTGGGCCGCCTCCAGGACGCGGAGCAGCACCTCGTGCGGGATCGGGTCGCCGCGGAAGCCGTTGCGGATGTCGCGGCGCTCGCGCATGACGCGGAGCACGGCCTCGCGCTCGGCATCGTCGTAGCCGGGGGCGGCGGGCGCCTGCTCCGGGTCCTCGGGGACCTCGGCCAGCTCCTCGGTCCCGGCGGGCGCCTCCGGCCCGGCGGCGGCTTCCGGCTCCTCGACGGCTTCCGGCACGGCGGCGGGCTGCGGCGCGCTGATCACTTCGAGCGGCTCTTCGGCGGCGGCTTCGGGAGCCTCGGCCGGGGCAGCCGTCACGGCCGCTTCCTCGGCCGGTTCGGCCGCCGGGGGCTGCTCCTGCTGCGGTACGGGCACGGGCTCGGGTGCCTGGACCGGCTCGGCGGCGACGGCCGCCGGTGCCTCGGCGGCGGGCTCGGGCACGGTCATCGCCTGCTCCTCGGGAGCGGCCCGCGGCACGGGGACGGCGACGTGCGTGGTCGCCTGGCCCTGCGCCACGACGGCCGGCTGGGCCTCGGGCGCGGCGGCCGGAGCGGGAACGGCGGGCTCGGCGGCGACGGGCTGCGGGGCCTCGGCAACGGGCTGCGGGATCTCGGCGACCGGCTGCGGGGCCTCGGCGGCCGGCTCGGCCACGGCCACCGGCTCGGCGGGAGCGGGCTCGGCCACGATGGGCTCGGCCGCCACGGGCTCGACGGCGATCGGTTCGGCCGCGGCCGGCGCGGCCGGGGCCTGCTCCGAGACCACCGGCTCGGGTGCCGGGGCCGCGGCGGCCATGGGCTCGACGGCGATCGGGGCAGCGGGCTCGGCGGGCGCGGCCGGCTCCGGCTGGGCGGCGACCGGGGCGACGGGCTGCGTGGCCGGGGCGACGGGCTCCGGCGCCTCCTGCGCGCGGGGCGCCTGCGGAACGGATGCTTCCTGTACGGGCTGGGCCGGCGCGGGCGCGAGGTGGGGGCCGGTCGGGACCGAGCCCTCGACGGGCACGAACTGGCCCACCGGCTGCGGCAGTCCGGGCTGCTGCTGTGCCTGCTGGGCCGCCTGCGGAACGGCCTGCTGGGCGACGAGCTGGTCCACGAGCAGGGCGGGCTGCGCGACCGGCTGTGCCACGGGCTGGGCCGCGTGCTCGGCGGCCTGCGGCTGAACGGCCGGAACCGACGCCTGGACCGCGAACTCCTCCGGGGCGACCGATTCCGGGACGACCGTTTCTGCAGGGGGCATCGGTGTGTTGAGTGACTCGTGGGGCGCCGTTCGCTGCTGAGGCGTCCATGCCATACCGGACTGCGGCGGGAACTCCCCGTGCTGCGGTCCCGCGACCTGCGCCACGGGCTCCTCGCGCGGGACGTCCAGGTACTCGGGCCCGGCGGTCGGCGGACCCTGAGTGCGCACCGGCACCGGGTTCACGGGGGCGCCGGCCGGGCCGCGGTCGGCGAGGGAGCGCACGACTCCGGCGGAGGCGTCCGGCACCTGCGGGCCGAGGTGGAGCGGGCGGCGGGGCGGCGGGGGCGCGGCCGCGGCGCGTACGGCGCCGAGGTCGACGGAGCCGGAGTCGCGGCCGCCGGTCTCGTGCGCGCCGGGCTCGGGCTGGCCGGGCGAGGGCGGCGCCTGGGCCGCGACGGGAGCGGGGGCGGGCGCCGACTGCGGGTCGATCCAGGCGCCCTGGGCGCCCGGCATCAGCAGCAGATCGTCGTCGTCCGCACCGTTCTCGGAGGGGTCGAGGAAGGTGTAGGCGCCGGGAGCGGGGACGCCCGGCTGTTCCACCATGCCTGCGTTCTCCGGCAGTCCCTCGCCCGGGACCTGGCCGGTGTCAGTCATGCGTACCCCTCGCCCATCTGTAGTGCTCCTTCGGCCTGCGCCCGGGGCCGCACACGCTGGACGCGTGAGGCACCGTCGCTCAGAACGTGTGCGCCGCGCGGTTGCGAACGGCCCGCAGGCATCAACGACACCATGCATTGTCGCGGGCCTTCGCGGCCGTGGCGGTCAGTCTCGGCCACGGACCGTGTGGGCTGCGCCACGTTGCGCATCCCCCGGATGTGCCGTACCGCGATCGGATCCCAAAATGGTCCCCTTTTCCGGCCCTTGGCAAGCGGAACCCGAACGGCCGGGAGCGGTACAACGATCGGCCAGCCTACCCCCAGCGACGCGCCGGAGGGGTCACAGGGATCTCTCTTTCCGCCTTCCGGAGAGCAGGAAGGCGACCGAGCGTTCGCGCTCCGACCAGGCGCTCGTGTCGAGGTCGACCGATTGGATGAGCGCGCACTCGACCTCGTAACCGCCGGCGCTCAACGCGGCGCCCACAGCCTCCGCCTCGTCCCGGGTGGCCGCGTGCGCCACGATGCGCTCCGGCCTGCGATCGGCGCATGCCTCGACGACGCCCGCGCCGCCGCCTCCGACGCGTACGACGTCGGGTTCGGGCAGCGACTCCAGGACGTGCGGGGCCCGGCCGCGGACGACCTGGACCTGGACCCCGAAGCGGCGGGCGGTGGCTTCGGTGCGCGAGCAGGCGTCCGGGTCGGTATCGACGGCGATGACGGCGGCACCGAACCGGGCCGCCTCCGCGGAGAGGGCGCCGCTGCCGCAGCCGATGTCCCAGACGAGGTCGCCGATGCGCGGGCCGAGCCGGGCGAGTTGGGCGGCGCGCAGTTCGGTGGACTCGCCGGGGCCGAGTCCCGCGCCGTACTCCCGGGCGGGCAGCGCCCAGCCGCGCGGCGCGGACGGGTAGCCGGGGGGCGGCCCGGCGAGCCAGCCGTCGCCCTCGCTCGCGGGGCCGCCGCCGAGGACGATGACGACGTTGGGGTCGCGCCAGGCGTGGTCGGCGGCGCTCTCGGAGGTGAGGACGGTGACCTGCTCGCGGTCGCTGCCGAGTTCCTCGCAGATGACGAAGGTGCGGTGGATGCCGTCGAGGAGCAGCGCGAGTTCGGCGGGTCCGGCGCCGGGCGAGGTGAGGACGGCGACCTTGGGGTGGGCGCGGCAGACGTTGACGGCGCGGCGCAGGGTGCGGGGGTGGGCGACGACGACCTGGGCGTCGTCCCAGGGCATCCCGGCCTGCGCGAAGGCGGCCGCGACGGCGGAGACGGCGGGCACGACCTCGACCTCCAGGCCGTGCTCGGGGGCCCTGAGGGTGCGGACGACGCCGAAGAAGCCGGGGTCGCCGTCGGCGAGGACGACCGCGCTGCCGCGGTGTCCGGCGATGCGGCGGGCGGCCAGGCTCACGCTGCCGAGCCGGATGCGCTCGGCGCCGGCCGGTACTTCGGGGAGTGCGAGGTGGTGGGCGGCGCCGGCCACCAGGGTGGCCGCGGAGAGCGCGGAGGTGGCCGCGGGGGTGAGGGGCGAGCCGTCCCAGCCGATCACCGTGACGCGGTCGGCCATCTTCGTCAGTCTCCAGTGTTGTCGCAGCTCGGGGCGGTCCGGCGCAGATGCCGGTACCAGTGAGGGTAGCCCCGGAATTCCGGTGCGGCCGGTGGCCGCGGATCAGTTCCAGTCGGTGAAGGAGGCGTATCCGGCGTCCGCGAGCTGGTCGGCGACGCCGTCGAGGTCCTCGGGGAGCAGGCTCCACACGATGAGGTCGGTGCGGATGTCCGCCCAGCCGCCGTCCTCCGTCTGGGTCCGCGCTATCCAGGCGTTGCGCAGCACGCCCTCGCTGATGCAGCCGATCTTCTGGGCGACCTGCTGGGAGGCGGTGTTGTCGGCGGCGGTGCGCAGTTCGAGGCGCTCGAACCGCTGGTCCCTGAACAGCCATTGGGCGGCGGCGAGCACGGCCTCGGTGGCGTAGCCCTCACCGCGCGCCCAGGGCGCCACGACGTAGCCGACCTCGGTGGCCAGGGTGCGCCAGTTGGTGTTCTGGAGGTGGACGATGCCGACGAGGCGCTGGGTGAGGAATTCGGTGACCGCCAGAACGATTCCTCGGCCCTCGGTGCGTTCGCGCGGGGCGAGGTGGCGGACCCAGTCCTCGGCGTCGCGGGCGGTGTAGGGGTGGGGCACAGCGGTCCAGGCGACGACCTGCTCGTCGTTCATCATCTCGATGAGCGCGGGCCCGTCGGCATCCTCGAAGGGGCGCAGCACCAGGCGGTCCGTGCTGATGGAGATGTCCGGGAACACCGGAAAGGGGGTAGTCATGTGCCGCTCCATGCCGTGGACCGCCGTGGGGGCCGCGAAGGCCCTGGAACCTTCGTGGCCCGTCAACCTATAAGGACCGTAAAGGCACAGCATGCAGCATCGGGCCGTCGGCGTGCATGGCCGGGTGGGCGTTTGCGACGAAGGTCCCGGACACCTGACGGAGTGTCCGGGACCTTCGTACTGCCGTGCCAGTAAGGCTACTTGGCGGGACCGAACGCGGGGATGACGGAGCCCGCGTACTTGTCGTTGATGAACTTCTTGACCTCGTCGGAGTTCAGGAGCTTGGCGAGCTTCTGGATGCGCGGGTCGTTCTCGTTGCCCTGCTTGACGGCGAGGAAGTTGGCGTAGGGGTTGCCGTCCGCCTTCTCCAGGGCGAGGGCGTCCTTGGCGGGCTTGAGGTCGGCCTCGATGGCGTAGTTGCCGTTGATGACCGCGGCGTCGACCTGGTCGAGGGCGCGGGGCAGCGTGGCCGCCTCCAGCTCCTTGAACTTCAGGCCCTTGCTGTCCTTGATGTCGGAGAGCTTGGCGCCGGAGCCCACGCCGTCCTTGAGCGTGATCAGGCCGTTGGAGGCGAGGAGCTGGAGGGCGCGGCCCTCGTTGGTGGTGTCGTTGGGGACGGCGACCGTCTGGCCGGAGGCAATGTCCTTCAGCGACTTGACCTTGTGGGAGTAGAGGCCGAGCGGCTCCAGCTCCACGTTGACGACGGGCACGATGTGCGTGCCGTTCTTCTTGTTGAAGTCGTCCAGGTAGGGCTTGTGCTGGAAGAAGTTGGCGTCGACCTGGCCCTGCTCGGTGGCGGTGTTGGGCAGGACGTAGTCCGTGAACTCCTTCACCTCCAGCTTGAGTCCGGCCTTGGCCGCCAGGTTGTCCTTGACGAACTTGAGGATGTCGGCGTGCGGCGTCGGGGACGCGGCGACGACCAGCGCCTTGGACTCGTCGGCCTTGGCTCCGGCCGGCTTCGGGTCGGAGGAGGAGCCGCAGGCGGTGAGGCCGACGGCGAGCGCGGCGGTGGCGAGGGCGGCAGCGGTGATCTTGGTGTTCTTACGCACGAAAAGTGCCTCTTTCTGGTGGTGCGGTGTGACGCCCGGACAAGGAGTTCGGGCCCTGGGAGAGAAGTTCAGGAGGTCCGGCCGCGGCGGGCGAGCAGGCGCACGACGCCGTCGCCGAGCAGCTGGATCACGGTGACGATGACGATCAGGACGGCCACCGTGATGAGCATGAAGTTGGTCTCGAAGCGCTGGTAGCCGTAGGTGATGGCGACCGAGCCGAGGCCGCCGCCGCCGACCGCGCCGGCCAGCGCGGAGTAGCTGACCAGGGTGATCACGGTGGTGGTGATCGCGGAGACGAGGGAGGGCAGCGCCTGCGGGAGCAGCACCTTCCACACGATGGTGGGGATGCCGCCGCCCATGGACTGGACGGCCTCGACGAGCCCGTGGTCGACCTCGCGGACGGAGGTCTCGACCAGCCGTGCGAAGAACGGGATGGCGCCGATGGAGAGCGGCACGATCATGGCGCTGGGGCCGATGAAGGTGCCGACGGCCCAGGTGGTGAAGGGGATCAGGGCGATCAGCAGGATGATGAAGGGCAGCGAGCGGCCGATGTTCACGATCACGCCGATGACCTTGTTCACCGGGCGGTTCTGCAGCAGCCCGCCCTTGTCGGTGAGGACGAGCAGCACACCGAGCGGCAGCCCGAGCCCGATGGTGACGACGGTCGCCCACAGCACCATGTAGAAGCTGTCGTACGTTCCCTGCGACAACAGCGGCTGCATTTCCGACCAGCTCACTTGGCACCTTCCTCGACCAGGTCGAGCACCTGGCTGTCGTCCACGTCGTCCACCACGTCCACCTGGAGGCCCTGCTCGCGCAGGAAGCCGACCGGGACGACGTTCTCCTCGTATCCGCCGGGCAGTTCGATCCGCATCCGGCCGATCTGCTTGCCGGCGACGGTGTCCATCGCGGCGCCCAGGATCGAGATGTCGATGTTGTAGGTCCGTGCCAACTGGGAGATGACCGGCTGGGTGGCGGCCTCGCCGTGGAAGGTGACGTCGATGACGGTGCGCTCGGGGCCGGTGGCCTCGCCGGTCACCGGGAACAGTTCGGCGGCGAGCTCGGAGCCGGGCGTGGCGAGCAGTTCGCTGACGGTGCCGGACTCGACGATGCGTCCCTTCTTCATCAGCGCGGCCGAGTCGCAGATCGTCTTGACGACGTCCATCTCGTGCGTGATGAGCAGGACGGTGAGGCCGAGCTGCTGGTTGAGGTCGCGCAGCAGCTGGAGGATGGAGCGCGTGGTCTCCGGGTCGAGCGCGCTGGTGGCCTCGTCGGAGAGCAGCACCTTGGGGTCGCCGGCCAGGGCGCGGGCGATGCCGACGCGCTGCTTCTGGCCGCCGGAGAGCTGGGCGGGGTAGGCCTTGGCCTTGTCGGCGAGGCCGACCAGGTCGAGCAGTTCGAGAGCCTTGCGGGAGCGCTCCTGGCCGGAGACGCCGAGGATCTCCAGGGGCAGCTCGACGTTGTCCTGGACGGTGCGCGAGGACAGCAGGTTGAAGTGCTGGAAGACCATGCCGATGCGGGAGCGGGCCCGGCGCAGGTCCTTGCCGGCCCGGCGGCCGCGCCCGGCGAGCGCGGTGAGGTCGACGCCGTCGACGGTCACCGTGCCGGCCGTGGGGCGCTCGAGGAGGTTGACGCAGCGGATGAGGGAGGACTTGCCGGCGCCGCTCTGGCCGATGACGCCGTACACCTCGCCCTCGCGGACGTGCAGGTCGACGCCGTCGAGCGCGGTGATATCTCGTCCGCGCGACTGGTAGACCTTGGTCAGGCCCGTTGTGGTGATCACAGGGAGTTCCGTCACTGTCGAGTGCACGGCGCGGGGTGTGCCGGGCACGGGGCAAACGTCGGGGCGCGGCTCGGCCTCATCGGTGGATACCGGGGGCGCGGTGCGCGCGGGGCAGGCCGAATGCGTGGGTCGTGACACGGATTCGGACGCGGCCAGGGGGTCCCTCCCTGGTCATTAAGACCATTGGGGGCGGTCTCGCTTCGGGGCGCGAGGCTCAGGCGGGGGCCCTCAGAAGGCGCACATTCGACACATACAACGAGCACCGGGCGTCATCTTCGCCTCGGTCGCAAGGGTGCGGCTGCTCGTCGTGGTCATGTGGGCAAGTAAAGCAGAAGCGATCAGAAACAGATCAGGGATGTCCGAATACCGGACATCCCTGGACTGCCATACGGACGGGCTCACTCCGCCGCGACGATCTCCACGCCACCGGCCGTGGCCTGCGCGGACACCGCCGAGAGATCCTGCACGACCACGTCGGCGACGAGCTCCTCGGCCCGGTGCGTTGTGGTCAAGGCCACGGTCGTCATGCCCGCCGCCCGGCCGGCCGCGAGCCCCGCCGGGGCGTCCTCGAACACCACACAGCGCGCCGGATCCACGCCGAGCCGGGCCGCCGCGAGCAGGAACGGCTCGGGGTCGGGCTTGCCCCGGGTGATGTCGTCGGCGGATATCAGGTTCTTGGGCCGGATGCCGGCCTCCGCGAGCCGGGCCTCGCCCAGCCTGCGGGTGGCCGAGGTGACCACGGCCCAGCGGTCCGCGGGAAGCGAGGCGAGCAGTGCGGCGGTGCCGGGCAGCAGCACCACTCCCCCGGCGACGTCCTCGACCTCCAACTGCTCGATGCGGGCGAGCGCCTCGGGTACGACGTCGGCGGGCAGCAGGTCGGCCACGATCTCGACGGCGGGGCGGCCGTGCAGCTCCACGCGCGCGAAGTCCTCGGCGGTGATCCCGTACTCCTGGGCCCATCTCGTCCAGCAGCGGGTGACGGACGCCATGGAGGAGACGAGCGTTCCGTCGTTGTCGAACAGGAGGGCTTCGGCATGGATCTTCATGTCTCCCGACCCTACGGGTGGGGGTGGGGGTGAGCGCATCGGGCCTTTCGGCCCGTAATACCCTCGACCCCATGCTCGACGCCCTGACGGTCGCGGTCGCCGCCGCGGCCCTCGCCCTCGCAGCCTGGTGCGGATTCGCCGCATACCGGGACCAGCCCACCAAGGACTGGCACTTCATCGGCATGGCCGTGGTCACCGTCCTCGCCCTTGCGCAGCTGGTGGTCGGCCTTGTGCAGCTCGGACGCGGCGAGAAGCCCGAGCAGGGCGTCGCGATCTTCCTCGCCTATCTGGCGGGCGCGTTCGCGGCCGTACCGGCCGCCGGGTTCCTCTCGCTCTCCGAGCGGACCAAGTGGGGCTCGGTGACGGTCTCGGCCGGCGCGGTGGTCCTCGCGGTGCTCGAAGTGCGTCTCTACGACATCTGGGGAGGCTGACCGTGACCGAGTCCGCCACTGACACCACGCCCGACCACAAGCTCGGCTCCGGGCCCGGCCGGGTGCTCGTCTGGTTCTACGGGGTGTTCACCGTGGCCGCCGCGTCCCGCTCGATCGTCCAGACGGTCCTGGACTTCGGCAAGGCGCCGCTGGCGTACGTCCTGTCCGCGATCGCGGCCTGCGTGTACGGCTTCATCACGTACTCGCTGGTGCGCGGCGGCGAGAAGGCCCGCCGGGCAGCCCTGGTGTGCTGCGCGGCGGAGCTCCTCTTCGTCCTGATCGTCGGCACCTGGACCCTGGCGGACGCCTCGGCCTTCCCGGACGCGACGGTGTGGTCGGACTACGGAATGGGCTACCTCTTCATCCCGGTGATCCTCCCGGTCCTGGGAATGCTGTGGCTGAGGCGCGCCAAGCGCTAGGCGCTCGCAGCGAACTCCTGAGCCGCCGCATCCTTCTCGAGGGTGATGAGGGAGAGCCGCGCACTGACCGGCTCCCTGCCGACGGCCGCGTACCCGTGCCGAAGGTACAGCCGCAGATTCGACTCGCTGCGATGACCGGTGAACAACCGGAAGCGCTTCGCGGCCAGCTCAGCCGCGAAGTGGGCCTCTATGGCGTCGAGCAGGCGCCCGCCGAGCCCGTGTCCCTGCATCCGGGGATGGACGATCAGCTTGCCGATGCGACCGGTGCCGGACGCGTCGACTGAACCCCGCACCGAGGCGACGACCTCGTCGCCGAGCCGTGCCACCAGGGCGTATCCCGTGGAGAGTTCGGCCCGGAGGCCGTCGAGGGTCTGGGTGAGGGGTTCGATCGAGTAGTCGCCGTAGAGCTCGGCCTCGCTCTGGTAGCAGAGGTACTGCAGCTTCAGTATCTGCTCGGCATCCTGTGCGCCGGCCGCAGAGATGGTCACGCTCATGCCCATGTGTGCATGCCTCTCGCTCAACTGGTCCCCGATTGTCTACCGCTCCTTTCCCCCGAGTTCAGGAGCGGCAACCTCCGCCGCCAGCATTCTGCGCAGGCATCCCAGGCAACGGGAACGCATCGGCCCCAGGCTGCCCTGTGAGATATCCAACTCCCCTGCGATTTCCCGGTAGGTGGGGTCCTTGGGCGAGAGCAGCGCGGCAAGCAGGCGCGGGCAGTTGCCCGGAGTGCGGCCGATCGCGGCGTGCAGGATGCGGCGCCGCTCGGCGGTGATGGCGGCGAGTTCGGGCCCGGGGTCCGGGTCGGCGGCGGGCGCGCTGCCGTACGGCCGCTCCTGGCGCCGCAGCCGGCGGGCGCGGCGCGCCTCGGCCCGCACGGCGGTGCGGACCCAGTGCACGGGGTCCGCCGGGTGCTGCTCCAACAGCCTTAGCCAGACGGCCTGTTCGAGGTCGGCGGCATCCATCCCGGTGCCGGGTGCCTCGGCCGCGGCCTCGGCGGCGACGAGCGGGCTGAGCTCTGTGACGAGATCCATGCCGGGCGGGACGCACCCGCCGCGGAAGCCGGTTTCCGCGGCGGGCACTTCTCACTCGTACGTGGGTGAAAGGGGTGGGGACGTCAGTGCTTGCGGAAGTCGGCGGCGGCGAGCAGCGCGGTGTCCGCGTTGTCGGAGAACACCGCGTCGATACCGGTCGCGAAGTACGTCTTGAATGCCCCGAAAGCGTCCCCGTAGCCGTTGGGGTCGGTGCCGCGCCGGAAGTCGGCGGGCAGGAAGGTGTTCTCGTTGCGCATCGTGTACGGGTGCAGGATCAGCCCCTGCGCGTGCGCGTCCCGCACGAGGGTGGTGGGCTTGGTGAGCCGGCCCGACGCGTCCTTGGGGATGATCAGGTCCAGGGTGGGGCCGATGCCCTGGGCATACGAGGCGATCCACTCCAGGCCTGCGGGCCTGACCAGGTCGTCGACGGTGCGCGGGTCGCCGCTCACCACGAAGTCCCAGGGCCTGGTGCCCGCGTTGGAGAGCAGCACCACCGAAGGCGTGTCGACCAGCTTCGCAAGGCGCTGGATGCTGCTGGGCTCGAAGGATTCGAGGAACTGCGGGGAGTCGGCGCGGTGGCGGCCGTAGCGGCGCAGGAGGGCGGCGACCCGGTCCTCCAGGGGCAGTCCGATGCCGCGGAAGTAGGTGGGGTGCTTGGTCTCGGAGTGCAGCCAGATCCGGCGGCCGAGGCGGCGGCCCTGCTCCTGCGCCCAGCGCAGGACCTCCTCGAAAGTGGGCACGTCCCAGCGGCCGTCGTACAGGGTGTTGTGCTGGCGGTTGCCCGGTATGCGCTCCTTGGCGCGCAGCGTCTTGAGTTCGGCGAGCGTGAAGTCCTCGGTGAACCAGCCGGTGATGGCCGTGCCGTCGACGGTCTTGGTCGTTCTGCGGGACGCGAACTCGGGGTGGTCGGAGACGTTCGTCGTGGCCGAGATGTCGTTCTCGTGGCGGCACACCAGGTGGCCGTCCTTGGTGGGCACCAGGTCCTGCTCGATGACCTGGGCACCGAGGTCGAGGGCGTGCTGGTAGGAGCCGAGCGTGTGCTCGGGCCGGTATCCGGCGGTGCCGCGGTGTCCGATGACGTACGGAACGGGCAGGTCGCGGTAGGCGGCCGGGCCGCCGTGGCGCTGGGCGGCCGAAGCCGGCGCCCCCGCGAGCCCGGTGGCCGCGGTACCGAGGACGGCCGCGCCCGCCGCCCCGAGCACGGTGCGCCGTCCGGGACTCATCCGCTCGCCGTCAGTCATGAACACTCCTCGGTCGTCTGTTCCCACTGGTGTTGTGCATATGTCCCGCACCTGTCAAAGCGAGGAACCGAGCGTAGGCGGACCGAGCTGAAAAGCGGGATGCTTTATGGGTACGCGGGGACGAAGACGGGCCGAACCTGGCCCAAACACATGTCAACAGTGCGTATCCACTTCGTGAACCCGATGTGCGATGAGCGGCGGCCCGCGAGTATCGTCCTCACCTGCACAGACATCCCACCCCCACCCAGACGACTCCGGAGGGCCCGTTGTCCCGCTTCGCGCTCATCAAGGCAGTGCTCGGACCGATCATGCGCCTGATGTTCCGCCCACAGGTGGAAGGCGCCGAGAACATCCCGGGCACCGGTCCAGTGATCCTCGCCGGAAACCACGTGACGTTCATCGACTCGATCGTGCTGCCCATCGTGTGCGACCGGCAGGTGTCCTTCATCGGCAAGGACGAGTACGTCACGGGCAAGGGGCTCAAGGGCCGCCTCATGGCCTGGTTCTTCACCGGGGTCGGCATGATCCCGGTCGACCGGGACGGCGCCAACGGCGGTGTGGCCGCGCTGATGACGGGCCGCCGCGTCCTGGAGAACGGGCAGATGTTCGGCATCTACCCGGAGGGCACCCGCTCCCCCGACGGCCGCCTGTACCGGGGCCGCACGGGCGTCGCGCGGCTCACCCTGATGACGGGCGCGCCCGTCGTGCCCTTCGCGATGGTCGGCACGGACAAGCTCCAGCCCGGCGGTGCGGGCATGCCGCGCCCCGGCAAGGTGACGGTCCGCTTCGGCGAGCCGATGGAGTTCTCCCGTTACGAGGGCATGGACCGGGACCGGTATGTGCTGCGGGCGGTGACGGACTCGGTGATGGCCGAGGTCATGCGGCTGTCCGGCCAGGAGTACGTAGACATGTACGCCACCAAGGCCAAGGCGGCCTAGCCGCGCTTCTCGGAGTGCCGAACCCCGGGGTGCTCCCTCCCCCTCAACTCCCTTGACCCCAGCTCTGCCAGGGGTGGGCTGCCCTCACCCCCCTGTGGGTCCGGGCGAGTTGAAGAGCTCCCGGCAGGACCAAGTGGCTCAGTGCTCGACCCCGTCGGCCAGCTTCTGGCCCCGCAGCAGGAACCACGCCGCGATCGCCGTGGCGAAGAGCACCCCCGCCCCCACCGCCGCCGCCGTCTGGAAGCCGGACGTGAACGCGTCCCGCGCGGCGGAGAGCATCGCCGATGCCTGGGCGGGGGGAAGGTGTACCGCCGCCTCTACCGCGCCGCCGAGCGAGTCGTGAGCCTGGGCGGCGACGTCCGCGGGGACGCCCGCCGGGGTCTCGAAGCCCCGGTAGATGCCGGTCACCACCGAACCCAGCAGAGCGATCCCGAGAGCCGCACCGAGTTCGTACGCGGTCTCGGAGACCGCCGATGCCGCGCCCGCCTGCTCCTTGGGCACGCTGGAGAGGATGACGTCGGCCGTCACCGTGAAGGCGAGGCCCGCGCCGAGCCCGCCCACGAACAGGGCGATGCCCAGGGACACCACCCTGGTGTCCGCGCCGAGCGCCACACAGGCGGCCAGCGCCAGGGCGACCGCCGTGAGGCCGCCGGAGACCGCGCTGCGCACGGAGGCCCGCCGGGCGATCGTGCCGGCCGCGAGCCCCGCGCCCACCGCGCCGACGGCGGCGGGCAGTTCGATGAGCCCGGCCTCCAGCGGCGAGCGTCCCTGGACCAGCTGGAGGAACTGGGAGAGGAAGAACACCAGCCCGGACAGGCCGAGGATGGTCAGCAGGTCGGCCAGTACGGCCCCGGAGAACCCCCGGTGGTGGAAGAGCCGGATGTCCAGGAGCGGCGAATCCAGCGTGCGCTGGCGGCGTACGAACCAGACGAGGGCGGCGATGCCGAGCACGGCCGACACCGCGATGTCCCAGCGGAACCCGTTGACCGCGGCCTCCTTCACCGCGTACACCACGGCGACCATGCCGACAAGGGAGAGCCCGACGCTGATGAGGTCCCAGGGACCGGGGTTCGGGTCGCGCGACTCGGGGAGCAGCTTGATGCCGACCAGGACCAGGACAGCCATCACCGGCAGGTTGATCAGGAAGACCGAGCCCCACCAGAAGTTCTCCAGGAGGAACCCGCCGACGACCGGGCCGACCGCGGCGCCCGCGGACGCGGCGGCACCCCAGATGCCCACGGCGAGGCTGCGCTCCCGGGGGTCGTGGAAGATGTTGCGGATCAGGGCGAGCGTGGACGGCATCAGGGTCGCGCCCGCGACGCCGAGCAGCGCCCGCGCCAGGATCATCATCTCCGGGCTCGATGCGTACGCGTTGAGCACGGACACCGCGCCGAACGCCACGGCGCCCAGGAGCAGCAGTTTCTTGCGGCCGATGCGGTCGCCGAGGCTGCCCATGGAGACCAGGAGTCCGGCGATGACGAACGAGTAGACGTCGCCGATCCACAGCAGCTGGGTGCCGGACGGCTTGAGGTCCTCGCTGAGGAAGGGCGTGGCGAGGCCGAGCACGGTGGCGTCGACGGCTACGAGCAGCACGGCGAGGACGAGCACCGCGAGCGCGAGCCAGCGGCCCATCCGGCCGACGGCGTGGTGCTCCCGCGGTTCGGTTGCGGTCACTTCTCCACGCTCCGCCGTACGCCGCCGAGCAGCAACTCGGCGATCATGTACTGGAAGTCCTTGGCGGCGACCCGGCCGTCCTGCACGGCCCAGGCGCCCGCGCCGATCAGCCCGTACAGGGCCTCGGTGAGCCAGGCCGGGGTGAGGTCGATGCGGAACTCGCCCCGCTCCTGGCCGCGCTTGAAGAGTGCCGAGACGCGGGTGTCGATGCGGGCCCAGCCCGCGTTCATCTGCTCGCCCTCGAAGAGCTGGTTCTCGGTGACGAGGAAGGCGAGGAGGCCCGCGACGGGCTCGACCTCGGCGACCATGCGGCGCAGCGCGTCCGAGGCCTCGCCCTCGTCGAGCCGGGCCTTGTCCAGGGCGCCCTCAAGCTCCCGGATGCCGAGTTCTTCGAGGGCCCTGACCAGGGCTTCCCGTCCGGCGAAGTGGCGATGAAGGGTGGCCCGGCCGATTCCGGCCGCGCGGGCGACCTCGTCCATGGTGGCGGTGGCTTTACGGGTGAGGAGGGCGGCGGCGGTGCGGAGCACCTGGTCTCGATCCACGGTCATGAGACAACCATAGCCCGAGTGAGACATCAACGTCTCACTCGGGCTATCGACGCAGACGGCTCCGACGGACCTACTTCTTCGCGGTCGCCCAGTCGTGCTGGACCCTCAAGTCGGCCTTGACCTCGGCGAGTTGAGCGGCCACCGCAGAAGGCGCCGTGCCGCCGCGGCCGTTGCGGGAGGCGAGCGCGCCCTTCACGTTGAGGACCGTACGGACCTCGGGCTTCAGGTGCTCGGAGATCTTGGCGAACTGCTCGTCGGTGAGCTGGTCCAGCTCGATGCCGTGCGCCTCGCACTCCTTGACGCACCCGCCCGCGACCTCGTGCGCGACCCGGAACGGCACACCCTGCTTGACCAGCCACTCGGCGATGTCGGTGGCGAGCGAGAAGCCGGCCGGGGCGAGCGCCTCCATCCGCTCCCGGTTGACGGTGAGCGTGGCCATCATCCCGGTGAAGGCGGGCAGCAGCACCTCCAGCTGGTCGCAGGAGTCGAAGACCGGCTCCTTGTCCTCCTGGAGGTCCCGGTTGTACGCGAGCGGCAGCGCCTTCAGCGTCGCCATCAGGCCGGTGAGGTTGCCGATGAGGCGGCCCGACTTGCCCCGCGCCAGCTCGGCGATGTCCGGGTTCTTCTTCTGCGGCATGATCGACGAGCCGGTCGAGAAGGCGTCGTGCAGGGTCACGAAGGAGAACTCCTTCGTGTTCCAGATGATGATCTCCTCCGCGATCCGGGACAGGTTCACGCCGATCATCGCGGTGATGAAGGCGAACTCGGCGACGAAGTCCCGCGAGGCCGTGCCGTCGATGGAGTTGCCCACCGAGCCGCGCTCGAAGCCGAGGTCGGCGGCGACGGCCTCCGGGTCGAGCCCGAGCGAGGAGCCTGCCAACGCGCCCGATCCGTAGGGCGATACGGCCGTACGGGTGTCCCACTGGCGCAGCCGCTCGGCGTCCCGGGACAGCGACTGCACGTGGGCCAGCATGTGGTGGGCGAACAGGACGGGCTGGGCGTGCTGGAGGTGCGTACGGCCCGGCATGGCGACGTCCGCGTGCGCCTCGGCGAGGCCGACCAGGGCGTCCTGGAGCTCGGCGATCAGGCCGCCGATGATGCGGGCGTGGTCGCGCAGGTACATCCGGAAGAGCGTGGCGATCTGGTCGTTGCGGGACCGGCCGGCGCGCAGCTTGCCGCCGAGGTCGGGGCCGAGGCGCTCCAGGAGGCCGCGCTCCAGGGCGGTGTGGCAGTCCTCGTCGGCGATGGTGCCGACGAAGGAGCCGTCGGCGACATCGGCTTCGAGCTGATCCAGGCCGGCGATCATCCGCTGGAGCTCGTCGGCGGTGAGCAGGCCCGCCTTGTGGAGCACACGGGCGTGCGCGCGGGAGCCCGCCAGGTCGTACGGGGCGAGCCGCCAGTCGAAGTGGACCGACGCGGACAGGTTCGCCAGCGCCTCGGCGGGACCGTCGGCGAACCGGGCGCCCCAGAGCCGGACGTCACCGTTGTTGCTGCTCACAGCTCAAGCTCCTCAGAAGGGATGGATGTGCCACCGCCTCCCCGCCGCGGAGGAACGGGGAGGCGGCCGTATAACGGGTCACGCTCACATGAAGTCGCGCCTGGCGGCGATCTCGGTGATAGGCATAACTATGCAGTGTTCCGTATGTTCTGTCAATGCACCCGATGCCGGACCGCCGGGCAGCGCACGGCTCGACGCTCACGCGGATCGCGCGTACGGAGCAACCCGCTCCGGTTCGGGCGGCCGGGTGCGGCGGGTGCGCATACGGTCCGGAGCATGCGCATCGCTGCCCTGCTCCTCGCGTCCCTGCTCGTCCCGCTCGCCGTGCCCGCGCACCCCGCGCGGCCGTTGCCCGAGCGGATGGCGTACACCGGTGGCGGAAGTCAGCTGATCACCGCCGAGGCACCCTCCCTCGGGGCCACCACGGGCACGCTCACCTGGTGGGACCGGCGGGGCGGGCGCTGGGTGGCGGCGGGCTCTGCGCCCGCCAGGTTCGGTGCGAAGGGCCTGGCCGAGGGCGACTCCCGGGTCCAGGGCACCGACACCACGCCGACCGGCCTGTTCACGCTGCCGTACGCCTTCGGGGTCGCGCCCGCGCCGCACGGCATCCACTATCCCTACCGGCACGCCACGGATGAGTCCTGGTGGTGCCAGGACAACGAGTCCCGCAGATACAACCGCTGGGTGGAGGGCCTGCCCCGGGACTGCCGGGCAGGCGAGTCGGAACATCTGACGGCGTACGCGAGCCAGTACGCCCGGGCGCTGGTCATCGGCTTCAACTACGGGCGGCCGGTGCGCGGCCGGGGCGCCGGGATCTTCCTGCACGTCAACGGGCGCGGCGCGACAGCCGGTTGTGTGTCGGTGTCCGCCGAGGCGATGGACCGGGTGCTGATGTGGGTGCATCCCCTGCGGCGCCCGCACATCGCGATCGGCACGACGAGCGGGCCGACCGCGATCACCCGGTACTGAACTCACTTGCCCCGGGCGGCAGTTGGGGGCCGAAGCCCCCAGCTCCCGTCAGCGGTGGTCGTTCTGGGCGAGCCGCAGCAGGTGGTCCGCGAGCGCCTGGCCGCCCGACGGGTCGCGGCTGATCAGCATGAGCGTGTCGTCGCCCGCGATCGTGCCGAGGATGTCGTGCAGTTCGGCCTGGTCGATGGCCGAGGCGAGGAACTGGGCGGCGCCGGGCGGGGTGCGCAGGACGACCAGGTTGGCGGAGGCCTCGGCGGAGATGAGGAGTTCAGCGGAGAGCCTGCGCATCCGCTCCTCCTTCGCCGATTCGCCGAGCGGCGCCTTCGGCGTGCGGAAGCCGCCCTCGCTGGGCACCGCGTAGATCAGCTCGCCGCCGGTGTTGCGGATCTTCACCGCGCCGAGCTCGTCGAGGTCGCGGGAGAGCGTCGCCTGGGTGACGCTCAGCCCGTCGTCCGCGAGGAGCTTGGCGAGCTGGCTCTGGGACCGCACCGGCTGCCGGTTGAGGATGTCCACGATCCGGCGGTGGCGGGCGGTGCGGGTCTGCGGTACGGCGGGGCCGCCCGGCTCGAAGTCCTGCGCCTCGTCGGTCATCGTCGTCTCATTCTCCGGATCGTCCGTCCCCGTTGACTGTGTCGAGAACGCCGGGCAGGGCCTGGAGGAACGCGTCCGCCTCCGCGTCACCGATGATCAGCGGCGGCATGAGCCGTACGACATCGGGGGCGGGCGCGTTGACCAGGAAGCCGGCATCCTGAGCCGCCTGCTGCACCTGGGGTGCGAGGGGCTCGTTGAGCACGATACCCAGCAGCAGCCCCGCACCACGGACATGGGAGACCAACGGGTGCCCCAGCGCCTCGATTCCGGCGCGCAGCTTCTCACCGGTCCGCTTCACCCGGTCGAGCGCCCCGTCGGCGGACAGGGTGTCGATGACGGCGAGTCCCGCGGCGCAGGCGACCGGGTTCCCGCCGAAGGTGGTGCCGTGCATGCCGGGCTTGAGCAGTTCGGCCGCGGCACCGAAGGCGACCGTCGCGCCGATGGGCAGTCCGCCGCCGAGGCCCTTGGCCAGCGTCACGATGTCCGGGTCGACGCCCTCGTGCCGCTGGTACTCGAACCAGCTGCCGGTCCGCCCGATGCCGGTCTGCACCTCGTCGAGGACGAGCAGCGTCCCGGTGGCGCGGGTGATCTCCCGGGCGGCCTTGAGGTAGCCGGCCGGCGGGACGGCCACGCCGATCTCGCCCTGGATGGGCTCGATGATGACGAAGGCGGTCTCCTCGGTGACGGCAGCCCGCAGCGCCTCGACGTCTCCGTACGGTACGTGCGTGACATCGCCGGGCAGCGGCAGGAACGGCGTCCGCTTGCCCTCCTGGCCGGTGAGGGCGAGCGCGCCCATCGTGCGGCCGTGGAAGCCACCGTCGGTAGCGACCATGTGGGTACGCCCCGTCAGCCGGCCGATCTTGAAAGCGGCTTCGTTGGCCTCGGCACCCGAGTTGCAGAAGTAAACACGCCCGGGCCGGCCGAAGAGCTGGACGAGGCGTTCGGCGAGCGCCACCGGCGGCTCCGCCACGAACAGGTTCGAGACGTGGCCGAGCGAGGCGATCTGCTGGGTCACGGCCTGCACGACGGCAGGGTGGGCATGGCCGAGCGCGTTGACCGCGATGCCGCCCACGAAGTCGGCGTACGCGGTGCCGTCCGCGTCCCACACGGTCGCGCCCGCGCCGCGTACGAGCGAGAGCTTCGGCGTGCCGTAGTTGTCCGTCATGACGTGCTGCCAGCGCTGTGCGAGCTCCTGGTTGGTCACCGCGCTCCCCCTTGTGTGTGCGGTACGTCTTGTCCGTCGGGCACGACCATCGTGCCGATGCCTTCGTCCGTGAAGATCTCCAGCAGGATCGAGTGCTGGACCCGTCCGTCGATCACGCGCGCGGTGTTGACCCCGTTGCGCACCGCGAACAGGCAGCCCTCCATCTTGGGGACCATGCCGGTGGAGAGCTCGGGCAGGAGCTTCTCCAGCTGACTGGCCGTCAGTTTGCTGATGACGTCGTCACTGTTGGGCCAGTCCTCGTACAGGCCCTCGACGTCGGTGAGGACCATCAGGGTCTCGGCACCCAGCGCCGCAGCGAGCGCCGCAGCCGCCGTATCAGCATTGACGTTGTAGACATGTCCGTCGTCCTGGGAGCGGGCGATCGAGGAGATGACCGGGATCCGGCCGTCGTCCAGGAGCGCCTGGATGGCGCCCGGATCGATCGCGGTGATCTGGCCGACCCGTCCGATGTCGACCAGTTCGCCGTCGATCTCGGGGCGGTGCTGGGTGGCGGTGATGGTGTGGGCGTCCTCGCCGGTCATGCCGACGGCGAGCGGCCCGTGCTGATTGAGCAGCCCGACGAGCTCGCGCTGCACCTGCCCGGCGAGCACCATCCGGACCACGTCCATGGCCTCGGGCGTGGTGACCCTGAGGCCCGCCTTGAACTCGCTGACCAGGCCCTGCTTGTCGAGCTGGGCGCTGATCTGCGGTCCGCCGCCGTGCACGACGACGGGCTTGAGGCCGGACTGCCGCAGGAACACCACGTCCTGAGCGAAGGCGGCCTTCAGCTCCTCGTCGACCATGGCGTTGCCGCCGAACTTGATCACGACGGTCTTGCCGTGGTGCCGGGTCAGCCAGGGCAGCGCCTCGATGAGGGTCTGCGCCTTGGGCAGTGCGGTGTGTTTACGGGTACTCATGGGCGCAGCCCATTCCTTGGAAGGGTGGTGGTGGGAGACGGGTGGGCGCTCATGAGCTGTACGCGCTGTTCTCGTGGACGTAGTCGGCGGTGAGGTCGTTGGCCCAGATGACGACGGGCTCGGTGGCGCCCGCGGCGAGGTCGGCGGTGATCCTGACCTCCCGGTAGCGCATGTCGACGAGGTCGCGGTCCTCGCCGACCGAGCCGTTCCTGCAGACCCAGACGCCGTTGATCGCGACGTTGAGCCGGTCCGGGTCGAAGGCGGCCTTCGTGGTGCCGATGGCGGAGAGCACCCGGCCCCAGTTGGGGTCCTCGCCGTGGATGGCGCACTTGAGCAGGTTGTTCCGCGCGATGGACCGCCCGACCTCGACGGCGTCGTCCTCGCTCGCGGCGCCCACGACCTCGATGCGGATGTCCTTGGAGGCACCCTCGGCGTCCCCGATGAGCTGGCGCGCGAGATCGTCGCAGACGGTCCGCACGGCCTCGGCGAACTCCCCGTATTCCGGGACGAGTTCGGAAGCGCCGGAGGCGAGCAGCAGGACGGTGTCGTTGGTGGACATGCAGCCGTCGGAGTCGACCCGGTCGAAGGTCTGCCGGGTCGCGTCGCGCAGTGCCTTGTCGAGGGTGGCGGCGTCGAGGTCGGCGTCGGTGGTCAGCACGACCAGCATGGTGGCGAGGCCGGGGGCGAGCATGCCCGCGCCCTTGGCCATGCCGCCGACGGTCCAGCCGTCCTTGGTGACCACGCTGGTCTTGTGCACGGTGTCGGTGGTCTTGATGGCGATGGCGGCCTTCTCGCCGCCGTGCGGGGAGAGTTCGGCGGCCGCCTGCTCGATGCCGGGCAGGAGCTTGTCCATCGGGAGCAGCACGCCGATGAGCCCGGTGGACGCGACGGCGACCTCGCCCGCGCTGTGCCCTTCGAGCACCTCGGCGACCTTCTCGGCCGTGGCGTGGGTGTCCTGGAAGCCCTTGGGGCCCGTGCAGGCGTTGGCGCCACCGGAGTTGAGAATCACGGCGCTCACCTCGCCACCCTTGAGCACCTGCTCGGACCACAGGACCGGAGCGGCCTTGACGCGGTTGGAGGTGAAAACGCCCGCGGCGGCGCGGCGGGGCCCGGTGTTGACCACGAGGGCCAGGTCCGGGTTGCCGTTCTGCTTGATCCCGGCGGCGATGCCCGCCGCCGTGAATCCCTTGGCTGCCGTCACGCTCACGGCGCAACTCCCATCGTGGAAAGGCCCGTCGACTCGTCGAGTCCGAGGGCGATGTTCATGCTCTGCACCGCGCCGCCGGCGGTGCCCTTCGTGAGGTTGTCGATGGCGCTGATGGCGATGACCCGCCCGGCGCTCTCGTCGTACGCCACCTGCACCTGAACGGAGTTGGATCCGTACACGGAAGCGGTGGCGGGCCACTGCCCCGCGGGGAGCAGGTGCACGAACGGCTCGTCCGCGAAGGCCTTCTCGTACGCGGCCCGTACGCTCTCGGCGCTGACGCCGTCCTTCGCCTTGGCGGAACAGGTGGCGAGGATGCCGCGGGACATGGGCGCGAGGGTGGGCGTGAAGGACACGGTGACGTCCTGGCCCGCCACGGCGCTCAGGTTCTGGATCATTTCGGGGGTGTGCCGGTGCCCGCCGCCGACCCCGTACGGGGACATCGAGCCCATCACCTCGCTGCCGAGCAGGTGCGGCTTGAGCGCCTTGCCCGCGCCGGAGGTGCCGGTGGCGGCGACGATCACGGCGTCGCTCTCCACGAGGCCGTCCCGGTACGCCGGGAAGAGCGCGAGGGAGACGGCGGTCGGGTAGCAGCCGGGCACGGCGATCCGCCGCGTCGACTCCAACGCCGCCCGCGCGCCCGGCAGTTCGGGCAGCCCGTAGGGCCAGGACCCGGCGTGCGCCGAACCGTAGAACTTCTCCCAGTCGGCCGCGTTCCGGAGCCGGAAGTCGGCCCCCATGTCGACGACGAGGACGTCCGGCCCCAGCTGCTCGGCCACGGCCGCGGACTGCCCGTGCGGCAGCGCCAGAAAGACGACATCGTGCCCGGCGAGCACCTCGGCGGTGGTCGGCTCAAGCGTGCGCCCGGCCAGCGGAACAAGATGCGGCTGAAGCGAACCGAGCAGCTGCCCGGCGTTGGAGTTCGCGGTCAGCGCCCCGATCTCGACCCCGGGATGCCCGAGCAGCAGACGCAGGAGCTCCCCGCCCGCATACCCACTGGCCCCCGCCACTGCCGCACGTACCGCCGCCATCGTTCCTCCTCGGTGATGGCATGACTATACGCAGCGATGCAGTTTTATGCAAAGGCGCGGGGTGACCGTCACCGGGCGTCGCGCAGGCGAAGAAGGTACGTCGCGGTCAGCGCAATGGCACGGTCCGTGTCGTGCGACAGCTCCACCAGGGCGCGGGAGGCCCGGGTGCCCGGGATGCCCGCCAGTGCCTGGGTCAGCCGTCCGCGTGCGGGTGCTCGCGTGGCGTCGTGGGCGAGGCGGTCGACGAGCCCGGTCGCGATCCGGTCGGCCGTGGTCGTGTCGCTCGCCAGCACGCTCAGTGCGTCGGCGGCGTCGGTGTCGTTCCTGCCCTCGACGATCATGTCGATGAGCGTCGGGACCGCGTCGGCCGCCCCTCGCGTTCCCAGCGCCAGAGCCGCGTATCCGCGGACCACGGCGTCGGGGTTCGCAAGGGCATCGCGCAGGTGTGTGTCGGCCTCGCCTTCGGGCATCTCGGCGAGGGACCGGACGGCGCGTTCGCGCACCGCGGGCACCGGTGAGCCGAGGCCTCGGGCCAGCAGGGCCGGGCCGTCGTCGCCCGATCGCGCCAGTGCCCATCGAAGGGCCCCGGCGACGTTCGGGTCCCTCTCGTTCAGTACCGCCTCGACCAGGGCGTCCACCGGCACCTCGTCGGCCGAGGAAAGGGCCGCGCGCTGGCGCACGTCGGCGCTCTTCGACCCCAGGGCCTGGAGGAGTGCGACGACTTGGAGGACGTCCTCCCAGCCGGCGGGGCCGGCGGCATCGATCCGGCGCAGCCGCGTGAGCAGCTCGGTCTCGGCGGCGATGCGTTCGCATGTCTGGCCGATGAGGTCGTCGACGAGCGCCGAGGGCGTGAAGTCGGGGTCGTCGAGTGCGCGTCCGATCTCGCGCAGCGAAAGACCCAGCGACCGCAGGCTCTCGATGTGGAAGATCCGCCGGATGTCCTGCTCGGAGTACTCCCGGTAGCCGGAGCCGGTGCGGCCCGAGGGCCGCACCAGACCGAGCGACTCGTAGTGCCGGAGCATGCGGGCACTGACCCCGGACCGCCGCGCCACCTCACCGATCAACACGCCTTATCGTCCCCCCTGGCCGGACCCGCCGAGAGCCACGACCCGCTTCGCCTCCTCGATCGCGAACTCGAATCCGGCGTCCGGCTCGCGCAGCAGCCGTTGGGTGGCGAGTGCGTGCGCGCGTACGCGCAGATCGGGGGCCGTCGTCGCAGCGAGCAGAGCCGGCGCGATCACGTCCCCCAGCGCGACCAGTGCCCGGCTGAGACTGAGCTGCGTCTCGCGCTCACCGCGCCCTAGCTGCGTCGCCAACACCACGGCCAACGCGGCCTCCTCGCCTTCCGGTACGAGTACGACCGCGGCCCGCCAGGCACTCCGAGCGACCTCGTCGTCGGCGTCGGACAGCAGCGTCCGCGTGATCGCCGGCCACGCCCGCCGGTCCCCGATCTTGGACAGCGTGTGCAGCGCCTGGCTCCGGGCCTGCGCACGCTCCGAGCGGACTTCGCCGATCAGCGCGGGCAGGGTCATGGCCACCGGGTGGCGCGTGAGAGCCCAGGTCAGCATGTCACGGACGAGGAACTCGGGCTCGATCGCGCATCGCTCGACGAGCTTGTCGACAAAGCGCGGGGCGGGCGCCGTGCCGAGCGCCAGCGCGGCTCGCAGCCGCACGGACGAACGGCCGTCCTCCAGCCCCTGGAGCGCCCGCGCCGCATCCGTGTCCTGCTTCGTGATCGTCATGGAGACCACCTCCTTGGCAAGCAGTGAAGGCCTTGTCACCGTGTCAAGGTCAAACAGGGCCAGGGCCCACCGCGCGAGGGCCGGTCGATCAGCCCTCGGCGATGGGCCGGCTCAACAAGCCGCCCGGCGGCTCTCCGGCATCAGGCCTTCATCGGGCAGTGCCCTTGAGGGTCTGCCGGATCCAGTCCGCGTAGGCGGGCACATTGGTGTAGAGGCCCGGCCCGGCCGAGCATGGGACCCCGGGGGCGCCCGGGCCCGAGGTGGCTCCGACGAGCTCCCACCGTCCGTGCCTGCCCTTCTGGAGCTGCGGCCCGCCGGAGTCCCCGAAGCACGCCATGGCCTCGGGCATACGGCTGATCGTGCACAACCGGGTCCGGTCCGCATAACCGGGGGCACATTCGGCCTCGGCGCCCCTGCGCGTGCTGAGCTCCCGCAACCGCTCCGCGAACTTCAGCTCGCTGTCGCTGGTGGTGCCGAATCCCAGGATGCGGGTCGGTGTGCCGGGCCGTCCGGGCCGTTCCGCGATCCGGATGGGCTTCTCGGTGACCGGGCGGTCCAGACGTACCAGCGCGAGGTCGTCCCGGTTGGCGGCCTTCCCGTCGCCGTTCGCATAGCCGGGGTGGACGACGATCCGGTCGATCGCCCTGACGGTCCCCCCGGACTTCCGTGCCTCGCTGCCGATCCGGACGATGCCGTCCAGCTCAAGGCCGTCGCCCCGAACGCAGTGGGCCGCCGTCAGCACCCACTGCGGATCGATCAGCGACGCCCCGCAGCTGCCGTCGTAAAGACCTTGTTTCGGGGCCGACTCCGGGATCGTCGCCATGAACGGGTAGCGCTCGGTGGGATCGGTCCCGTTGACGATCGCTCCGGCGCTGCCGGTCATCAGGGTGGCGCACGCGGCGACGGCGAGAGCGCCGACGGCAGCGGTGCGCGCCCCACGTCGGCCGACCGACTTCAAACTGAACATCCAGGGTTTCCTTCGCTCGTGGATCCGGACGCCTCCACACTGCTTGTTCAACATTCACCGGGCCATCCGGGTAGCAAGCCCGAACTCGGTAGGGACAGCCCCCCCTCGCCCCGCCCTTGGGACGGAGACGTCTCGCTGGGCGGCCGGTTCGGCCGGAGTGAGCCGGCCGGGACCCGGCAGGCCTCATGGCGCCGGGGCCGATGTCGGGCAACGCGACGGTGACGGTCAACGCGTCGAGGGAGACGAGGAAGAAGCCGGGCAGGGCGGCGCCGGGCACCACGGTGGATCCGCCCGGGCCGTCTCCCGCGCTTCGGATGCGGCGGAGGCAGCGGTGGGCTTGAGCGGGGATGTCATCGGTCGAAGTCCGTCCCGCGCGAGACCTTCTCCCACGCGGCGAGCTCGGCCCGCACCGAGTCCAGGTGCCCGACGAGGGAGTCCACCGCGTCGCCGCCGAGGGCGAGCCGCAGCGGGGTGTTCCCGGCGTCCAGGGCCAGCCGGATCGCCGCCGCCGCCTTCGCCGGGTCCCCGGGCTGGGTGCCGTCGCCGCCCTGCACCGCTTTGCGGGTG
The DNA here is from genome assembly GCF_039532965.1 of Streptomyces mauvecolor. Classification (NCBI taxonomy): domain Bacteria; kingdom Bacillati; phylum Actinomycetota; class Actinomycetes; order Kitasatosporales; family Streptomycetaceae; genus Streptomyces; species Streptomyces mauvecolor. The sequence continues at coordinate 287,051 of NZ_BAAASQ010000012.1, read as the reverse complement.
GCGCCGACCTTCTCCGCGTACGCCGGGTGCTCCGGGGAGAGGTGGGCCGCGTCCCTGCCGAACAGGTTGGTGCGGAACGCGCCGGGCTCCACGATCAGCACCTTGATGCCGAACGGCGCCACTTCGTCGGCGAGCCCCTCCGACAGCTGCTCAAGCGCCGCCTTGGTCGCGCTGTACGCGGAGAACCCGGCGAAGGACAGCTGGCCGCCGAGGCTGCTCATGTTCACGATCGATCCGCTGCCCCGCTCCCGCATCTGCGGAAGCAGCGCCCGGGTCAGCCGCGCCGGGCCGAAGACATGCAGCTCGAACAGGTCGCGCAGCTCCCGGTCCGTGGTCTCCTCGAACGCCCCGACCTGCGTACGCCCGGCGTTGTTCACCAGCACGTCCACCCGGCCGTAGCGGGCCAGGACGTCGGCGGCCACCGCGTCGATCCGCCCGCCGTCGGTGACGTCCAGGCCGATCGCCTCCACCCGGTCGGGGTGCGCGGCGACCAGGTCGGCCAGCGCTTCGGGCCGCCGGGCCGTGCCGATCACCGTGTCACCCGCGGCGACCGCGGCCTCGGCGATGGCCCGCCCGAAACCGCTGCTCGCGCCGGTGACCAGCCAGACCTTGCCGTTCTCGGTCATCTCTTCATCTCCTTGGTCAACTGCCGTACGGGACGGCCCCCTCAACGGATCCCATCCTTCATGCGGATCCGGGATCACGTCCAAGACCTGTTGTGATAGCCATGAGTTATGGACGTCCATGGACGCGATCTGCGCTACTTCGCCGCGGTCGCCGAAGAGCTGAACTTCACCCGGGCGGCCGAGCGGCTCTTCGTCTCGCAGCCCGCGCTCAGCAAGCAGATCCGGATGCTGGAGAAGCAGATCGGCGCGCCGCTGTTCCACCGGGACCGGCGGATGGTGCGGCTGACCGCGGTGGGGGAAGCCCTGCTGCCGCACGCCCTCAGGATGCTGGCCGCATGGGAGGCCGCCGAGGCGGCGGTGGAGGAGGCGCGGGCCGCCGAGCTGCACACCCTGGTGATCGGCATGTCCACCAGCCCGGGCCGCGGCCTTCTGCCCGCCCTGCGGACCCGGCTGATCTCCCGGCATCCGCGGGCACAGCCCGTCCTGCGGCAGGTCAACTGGGCAGATCCCAGCGCCGGGTTGGCGGACGGCTCCAGTGACGTCGCCTTCGTATGGCTGCCGCTGCCCGACGGCGACCGCTACCGGTACGCGGTGGTGGCCGAGGAACCACGCCTTGTGGCCCTCCCCCAGGGGCACCCGCTCGCGGCGCGGGCCGCTGCCGACGGCGAAGGGGCGGTGGACTTCGCCGAGCTCCTGGACGAGCCCGTACTCGCCCTCCCTTCCGAGGCCGGCCCGCTGCGCGACCACTGGCTGGCCCTGGACGCCCGGGACGGTGTCGCGCCGCGGATCGGCGGGGTGGTGGGCAGCGCCGAGGAGACGTACGAGGCGGTCGCCAACGGCCAGGGCGTGGCACTGCTCGCCACCGGCAACGCCCCGCTGGTCGTCCGGGACGGGGTGATCGCCGTGCCGGTCCGGGGCATCTCCCCGTCCCAACTGGCGGTGGCCGCCCGCCGGGACGACGTGCGGCCCCTGGTCCTGGCCTACCTGGCCGCGGCGGAAAAGGTGCGAGCGCGCACCTCCTGAGCCGAGCCGTCGCGCGGCGCGGCCGGCCGGCCACAACCGGGGTGCGGATGCCGCTGCTCGGTGCATAGGGTCGCCGGCATGGCATTGCGACCTGTTCAGGTGAACATAAAGGCCCTTGATGACGCGGCGATCGGCCGGTTCTGGGCGGAAGCGCTCGGCTGGGTTCTCTCCAGCGAGGCACCCGGTGTGACCAACGTCGAACCCGGCGGCGGGTTCGTCTGGCCGGACCCGGCCGCCGTATGCATCGACGTCGTGACCGTCCCGGAACCCAAGACGCCGATGAAGAACCGTGTCCACATCGATCTCGCCACCACTTCCGCGGCCCATCAGGCGGAGCTCGTCGCGCGTCTGACGGCGCTCGGCGCGACGCCCGCCGACGTGGGTCAGGGCGACGTGCCGTGGACGGTCCTGGCCGATCCGGAGGGCAACGAGTTCTGTGTCCTGGAGCCCCGGGAGATCTACCGGGACACCGGTCCGATCGCCGCGGTGGTGGTCGACTGCGCGGATCCGCGGGCCATGGCCCGGTTCTGGGACGAGGCGATCGACTGGACGCTGCACGAGGTGACCGACGACCGTGCGGTGCTGCGGTCCGCCAAGGGTGTCGGCCCGTATCTCGAATTCCTCCGCTCGCACGACGGGCACACCGTGCCGGACCGCGTCCATGTCGATCTGCTGCCGTACCCCGGCGACGATCAAGCGGCGGAGGTCGCCCGGCTGCGGGCCCTCGGCGCCACCGACGTCGGCCTCGGCCAGGGCGACGTCTCGTGGACGTGCATGGCGACGCCCGAGGGGCACGAGTTCTGCGTCCTGGGCGGGTCCTGACGCGGAGTCCGGGCCCGCTCGGGGAGCGGGCCCGGACCGTCGCGGGCACCCGTATCGGTGGAACGACCGATGTGCGCAGGGGAGCGGCCCGGCCATAGTCCACAGAGATCGTTCGCGGGCCGCCATGGGGGCGCCCGGTTCTGGAAGGGATCCTCTGTGGACGCGTATGCGGATCTGGTGTTCGTCGGCGGGCAAGTGGTCACGGTCGACGCGGAGTTCTCCGTGGCCTCGGCCCTGGCGGTGACCGGCGGCGTCATCACGGCCGTCGGCGGGCGGGACGACGTCGAGCCGCTCGTCGGCCCCGGCACCCGCGTCGTCGACCTTCGCGGGGCGACGCTGCTGCCCGGGATCAACGATTCCCATCTGCACGGCTGTGCCTTCGGGACGGCGACGCCGCCGCTCTCGCTCGACCTCGGCCATCCCGCCGTCTCGTCCCTGGCAGACGCGGCCTCCGCGGTGGCGGAGGCCGTCGGGCGGGTGCCGGGCGGGCAGTGGGTCACGGGGCACGGCTGGGACACCGCTTACCTCGACGAATGCGTGGCCGATCCCTCGCGGCAGCCCTCGCGACATGACCTCGACGCCGTCAGCCCGGACCACCCCGTCGTCCTGTACTCCTTCTCCGGGCACGCCACTTGGGTCAACTCCAAGGCCCTGGAGCTCATCGGGATCGACCGGCACACCGTCGCGCCGCCCGGCGGGGCCATCGTCGTGGACGCGGCCGGGGAGCCGACCGGACTGCTCCACGAAGGGGCCCAGGCCCTGGTCCAGAACGCGCTGCCGCCGCTCAGCCGGCAGGAGCGGACCGACGCCGTCCGCTCGGCCCTCGCCACGCTCGCCCGGCTCGGCGTGACCAGCTACACCGAGCCCGGCCTCGGCCCCGGCGGCGACGGCATCATGCGGGGCGCGCTCGGCGCGGAGACCCTCGATGTCTACCGCGGGCTCCTCGCCGACGGCGAACTCACCGCCCGCATAGGCGTGTTGCTCCTGCCCACCGGAATGGCGAGCACCGCCGACGAGTTCGCCCGTACGCTCACCGGACTCGGCGAGTGCGGCGACGCCGATCCGCGCCGGCTCGCGATCCACGGGGTCAAGATCTTCGCCGACGGCATCGTCCCCAACAGGACCGCCTGGATGCACGAGCCGTACGTCGGCGGCGGCTGCGGCTCGCTGTGCGTCGGCGGCGAGAACGACGCTGAGCGGATCGCCGAGATCCAGGCCATGATCGGGCAGGCCCACGCCGCCGGGTACCAGCTGGGCGTCCACGTCACCGGCGACCGGGCCTGCGACACCGTCGCGGATGCCTTCGCCGCGGCCATGGCCGAGCACCCGCGGCCCGACGCCCGCCACTACGTCATCCACGGCGACTTCCTCACCGCGCACAGCATGAAGGTGCTTGCCGCGCACGGCTTCGGCGTCAACATGAACCCCACCATCAAGTGGACCGTCGCCGACATGGAGGAGGAGTTCGTCGGCGCCGGGCGGGCCGCGTACGCGTGGCCCTACCGCGACGCGATCGACGCGGGCGTACGGGTCGCGAGCGGGTCCGACGCCCCCGTCACGCACCCGGACTGGCGCCAGGGCGTCGCCACCATGGTGCTGCGCGAGTCGAAGGCGGCCGGCCGGGTCAGCGGCCCCGAGCAGCGCATCGGTCTTGCCGAGGCGATCCGTACGTACACGATCGACGCGGCCTGGCAGGACTTCGCCGACGGCTGGAAGGGCTCCCTCGAGCCGGGCAAGGTGGCCGACCTGTGCGTACTCGACGGGGACCTGCTCGCCGCCGACCCGCACGACATCCCGACGATGCCTGTCGTGCTCACCGTCATGGACGGCCGGATCGTGCACGACACCCTGCGCGATTGACGCATTCCGGGCTCATGATCATCCTTGGCGGATGGCAGCGCACCGGAGCACAGCAGACATCCTGGACGCGGCGGTCCATGTCCGGGAGGCCGCCAGGAACGCGGCGAGCGGCGCGGCCGGCGTCGACACGGTCCTGGCGGCACTGTCGGAGGTACTGGACTACGACCACGCCTCCCTGACCAGGTGGGATCCGCTGCGCCGGCGCCACACCACCCTGGCCGGGAGCTACCCGGACGACGCCACCGCCTACATCGAGACCCGCCTCCACGACGACCCGGTGTTCCCCGTGCTCCGCGGCCCGGCCCGGGACGGCCTGTGGCTCCAGGACGTGCCCCCGCGGCTCCTGGCGGCATCGCCCGGTTTCCAGGACGTCCTGTCCCCCCTGGGCATCGAGGGCGGGGTGGCCCAGTGCCTGTTCGCCGCGGACGGCCGGTACGTCGGCATGCTGAACATCAGCACCCGCCGGCCACGGCACACCCCCGACCCGGCCCGCGCGGTGATCACCCTGCTCACGGAGTCGCTGGCGGCGACGGTCGCCCCGCGCCCGGCCGAGGGCCGCCCCGGCGGGCTCTCGCCCCGGGAACTCCAGGTACTTGCCGAGCTGACCACGGGCCGCACCAACCGCGAGATAGCCGAGCGCCTGTACATCACCCCGCGCACGGTGGGCACCCACATCGAACACATCCTGGCGAAACTGGACCTCCCCAACCGGGCGGCGGCCGCGGCGCGGGCGGCGGCTTGGGGGATCGAACCGCGAAAGCCCGTCGACCGGCTCACAGGGCAGGGCACCACCGGCGGCACCGGCATGCCCTGAGCGCACCACCCACCCCGCGTTCGCGTCAACCAGGCTGCTGGGCAAGGAAGTTGGCCCAGCAGAACGTGATCGTTCCCGAAAACCGCCTGCCCCGAAGCCCCGTTGAGATGATGTGGCCTTCCACGCCTGCCCGAGTCCAGGGAGCCCGCCATGTCCCGAACAGCCCAAGAGATCTTCCAGAGTTGCGTCCACGCCGGCGCCATGACCCGGAACGCCGATGCCTTTGCCGAGCTCTTCACCGCGGACGGCGTCTTCGAGGCGCCCCTCATGCCCGAAGGCGCCGCGTTCCCCAGGAGGCTGGTGGGTCGCGAGGAGATCCGTCGCGCGATGGCCGCGTACTACGAACTCCAGGGCAAGGACGGCCGCACCCCGAACCTGGAGAAATCCGGATACGTGCTGCACACCACCGCCGACCCCGACGTGTTCATCGCCGAAATCGACACGGTCTTCGACGGAGCGGGAGACGAGGACGACGTGTCGGTCTCGCTCGTACAGATCTTCCGCATCCGCGACGGGAAGATCGCTCGGCTGCGGGACTACTTCGCGCCGGAGTTGATGGACTGAGGACGCCGCGCAGGTCCCCGCCATCGAATCCGGAGTGCCGGTTCACCGTTCCGGGCGATGGCCACGGCGCGGAGCGAGCCGGTGAGCCGCGGGCCGAGGACGCACACCCACAACCCCACACCCCCGCACCTCACCCGGGCTAAGCTCCCCCCATGGCCCTGACCATGGATGACGTCGACCGGTTCGAGGCGGCCAGGCCGCGGCTTGAGGCCATTGCCTATCGCCTGCTCGGCTCTGCCGGCGAGGCCGAGGATGCCGTGCAGGAGACGTTTCTGCGGTGGCAGGCCAGTGACGTCGAGCGCATCGAGGTGCCCGAGGCCTGGTTGACGAAGGTGCTCACCAATCTGTGCCTCAACCAGCTCACCTCCGCCCGCGCGCGGCGCGAGACCTATGTGGGGCAGTGGCTTCCCGAGCCGCTGCTCGAAGGGGACCCGATGCTCGGGCCCGCCGACACCGTCGAGCAGCGGGAGTCCGTGTCCTACGCCGTCCTCGCGCTGCTTGAGCGCCTCTCCCCCAACGAGCGGGCCGTGTACGTGCTGCGGGAGGCATTCGCGTACGCGCACCGGGAGATCGCCGAGATCCTCGACATCAGCGAGGCCTCCGCCCAGCAGGTCTTCCACCGCGCCAAGAAGCACATCGCCGAGGGCAAGGCCCGTACCGAGATCGACGAGGCCGCCGCACGGCGGATCGTGGACGAGTTCCTCGCGGCCGCCACCAGCGGCCGGACCGAGCCGCTCGTCAAGCTCCTCACCCAGGACGCCATCTCCGTCGGCGACGGCGGCGGAAAGATCCCGGCCCGCGCGAAGGCCTTCGAGGGTGCTGTCGCGGTCGCGAAGTTCCTGCGGGGCCTGTTCAAGCCCGGCAAGGCCAAGCGTGCCCTGATCGGCGGCTCGGCCGAGGTCTACGCCGCCGCCGCCAACGGCGGCCCCGCCGTCGTGGCGGTCGTCGACGGCCGGGTCGTCGGCGTCATGTGCATCGAGGTCACCGCCGAGGGCATCTCCGCCGTCCGCAACCAGGTCAACCCCGACAAGCTCGGACGCGCCACCGAGCGGTGGGCGGCCTCCGAACACGGGGAGCCCCTGTTCATCGCCTTCTGACCCATGTGTGACCTGGTTCACATCACCTTCCTGTCAGGAAACTGCGGGCTGCCCGGTTCAAGGGGCGAAACCGTGCGAGACAGGAGCAGGGATATGCAGCACCGCATCATCGTCCTCGGAGCCGGATACAGCGGAGCCATCGCCGCCGGGCGGCTCGCCAAGCGGCTGCGGCGCGAAGACGTCGCCATCACCCTCGTCAACGCCGAGCCCGACTTCGTCGAGCGGGTCCGGCTGCACCAGCTCGCGGCCGGCCAGGACCTCAGGCCCCGGCCCCTCGCCGAGATGTTCGCGGGCACCGGCGTCGCGCTGAAGTTCGCGCGGGTCACCGCGGTCGACGCCGATCGCAGGACCGTCTCCGTCGTCGATGGCGACGGCGCCGGGCAGCAGTTGTCGTACGACACGCTCGTGTACGCCCTGGGGAGTGCCTGGAACGACCAGGGCGTCCCCGGCGCCGCCGAGCACGCCCACCAGATCGCGAGCCGCCCCGGCGCGCTGCGGCTGCGCGAGCGCCTCGCCCGGCTGGCGGGCGGGGAGTCCGTGGTCGTCGTCGGCGGCGGTCTCACCGGCATCGAGGCCGCGACCGAGATCGCCGAGGCCCGCCCGGACCTCGATGTCGCCCTCGCCGCCCGCGGCGGCCTCGGCGACTGGCTCTCGCCCAAGGGCCGCCGTCACCTGCAAGTCGTCTTCGGCAGGCTGGGCATCACCGCGTACGAGAACGTCGATGTCACCGGCGTCGAGGACGGCCAAGTGGCCACCGCCGACGGCACGTTCATCCCGGCCGCGGTCACCGTGTGGACCACCGGCTTCGCCGTCCACCCGATCGCGCGGGCCACCACCCTGGAGGTCACCGGCACGGGCCGGATCGTGGTCGACGCGACCATGCGGTCCGTCTCGCACCCGGACGTGTACGCCATCGGTGACGCGGCCATGGCGATGGGCCCCGGCGACAAGCCGCTGCGGATGTCGTGCGCCTCGGGCACCCCCATGGCGTGGCAGGCCGCCGACGCCATCGCGGCCCGCCTGACCGGCGGAAAGCTCCCGAACGTGCCGCTGCGCTACTTCAACCAGTGCATCTCGCTGGGCCGCAAGGAGGGCCTGGTCCAGTACGTCACCGCCGACGACCGTGCCGTCCGGGCGGCCCTGACGGGGCGGTTCGCCGCCCTGTACAAGGAACTGGTCTGCAAGGGCGCGGCCTGGGGCGTCGCCAACCCGCTGCTCGGGATGCCGGCCCGGCGCCGCCCCGTCGTGGTGCGCGAGCCGGCCGGGGTGGACCCGGCGGTCGAGGCGCCCGCCTGACCGTCAGGCACGTCGGAAGGGGAGCCCCTCCCCGCGAGGGCGCCCCCTTCCGCCCCGCCCTAACCCACCCGCTCCGACAGGAACGCCTCCCACGTGCGGCTGCCCACCGTCGCCCGCTCCAGGGACAGGTTCTCGCCCGCCCGGTACGCGCGGCCCGTCTTTCCCGGGAGGCGGATCGGCAGCATCGGGCGGCGGCTGCCGCGTGCCGCGAGGTAACCGCGGGCCAGGTCGGCCATCGCGTACACCTTCGGGCCTGTCAGGTCCGGCACAAGCCCGGCCGGGTCCCCCAGCGTCAACTCGACCAGCCTGCTTGCCACTTCGCGCGAGTCGACCGGCTGGAAGCGGAGGCCGCCCGGGCAGGGCACCACCGGCAGCTTCGCCATCTTCGACACGACGGTGAGGGTCAGGTCGTGGAACTGGGCGGCGCGCAGTGTGGTGTACGGGATGCCGGATTCGGCGATGGCCCGCTCGGCCCCGAGCTTGGACCTGAAGTAGGCCAGCGGCATCGTGTCCGTACCGATGACGGAGATGTAGACCAGGTACCGCACCCCGGCCCGCTTCGCGGCGCGTACGAGGTTGCGGGTCGCCTCGTCGTCGCCCTTGGCGCCGCCCGCGAGGTGCAGGACCGTCTCGACCCCGTCGAGCGCCGCTTCGATGCCCTCGTCCTTGAGCAGGTCGGCGGTCACGTACTCGATGCCGTCCGCGGACGGGCGCTCCTGCCGGGTGAGGACCCGCACGTCGCGGCCCGCCGCGCGCAGCAGGGGGACGACGTGGCCGCCCAGCGTGCCCGTGCCGCCGGTGACGAGGATGGGGGACGTCGATGTCATGGCTGCTCCAGCTTGTCCGGTGCGGGGGCCCGGCCCCGCCGCGTTCCGCCCGGTCGGGTGGATCTGCTGCTCTGACACCGGGCGGTGCGGGGATGTGACACGGGTGGCAGCCCAAGCCCCGGACGGACTTCCGGCGGGGCGGGCCCCTCACCGGCAGAACCTCACCAGCAGTCGCTCGCCCCGCACAGCTCGACCTTCTCGACACCGGGCAACTGCTCCGTCCTCTCCTTCAGCCGGGCGCGCTCCCGCGGGGAGAGGCCTTCGGGGAAATCGACCTTCAGGAAGTCGATGCCGTCGCCGCTCAACTCGACGACATCCGTCGCGCCGAACCCGCGCAGCAGCTCCTGCACATCCCCGAGGCCGCGGTCGTAGTGGCCGTCCTCGGGATGGAGCGGGGCCCGGTAGGCGTGGGGCTCGGCGAAGGCGGGGGCCACCACGAGATCCCAGACGAACACCGTCGGGCCGATCGTCGCGCCCAGCGCGAGGAGTGCGCCGGCAACGCCCAGGATCCGCGCCCCGACCGGGCGCCTGCGGGGGTCCGCGTGGGCGGCGAGGAGCAGGAGCGCGGCCGACGGCAGGAGCACGAACAGCCCCAGCATGAAGCCCACCACCGACAGGAACACGGAGGTGAGACCTATCCCGACGCAGGCCCGGACGAATGCCTCCCGCCGGTGCAGGACCAGCAGGGGCACGGCCACCGGGAGCCCGCAGAACACGAACAGGACTACGGCCGACGTGACATGCGCGCCCAGCGCCAGCCACGGAAGGGTGGCAAGGACGGCGCCCGCCGCAAGACCGGCCTGCCACCGATGAGCCCGCTCCCCCGCCACCGCATTCACACGCACGATCGCCCTCCCCAGGCACCCGACACGCCAAGTTGAACGCGTTCAAGTTAACCGATGGCGAGAGCTCCCCCTCACCCCGCCCCCGGTTCCGCCAACCTTCGCTCCAGGAACGCCCGTTCCGCCGCGTTGTCCGTACGGTCGAGCGCCTTCCGGTACGCCGTCGCCGCCTCCTCGTCACGGCCCAGGCGGCGCAGCAGGTCCGCGCGGGTGGCGTGGAAGAGGTGGTACGAGTCCAGGGCGAGGGCGTCGACCAGGGCGAGGGCCTCGGCCGGGCCCTCCGTCTCGGCCACCGCGATGGCCCGGTTGAGGGCCACCACGGGAGTCGGGGCGAGGGCGAGCAGCTGGTCGTACAGCTGCCGGACCTGGTGCCAGTCCGTCGCCCGGGGCGTCCCGGCATCGCTGTGCACGGCGTTGATCGCGGCCAGGATCTGGTACGGGCCCGGCCGGTTGCGGCGCAGGCACCGGCGCACCAACTCCTGGCCCTCCGCGACGAGCTCGGGGTTCCAGCGGGTGCGGTCCTGGTCGGCGAGGAGGACGAGCTCTCCGTCCGGGCCGGACCTGGCGGCCCGGCGGGACTCGGTGAGCAGCATCAGCGCGAGCAGGCCGAGGGCCTCCGGCTCGTCCGGCATGAGCTCGACGAGCAGCCGGCCCAGCCGCACGGCCTCCGCGCACAGGTCGTCCCGTACGAGACGCTCGCCCGAGCTCGCCGCGTACCCCTCGTTGAAGATCAGGTAGACGACGGCGAGCACCGCCGCGAGCCGGTCCGGGAGGTCCGCCTCGTGCGGGATCCGGTACGGGATGCCGGCGTCGCGGATCTTGGCCTTGGCTCGCACCAGACGCTGGGCCATCGTCGGCTCGGGCACCAGGAAGGCGCGGGCGATCTCCGCGGTGCTCAGTCCTCCCAACAGTCGCAGGGTCAGGGCGACTTGGGCCGCCGGGGCGAGCGAAGGGTGGCAGCAGGTGAAGATCAGGCGGAGCCGGTCGTCGCGCACGGGGCCCTCCTCGGCGGGTTCGTCGGCGGCGTACAACTCGGCCCGCCGCACGGCCTCGGCCTGCCGGTCCGCGCGGGTCGCCTCCCTGCGCAGGCGGTCCACGGCCCGGTTGCGGGCGGTGGTGATGATCCAGCCGGCCGGGCTCGGCGGCAGCCCGTCGCCGGGCCACCGGGCCACCGCCGTCGCGAACGCGTCCTGCACCGCCTCCTCGGCGAGATCGATGTCACCGAGGACACGGACCAGTACGGCCACCGCGCGGCCGTACTCCGCCCGGAAGACCCGCTCGACCTCGGCGCCCTCCGGAACACGGGGCTCCGGACCCGTCACTCTTCGACTTCGCCGTGGAACGGCCGCACCTCGATGGGCAGCGTCGTGGCGTGCAGCGCCTTGCGGCCCCAGTCCAGGGCGGCGTCGAGGTCGGGCGCCTTCACGATGCACAGCCCGCCGAGGTACTCCTTGCTCTCGATGTACGGGCCATCGGTGGTGAGCACGTCGCTGCCCTTCGCACGGAGGACGGTGGCCGTGCCGGGCGCGGCGAGGCCTCCGGCGAATACCCAGGCCCCGGCGTCCTTCAGCTCCTGGTGGAAGGCGTCCAGGTTCGCCATGATCCGCGTCATCTCGTCGGGCGTGGGCGGCGTCCCCTCGGTCGGCTGGACCACGCTGAGCAGGTAGTACCGCGCGTTCGTCATCACGTTCTCCCAGGACGGTGGCGCCCCGGCGGGGCGGCCCTCACCATCTATACGAACGGGGACCGGCCGGATCGACACGGAACACGGCGGCGTGCGGATATTTTTCCGCGCGCCCGCCCCTCGGCCCGTACGGTTTCGGGCAACCGAGCTGGGAGGACACCCCGTGGGTGAGAACAAGCGGCTGATGCTGGCCGGCGAGTGGTACATCCCCGACGACCCCGAACTCCGCGCGGACACCGAGCGCCGCGCCGAACTCTGCGCCGCCTACAACGCGGCCACCACGGCCCCGTCCGCCGACCGGCACAAGATCCTCGCGGAGCTCCTCGGCGGGGTCGGCGAGTCCGTACGCGTCAGGGCGCCCTTCCAGTGCGACTTCGGCTACAACATCACCATCGGCGCCGGTACGTTCGTGAACTTCGGCGCCGTCTTCCTCGACACCGGCCGGATCACGCTCGGCGCCGATGTCCAGATCGGCCCGAACGTCCAACTCCTCACTCCCACCCACGAGTTGGACGCCGAGAGGCGGCGGGCGGGCTGGGAGAAGGCGCTGCCCGTGACCATCGGGGACAACGTGTGGCTGGGCGGCGGCGTGATCGTGTGCCCCGGGGTGACGATCGGCGCGAACACGGTGGTGGGCGCGGGCGCCGTCGTCACCAAGGATCTGCCGCCGAATGTGCTCGCGGTCGGCAACCCGGCCCGGGTCGTGCGCGAGCTGACCTGACCAGAGCTTGGCTCGACCCGGGCCGGACTCGGCCTCAGGCGGCCGCCGGGCCGCTCCAGGCCCCGGCCTCCAGGCACAGGTGCCAGCGCCGGGCCGCCCCGGTCAGGGTGACCGTGGACAGCGGGCGGACCTCGACGTTCCAGTACGCGGCGGGCGGCGCCTTCAGGGCGTAGACCAGCGCGGCCCGGACGACGGCGGGTTCGGCGACCGCCAGGATCGAGCTGCCGTCGTCCGCGGGCCGGGTGTCCAGCCAGGCACCTATCCGGGTGATGAACGCGAGCAGCGACTCGCCGCCGTGCGGGGCCGCCCACGGGTCGGCGAGCCAGGCGTCGACGGCGGCCGGCTCGCAGGCCGTGACCTCGGCGAGGGTACGGCCGCGCCAGCGCCCCATGTCGCAGTCCCGCAGGCCGGGCTGGGCCATCGGCGCGTAGCCGAGCGCGGTGCCGGTCGCCCGGCTGCGCGGGCTCGGGGAGCAGTAGCGCAGCTCCGCCGCGCCGAGCGGCACGAGGGCGCGCGCGGCCAGCTCCACCGCGTGCCAGCCGGCCCCGTCCAGCGGCCGGTCGTCGTCGAAACGCTCGTCGAGGAGCGCGGAGCTGCGTGCGGCGGCGACCAGCGTGACCCGGTTCATGGCCGCGATCGTGAGGCCAGAGGCGTGACAGGTCAAGAGGCGATGAGCCGCTATTGCAGGCCGAGCGCCATCCACTTGTCCGGGGTTTCCAGAGTGCGGAAGCCGATCTTCTCGTAGACCCCGTGGGCGTCCGCCGTGGCGAGCAGGATGCGGCGCAGGCCGTGCGGCTCCAGGTGGTCCCGCACGGCGGTCACAAGGGCGGTGCCGAGCCCCTTGCCGCGCACCGCGGGATCGACGTACACATCGCAGAGCCAGGCGAAGGTGGCACGGTCGGTGACGACCCGCGCATAGGCGACCTGCTCGCCCGAACTTCCGTCATATGCACCGAAGTTGAGGGATCCGGCGATGGCGGCGTCCTGCTTCTCCCGGGTGCGGCCGAGCGCCCAGTACGCGTCCGTGGAGAGCCAGTGATGGACGAGGGCGGCATCGAGGCGCGCCGGGTCGCTGGAGATCGTGTACTCGCGGAAGATCACGTCACTCATGCGGGGAGCCTCGCAGGCGGCGGGCCGGTTGTCAGTGGCGGGTGCCACGCTGGTTGCCATGAGAGAGATACCAGGGACCGGCGCGCCGGCCGCCCGCTAGCCCAGCACCTCGTCCAGGGCCGTGCGCAGCCTGCGTACCGCCTCGGTGATCTCCGCGCGGCCCGTCACGCCCGCGAAGCCGAGGCGGATGTGGCCGGCCGGGGGTTCGGCGCCGAAGTAGGGGCGGCCGGGGGCGACGGCGACGCCCGCGCGCAGGACGGCGGACAGGACGGCGGTCTCCTCGATGCCGTCGGGCAGGCGGAGCCAGAGGTGGTAGCCGCCGGACGGGATGTGGGGCAGGGCGAGTTCGGGGAGGTGGTGCAGGACTGCGGCGGCCAGGGTTTCCCGGCGTGCGGTCAACTCGGCGGATACGGCGCGCAGATGGCGGCCCCAGGCCGGTGAGCCGACGAGTTCGAGGGCGGTCTCCTGCAGGGGGCGCGGCACGAAGAACGAGTCGACGACCTGGATGGCGCGCAGCCGTTCCAGTACGGGCCCGCGGGCGGCGAGCGCACCGACCCTGAGGCTCGGCGAGGTCGCCTTGGTGAGCGAGGAGACATGGACGACGACGCCGTCGGGGTCGTCGGCGGCGAGCGGGGCGGGCAGCGGGCCCGCGTCCTGGTGGGCGAGCCGGCGGGCGAAGTCGTCCTCGACGACGAACGCGCCGAAGGAGTGGGCGATGCGGACCACGTCGCGGCCGCGGTCCGGGGACAGGAGGGCGCCGGTCGGGTTCTGGAAGAGGGGCTGGCAGATGACGACGCGCGCGCCGGTGGCTTCGAAGGCGCGGGAGAGGAGTTCGGGGCGGATGCCGTCCGGGTCGACGGGGACCGGGACGGGGCGCAGGCCCGAGGCGCGGGCGATGGCCAGCAGACCGGGGTAGGTGGGCGACTCGACGAGGACGGGTGCGCCGGGTGCGGCGAGCGCGCGCAGGGTGGTGGTCAGGGCGGTCTGGCCGCCCGCGGTGACCAGGACGTCGGCGGCGGTGACGGTGCCGCCGATCTCCCGGGCGAACCATTCGCGCAGCTCGGTGAGCCCGTCGACGGGCGGGCGGCTCCAGACGCCGGGGCGCCGGCCGGCCCGGCCGAGGGCGGCGGCCATGGCCCGCTCGGGCCGCAGACCGGGGTCGAGGTAGCCGCCGCTGAGGTCGATGACCCCGGTCGGCGGAACGTTGAGGGTGGCAAGGACGCCGGAGGCGTCGACCGCGCGCGGGGCCGGGTCGGTGGCGCCGTCGGCGCTGAGCGCGACCTCCTGCCAGGAGGTGTCGCCGGTGCGGGCGGTCACCCTGCGCGGCTCGGCGCGGTAGGCGCCCGCCCCGGGCCGGGTGACGACCAGCCCCTCGGCGACGAGCTGGGCGAGCGCGCGGGAGACCGTGACCGGGGAGACCCGGTAGCGCTCGACCAGTGCCCGACTCGACGGCAGCTTTCCACCCACCGAGTAGCGATTCAGTTCATCACGAAGGGATTTCGCCAGTTCGGCCACACTGCTACGCTCATGCATGACAGCACAGGATAGCGCTACTGCACAGATGACGATAGCGGTCGGCGCGGACGACAGGTCCGCTTCCGGGTCCGCCGTGAAGGACAGCGGCTCCGGTTCCGTCCTGCCGGACAACGGGCCGGGTGCCGGTTCCGGCTCACTCCTGCCGCGCGGGGCGATGCTCGCCGCGCTCGGCGTGGTGTCCTTCTCGCTCACCTTCCCCGGTACCGCCTGGGGCCTGGAAAGCTTCGGGCCCTGGACGCTCGTGTCGCTGCGCATCGCGCTGTCCGCGCTGATCGCGGGTGCGCTGCTGCTCGGGCAGCGGGTGCCGTTCCCCGACCGGGCGCACTGGCCGGGCCTCGCGGTGGTCGCGGGCGGCTCGCTGATCGGGTTCCCGCTGCTCACCACGATCGCCCTGCAGACCTCGACGACCTCGCACGCCGCCGTGGTGATCGGACTGCTTCCGCTGGCCACGGCGGCCCTCGGCGCGGTGCGCACCGGGCGCCGGCCCTCGCGCGCGTTCTGGGCGGCCGCGCTGGCCGGGGCCGCGGTGGTGGCCGCGTTCACCGTGCAGCAGAGCGGCGGGGCGCTGTCCGCCGGGGATGTGTACCTGTTCGCGGCGCTGCTCGTGTGCGCGGCGGCGTATGTCGAGGGCGGAAGGCTCGCCTCGGTGATGCCGGGCTGGCACGTGGTCGGCTGGGCTCTGGTGCTGTGCCTGCCGTTCGCCCTGGTGGGGGCCGCGGTGGCGCTGGCGTACGAGCCCTGGCGGCTCACCGCGCACGGGGTGGCCGGGCTGCTGTGGCTGGCCGCGGGGTCCAACTTCTTCGGGCTCTACGTCTGGTACCGGGGCCTGGCCGCGATCGGCGTGCCCAAGGCCAGCCAGCTCCAGTTGGCCCAGCCGCTGCTCACGCTCCTGTGGTCGGTACTGCTGCTCGGCGAGCACCTGTCCCCGGCGGCCCCGCTGGCCGCGGCGGGCGTCCTGGTGTGCATCGCGGTGACCCAGCGGGCGCGGTCCTAGAGCCTGGATCCGGGCGGGGTCCGGACCCAGGTCCTGAGGCCCTGCCAACTTGCCCGTCCCGTCCTAGACTGGCCGCATGCGAGCAATGGTGGGCGACCGACTCCTCGTACACGGCAGGACCGTCGGGCAGCAGGACCGGCAGGCCGAGGTCATCGAGATTCTGGGACCCGACGGCACTCCCCCGTTCCGGGTGCGGTTCGAGGACGGGCACGAAACCCTGATGTCACCGGGTCCCGACACGGTGGTGCGGCACATCACCGAGGACGAGTAGCCGAAGGCCTTCAGCGGGCCCGTCGCGTGTAGTGGTCGGCGACGACGCGGGCCATGGCCCCGATGCGGTCCTCGGTGACCTCCTTCGCGGCGAAGAAGCAGTGGCCGCGCACCGAGGCGTACCGGTCGGCCAGGGTCAGATGGCGGGACAGCTCCGCCGGGTCCTGCCAGGCGGCGGGCTGCGCCGGGTCGCCCGCTTTGTACAGGGCCTCGCCGATGTACAGGTGGACGCCGGTGCCCCGGGCCACCTCGTCCCACCAGGGCACCAGGACGGCGTAGTCGGCGGCGGCGAACCCGATGTTCCAGTACACCTGCGGGCAGATGTAGTCGATCCAGCCCTCGCGCACCCACGTGCGGGTGTCGGCGTGCAGGTCGTCGTAGGTCTGGACGCCGGCGGTGGTCGCCGACCCGCGCTTGTCGCTCGACGCGTTGCGCCACACCGCGAACGGACTGATGCCGAAGACCAGCCGGCGGTTGACATGCTTGATCCGGGCGGCCGTCTCGCGCACCAGGAGGTCGATGTTGTTCCGCCGCCAGGCATCCCGGTCCGGGAAGCCGTCGCCGTACCGCTCGTAGGCCTCGTCGTCGTCGAAGGTCTCGCCCGCCACCGGATAGGGGTAGAAGTAGTCGTCCCAGTGCACGCCGTCGATGTCGTAGCGGCGCACCGCGTCCAGCATGGCGTCCTCGACGAACCGGCGGACCTCGGGCAGGCCCGGGTTGTAGTAGAGCTTTCCGCCGTACGCGACGGCCCAGTCGGGGTGGACGCGTGCCGGGTGCGTCGGGACGAGGCGCGAGAGGTCGGTGTGGTTGGCGATCCGGTACGGGTTCAACCAGGCGTGCAGTTCCAGGCCGCGCCGGTGCGCCTCGCGCACGGCGGTGCCCAGCGGGTCCCAGCCCGGATCCTGGCCCTGCACCCCGGTGAGCCACTGCGACCAGGGCTCGTACGGGGACGGCCAGAGCGCGTCGGCGGTCGGGCGGACCTGGAGGACCACCGTGTTCAGCCGCCGTTCGACCGCCTTGTCCAGGTGGGCGAGGAGCTCGGCGCGCTGGGCGGCGGCGGTCAGGCCCGGTCTGGAGGGCCAGTCCCGGTTGGCCACGGACGCGATCCACACCCCGCGGAAGTCCCGGCCACGGCGCCTGGCCGCCACCGTCCGCACCGCCTGTTCCAGTGTCCCGTCCCGGTCCGCGGCCACCGCGCCGCCCGCCGTGATCAGCCCGCTCAGCGCTCCGGCCGTGCCCGCCACGAAGCCCCGCCGCGTGATTCGTCCCACGTCGCACCCCTCACATTGGTCCCTCGGCCCAGGTGTACCGGAGAGCATGCCCGCCCCGGCCCCTCGTGCACGCGCGCGTCCGGAGTAACGTCAGGGGCTTAAGGCGGGCGCCGGAATCACACGGGGGACCTGCCGGGGACTGCAGTAGAGCGAAAGGCACGATGTGACCGACATCGAACGCGTCGGAATTGTGGGCTGTGGCCAGATGGGCGCGGGCATCGCGGAGGTGTGCGCCCGCAGCGGCCTGGACGTCATGGTCGCCGAGACCACCGGCGAGGCCCTGGAGATCGGCCGCACCCGGCTGCACAACTCCCTCTCGAAGGCGGCCGAGCGCGGCAAGATCACCGAGGAGGAGCGCGACGCGACGCTCGCCCGGCTCAGCTTCACCACCGACCTCGGCGAGTTCGCCGACCGCGACCTCGTGATCGAGGCCGTCGTGGAGAACGAGCAGGTCAAGACCGAGATCTTCCAGGTTCTCGACCAGGTGGTGACCCGCCCGGACGCGATCTTGGCATCCAACACCTCCTCCATCCCGCTGGTGAAGCTCGCGGTCGCCACCTCGCGCCCCGACCAGGTCATCGGCATCCACTTCTTCAACCCGGCCCCGGTGCAGAAGCTGGTCGAGCTGATTCCCGCGCTCACCACCTCCGAGGGCACCATCAGCCGGGCCCAGGTCCTGGTCGAGAAGGTGCTCGGCAAGCACGCCATCCGCGCACAGGACCGCTCGGGCTTCGTGGTCAACGCGCTGCTCATCCCGTATCTGCTCTCGGCGATCCGGATGTTCGAGTCGGGCATCGCGAGCCGTGAGGACATCGACAACGGCATGGAGCTCGGCTGCGCCCACCCGATGGGCCCGCTCAAGCTCTCCGACCTGATCGGCCTGGACACGGTCGCCTCGGTCGCGGACTCGATGTACGACGAGTTCAAGGAGCCGCTGTACGCCGCTCCCCCGCTGCTCCAGCGGATGGTCGACGCCGGCCGCCTCGGCCGCAAGACCGGGTCCGGTTTCTACTCGTACGCCTGAGTAAAACGGCGTACGTCTGTATACGCGGGTGTACGCCTGAAAGGCATGAGCCGGGCTCGTACCGCGCACACCGGGTGTGCGGAACGAGCCCGCATATGCCCATCGCACACGCTCCCGTCCCTGGAACACGGCGAGTTGACTCTGAGCCAACACATCCATGGCACGTCCGGAACAGGACTAAGGAGCCACGCCGTGTCCACCGACCCGGGACATTCGACCACCGTCGACGAGCTGGCGGAGTTACGACTCCGTCTGGACGTCGGCATGACCCGCCTGGACGGCCAGCTCGCGCTGCTCGCCCAGCGGGGCGAGCAGACAGAGCGCGAACTGACCGACGCGGTGGGACGGGTGGCGGCCCTCGAACATCTGAGGTGGCCGCTCCCCGCCCTCACCGTGCTGACCGCCGTCGGCGCACTCTCGCTCGCCGTGTGGCAGGCCCTCGGTCACTAGACGGTGCGGCGGCTAGCCGTCGGCGAGCCGCATGTGGTGCAGGAGCAGGAGTCCGGCCGCCATGTTGGCGGCCGGGACCTCCCCCCGGGCGACCATGTCGGGCACCAGTTTGAGGGGTATCCACTCGCGGCGGGACGACTCGAAGTCGTCCTCGGGGTGGCCGATGTACTCGGCCGACTCGGACCAGAACAGATGGTGCCGGGCGTCGATCAGCCCGTTGGCGGGCTCGACGGTGAGCAGGGGTTTGAGCGGCCCGGGCCGCCAGCCGGTCTCCTCCTCCATTTCACGGGCGGCGGCGGCCTCGATGTCCTCGCCGTCCTCGACGACCCCGGCGGCCAGTTCCCAGCCCCAGCTGTCGGTGATGAAGCGGTGCCGCCACAGCAGCAGCACCTCGTTGGCGGCGTTGACGGCGGTCGCGACGGCGACCGGCCGCAGCCTGATCAGGAAGTGGTCCAGGTGCCGCCCGTCCGGAAGCGCTACGTCCGCGAGGTTGACCCGAAACCAGCGATTCTCATACACAGTTTGTTCGCTCAGGTTCGTCCACTGCACGTTTCTGCCACCTTCCGACAAGTAGATGGCAATATCGCAGCAGGCTGACGGTCACAGGGGAACGCGAAGTGCCCCGTCGATCAGCTCGGCGGCTTCGTCGGCGCCGGCGCAACCGCTCTCCACCAGGTGCTCGCGCACCAGGCGCAGCCGGTCACGCAATCGCTGCGACTCCATCCCCCGGGCCCGCTCCGCCATTTCGACCGCGGTGGCCACGGCCCGGTCAGCGTCGCCCTGCCGCAGCTCGATCTGCGCGAGCATGGCGAGGCGGTGCACCCTGCCCCTGTCGTGGCAGGGCTCGTCGGCCGCGAGGGCGGCCTGTTCGCGCGCGGCCGTCAGATCGCCGAGGCTGAGCAGGGCCTCGGCCACCTGGACATTGACCAGGCCCGGCTGGACGTAGCCGGTCTCGGCAGGCTCCTGGCCCGGCCTGATCCGCCCGGCCGCCGACTCGGCGCTCATGATCGAGGACAGCGCGCTCTGCCCGTCGCCCAGATGCGCGTACGCCTTGGCCTGCATCGCGTGCAGATCGGCCGCGAGCGCGGGGCTCAGCCGGCCGCCCGCCGCCCGCAGGGCCGCTTCCGCGAAGGCGACCGACTGGCGGTAGTCCCGCATGAACAGGGACTGGTTGACGAGCAGGGCGATGACGTAGGCGCCAAGTCCCCTGTCCCCGCTGGCCTTCGCGAGCCGCAGCGCCTGGTGGAAGTAGCGCTGGGCGAGACCCTGGGCGTTGGAGTCGTACGCGCAGATTCCGGCGATGGCCACCAACCCGCCGGTGGCCCGGTGCAGTTGGCGCCCGGTGGCGTCCGTGTAGCCGCCGCGCAGTAAGGGGGCGGTCTCCGCGTTGAGGAAGCCGACGATGCGCGAGCGGGTCGCGATGCCGCCCGCCTTGCGGTACATCAGCTCGTAGTGCTCGCGCGCCGAGCGCAGCATCTCGATGTCCGACTCGCCCACCGCGGTCTGCCCGTTGCGCGACACATCGGTGTCCTCCGGCGGGTTCTCCCACTCCCATACGGGCATGACGGCCGGGGTACCGGTGACCGCCGGGGCGTCGAGTATGTGCGTGCGCTGCTGTTCGTCCGAGCGCCACAGGGCGGTGGCCCGCTCGACGAATCCGGCGAGCGGCGAGCCGTGTGCGGGGACCGGTTCGCCCGGCACCCCGAGGCCGATGTCGTCGAGGGTGACCCGGCGGCGCAGCCGCCCCGCGAGCACCTCGCAGATCAGGTCGGGCACCTGGCCGCGCGGCCGCTGCCCCTTCAACCACCGCGCCACGGCGGTGTGTTCGTATCTGAGTGCGAGGCCTCTGGCCCGGCCCGCCTGGTTCACCCGGGCGGCCAGCCCGGCGTGTGAGATCCCCGCCTCGTCCACCAGGGCGTCGAGCAGGGTATTGGGCTGCATGGGGCCCTCCGTTGGCTCGGTGAAGTCAGCGTAGACGAGCCCGGTTCACACGGGGTGTGAAGCGAGTACCCGCATTTATGCGCCGCGCTCTCTGCCCATGAGGGTCCCCAGTCGGTTGACTCTAAATCGCCTCTCCTCGAGGCGACCGGGCCGCCGGCTCCCCCTCGAACAGTGCGGCGGCCCGCTCCCGGCGCCGTCCGCCCTGTCCGCGCTGCCCGGCACTCCCGGCAGGGTGGCGGCGCCCCACGGTCAGCGGTGCACACCCGCCGCCCCGCTGCCGGTCGGCTGGGCGGGCACCCGGACCCGGTCGTTGCGCAGCACCAGCAGGGCCACGTCGTCCGAGAGCCGTCCGCGGGTGTGGCGCAGGAGAGCGCGCTGGACCTGCTCGACGACGTCCGCCGGGGACACCGGCGAGGTGCGGGCCGCGTGGGCGAGGGCCTCGCGCAGCGCGAAGAACCGCCCGGCTCCGTCCCGCGCGTCCTCGGCGCCGTCGGTGTGCAGGCACAGCGCCTCGCCGGGCAGCAGCCGGGTGCAGCGCATCGGGGCCAGTTCGGCCGGGAGCGGGAAGGGCCCGAGCGGCGGCAGCGGGTCGCCGGGCGTGAGCGGCTCGGCTCCGTGGCAGAGCCGGTGGGGCCACGGATGCCCGCAGTTGAGGGCGTACACCTCGCCGCCCGGGCGGATCTCCAGGAGCAGTACGGTGACGAACTCCTCGGCGAGCGGGCTGTCCGGCTCACAGCCGCCCGCAGCGGGGTGTTCGGCGCGGCAGCGCTCGCGCAGGTGCCGGGCCAGCGCCCGGTCCAATCTCCGCAGGACGCCCGCCAGTTGGGGCTCGTCGTAGGCGGCCTCGCGGAAGCTGCCGAGCACGGCGGCGACCGCGCCGATCGCACCGAGCCCGTGGCCGCGTACGTCGCCGATCACGACACGCACCCCGTACGGCGTCGACATCGCCTCGTAGAGGTCGCCGCCGATCGACGCGCCGCGGCTCACGGAGAGCTGGCCGGCGGCGAGCGCGATCCCGTCGAGCCGCGAGGGCAGTGGCCTCAGGAGCACCCGCTGGGCGACCTCGGCGATGTGCCGGATCCGCCGCAACTCCCGTTCGGCGGTGGCCCGTACGCCGTTGGCCAGCCACACCACGGCGATCAGGAAGCCCAGGCATGTCGCGATCCGCAGGCCCATGCGGTCCGAGCGGGCCAGCGGGCAGGCCAGCTGCCAGGCGATGACCAGGACGAGCCAGCCGGACGGCAGGCCCAGGGCGAGGCCGAGGGCCCGGCGGGAGCGGAGTGCGGCCGCGCAGGCCGAGATCCATCCCGGTGTACGGATCATGCCGTCGGCCCCCCTGGCCTTGCGCGCTCATTGCACCGACCGCTCGGGCCGGAGGCCGCACCGGCCTGCACGGCCGCACTGATTCTGTCGATCGTCCGCGCCCTTGTGCGCAGTCGACCGGACTTCTCACCCGAATGAGTGAGGCGGCTACGGCTCGTCCGTGGACGGCGAGAGGGGCGCACCGGGAATCCCGGTGCGCCCCTCTCGGTGCGTGCTCGTGCGGGCTAGGCGCCGCGCAGCACCGCGCCCGTGGCCTCGGCCGCGCGGGTCACCGCCGCGTCGCGGGCGGCCGTGGCCTCCTCGACGGTCAGGGTGCGGTCGGCCGCGCGGAACCGCAGCGCGTAGGCCAGCGACTTCTTGCCCTCGCCGACCTGCTCGCCGCTGTAGACGTCGAACAGCCGGATGGACTCCAGGAGTTCACCGGCGCCGGCGCTCAGCGCGTCCTCCACGGCGGCGGCCGGGACCTGGGCGTCGACGACGAGCGCCACGTCCTGGGTGGCCACCGGGAAGGTGGAGATGCTCGGCGCCTGCACGGCGCCCTCTCCGGCCCGCTCGACGACGTCGAGGTCGAGCTCCATCGCACAGCTGCGGGCGGGCAGCCCGAACGCCTTGACGACGCGCGGGTGCAGCTCACCGGCGTACCCGGCGAGGGTCTTCACACCCTCGACGAACACGTACAGCTCGGCGCAGCGGCCCGGGTGCCAGGGGCCGTACTGGCCCTTCTCCACGGCGAGTTCGAGCCCCGCCTCGCGGGCCACGGTGCGGGCGGCCTCGATCGCGTCGGCCCAGTCGGCCGGGCGGCCCTTGCCCCACCAGCCGGCCTGCTCGCGCGCACCGGCGATGACGGCGCCCACGTGGCGCGGCTGCACGGGCAGCACGGCGTTGAGGGCGGCGATCTCGTCGTCGGTGGGACGGCGGTCGACGGGCAGCCGGGCCGCGACGCCCGGGTTCGCCGACGGGTGGAAGACCAGGCCCGTCTCGAACAGCGCCAGGTCGTGGCTGCCGCGGCCGTCGTTGCGGCGCAGCGTGGCGAGGAGGCCGGGCAGCAGCGTGGTGCGCAGCGCCGGCTCCTCGTCGCTGAGCGGGTTGACCAGCTTCACGACGGAGCGGTTGGCGTCGTCCTTGTCGAGACCGAGCTGGTCGAAGACCGACTCGGCGACGAACGGGTAGCTCGGCGCCTCGGTGAATCCGGCGCCGGCGAGCGCCCGGCCGACCCTGCGGTGCAGGCGCTGACGCTCCGTCAGGCCCCGTCCGGCGGGCGGCTTGGGCAGCGTGGAGGGCAGGTTGGCGTAGCCCTCCAGGCGGATGACCTCTTCGGCCAGGTCGTTCGGCTCGGTGAGGTCGGGGCGCCAGGACGGCACGGTCACGACGAGCTCGTCCTGCCCGTACGCGTCGCAGCCGACCTCCTGGAGGCGGCGTACGACGGTCTCGCGGCCGTACTCGATGCCCGCGACGCGGTCCGGGTGGTCCGCGCGCATGGAGATGGTGCGCGGCGCGGACGGCGAGACGATCTCGGTGACGCCGGCCTCGGCCGTTCCGCCCGCAAGCAGCACGAGCAGGTCGACGGTCCGCTGGGCGGCGGCGGACGCTGCCTGCGGGTCGACGCCGCGCTCGAAGCGCTTGGACGCCTCGGAGGTCAGCTTGTGGCGGCGCGCGGTACGGGCGATGGCGACCGCGTCGAAGTGCGCGGCCTCGATGACGACCTCGGTGGTGCCCTTGACCTCGCCGGTCCCGGGGTCCGTGACGGAGTCGGCGATCTCGGTGTTGGCTCCGCCCATCACCCCGGCGAGGCCGATGGGGCCCCGGTTGTCGGTGATGACGAGGTCGGCGGCGTCCAGCTTGCGCTTGGTGCCGTCGAGGGTGGTGAGGAGCTCGCCCGGCTCGGCGCGGCGCACGCCGATGGGGCCGTCGACCAGGGTGCGGTCGTAGGCGTGCAGCGGCTGGCCGAGCTCGATCATCACGTAGTTGGTGATGTCGACGGCGAGCGAGATCGGGCGCATCCCGGCCTTCTGCAGCCGGCGCTGCAGCCAGATCGGGGAGCGGGCCTCGGGGTCGAGGCCGGTCACGGTGCGCGCGGTGAAGCGGTCGCAGCCGATCGGGTCGGCGACCTTCACCGGGTAGCCGTACGAGTTGGGCGCGGGCACGTCGAGGAGCGCCGGGTCGCGCAGCGGCAGGCCGTAGGCGATGGCGGTCTCGCGGGCGACGCCGCGCATCGACAGGCAGTCGCCGCGGTTGGCGGTGACGGCGATGTCGAGGACCTCGTCGACGAGTTCGAGCAGCGCGATCGCGTCGGTGCCGACCTCGTGCTCCGGGGGCAGCACGATGATGCCGCCGGTGGTGTCCGGGCCCATGCCGAGCTCGTCACTGGAGCAGATCATGCCGTGCGAGGTCCTGCCGTACGTCTTGCGCGCGGCGATCGCGAAGTCGCCGGGCAGCACGGCGCCGGGCAGCACCACGACGACCTTGTCGCCGACCGCGAAGTTGCGGGCGCCGCAGACGATCTCCTGGGGCTCACCGGTGCCGTTGGCCTGGCCGACGTCGACGGTGCAGAAGCGGATGGGCTTCTTGAAGCCCTCCAGCTCCTCGATGGTGAGGACCTTGCCGACGACGAGCGGGCCCTTGAGCCCTTGGCCGAGCTGCTCGACGGTCTCGACCTCCAGGCCGCCGTCGACGAGCTTGGCCTGCACATCGCGGCCGGTCTCGGTGGCGGGGAGGTCGACGTACTCCCGCAGCCAGGAAAGCGGGACCCGCATCAGATCTCCATCCCGAACGGCCGGGTGAACCGGACGTCACCCTCGACCATGTCTCGCATGTCTTCGACGTTGTGGCGGAACATCAGCATTCGTTCGATGCCGAAGCCGAAGGCGAATCCGCTGTACTTCTCGGGGTCCACACCGCAGGCGGCGAGCACCTTCGGGTTGACCATGCCGCAGCCGCCGAGCTCGATCCAGCCCTCGCTGGAGCAGGTGCGGCAGGGCCGGTCCGGGTTGCCGACGGACTCGCCGCGGCAGACGTAGCAGACCATGTCCATCTCGGCGGACGGCTCGGTGAAGGGGAAGAAGTTCGGCCTCAGGCGCGTCTTCATGTCCTCGCCGAACAGGGCCTTGACCATGTGGTCGAGGGTGCCCTTGAGGTCGGCCATGGTGAGGCCCTCGTCCACGGCGAGCAGCTCGACCTGGTGGAAGACCGGGCTGTGCGTGGCGTCCAGCTCGTCGGTGCGGTACACCCGGCCGGGGCAGATCACGTACACCGGAGGCTCGCGGTCGAGCATGGAGCGGATCTGCACGGGCGAGGTGTGGGTGCGCAGCACGACACCGGAGTTGGCGGATCCGTCCGGGCCCTGCACGAAGAACGTGTCGTGCTCGGTGCGGGCCGGGTGGTCCGGGCCGATGTTGAGCGCGTCGAAGGTGAACCACTCGGCCTCGGCCTGCGGGCCCTCGGCGACCTCGTAGCCCATGGCCACGAAGACGTCCTCGATGCGCTCGGAGAGCGTCGTCAGCGGGTGGCGGGCGCCGGCCGGAACGCGGTCGTGGGGCAGCGTGACGTCCACGGCCTCCTCGACCAGGACCCGGGCATCCCGCTCGTCCTCCAGCTCGGCCTGGCGCGCGGCCAGGGCCTTGTTCACGGCGCCGCGGGCCATGCCCACGAGCTTGCCGGCCGCGGCCTTGGCCTGCGGCGGCAGCGCGCCGATCTCGCGGTTGGCGAGCGAGAGGGGCGAGGTACCACCGGTGTGCGCGGTCTTCGCCTGGGCGAGCGCGTCGAGGTCGCCGGCGGCCGCGAAGGCGGCGAGCGCCTCGTCCCGCATGCGCTCGATCTCTTCCGGTTTCAGTGCCTCGACCTCGACAGGGTCGTACGACTTATTGGGTGCCGACATCTCTTCCCGTGCTTCCGATTGTCTTGGCTGGGGGTCCCCGCGACCGCGAAGCGATACCGCGATAGCGCGCGGACACAAACGCGCCAAAGGTCGAGTCTAACGGGGTACTGGAATGCGGTTGCGCCCGTGGGCGGCTCGGGGGCGATCTACTGGAGATACGCCGGAGCCGCGACGGGCAGGATAAATCGGAACTGGGCACCGCCACCGGGGCCGCGGCCCACCGTGATGGTGCCGCCGTGCGCCTCGACGATGCCCTTGACGATGTACAGGCCGAGCCCGGTTCCGCCACGCTTGCTCCCCCGCCAGAAGCGGGTGAAGACACGGCCCATCGACTCCTCCGGGATGCCGGGGCCTTCGTCGCTCACGGTGACGGCCGTTCCCTTCTCGTCGTGCTCGTCGATACGGACGGGCGCTGGTGCCACCTCAATGGTGACGGTTCCCTCGCCGTGGCGCACCGCGTTTTCCAGCAGATTGCCGAGCACCTGGTCGATCTTGTCCGGATCCGCCCACAGGTCGGGCAGCGGCCGCTGGATGCGGACCAGGAAGCGGTCCGGGGACTGTCCGGAGGCGACATGGGCCTGGAGGTGGCGGCCGACGGCGGCGGGGATGTCGACCGGCTGGCGGCGCACTTCGAGGCGGCCCGAGTCGATGCGCGAGATGTCGAGGAGTTCGGCGATGAGCCGGGTGACGCGGTTGGCGTCGGCGTCGACGGTCTCCAGCATGAGCCGCTTCTGGTCGTCCGTGAACCGCTCCCACTTGGCGAGCAGCGTCGCGGTGAAGCCCTTCACGGAGGTCAGCGGCGAGCGCAGCTCGTGGGCGACGGTGGCGATCAGCTCGGCGTGCGAGCGTTCGGTGCGCCGCCGCGCCTCGGTGGAGCGCAGGCTGACCACGACCCGGCGCACGGGCCCGGTCGGGTGCTCGCGTACGTAGCGTGCGGAGACCAGCACTTCGCGGCCGCCGGGCAGCAGCAGATTGCGTTCGGGCTGGCCGACCCTGATGGCGAGGCCGCCGTACGGATCGGTGAGCTGCCACCAGCGGCGGCCCTTGAGGTCCTCCAGGGGCAGCGCGTGCTCCAGCGGGAAGCCGAGCGCCTCGTGCTTCGCGACCGCCGTGATCCTGACGGCGGCGGCGTTGAAGCAGATCACCTGCCCCTTGTCGTCGGCGACGACGATGCCGTCGGGCAGGTCGTCCGGGTCGAAGCCGAGGACGTCAGGACGGCCGGACGGGCACAGCGCGGTGCTGTTGCCGATGCTGCTCATGCCGACAGCCATCCCCCTATCCCACCTCTCCGAAGCGCTGAGTGGGCCCCCGAGCCCGCAACACTACTAGTACGAGGTGACGGAGCGGCACCCTCCGGCAGCACGCTGCGCACGAGCGGAGGCGTAGAGGCACACGGCGGCGGCGGTGGCGAGGTTGAGGCTTTCGGCCTTGCCGTGGATGGGCACGCGCACCACGGCGTCCGCGAGTGCGCGGGTCTCCTCGGGCAGGCCCCAGGCTTCGTTGCCGAAGATCCACGCGGTGGGCCCGCCCATGGTCCCGGCGTCCAGCTCGGCGTCGAGGTCGTCGTCGCCGGCGCCGTCGGCCGCGAGGATGCGTACGCCCGCGTCCCGCAGGCCCTGGACGGCCTGCTCGACAGGGACGCCCACCGCGACCGGCAGATGGAAGAGCGAACCGACCGACGCACGGACGGACTTGGGGTTGTAGAGGTCGACGGAGGCGTCGGTGAGGACGACCGCGTCGGCGCCGGCCGCGTCCGCGCAGCGCAGCACGGTGCCGGCGTTCCCGGGGTCGCGGACGTGCGCGAGCACGGCGACCAGCTTGGGCTCGGCCTTGAGGATCTCCTCGAACGGGGAGTCCAGGAACCGGCATACGCCGACCAGGCCCTGCGGCGTCACGGTCTGGGAGACCTCGGCGAGCACCTCGTCGTCGGCGTAGTGGACGCGGGCGCCCGCGTCCACGGCGGCGGCCACGATGTCGGCGTACCGCTCGGCGGCCTCGACGGTGGTGAACAGCTCGACGAGGGTGGGCTCGCCGTCGCTGTGGTGCTCGACGGCCTCGCGCACGGCCTGCGGCCCCTCGGCGATGAACCGGCGCTCCTTGCCCCGGAAGTTGCGCCGCGCGAGCCGCTTGGCGGCGGCGACGCGGGGGGAACGGGAGGAGATCAGCTCGGGGCTGGACATGTACTCGCGGTCTCTCTACGAGGGAGCGGGGGTGCGTCCCGCCGGGGGCTCGGGGCGGTGCCGATGTGCGGCTCCGCCGCGATGGGGGTCCCCCTGTTCGAGCGAAGCCGAGAACTTGGGGGAACGACCAGCCACGCACGACCCGCGGTCAAAAGCGGGGCCGGCCCGGGAAGGCCGGGGTCTCCGGAACGCACGGACCCGCAGGCCGATGGCCTGCGGGTCCGGTCCGGCTCAACAAGCCGTCAGGCGCTTACGCGGCCTTCGGGGCGTTGACGTCGCTCGGGAGGGCCTTCTGGGCCACCTCGACGAGCGCGGCGAACGCGTTGGCGTCGTTGACCGCGAGCTCGGCCAGGATCTTGCGGTCCACCTCGATGTTGGCGGCCTTCAGACCCTGGATGAGGCGGTTGTACGTCATGCCGTTCTGGCGGGCAGCGGCGTTGATGCGCTGGATCCACAGCTGACGGAAGTCGCCCTTGCGCTTCTTGCGGTCGTTGTAGTTGTAGACCAGCGAGTGGGTGACCTGCTCCTTGGCCTTGCGGTACAGGCGCGAACGCTGACCGCGGTAGCCGGAGGCCGCCTCGAGGATTGCCCGGCGCTTCTTGTGGGCGTTTACTGCCCGCTTGACGCGTGCCACTTGTTAACTCCTTGTAGCGGGGCCGTGGTTGGACTCACACGACCCGAAATCGAATAGGTCCCGGTCTCGACGTTCCGCCTCCGGAATCCGGAGGCGGAGGAACGTCACTTGCCGAGAAGCTTCTTGACCTTCTTGGCGTCGGCCGGAGCCAGGACGACCGTGCCCGTCAGCGAGCGGGTCTTCTTGGACGACTTGTGCTCGAGCAGGTGGCGCTTGCCGGCGCGCTCACGGAGCACCTTGCCGGAGCCGGTGATCTTGAAGCGCTTGCTGGCACCGCTGTGCGACTTGTTCTTCGGCATAGCGCCGTTATCTCCTCGTCAGTGGCGCTCCCAGCCGGTCCGGGGACCGGCGCTCGGGAGCGTCATATGTATCGGTTGATATCCGGAACGGGCTGTCCCGGAATCAGGCCTCGGCGGGTTCCTCGGCCGGCGTGGCCTCGGCGGCGGGCGCCTCGGCGACGGTCTCGTCCTGGGCGGACTCCTCCGTCTGAGCCGACTGACCCTGGCGCTCCGCCTTGCGGGCCGCCTGGGCCTCGCGGGCTTCGGCCATCGCCTCGGTCTTCTTCTTGTGCGGACCGAGAACCATGATCATGTTTCGGCCGTCCTGCTTCGGGCTGGACTCGACGAAGCCGAGGTCCTCCACGTCCGAAGCGAGGCGCTGGAGCAGTCGGTAGCCGAGTTCCGGCCGGGACTGCTCACGACCACGGAACATGATCGTGATCTTGACCTTGTCGCCCTGCTTGAGGAACCGGACGACGTGACCCTTTTTGGTGTCGTAGTCGTGCGGGTCGATCTTCGGCCGGAGCTTCATCTCCTTGATGACCGTGTGCGCCTGGTTCTTGCGCGCCTCACGGGCCTTCATGGCCGACTCGTACTTGAACTTCCCGTAGTCCATGAGCTTGCACACGGGCGGACGGGCGGTCGCCGCGACCTCGACCAGGTCGAGGTCATACTCCTGGGCGAGCTCCAGGGCCTTGGCAAGCGGAACAATTCCGACCTGCTCGCCGCTGGGGCCGACAAGTCGCACCTCGGGAACGCGAATCCGGTCGTTGATGCGGGGCTCGGCGCTGATGGATCCTCCTCGGTAGCACCACACGACTGTCTGGCAGACAGCCGCGTACGTCTCTATTGACGTGACCAACCGCCGCGAGGCACAAAAAATGCCCCGGACGGACACAGGCGGGGCTCCAAGAAAACCGGAACACCGCCGCGGTCTACCGCGGGGCGCACATCGGGCGGCTCCATCGTCCGTACGGAACGATGGTGGCCACCTGACCGGATGACCCGCCGCCCGTGAGGGTGGTCGGGTGGGAGATCGGAGCCTCCACTTGTGGGCCGGGCACACGTGCCTGGCCGGTCGTTACACAAGGTTAGCAGGAACCGGACAGAGGGGCTAATCGAGTGCGCGGGAAGAGGAGCGGCGCGCACCGCATATCGTGTGGGCATGAGTGAGACGCCCCCCAAAGAGCCCGCAGACTTCGACACCATGGCCCGCGACATCGCGGAGGTTCCGGCGGTCGAGGTGATCGTGACGGTCGCCGTGAACCTGATGAGCGCCGCCGCCGTGAAGCTCGGTCTGACCGAGGAGGGCGACCAGTACAAGGACCTCGACGAGGCCCGCAAGCTCGTGCACGCCCTGGCCGGTCTCCTTGACGCCGGGGCCACCGAGATCTCGTCGTTCCACGCCGCCCCGCTGCGCGACGGCCTCAAGTCGCTGCAGCTCGCGTTCCGCGAGGCGTCGATCGTGCCGGACGAGCCGGGCCAGGGTCCGGGCGAGAAGTACACGGGCGCCGTCTTCGGCTGAGCCCCTGCGTCGACGAAGAGAGCCGAGCCGCTCCTCCCCCCTCAGCGGGTGAAGAGCGGCTCGTTCGGCTGTGGGGCCCCCGTCGGCAGCAGCGCCAGGTCGAGGCCGCGTACGAGCCGGGCCCGCAGGGTCTCGTCGGCGGCGATCAGCTCGGCCACCTCGCGGGCCGCGTCGGCGGGTGCCGCGCCGTCGGCGAGGACCAGGGCGAGCGTGCCGTCCGCGCTGCCGGGCCCGAGGTGGGCCCGCATCACCGTGGGGACGGCGGCCACCGCCGAGCGGACCGCCTCGATCACCGAGGGGTCCTGGAGCGGGTCCGCGCTGGTGCGGCCCTCCGCGAGGGCGAGCAGGGCCGCGCCCTTCAGCTCGTACGCGACCGGGCCCGCGAGGTCGATGACCACGGTGTCGGCCTTCTCGTGCACGGCGGCCGCAAGGGCCTGCTGCAGCGGGACGGCGACGGGCCGGGCTTCGGGGTCCCACAGCGCGAGTGCCCCGATGGAGGTGAACGCGGGCAGCGCCGTGCGGTCGCCAGCCTTCAGGGTGGGGACGGCCATGTCGCTGGTCTTCTCGCGCTTGAGGCCGTTTTCGTCGATCTCGCTCTCGCCGAGCATCGCGACGACCGGCACGAGCAGGCGGGCCGTGCGCAGCGCGGCCAGCACCCGCGGTTCGGCCGCTCTGTCCTCGGCCCAGGCGGCCAGCGCCTCGGTCAGTTCGGGGGCGGCAGTGCCGTCGTCGTCGGAGAAGCCGGAATCCGGGATGTTCTTGAGCGCCACGTCACGAGCCTATCCGGGCCCGCCGCGGCCTTCGCGCCCGCCCTCAGAGCCACTCGCGCGGGGTCCGGACCCGGGTCGAGCGCCAGAGGACCACGCCGGTCGCGAGCAGCAGAAGGCCGCCGCCGGCGGAGACCGGGGCCAGCCAGTTCGCCGGGTCGTCGGAGGCGACGGGTGCGTCGGGGCCGCCGCCGAAGTACGTCGTGCCGTACGCGGCGGACTCCGAGCGCAGTCCGGCGGGCTTCAGCTTGGCGGCGGCGGTGAGGGCCGCGGCCGGGTCGATCATGCCGTAGCCCCGGGCGTCGTCGCGGCCGCCCTCGGGGGCATTGCGGGCGGTGTCCTCCAGGAGCTTCTTGATCTGCGCCGGGCTGAGGCCGGGGTGCACGGAGCGTATGAGGGCGACGGCGCCGGAGACGAACGCGGAGGCGGCGCTGGTGCCCCATCCCTCGTAGTACTTGCGGTCCGGGTCGGCTATGACGACGTCCACGCCGGGGGCGCTGACGGTGGCGTACCAGCGGCGGGTGGAGAAGGAGGCGTGGGTGCCGTTCTTGTCGACGGCGGCGACCGCTATGACACCGGGGTAGGCGGCCGGGTAGGAGATGTGGTCGCCCTGGTCGCCGCCGTTGCCCGCGGAGGCCACCACCACGGCGCCCTTGCCGAGCGCGTACTGGATCGCGGCGTCCTCGGCAGGTTCGGGGTGCGCCGAGGCGCTGTCGTCGCCGAGCGAGAGGTTGATGACGTCGGCGCCGTTGTCGGCGGCCCAGCGGATGCCTTCGGCGAGCGCGCCGCCCTTGGTCTCGCGGGCCTGTTTGCGGGCCGGGTCGGTGGATTCCAGGATGACCCGGACCGGCAGGATCCTGGCTTCGGGGGCGATGCCGAGCACCCCGGACTGGTTTCCGGCGCCGTGCCCGTGGCCCGCGATGATGCCGGCCATGGCGGTGCCGTGCCGGGCCCAGTCACGGCTGCCCTTTCCGGCCCCGAAGCCGACGAGGTCGTTGCCGGGCAGGACCTGGCCGGCGAGGTCGGGGTGGCTGCCGTCGACGCCGGTGTCGAGGACGGCGACCGTGATGCCCTTGCCCTTGGTCGTACGCCACGCCTGCTGCGTGTGCATGGCGGTGAGCTCCCACTGGCGGTCGCGGATGCCGTCGGCGTGGGCCGGGGCGGCAAAGAGCAGCAGGGTGAGGGAGGCGGCGGTGACGAGGGCGCCGGTGCGGCGCAGCCGGCGGCACGGCCCGGTCGAGGATGGCTTGGTCACGGGGCGGGCTCCGGGCTTGCGGCGGCCTTCTTGCGCAGGCCGCGTTCGACGTTGTCGGCGATGCCCTTGGCGTCGTGGCCCAGGCCCGCCTCGGCCGCGGGGCCGCTCGCGCCGTCGGCCGTGGCCTGTTCGGCGGACTGGGGGGCCGCGATCGCGCGGCCGTCGGCGAAGCCGGAGACGGCGGTGACGACCACGGGGGCATCGGTGAGGACCCGCACGGTCCAGCTCGCGCGCTGCTTGTCGCCGAACGCGGCGGCCACGCCGCCCTTGACGGGGTAGGTGCGCGGCATCAGATCCGACCGGTCGCCCAGCTTTTCGTTGGCGAACCGGTTCGCCAGGGCGGTCATCGCGGCGGGCTCGGCCTGGGTGAAGACCAGGCCGACGGTGGTCACGCCGGTGGCGGTCGCGTCCGTATAGGTGGCGCGCACCATGCGGGCGCAGCCGACCGGTTCGAGGACCTTGAGGAGCAGGGGGTCGAGAGCATCCGCGCAGTCGCCGTCGGGGGCGACCGCGATACGGGTCCATTCGCGGTCGGCGCCGCCGGGGCCCGCGCCGGTGCCCCGGATGGTGCGCGGGAAGAGGGTGTCGACGGGCACGCTGTGCCACAGGTCGCGGGCGGCGGTGTAGTTGCTGCGGGCCGCGGGCCCGTCGGAGTCGTCGTCGAGCCAGGTGCCCGCGGCCGCTCCGCCGAGCAGTCCGGCGCCGAGGACCACACAGACGGCGGCGGCTGCCACGCGCCCGGGCCTGCGGGCCGGCACCGGCCGCAGCGGGCCCGGCTCGTCGGACAGCGGTTCCGGCGGGAGCAGCGGCTTCGGCGGGGCGACCGGCAGCGGGGGTATCTCGGGGGGCGGCGGGGTCGAAGATCTGGGCGGTATGGGGGTGTTCGGGAGGACCGGTCCCGGATCGATCAGGTCGAGCGCCGAGCGGAGCCGGCTCGCGGGCGCCTCGGGCGCGGGCGGCGGCAGGGCCGGCGCGGGAGCCCCGGAGGGCTCGGACTCCGGTGCGGGCGGCGGCAGTTGAGGGGTGCCCGGGGGTCGTGCGTCGGTGCTCATCCGCCCCCCTCTTGCCCCTCTTGCCGTCCAGCTCAGCCCGTTGCCGCTCGGGCGTCACTCTACGGGCTGATCCTGTGCGGGCGCAGACCGGCCGTCCTGCTTCCACATCCGCACCGGTCCTCCCCTACCTTGTGGTAACCGGTTCTGGCAGGCTTCCGCCATGACTCCCCGCGCCGCTGACCGCGCCCGGTACGACCGGGCGACCGCTCATCTCGATGCGCCCGTCGCGATCGTCGATCTGGAGGCGTTCGACGCCAATGCGGACGATCTGGTCCGCCGGGCGGCCGGGAAGCCGATCCGGGTCGCCAGCAAGTCGGTGCGGTGCCGGGCGCTCCTGGAGCGGGTGCTCGCCCGGCCGGGGTTCGCCGGCCTCATGTCGTTCACGCTCGCCGAGTCGGTGTGGCTGGCGCGGGCCGGGTTCGAGGACGTGCTGCTCGCCTACCCGTCGGCGGACCGGGCGTCCTTCGCGGAGCTGACCTCGGATCCCAAGCTGGCCGGGGCGATCACCGTGATGGTCGACGACCCGGCGCAGCTCGACCTCGTGGACCGGGCGCGCGAACGCGACGGCCTGGAGGTGCGGGTCTGCCTGGAACTGGACACCTCGCTCCACCTGTTCGGCGGCCGGGTCCGCGTCGGCGCCCGCCGCTCCCCGCTGCGCTCCCCCGCCCAACTCGCGGAACTGGCCCGGTCGGTGGCCAGGCGGCCCGGGTTCCGCCTGGTCGGGCTCATGGCGTACGAGGGTCATGTGGCCGGGGTCGGGGACGCGGTGGCGGGCAGCCCGCTGCGCTCGCGCGCGATCCGGCTGATGCAGGCCGCGGCCCGCAGGGAGCTGGCCGCGCGGCGGGCCGAGGTGGTGCGCGCGGTGCGGGCGGTCGTGCCGGATCTGGAGTTCGTCAACGGCGGCGGCACCGGCAGCGTGCAGCACACGGCGGCCGAGGCGGCGGTGACCGAGATCGCGGCGGGCTCAGGGCTCTATGTGCCGCGGCTCTTCGACAACTACACCTCATTCAGCGGGCGTCCGGCGGCGCTGTTCGCCCAGCCGGTGGTGCGCCGCCCCGGCGTCGGCGTGGTGACGGTGCTCGGTGGCGGATACCCGGCCTCGGGCGCGCCCGGCGCGGACCGGCTGCCTGTGCCGTATCTGCCGGAGGGCCTGCGCTACGACCCGCAGGAGGGCGCGGGCGAGGTGCAGACCCCGCTGCTCGGCTCCGCCGCGGACGACCTCCTGATCGGCGACAAGGTGTGGTTCCGCCACGCCAAGGCAGGCGAACTGTGCGAGCGCTTCGAGGAGTTGCAGCTCGTCGAGGGCGACCGGGTGACGGCGACCGTGCCGACGTACCGGGGCGAGGGACGCACGTTCCTGTAGCTCACATCGGGCTCACAGCGACGGTGGGGGCAGGCTGCTGCCGACCCCGCCGTTCTGGCCGCCGCCGATGGGTGCGATGCCCCGGGTGATGGTGTCCATGAGGGCGAGCGGCGGGCCGTCCTTGCCCGCGTCGAAGGCGAACCGTGCGATGACCATCGCCTCGCTGCCCACCGTCGAGGGGAAGGCGAGCGACTCGACGTAGCCGCCGGGCCCCGCGCCGGTCTTGACCTCCCAGCGCACCAGGTACCCGGTGCGTCCGTCGACGACCACGGAGCCGGATTCGACCTCGCGGTGCGAGGTGATGCCGTTGTAGAGGCGGGCGCCGACCGGGTCGTGGTCGTAGGCGTCGTTGGCGGCGTCGGTGATGTCGTTCTTGGCGACGGCCTCGGCGGTCTTGAGGTCGGTCATGGTCGCCGTCGAGGTGGTGACCCTGCCGTGGTGGCAGAAGCCCGAGTCGCCGGGGCAGTTGTAGGTGTCCTTGGTCGCCATGGTGACCAGGCCCGTCACCGCGTCGTCGGTCTTCTCCCAGCCGTCCGGGATCGGCAGTGTGATGCCGTTGAGCTGGTCGACGAGGGTGTGCGGATCGTCGGTCGGCCCCGAACTCGGCTTGGGTGAAGGGGAGTTGACGGCCACCGGCGCCGTGGCGCTCTTGCTCGCGCTCGTCGTGTGCGGGGTGTCGTCGCCCTTGCCGAGGACCGCGACCCCGACGGCGATCGCGGCCACCATGACCACGGCCGCCGCGCCGATGGCGAGCAGCGGGCCGCGCCGCCGGACGGCGGGCGCGGCCACCACGGTGACCGGCTCGGGCAGCCCGAACGCCTGCCCGCCCGGCGCTCTGGTGTGGCCGGTCCAGGCGGTGCCGTCCCACCAGCGCTCGGTGCCGGGCACGCCCGGATCCGGGTACCAGCCGGGCGGGGTCGTCATGCTCATGCGCACACCCTAGAACCCGGCTCTAACCGCCGTACACCGAGTCCCGCTGATCCGGGACGACCGAGCCGTCGGCGCGCCGTACGGGGGCCGGAGTGCCGTCGTGGTCGGTGTAGCCGGTGGTCGCGCAGGGGTAGGGCGCCGTCTTTTGGCCCTTGGGCTCGATGAACATCGGGTTCACGATCCAGCGGCCGTCACTGTCGTCGTACGCCCGGCACATCAGCTCGTTCTTGTTGCGGTTCAGGACCAGCCGCAGGCCGGTGGCGTCCCGCAGGAAGGACACGTCGGTGTCGGAGTC
Source organism: Streptomyces mauvecolor (assembly GCF_039532965.1). Lineage (NCBI taxonomy): Bacteria > Bacillati > Actinomycetota > Actinomycetes > Kitasatosporales > Streptomycetaceae > Streptomyces > Streptomyces mauvecolor. Next base: position 250,803 of record NZ_BAAASQ010000012.1, on the reverse strand, counting down.
GCCGGCCGCGAACACCTGGCGCCCGGCCGCGGGCTGGACCTTCTCGGCCGCCGCGCCCCGCACGCCGAAGATCTCCTGGTTGATCCAGCAGCGCTTGCCGTCGATGTACGTGATCACCGAGTCGTCGCCGTCCTTGGCCGAGCCGCAGCCCTTCAGGTGCGAGGTGATGCGGCCGTGCTCGGTGGTGGAGCGGATACCGATGGCGTGGTCGGGGTCGACGCCCGCGCCGCGCGCCCACACGTCGACGACGGGCTCGGGCGAGGCCGAGGTGATCCAGACGTCGAAGCCCGCCTTCTTCAGCGTGCGGATCAGGTCGCGCTGCTGGTCGTAGTAGCGCACCCAGGCCGTCGCCCTGGTGTTGCTGCCGACGGTCTGGACGGCGTCGGCGGGGGCGTCGAGGTTCTCGGTGCGGGCCGCGCTCGCGAAGGACTTGACCTGGTCCGGGGTCCAGCCGTGCAGCAGCTGGGCGAGCCAGGCGTACGAGGGCTCGATGGTGCGGCGGTCGTACCCGGCGAAGGCGGCCGCGCCCTTGCCGGTCTTTCCGTCGCCGTAGACCGCGAGGATCTCGTCGGTGCACTTGGTGTCGGTGCCGGTCGGAAGGGTCTTGGAGGTGCCGGCCGGGCAGGCGGCGGCCAGGGACTTCGCCGCGTCGTCGGTCAGATAGCGGCTGGTGGTGTGCCAGTCGCCGCGCGCCGGGCGCTGGATCTTGGAGTTGCGCAGCAGCCAGTACATCGTGGCGTCGCCGACGTCGTTCTTGACGACGGTGTTGTCCCAGTCGAAGACGGCGACCGGCTTCTTGCCGTGGCCCGCGCCCGCGCCGCACTGTCCGTAGGTGTCGATCAGGTCCTGGATCCGGGCCTGGTTGTCCCCGTACCACCCGTCGGAGATGGCCAGTTGAGGGCAGTGGGGCGTCCGCGCCTCGGCGGGCGGGGCGGCGGCGAGGCCGCCGGCGGCTATGGAGAGGGCCGCGGCGAGGACCGGCAGCCGGCGGGCGGCGGGGGACTTGGACACGCTGGGGGACTCCTGTCGTCGGGAAGATCATCGAGGACGTTAGACAGCACAGCCGGGCGTCGCGCGACGCCCGGCTGCCGTATGCGTGGACCCCAGGTGAACAGCGGGGGTTGGCGGGATTTAGAGGGGGGTGACGTATGCCCCGGAGATGCCGCCGTCGACCAGGAAGTCGGTGGCGTTGATGAAGGACGAGTCGTCGCTGGCAAGGAAGGCGACCGCGGCGGCGATCTCGTCGGCCTCGGCGAACCGGCCCGCCGGAATGTGCACCAGGCGGCGTGCGGCCCGCTCCGGGTCCTTGGCGAACAGCTCCTGAAGGAGCGGGGTGTTGACCGGCCCCGGGCAGAGCGCGTTGACGCGGATGCCCTCGCGGGCGAACTGCACGCCGAGCTCGCGCGACATGGCGAGCACGCCGCCCTTGGACGCGGTGTACGAGATCTGCGAGGTCGCGGCGCCCATGATGGCCACGAACGAGGCGGTGTTGATGATGGAGCCCCGGCCCTGGCGCTGCATGTAGGGCAGCGCGGCCTTGCAGCACAGGTAGACGGAGGTGAGGTTGACCTCCTGGACGCGGCGCCAGGCGTCGAGTCCGGTGGTGAGGATGGAGTCGTCGTCGGGCGGCGAGATGCCCGCGTTGTTGAACGCGATGTCGACGCTGCCGTAGGTGTCGAAGGCCGTCTTGAACAGCGCCTCGACCTGCTCCTGGTCGGTGACGTCGACCTTGACGAAGGTGCCGCCGACCGCTTCGGCGGCGGCCTTTCCGGCGCTCTCGTCGATGTCGCCGCACACCACGTTGGCACCCTCGGCGGCGAGCCGCCTGGCGGTGGCGAGGCCGATGCCGCTGCCGGCCCCGGTGATGACGGCGGTGCGGCCGACCAGGCGGCGGCAAATGGTGTCGTCGGTCATGTGTGCTCAGGCCTCCGTGCTGATGAAGACGTTCTTGGTTTCGGTGAAAGCGGTGAGGGCGTCGGGGCCGAGCTCACGGCCGAGGCCGGACTGCTTGTAGCCGCCGAACGGGGTCGAATAGCGCACGCTGGAGTGGGAGTTGACGGACAGGTTGCCCGCCGCGACGGCCCGTGAGACGCGCAGCGCGCGGCCGACGTCCCGGGTCCAGATCGACCCGGACAGCCCGTAGTCGGTGGCGTTGGCGAGCCGTACCGCGTCCGCTTCGTCCTCGAAGGGCAGGACGACGGCGACGGGCCCGAAGACCTCCTCGACGGCGGCGGGCGCGTCCGCGGCAAGGCCGGTCAGGACGGTCGGCGGGAACCAGAACCCGGGGCCCTTGGGCGCGCTGCCCCGCAGGCCGGGCGCGTCGTCGGCGACGTAGGAGCGGACGCGGTCCAGCTGGACGCGCGAGATCAGCGGGCCCATCTGCGTCTTCTCGTCGGCCGGGTCGCCGACCACCACCTGCTCGATCGCGGGGCCGAGCAGCTCCATGAAGCGGTCGTACGCCGTGCGCTGGACCAGGATGCGGGTGCGGGCGCAGCAGTCCTGGCCGGAGTTGTCGAGGAACGACATCGGGGTGGCGAGGGCCGCTGCCTCGACGTCCGCGTCGGCGAACACGATGTTGGGGCTCTTGCCGCCGAGTTCGAGGGTGACCCGCTTCACGCGGTCGGCGCACTTGGCCATGATCTGCTTGCCGACCCGCGTCGACCCGGTGAAGACGATCTTCGCGACGCCGGGGTGCTCGACGAGCGCGTCGCCCGCGATGGCCCCCGCACCCGGGAGTACCTGGAAGAGGCCTTCGGGAAGCCCTGCTTCGAGGGCGAGTTCGGCCAGCCGCAGGGCCGTGAGCGGGGTCGTCTCGGCGGGCTTGAGGATCACCGCGTTGCCGGCCGCGAGGGCCGGTGCCGTGCCCCAGGCGGCGATCGGCATCGGGAAGTTCCAGGGGGCGATGACGCCGATCACGCCGAGCGGTTCGAGCAGGGTGATGTCGAGGCCGCCCGCGACCGGGATCTGACGTCCACTCAGGCGTTCCACTCCCCCGGCCGAGAAGTCGAGCAGATCGCGGACGTTGCCCGCCTCCCAGCGGGCGTTGCCGATGGTGTGCCCGGCCTCGGTGACCTCCAGTCGGGCCAGTTCCTCGATGTGTTCGTCGACGACGGCGGCGAATCGGCGGAGCAGGCGGGCCCGGTCGGCGGGGGCCGCGGCGGCCCAGCCGCGCTGGGCGGCGCGGGCCCGGGCGACCGCCGCGTCGACATCGGCGGCGGTGGCACCCGGGACGGTCGCGATGACGTCCTCGGTGGCCGGGTTGAGTACCTGTTGCTCGTACGCAGCGGACAAGTCGTTCCTCACAGGCGTTCGAAGGAGCGGCGGAGCTCCCAGTCGGTCACCGCGGCGTCGAACGCGTCGAGCTCGACCCGCGCCATGTTGCGGTAGTGCGCGACGACTTCGTCCCCGAAGGCGGCCTTGGCGATGGGGCTGTTCTCCCACAGCTCGGCGGCCTCGCGCAGGGTGGTGGGGACATGGGCGTAGTCGCCGACGTAGGCGTTCGAGGTGCAGGCCTCGGGCAGTTCCAGCTTGTTCTCGATGCCGTAGAGGCCGGCCGCGACGAGTCCGGCGACGGCGAGGTGCGGGTTGACGTCACCGCCCGGGAGCCGGTTCTCGAAGCGGGTGCCGGCGCCGTGGCCGACGACGCGCAGCGCGCAGGTCCGGTTGTCGTGGCCCCAGGCGACCGCGGTGGGCGCGAAGGAGCCCGGCTGGAAGCGCTTGTAGGAGTTGATGTTCGGCGCGTACAGGAGGGAGAAGTCGCGCAGCGCGGCGAGCTGCCCGGCCAGGAAGTGGCGCATCACGGGCGACATGTGGTCGGGCCCGTCGCCCGCCATCACATTGCGGCCGTCCTCGTCGGTGAGCGAGAGGTGGATGTGACAGGAGTTGCCCTCGCGCTGGTCGTACTTGGCCATGAAGGTGAGCGAGACGCCCTCCTGGGCCGCGATCTCCTTGGCGCCCGTCTTGTAGATGGCGTGCTGGTCGCAGGTGACCAGGGCCTCGTCGTAGCGGAAGACGATCTCGTGCTGGCCGGGGTTGCACTCGCCCTTGGCCGACTCGACGGTCAGGCCGGCGGCCTGCATCTCGTTGCGGATGCGGCGGAGCAGCGGCTCGATGCGGCCGGTGCCGAGCACCGAGTAGTCGATGTTGTACTGGTTGGCCGGCGTGAGGCCCTGGTATCCGGCGTCCCAGGCCTGCTCGTAGCTGTCCTTGAACACGATGAATTCGAGTTCGGTGCCGACCTGGGCGGTGTAGCCGAGCTCGGCGAGCCGCTCCAGCTGGCGGCGCAGGATCTGGCGCGGGGCCGCGACGACCGGTGAGCCGTCGTTCCAGCCGAGGTCGGCGATGAGCATCGCGGTGCCCTCGTTCCAGGGGACGCGGCGCAGCGTCGCCGGGTCCGCGTGCATGGCGAAGTCGCCGTAGCCGCGCTCCCAGGAGGACATCGCGTAGCCGTCGACGGTGTTCATCTCGGTGTCGACGGCGAGCAGGTAGTTGCAGCCTTCGGTGCCGTGCGCCAGGACCTCGTCGAGGAAGAACCCGGCCGCGAAGCGCTTGCCCTGCAGTCGCCCTTGCATATCGGGGAAGGCGAGGACGACAGTGTCGATCTCACCGCTCGCGACGAGGGCACGCAGCTCCTCGATCGAGAGCGGGGGTGTGCGGTCTGCCACGGGAAGCTCCTCCTTGGGTCAGCCGAGAGCCATAAGGTATGGGGTAAGACCATTGATTGGGAAGGGGAATCCGCGACGTGGCGAAGAAGATCGACTCGGCGGACCGCACGGACGGCCGGACGCCGGACACGCTCGTCCCCGTACTGCGGACCGTACGGGCCGGGAACGGCTTCGAGGAAGCGCTGGAGCAGATTCTCCAGCTGCTCCGCCTGGGCCTGGTGCCGCCCGGTGAACGGCTGCCCTCCGAGCGGGAGTTGGCCGAGCGGATGGGGATCAGCCGGGTCACCCTGCGCGAAGTCCTCAAGGTGCTCCAGGACCAGGGCCTGGTGGAGAGCCGGCGCGGCCGCTACGGCGGTACGTTCGTGCTGCCCCGGGCGGCCGAGGGCGGCGAGGACGAACTGCGCCGCCGGATCGCGTCGGTCGACGTCGAGGACATCCTGCGCTTCCGGGAGGTGCTCGAGGTCGGCGCGGCCGGCCTGTGCGCGGCGCACGGGCTGACCGGGGAGGGCGCCGAGCGGCTGCGGGCCGCGCTCGCCTCGACCCACGACGCCGAGCTCACCGACTACCGCCGCCAGGACACCCTGCTCCACCTCACGCTCGCCGAGCTCTCCGGATCGCCCACGCTCACCGCCCAGTACGCGGCGGTCCGCGCCACCGTGAACGACCTCCTGGACTGCATCCCGCTCCTGGTCCGCAACCTGGAGCACTCGCAGCACCAGCACACCGCACTGGTCGAGGCGGTGCTCGACGGGGACGCCGACGGGGCGCGCGAGGTGATGCGGGAGCACTGCGGCGGCACGGCGGCGCTGCTGCGCGGCTTCCTGACCTGAGCGGTCCGGGGCGGCCGACGCACCCGGCCCGAACCCACGTGAACCCACCCGGCCCCGCGTTCACCGGCGATTTCCGTAACCGCGGTTTTACGTACACCCCTTGCGCTCCACCCTGCCCTCCAGCAAAGGTATGCAGCCGAACCATTGACCTGATCTCCCTTGACGATCACCTGGAGCGGCTCATGGCCGAGGGCACCGACACCGATCTGCGCACCGCACCGTCCGCGTCCGCCAAGGACGCCCAGGACGACTACCTGCACCGGCGCACGCTGCGCCGCGGCAGCGCCGGCTGGCTGCTCCTCACCGGGCTCGGCGTCGCCTATGTGGTCTCGGGCGACTTCTCCGGCTGGAACATCGGCCTCTCCAAGGGCGGCTTCGGCGGCCTCGCCGCGGCCACCGTCCTGATGGGCATCATGTACGCCTGTCTCGTGTTCTCGCTGGCCGAACTCTCCGCCATCCTGCCCACCGCGGGCGGCGGTTACGGCTTCGCGCGCCGGGCGCTCGGCACCTGGGGCGGCTTCCTGACCGGCACCGCGATCCTCATCGAGTACATCCTGGCGCCCGCCGCGATCTCGCTGTTCATCGGCGACTACATCGAATCGCTCGGCCTGTTCGGGCTCACCTCGGGCTGGCCCGTCTACCTCGCCTGCTTCGCGATCTTCATCGGGATCCATCTGTGGGGCGTCGGCGAGGCGCTGCGCTTCAGCCTCGTGGTCACCGCCATCGCGGTCGCCGCCCTGCTGGTCTTCGCCATCGGCGCCTTCACCGACTTCGACGCGTCCCGCCTCAACGACATCCCGGTCGACGCCTCGGCGCTCGGCTCCAGTTCGTGGCTGCCGTTCGGCGTGCTCGGCATCTGGGCCGCGTTCCCGTTCGGCATGTGGTTCTTCCTCGGCGTCGAGGGGGTGCCGCTGGCGGCCGAGGAGGCCAAGGACCCGGTGCGGTCCATGCCGCGCGCGCTCGCCATCTCCCTGTCGATCCTGGTGCTGCTCGCCGTGGTGACCTTCTTCGCGGCGACCGGGGCGCACGGCTCCGCCGCCCTCAAGGACGCGGGCAACCCGCTGGTCGTGGCGCTCCAGGGCGACGACGGCCCCACCGCCCTGAGCCGCTTCGTCAACTACGCGGGGCTCGCGGGCCTGGTCGCGTCGTTCTTCTCACTGATCTTCGCGGGCTCGCGCCAGCTCTTCGCCCTGTCACGGGCCGGCTACCTGCCGCGCTTCCTGTCCCTGACCAGCCGCCGCAAGTCCCCCTACCTGGGCCTCCTCATCCCCGGTGCGATCGGTTTCGCGCTGGCCGCCTGGAGCGGCAACGGCGGCCGGATGCTCAACGTCGCGGTGTTCGGCGCCACCATCTCCTACGCCCTGATGGCGCTCTCGCACCTGGTCCTGCGCCGCCGCGAGCCGGGCCTCGAACGCCCCTACCGCACCCCCGGCGGCGTCCTGACCTCGTCCGTCGCGTTCGTGCTCGCCCTGTTCGCCCTCGTCGCGACGTTCCTGGTCGACAAGGACGCGGCCTTCATCGCGCTCGGCGTCTATGCGATCGCCCTGGCCTATTTCGCCTTCTACAGTCGCCACCGTCTGGTCGCCCACGCGCCCGAGGAGGAGTTCGCCGCCCTGGCCGCGGCCGAGGCCGAGCTCGCCCGGGACTGACCCGCTCAACGAACGGAGACCGCCACCGTGTCCAAGCCGCTCATCGGCATCAGTACGTACCTGGAGCCCGCCCGGTGGGGTGTGTGGGACCTGCCCGCCGCCCTGCTGCCCGCCGGATATCCCCGGCTCGTCCGGGCGGCCGGCGGGCTCGCCGCGATGCTGCCGCCCGACGACGGCCCGGCGGCCGCGGCCGAGGTCGTGGCACGCCTGGACGGCCTGGTCGTCGCGGGCGGGGCGGACGTCGAGCCGGTCCGGTACGGGGCTGAGCCGTCGCCCCGTACCGGACCCCCCGCCCGCGAGCGGGACACCTGGGAGCTCGCCCTGATCGACGCGGCGCTGGCCTCGGACACGCCCCTGCTCGGCATCTGCCGGGGCCTCCAGCTCCTCAACGTCGCGCTCGGCGGCACCCTGGTGCAGCACCTGGAGGGGCACACCGGCGGGCGGGGCGTGTTCGGCGAGCACACCGTCAAGCCGGTGCCGGGCACGCTCTACGCGGGGCTCGTCCCCGAGGCCGCGGACGTGCCGACCTACCACCACCAGTGCGTGGACCGGCTCGGCACGGGCCTGATCCCCTCGGCCCACGCGGAGGACGGTACCGTCGAGGCGGCGGAACTGCCCGGCCCCGGCTGGGTCCTGGGCGTCCAGTGGCATCCCGAGATGGGCCGGGACACCCGCGTCATGGAGGGCCTGGTACGGGCCGCGTCCACACGCTGAAGCCCCAGCTCAGGCCCGTCACGACGGCCCCGGACCCGGTGCGGTCCGGGGCCGTACGACACGCCCGGAAATCCTCACTCTTCCGAGGGGGTGACGATGGGGCGATCATCCGGGTATCTTCCTCTCGCCGCCCCTCGCAGGGCGGATTCCCCGAGACTCCTCGCCTTCACCTGGCCGCTCGTTCCTCTTCGCGCACTCGTTCCTTCCCTGGCCATTTCACGGACACATCCTGACAGTGTGTTCCTCCGTGTCCCCGCTCTCCCCGCCCACCGGTGGGGAAGCTCCGCCACACCCCGAAGGACCGAAGGCCCCGTGCCCGCACCCGTCATCCTGTCGGGCCGTTTTGTACGGCTCGAACCGCTCACCGTCTCCCACGCACCGGCCCTGGCCGCCGCAGCGGCGGCCGACCGGACCTCGTACGCCTTCACGCCCGTGCCGCACGGCCTGGACGCGGCGCACACCTACATCCAGAGCGCGCTGGCCGACCAGCAGGCCGGGCGGAGCCTGGCGTTCGCGACCGTACGGGCCGCCGACGGGCTGGTCGTGGGGTCGACCCGGTTCTGCGAACTCGACTACTGGGACGGGCCCGTGGTGTGGCCGCCCGCGCCGCGCGGGCCGCTGACCGGCGGCGCCGACGCGGTCCCGGACGCGGCCGAGATCGGCGCCACCTGGCTCTCCGCGCACGCCCAGGGCACCGGCATCAACACCGAGGCCAAGCTCCTGATGTTCCAGCACGCCTTCGACACCTGGCGGGTGCGACGCATCTCGCTGCGCGCCGACGCCCGCAACGCCCGCTCCCGGGCCGCGATCGAGCGTCTCGGCGCGGTGTGCGAGGGGGTGCGCCGGGTCCACACCCGGGGCCTGGACGGACTGGTACGCGGGACGGCGTTCTATTCGGTCCTCGACGAGGAGTGGCCGATGGTGCGGCACACCATCGAGCAGCGCCTGGCCCGCGCCCGCCGGGACGCCAACCGCAGCCGCCTGGTGCCTGCCTGACGGATCGTCAGGTGGGCCGGGTCAGCGAGAGCAGGTCACGGGCGGGCCCCGCGGGCAGCGGGCCCTGGCGCCACACCGCGCGCAGATCGCGCCGCAGCCGTACGCCCTCGACCGGGATCTGCACCAGGCGCCGGGCCGCCAGTTCCTCGCCGAGCGCGAGTTCGCTGAGCACGGACGGCCCGGCCCCGCTGACGACGGAGGCCTTCACCGCGGTGGTGGACGAGAGCTCGATGAGCGGCTCGGCGAGCCCGCCGTGCGCGGCGAGCGCCGCGTCCAGGACCTGGCGGGTGCCCGAGCCCTGTTCGCGCAGGACGAGCGGGGTCGCGGCCAGTTCCGCCGGCAGCAGCGGGTGGCGCCGGCGGGCCCACGGGTGCGAGGGGGCCGCGACCACGAAGAGCCGGTCGTGGCCGATGACCGCCGAGTCCAGGCCCGCGGGCACGCCGAGCCCTTCGACGAAGCCGAGGTCGGCCTCGTCCGAGAGCAGCCGCTCGGCGACCACGGCCGAGTTCCCGGCGCTGAGCGAGACCGCGGTGCCGGGGCGCTCGGAGCGCAGCGCGATCAGCCAGCCCGGCAGCAGGTACTCGGCGATCGTCATACTGGCGGCGACCCGCAGTCGCGAGTCCCGGCGGCCGCGCAGCGCCTGGGCGCCCGCGTCGAACGCCTCGGCCGCCTCCACGACCCGCCGCGCCCAGTCCGTCACCAGGACGCCCTCGGCAGTGAGCCGCGAGCCGCGCGGGGAGCGCTCGACGAGGGCCACGCCGAGGAGGCGTTCCATCGAGCGGACTCGGCTGCTCGCGGCGGGCTGGGTGATGCCGAGATCGCGGGCGGCCCGCCCGAGGCTGCCGTGCCGGGCGACGGCGAGCAGCAGCTCCATCGCGCCCAGGTCGGGCACCCGGTGGGCGAGAGGGGCGGTGTCCTCAGAACCGTTCATGCTCATAAACCCAGCTTATGGGCTCATAGCCCCAGCAGGCGTGGCGGGGGCCGTTGACCGGGACGAAGCTGGATTCATGGCCACCATCGCGCACTCCCGCCCCCGCACCCAGCCCCCCGCTGCTGCCGTACGGCGCCGTCCCGCCCTGCGCCACCTCGGCCCGAACTGGTACGCCGCGGTCATGGGCACCGCCATCATCGCCAACGCGGGCGCCGGACTGCCGTTCCACATCCCCGGCCTCCAGGTGATCTGGGCGCTGGCGCTTGCCATGCTGGTGGTGCTGCTGGTGGCCCGCGCCGGGCACTGGCTGCACCACCGCGACCAGGCCCGCGCGCACCTCCTCGACCCGACCGTGGCGCCCTTCTACGGCTGCCTGTCAATGGCGTTCCTGGCCGTCGGCATCGGCTCGCTGTCGGTCGGCGCCGACCTGATCGGCGAGACCGCGGCCGTCCCCCTGGCGTGGGTCCTCTACGGCGTGGGCACACTGATCGGCCTGGTCGCGGCGGTGGCCGTGCCCTACCTGATGGTCGCCCGCCACGACGTCGCCCCCGGCAGCGCCTCCCCCGTCTGGCTGCTCCCCGTGGTCGCCCCCATGGTCTCGGCGACCCTCGGCCCCCTGCTCGTCCCCCACCTGCCCGCAGGGCAGGCCCGCGAGGCACTGCTGCTCGGCTCGTACGCGATGTTCGGCATGAGCCTGCTTGCCACCCTGGTCATCCTGCCCGTGGTGTTCTCGCGCCTGATCCACCGGGGCGCGCTGCCCCTGTTCCTGACCCCCACCCTGTTCCTGGTGCTCGGCCCCCTCGGCCAGTCCACCACCGCCGTGAACAAGCTCGCCGACGTGGCCCCCGGCGCGATCGACGCCACCTACGCGAACGGGATGGGCGCCTTCGCCGTCCTGTACGGGGTGCCCGTGATGGGCTTCGCCCTGATGTGGCTGGCGCTCGCGGCGGCCATGGCGATCCGGGCGGCGCGGCGCGGCATGGGCTTCGCGATGACCTGGTGGGCCTTCACCTTCCCTGTCGGCACCTGTGTCACCGGCGCCGAGGGCCTCGCCCACCACACCGGCCTGCACGCCTTCGACTGGCTGTCGGTCGCCCTGTACGCGCTGCTCGTGACGGCCTGGCTGGTGGCCGGATTCCACACCGTACGAGGCCTCGTCAGCGGCAAGCTGCTCGCGGCGCCCGTGAAGAAGTAGCCCGCGTCAGGGACTGCCCCGAAGCGCCGCGCCGAGTACGGCCGGCGCTTCGGCCAATGACGGGCCGTACCAGGTGAGCCGGCGACCGTCGACCAGGGCGGCGGGCACTGCGGGGAATGCCTCTGGGCCGTCGTCGGGCGTGAAGCGGTACGGCTCGTCGGGCAGGACCACCAGGTCGGCTCCCGCCGCGTTCAGCTCGTCGATGCCGATGCGGGGGTAGCGCTCGGGATGATCGGCGTAGACGTTGTGCACGCCGAGCCGGGCAAGCAGGTCGCCCGCGAAGGTGTCGTGGCCGAGCACCATCCAGGGGCGCCGCCAGATCGGCACGACCGCCATCCGTTTCGGGCCCGGACGCACCCCGGCCCACACCCGCTCGGCCGCGTCCAGCCAGCCCGGCCGCGAGAGACCGCAGCCCTCCACCAGGACCCGCTCCAGCTCGGTGAACGCCTGCGGCAGCGTGCGGACCTCGGTGACCAGGACGTCGAGCCCGGCGGCGGCGAGGGCCGCGAGATCGGCGGCCCGGTTCTCCTCCTCGTTGGCGACGACGAGATCCGGGGCGAGCGCGATGATCCGCGCCACGTCCGGGTTCTTGGTGCCTCCGATGCGTACGGCGTCGAGCCCGGCCGGGTGGCTGCACCAGTCGGTCGCGCCCACCAGGAGCCCGGGGGCGCTGACCGCGACCGCCTCCGTCAGGGACGGGACGAGGGAGACCACCCTCATCAGTGGCGGGTCTCCTCGATGGCCTCGATGTGGTCGGCGACCGCCACGACCAGGATGCGGGTGCCGGGCAGCGCCGCCCGCCAGCGGTGGCGCACCCCGCCGGACAGGCACAGCGTGTCACCGCGCTCCAGGCGGTAGGCACGGCCCTCGGCCTCGACCTCGGCGGCCCCGTCGGCCACGTACATCAGCTCGTCGTTGCGGTGCTGGAATTCGCGCCCGGTGTCCTGCTCGCCGGTGAACTCCATCGCGTGCAGCTGGTGGTGCCCGCGCAGCAGGGGCCGCACACCGTGTCCGTCGCCCTCGGGCTCGGCCCGTACGACGTCGACCGTGCGGGTGCAGTCGGCGGCGTCGTACAGCTCGCCGACCGTGGTGTTCAGGGCGTCCGCCACGCGCTGGAGGGAGCGGGCGCTGGGGCGGGCGCGCTCGTTCTCGACCTGGCTGAGGAACGGCACCGAAAGGCCGCTGCGCTCGGCGACCACGGCCAGGGTGAGACCGAGGCTGCGGCGCAGCCGCCGTACCGCCACGCCCACCCGAAGAGTTTCCTTGTCGTCCATCTCCCGGGCTCCCTCCCTGTCACTCGGTCCGCGTCCGCACCGGCTGCGTTCACGTCACCCTACGCAGCTTCGGGCCCCGAGGGGACCGTCCCGCCAAGATCGCCAAGGGTTCCGCGGGAGATCAGGCCGGATCCCGACGTTCCGCAGCCGCGGCCGGAGGACCGGCCGCGGCTGCGGAAACGGGAGGCGGGAGGGGCTCCCCTCCCCGGGCGGCTACGACGAGACCGGAGTCCACTTGTCGGCCAGGCCCGGGTTCTCCTTGAGCCAGGCGCGCACGGCGTCCTGCTCCTTGCCCTTGCCGGTGGACTGGATCTTGGCTTCAAGGCTGGTGAGCTGCTTCTCGTCCATCTTGAAGTTCTTGAGCCAGTTGCCGACCTCGGCATTGTCGGAGGCGAAGCCCTTGCGGGCCAGGGTGTGCACACCGTCGCCCTTGCCCCAGACGCCCTTGGGGTCCTTGAGCTTCTTCAGGTCGTAGGTGTTGTACGCCCAGTGCGGCGACCAGAGCGGAACCACGATGGGCTCCTTCTTGGCGTACGCCCGCTTCAGCTCGGCCAGCATGCCGGGGGTGGAGCCGTCGACGACCTTGTACTCGCCGTCCAGGCCGTACTCCTTGAGGATCTTGTCCTTCAGGATCCCGGTCTCACCGGCGCTCGGCTCGATGCCGACGATACGGTTCTGGAACTCGGCGCCCTTGCCCTTGAGGTCTTCCAGGGAGTTGACGTCCTTGACGTAGGACGGCACCGACAGTTCCAGGGAGGTGGGGCCGTACCAGGAGCCCATGTCCTCCAGCTTGTCCTTGTACTTCGCCCAGTACTGGGCGTGCGTGGTGGGGAGCCAGGAGTCGGTCTCGAAGTCGATCTGGCCGCCGGCCATGCCGGTGTAGAGCGCGCCTGCCTCGTACTGGCGGGCGTCCACGGTGAAGCCGCGGCGCTCCAGGAGCTCCTTCCACAGGAAGGTGGAGGCGACGCCCTCGTCCCACGGGATGTAGCCGAGCGAGATCTTCTTGCCCTTGCCGACGTCCTTGGCGCCACTGGCGGTGGCCTCGTCCGAGGAGCCGAACATGTTCATGCCGCCCGCGACGAGCGCGAGGACGACCACGCCGACGACCGCGACGGCGGGCTGCGGACGGTAGTTCCAGATCCTGAGACCGCCGGTGGCGGCCTTCGCCTTGGCGAGCGCGCGCCGGCCGAGTGGCGAGACCTGGCGGCTGAGCGCTCCGGTCATCCGGTCCAGGTACATGGCCAGGACGACGATGGAGATGCCGGCCTCGAAGCCGAGGCCGATGTCGACATTGCCGATCGCCCGGTAGACGGCGCCGCCGAGGCCGCCGCCGCCCGCCATGCCCGCGATGACCACCATGGACAGGCTGAGCATGATGACCTGGTTGATGCCCGCCATGATCGTCGGCAGGGCGAGGGGGAGCTGCACGCGCACCAGGGTGTTGCGCGGCGTGGTGCCGAACGCCTCGGCCGCCTCGACGAGTTCACCGTCGACCTGGCGGATGCCGAGCTCCGTCATACGCACGCCCGGGGGCAGCGAGAAGACGATGGTGGCGATGATGCCGGGGACGACACCGACGCCGAAGAAGATGATGCCGGGGATCAGGTAGACCATCGCCGGCATGGTCTGCATGAAGTCGAGGACCGGCCGCAGGACGGCGCTGACCGTCTTGGAGCGCGCGGCCCAGATGCCGAGCGGGACGGCGACGACCAGCGTGACGATCGCGGCGACGAGCACCAGCGACAGCGTCGACATCGTGTCGTCCCACAGCTGGATCGAGTCGATCAGCGCGAAACCGGCGAAGGTGAGCACACCCGCGGACAGGCCGCGCAGCCACCAGGCCACGACGGCGAGGATGCCCGCGAAGAGCAGCGGCTGCGGTGCGTCGAGCACCGCGTTGATGCCGTCGTACATGCCGTTGACGACCTGGGTGATGGCGTCGAACAGCCAGGAGAGGTGGCGCTGGAGGAAGTCGACGGCGCTGTCGACCCAGTCGCCGAGGTGGAGCCTAGGCATGCGCAGCCACCTCCTTCATCGAGCAGACGACCGGGCCCTGCTTGTCCTCCCCGAGGAAGGCGATGAGCCGCTCCTGCGGCACGACGCCGAGCAACGAGCCGTCGGTGTCCTTGACCGCGACCGGGTGCGGGACCCGGGCGGCGACGGTGCACACGTCGGCGACGGGGGTGTCGGGCAGGACGGTCTCGCAGTCGCAGTCCCCGGCGTCGGGACGGTGCGGGGTGGTCATCACGGAGAGCGCGGTGAGCACCCGGGAGCGGTCGACGTCCTGGATGAAGGAGGCCACGTAGTCGTTGGCCGGGGTGAGCAGGATGTCCTCGGCGGTGCCGAGCTGGACGATCCGCCCGTCGCGCATCACGGCGATCTTGTCGCCGAGCCGCATGGCCTCGTTGAGGTCGTGCGTGATGAAGACGATCGTCTTCTTGAGGCGCTTCTGCAGTTCGAGGAGCTGGTCCTGCATGTCGCGCCGGATCAGCGGGTCGAGGGCGCTGAACGACTCGTCCATCAGGAGCAGGTCGGCGTCGGTGGCCAGCGCGCGGGCCAGGCCCACCCGCTGCTGCATGCCGCCGGAGAGCTCGTCGGGCCAGGAGTCGCCCCAGCCCGCGAGGCCGGTCAGCTCCAGGGCCTCGGCGGCGCGCTTCTCGCGCTCGGCACGGGGGACGCCCTGGACTTCGAGGCCGTACGCGGCGTTCTCGAGCACGCTGCGGTGCGGGAACAGCGCGAAGTGCTGGAAGACCATGCTGATCTTGCTGGAGCGGACCGTACGCATCTCACGGGCGGACAGGCTGGTCAGGTCCTGGCCGTCGAAGAGCACGCGGCCCGCGGTGGGCTCCAGGAGCCCGTTGAGCATGCGCAGCAGGGTCGATTTGCCGGATCCGGAGAGACCCATGACAACGAAGATCTGGCCGGGGTCCACCGTGAACGAGGCGTCGATCACCGCCGCGGTCGTCCCGTCCGCCCGCAGCTCGTCACGGTCCGCGCCGCCTTCGAGCTTGCGGACGGCTTCGTCGGGTCGTCTGCCGAACACCTTGTAGAGCTGCTCGGCTTGCAGCCTGGACACATACACCTCACGGGTAGAACTCAAAACGGCCCGACTCCCCCGCGGGCGGGCCGTGGAGCGGCGCGGATTCGGTCCGCAGCCCGAGAAATGGTTGAAATCCATACCTGGGTCCGCTCCGGCGTCGCGCCTGCCCTCCTTTGCCAGGAGCAAACACAACCGTGACCCAGTTCACTAATGCACGAGCGGGTACGGCTCCACGGGTGGTCGATGGCTTCACGGCTGCCGCGAGGTGGGTGTCAGTGGGGTGCGGCATCATCGGGGTGTGACGCGACGCCTGATGCTCCTCGACACCTCGTCCCTCTATTACCGCGCCTATTTCGGGGTGCCCGACACGGTCAGGGCGCCGGACGGCACGCCGGTCAACGCCGTGCGCGGCCTGCTCGACTTCATCTCCCGCCTTGTCCACGACCACCGCCCCGACGACCTCGTGGCCTGCATGGACGCGGACTGGCGGCCGCAGTGGCGGGTCGATCTGATCCCCTCCTACAAGGCGCACCGGGTGGCCGAGGAGACCCCGGCCGGGCAGCCCGACGAGGAGGAGACCCCGGACACGCTGGCCCCGCAGGTGCCGGTGATCGACGACGTCCTGGACGCGCTGGGCATCGCCCGGGTCGGCGTCGCCGGGTACGAGGCGGACGACGTGATCGGCACCTTGTCGGGCCTCTCGTCGGGCCCGGTCGACATCGTCACCGGCGACCGCGACCTGTTCCAGCTGGTCGACGACAAGCGCGGGGTGCGGGTCCTGTACCCCCGCAAGGGCGTGGGCGACTGCGACCTGGTCGACGACGAGCTGATCCGCACGAAGTACGGGGTGCGGCCCGATCAGTACGCGGACTTCGCGGCGCTGCGCGGCGACACCAGCGACGGCCTGCCCGGCGTGAAGGGCATCGGCGAGAAGACGGCGGCCCAGCTGATCGGCGAGTACGGCGACCTGGCGGGGGTGCGCGCGGCCGCCGCCGACCGCTCCTCCAAGCTGACGCCGGCCAAGCGCCGGGGAATCCTGGAGGCGGCGGACTATCTGGACGTCGCGCCGAAGGTGGTGCGGGTCGCAATGGACGTGGAACTGCCGGAGTTCGACCCCACGCTGCCCTCGGAGCCGCTCGACCCGGCCACCCTGGAGGAGCTGGTGGTCCAGTGGGGCCTGGCCGGGGCGACGGGCCGGCTGCTCGACACCCTTCGCACATGAGGTACGGGATTCCGCTCCCGTGATGCTAACTTAGGTAATCCTAACTAATAGTGGATCAGTTTGGACCAGGGGAGCGCACCGTGGCAGAACGCCCGTCTCGCAAGGCACGGAAGATCAATGAGGCCCAGGTGGTGCGCACCGAGCGGCTCACCCCGCACATGGTGCGCCTCGTGCTCGGCGGCGAGTCGCTGGCCGGATTCGGCGCCGGCGAGCACACCGACCACTACATCAAGATCCTCTTCCCGGTCGAGGGCGTGACCTACCCCGAGCCCTTCGACATGGAGCGGATCCGCGCCGAGTTCCCGCGCGAGCAGTGGCCGAGCACCCGCGCCTACACGGTGCGCGCCTGGGACGCGGCGGCCGGCAAGCTGACCGTCGACTTCGTGGTGCACGGCGACGAGGGTCTCGCGGGCCCGTGGGCCACCGGCGTCCAGGTGGGCGAGACGGTGCGCTTCCTCGGCCCCGGCGGCGGGTACGCGCCGGACGCGGCGGCCGACTGGCACCTGCTCGTCGGTGACGAGAGCGCGCTGCCCGCGATCGCTGCGGCCATGGAGCGCATGCCGGCCGGCGCCGTGGTGCACGCCTTCGTCGAGGTGACCGGCCCCGAGGAGGAGCAGAAGATCAGCACTCCGGACGGTGCCACGGTGACCTGGCTGCACCGGGGCGAGGCCGCGGTGGGATCGGAACTGGTCGGCGCCGTAAGGGAGTTGGAGTTCCCGTCCGGTGACGTGCACGCGTTCGTGCACGGCGAGGCGGGCTTCGTGAAGGAGTTGCGCCGGCTGCTCCGGGTCGAGCGGAACGTACCGCGCGAGCGGCTTTCCATCTCGGGCTACTGGCGTCTGGGCCAGGACGACGACGGCTGGCGCGCGATGAAGCGCGACTGGAACGAGCAGGTGGAGCGCGAGCAGGAGGCCCCGGCGGCCTGACCCCCCTCCCCCACTCACCCCGAAACCCCCGGCGCGCCTGCCCGCCGGGGGTTTCGCCGTCGCCCGGCCCGGCCGTCGGGGTCAGGCGTCCCCCGCCCCCGGCGGCCGGTCACCGTAGACGCGGGCCGACGCGTTCTGGTGGGCCATCCGGCGGGTGGCGGCAAGAACCGCCTCGCCGAGTACGGTCCCGATGACCACCATTTCGAGCAGGTCCTCGCGACTCGCGTTGCGGCCGACGTAGGCGAGATCGGCGACGGCCACCTGCTCGGCCGCCTGCGCGTACTGATCCAGGACCTCCTCGGCGAAGTCGCCGTGGCCGACCCGTTCCATCGCCGCGAGCGCCCCCGCCAGGGCTCGCGCCGCCGGGCTGTCCGGCGGGACCCGCCACCCCCGGCGCTCGATCAGGGCCGCCACCTCCTCGCGCGCGGCCGCGAGTTCGGGGTCCTCTGCGTCGCCGTACCGGGGCATCATCCGCTTGGTCGCGGCGCCGAGCACTTCGTGCAACGGCTGGGCCGGGTTGTCGACGGCGCCGAGCACTTCGCCGACCGCCTGCACCGAGAGCCCGCCCACGTCGATCAGCGCGCGCACCAGGCGCAGCCTGCGCTCGTGGGACTCGTCGTAGCTCGCCTGGTTCGGGCTGGTCAGCTCGCCGGGCGGGAGCAGCCCCTCCCGGACGTAGTACTTGATCGTGGGGATCGCGACCCCCGTCCTGCGGCTCAACTCACCGATGCGCATCGCGTGTTCACCTCATCCGGCCTTGCCAACAATCGCCCCATCATAGATAGTCGCACTATCGGATAACGGATAGTGCTGCTGTCCATTTCTCTCGGGGGTCTCCCATGTCCTTCTCCTCCCCTCTCGCCCCACTGCGCACCTGGCACCGGCCGCTGGTGGTCTTCGCCGGGGCGATGGCGCTCTTAGCCGTCGTCTCGGCGGTGGGGCTGCTCGTGGACGACCGGACCCTGGTCGGCGCACCGATCTGGGCGAAGCCGCTGAAGTTCGCGGTCTCGTTCGTGGCGTACTGCCTGACGCTGGCCTGGATGCTCCAATTCACCACCCGTGGACGGAAGTCGGGCTGGTGGGCCGGGACCGTGGTCGCGGCGACCAGCCTGGTCGAGATCGTGATCATCACGGGCCAGGTGATCCGCGGCACACGCAGCCACTTCAACCGTCGGACGCCGTTCGACGCGACCCTCTACGACGTGATGGCAGGGACGGTCGCCGTCCTGTGGCTCGCCACGCTGATCGTCGCGGTGCTCCTGTTCCGCAGCACGATCGCCGACCGTGCCTCCGCCCTGGCGATCCGGGTCGGCGTGGCTCTCGGTGTGGCCGGCGCCGGACTCGGCTTCCTGATGACGCAGCCGACGCCCGCCCAGCGGCGCACACCGTCGGGCATCGTCGGCGCGCACAGCGTGGGTGTACCCGACAGCGGCCCCTCGATGCCGCTGACCGGCTGGTCCACAACCGGCGGCGACCTGCGCATCCCGCACTTCGTGGGAATGCACGCCCTCCAGCTGATCCCGCTGACCCTGATGGCTCTCGTCGCGCTGGGCGTCCGGATCCCCCGGCTCCGCGACGAGCGGATCCGCGCCCGCCTGGTCGCGGTCGCGGGTGCGGTGTACGCGGCGGTGCTCGCCCTGCTGACCTGGCAGGCCCTGCGCGGCCAGCCCCTGATCCACCCCGACGGAGCGACCCTGGGCGCCGCGGGCCTGATCGCCGCCGCAGCCATCCTGGGCACAACTGCCGTGCTGCGCCTGCCAGTTGACCGGTCTGGGGACGGCCTCACGCCGGAAGCGGCGAAGCAGCCCGTCGGGTGACCGGCACCGAAAAGCACACGGAAAGCCCGGCCCTCCGGAACTGCGGAGGGCCGGGCGGCTCCCTGGAGGGGATGTGTCGCTAGACCGACTTCTGGTACGAGCGGAACGTCCGGGTCGACAGCCAGACCGCGGCGATCGCCAGGGCGAGGAGTGCGCCGCCGCGGCCGAGGACGATGCCCCAGTCCGGGTCGGCGGACATGGCCGAACGGCCCGCCACCATGGCCCAGTTGAGCGGGTTGAAGTCGGCGATGTGGCGCATCCAGGAAGGCATCTGGGACGGCGCCATGAAGGCCGAGGACAGGAAGGTCAGCGGCAGCAGCAGGAAGGTGTTGATGCCGATGATCGACTCGCGCTGGCGGACCAGCATGCCGAGCGCGTTGGAGAAGGCGCCGAAGACCGTGCCGAGCAGGATCGCGGCGACGGCGAGGATGACCAGACCGCCGAAGCCGCCCGGGTAGTGGGCGCCGCCGAGCTTGCCGAGCAGCAGGATGATCACCGTCTGGACGGCGATGCTGATGCCGTTCTGCACGACGTTGGCGTTCATCAGGGCGCCGCGGCTGACCGGTGTGGTGAGGAAGCGGTTGAGCGTGCCACGCTCGATCTCCTCCAGGGTGCCCATGCCGGCCCACATGCTGGAGCCCAGCGCGCTCATCACCACGATGCCGGGGACGAGGTAGTCCAGGTAGGAGGTGGTGCCGAAGCCGCCGAGCTCGACGACCTTCTTGAAGAGGCTGCCGAAGAGGAAGAGCCAGATCACCGGCTGGACGAGGGTGATCAGGAGATAGGCGGGCTGCCGGAAGATTGCCATCAGCTGACGCTGCGTCATGTACCAGGTCTGGGCGAGGGCGTTGGAGCGCAGAGGCGCGGGGGTGGCGGACCGGGTGCTCATCGGGAGTCTCCCGCGGTGGCGAGGGCGGGGGCTTCGGCTGCCGCCTCGGCCTCGGAGTAACGGCGTCCGGCATAGCGCAGGTAGACGTCGTCGAGGGAGGGGCGGGCCACGGTCGCGGCGGCGACGGAGGCTCCGGCCCGCTCCAGGGCGGCGAGCAGCACGGGCACGGCGGCCGCGCCGTCGTCGGCGCGGGCGCTGACCCGGCGGCCGTCGAGCAGCACCTCGTGCACGCCGGGCAGCCCCAGGAGCGCATCGCGCAGCAGGGAGCGTTCAGTGACGGTCTCACGCAGCTCCACGTGGACGGCGTCGCCGCGGAGTTCGCCCTTCAGCTCGTCGGGGGTGCCCTCGACGACGACGCGGCCGCGATCGACGATCGCGATCCGCTCGCAGAGCCGGTCGGCCTCTTCGAGGTAGTGGGTGGTGAGCACGATGGTGAGCCCCTCGTCACCGGCCAGCCGGGAGATCTCGTCCCACATCGCGGCGCGGGCCTCGGGGTCGAGCCCGGTGGTCGGCTCGTCGAGGAACAGCACCTCGGGCCGGTGCACCAAGCCGAGCGCCACGTCGAGGCGTCGCTGCATGCCGCCCGAGTAGCCCTTGACGACGCGCTTGGCGGCGTGACCGAGGTCGAACCGTTCGAGCAGCTCGTCGACGCGGCGGCCCAAGGCCGCGCCCGTGAGCCCGTACAGGCGCCCCTGGAGCTGGAGGTTCTCGCGGCCGGTGGCGACGGGGTCGGCGCCGGACTTCTGCGCCACGACGCCGATCGTGCGGCGGACCCGGTCGGGGTGGCGCAGCACATCGTGCCCGGCGACGGTCGCGGTGCCGCTGTCGGGGCGGGCGAGGGTGGTGAGGATCTTGACGGTGGTGGACTTGCCGGCGCCGTTGGGGCCGAGCAGTCCGAAGACCTTGCCGGTTTCGACGGTGACGGCCATGCCGTTGAGGGCGGTGACATCGCCGGGATACGTCTTGATCAGGTTGCGCGCCTCTACTGCGGGCGCCCGGGTGCTCATGACGGGGCTCTCCTGTGGTGAGCGGGGTGGTCGGTATGACGGACCGTTCCGCGTGAGAAGCGCCGGGCTATCCTGGGCGTGCCGCACCTTCGATCGCCTGGCCTGCCGCGCGCGGGTCGGGTCCGGGGTTGCAACCCCGGTGTGGGCTGCTGCAACAGCCCGTACCGGGGTTCTTCTTCTGCTGTGCGGCCTGCCCTAGGGGGTTTCCCCCGGCCGGCCGCGTGAGTGATCCTGGTCCTCCAACTCCCGCCATTCCTCGGGCACTTCACCCGTGGAGTGCCAGGTGCGCCAGGCATCGACGCCGCTGAGGGTGCCGTCGGCCATCTCCTTGAGGAAGCCGCGCACCCACTCCACCTCGGCGTCGATCATGTGGAGCTGGTACTCGCTCTCCACGAGGAAGACCCGGGGCAGCGTCTCCCACAGCTTCCCCAGCGCTCCTCGCAGGCCCGCGGCCCGCACTTCCAGCGTATTGACTCGCTGTTCGAGCAGCGCGGCGACCTCGTCGGGCGGGAGTACGCCCATGAGGGAGAGCGCGGTCTCGAAAATCGGGAACTCGTGCACGGGCACCGAGACGATGTCCGCCATCCAGTCGAGCATCTCCTCGCGCCCGGCGGGCGTGAGGGCGTAGAGCGTGCGCTCCGGGCGATTGCCCTGCCGCTGAACATCGGCGACCTCGACGAACCCGTGCTTCTGGAGGTTCTGGACGACGGTGTACAGCGACCCGTAATTGATCTTGATGCTGTACTCCTTGCCGCGCTGGCGCAGAGTCTGGGCGATCTCGTACGGATGCATGGATTCCCGCTCGGCAAGCAACACCAGAACGGCCAGCGCCAGCGGATTACGGAGCTTGCGCCGCTTGGCCGCCATGACCCTCACCTCATTCCCGAATACTCGTGGCCGAACATATCGCGACTGGGGGGTTGCGTCAAGCGCGATGTATCGCGAGTTGGACCTGGGGGGGGCGTCGAGTTCGGCGAAGTAGGCGGCGCGGTATGGCCCTGCCTCGGCTCCGCCCTGTGGGCGCTGCGCACGACCGGCTCGTTCGAGCGGGCGCTCGGCGCGGCGGTCGATCTGGGCGGAGACACGGACACGGTCGCGGCCGTGACCGGCGGCCTGGCGGGCGCCTGTTACGGCCTTCCCTCCATCCCGGCCCGCTGGACGACCCCTCTGCACGTTCCCCTGCCGGGGTTCGGCGACCGGGTTCTGGGGGCAGCCGAACTGGACGCGATGGCAAGGGAGTTGGGCGCGGGTTCAGGCGCGTGAGAGGCTCTGGGCGCGGGCAGGTGCCGGCCCTCGGCCGGGACCGACCCGCCGGCCACCCCTGGACGTCACCCCGGGATCAGCGCGTACCCGCAATCCGCAGCGCGGCATCCGCCGTGGCCGCGGCGAAGACCGTGACATCGCGGCCCGGTGCCGAGCGGTGGATCAGGATGACGCCCTCGATCAGGCCGAAGACCAGGTCCGTGCGCAGCGCCAGCGCGTCCCCGTCCAGGTCGGCACAGTCCTCGGTCCCGGCGAGCAGTTCCCCGTACGCGGCCTTCAGTTCGGCGCGGTTGCGGTGGAACACGGCGAAGCGCTCGGCGCGCACCTCGGGGAGCAGGTAGAGCGCCCCCAGGTTGTACGGACCGCCGCACAGCAGCTTCACGTCGGAGCGGCACAGTTCGCGCAGCCGGTCCTCGGCGCTGCGCGATGTGTCTTCGAGGAGGCGTCGCGCGAGGTCCAGGGAGGGGGTGACCGTCGACTCCAGCAACTCGGCGAGCAGGTCCTCCTTGCCGGAGAAGTAGTGGTACATCGTGGCCTGCCGAAGCCCCACCCGGTCCGCCACCGCCCGGGTCGTGGTCGCCGCGTATCCGTGCAGCGTGAACAACTCGGCCGCCGCGCACAGCAGTTCATCCCGTGCGGCCAACCCACTGTCCGGCCGCTGCACAGCCCGCGGCCGCCCGACCCTTCGACCCGTCGTGGCACTCATGAAACCGATCGTCGCACACCTGGCCGAGGGGGCTGCCGGGCGACGTTTCCAGGCTGCTCCGAGAGCCGCCCGCCGCTCCGGCCCACGGTCGCGGCGTACGAGCCGACTTGCGGGGCACCGGGGTGCCGAACCCCATGGAAACGGACCTGGAGTGGCCCCCGCCCACAACCCCGGCGGGGGCCACTCCAACCCGGCGGCACGGAACCCCCGTACCGCCCGAAGACTCAGCCGACCGAGCTGTACGCCACGACTCCCCGCAGCAGCGCGTCGACCGCCTTGCGGGCGTTCTTCGCGACCGTGCTGTTCTCGCGCGGCGCCGCGGCCGCGATCTGGCCGAGGACGTCGATGACCTGCTTGCACCAGCGGACGAAGTCGCCCGCGGGCATGTCGGCTTCGCGGAGCACCTCGTCCAGGCCCTTGTCGGAGGCCCACTGGTAGGCGGCCCAGGCGAAGCCGAGGTCGGGCTCGCGCTGGCCCACGCCCTCCGCCTGGTTGATCTTGTGGTCCTCTTCGAGGGCGTCGAGCCGGCCCCAGATCCGTACCATCTCGCCGAGCGCGGCCTTGGCCTTGCCCGACGGCGTCTTGGGCGCCACGGCGTCGTCGGACTGCCGCGCCTCGTACACCAACGCCGATACGCAGGCGGCCAGTTCGGCCGGGCTCAGACCTTCCCAGACTCCCGCGCGCAGGCATTCGCTGGCCAGCAGGTCGAGCTCGCCGTACAGCCGGGCCAGGCGCTTGCCGTGCTCGGTGACCTCGTCGTCGCGCAGGTAGTCGAGCTCGGTGAGCAGCGCCACGATGCGGTCGAAGGTGCGCGCGATGGTGTTGGTGCGCCCCTCGATGCGCTTCTCCAGCTGCCGGGTGTCGCGCTGCAGGCGGTGGTAGCGCTCGGCCCAGCGGGCGTGGTCCTCGCGCTCGTCGCAGCCGTGGCAGGGGTGGGCGCGCAGGGCGGTGCGAAGGCGGGTGATCTCGCGGTCGTCGGCCGCCTCCGAGCGGGCCTTGCGGTGCCGCTCGGGGACGATGTGCCCGGCCTTGGTGCGCAGCGCGGACGCCAGGTCCCGGCGGGACTGCGGCGAGCGTGCGTTGAACGACTTCGGGACCCGCATCCGCTCCAGGGCCTCCACGGGCACCGGGAAGTCGATCGAGGCGAGCCGCTTGACCTGCCGTTCGGCGGTCAGCACGAGCGGGCGCGGCCCGTCGTGCTGCTCGAAGCCGCGGTGGCCGTTGGTGCGCCCGGCGGGGATCCCCGGGTCGAGGACGAGGGCGAGGCCGGCGAACTTGCCGGTCGGCACGTGGATGACGTCTCCCGGCTTGAGCTTCTCCAGGGAGGCCGCGGCGGCCGCCCGGCGCTGGGCCGCGCCGTGCTTGGCGAGCTCGGTCTCGCGGTCCTTGAGGTCGCGCCGCATCCGCGCGTACTCCTCGAAGTCCCCGAGGTGGCAGTGCATGCCCTCCCGGTAGCCCTCAAGGCCCTCCTCGTTGCGCTGGACCTGGCGCGAGATGCCGACGACGGACTTGTCGGCCTGGAACTGCGCGAAGGAGGTTTCGAGCAGCTCGCGCGAGCGGTGCCGGCCGAACTGCTGGACCAGGTTGACGGCCATGTTGTACGAGGGCTTGAAGCTGGAGCGCAGCGGATACGTACGCGTGCCGGCCAGGCCCGCGAGCGCGCCCGGGTCCATGCCGCGCTGCCACAGGACCACGGCGTGGCCCTCGACGTCGATGCCGCGGCGCCCGGCGCGGCCGGTGAGCTGGGTGTACTCGCCGGGCGTGATGTCGGCGTGCTGTTCGCCGTTCCACTTGACGAGCTTCTCCAACACCACGGAGCGCGCCGGCATGTTGATGCCGAGGGCGAGGGTCTCGGTGGCGAAGACGGCCTTCACCAGGCCGCGTACGAACAGCTCCTCCACGACCTCCTTGAAGGTGGGCAGCATGCCCGCGTGGTGGGCGGCGATGCCGCGCTCCAGGCCTTCGAGCCACTCGTAGTAGCCGAGGACGTTCAGGTCCTCACCGGGGATGGAGGCGGTGCGCTCCTCGACGATCTCGCGGACCTTCTGGCGCGCTTCCTCGTCGTTGAGTCTGAGGCCCGCGTACATGCACTGCTGGACGGCCGCCTCGCAGGCGGCGCGGCTGAAGATGAAGGTGATGGCCGGCAACAGGCCTTCGGCGTCGAGCCGTTCGATGACTTCGGGGCGGCCCGGCGTCCAGATCCGCGAGCGCTGACGGCGCTCCCGCTCGCGGTCGGCCTCGCGCACCATCTTGCCGCGGCGCCGGTCGCGCGGGTTGTACGTCTTCTGGTTCTCCATCCGCGCCATGCGCAGCAGGTCGGGGTTGACCTCGCGCCTGGCGACGCCGCGCCCGCCGTGGTCGGACTCCTCCTCGAAGAGGTCGTACATCCGCCGGCCGGCCATGACGTGCTGCCACAGCGGCACGGGGCGGTGCTCGGAGACGATCACTTCGGTGTCGCCGCGGACGGTGTCCAGCCAGTCGCCGAACTCCTCGGCGTTGGAGACGGTCGCCGACAGCGAGACCAGCGTGACGGACTCCGGGAGGTGGATGATCACCTCTTCCCATACGGCGCCGCGGAAGCGGTCGGAGAGGTAGTGCACCTCGTCCATCACCACGTATCCGAGGCCGAGCAGCGCCTGGGAGCCCGCGTACAGCATGTTGCGGAGCACTTCGGTGGTCATCACGATCACCGGTGCGTCGGCGTTGACGCTGTTGTCGCCGGTCAGCAGGCCCACCTTGGAGGCGCCGTAGCGGCGCACGAGGTCGGCGTACTTCTGGTTGGACAGCGCCTTGATGGGCGTGGTGTAGAAGCATTTGCGGCCCTGCTCCAGGGCCAGGTGCACGGCGAACTCGCCGACGATGGTCTTGCCGGAGCCGGTGGGCGCCGCGACGAGCACGCCCTTTCCGGCTTCGAGGGCCTGGCAGGCCTCGATCTGGAAGGGGTCCAGATCGAAGTCGTACAGGTCACGGAAGGGCGCGAGCGCGGTGGCCTGCTCGACGGCGCGGAGCCGGGCAGCTGCGTACGCTTCGGCTGGTGAGAGGTCCTCTGTCATCTTGTCTTCGAGCCTACCCGCCGCCTCTGACAGAGGTCGCGATCTTTATTGGAGGCCGGTATTGACGGCCTTCCGGCCGGGCGCCGGTACCGGTGCCAATACCCGTACGGCGGCGCGTACACACTCCGCGGTGAGCGGGAGCGGACCGAGCCGTTCCCCGTCGGCGTACCCGGTGATGCCGTCGGCGGCGAGCGTGATCGAGGCGACGCGGTGCGTGGTGACCACCGGGTGGGTGAGGTGGGTGCCCCGGTAGACCCGCGGGAAGACCTTGACCAGGGTCGTACGCGAGCAGTCGCCGACGACGGTGACGTCGAAGAGCCCGTCGGTCAGATCGGCGTCGGCACAGATGCGCATGCCGCCTCCGTAGGAGGACGCGTTTCCGACGGCGATCAGGGTCGCCTCGATCTCACGGGTCTCCCCGTCGTCGAGCGTGATCTTGTACGGGACCGGCCTGAAGGCGGCCAGTTCGGCGAGCATCGCGAGGTCGTACTTGAAGCGGCCGTTCGGCCAGCGCATGCGGTTGCCGCGGTCGTTGACCTTGGAGTCGAAGCCGGAGGCGAGGACGGTGGCGAACCAGCGGTCGCCGACGCGGCCGAGGTCGATGTCCCTGATGTGCGCGCCCTTGAGGGCCTGAGCCGCGAGTTCCCCGGCGCGGGCCGGGTCGCGTATCGGCAGGCCGAGCGCGCGGGCGAAGTCGTTGCCGGTGCCCGCGGCGACGACGCCGAGCGGGGTCCTGGTCCCGGCGACCGCCTGGAGGGCAAGGTTGACCATGCCGTCGCCGCCGACGGTGATGAGCGCCCCGGTGCCGCCCCGGACGGCCTCGCGGGCGCGGCACAGCGCGTCGTCGGCGTCCTCGCCGAGCACGGTGCGTACGGAGAATCCGGCGGCCCGCAACGCCGAAGCGGCCGGCTGCGCGGCGTGCGCGCCCCGGCCGCGTCCCGCGGTGGGATTGACGAAGAGGGTGATCTCGCTGGTCACCCGCCGGACCCTACAAGGTCCGGCGATCACGTCAAGGTCAGGTGATGTCGTCGTACCCGTTGAGCTTGCTGGAACGGCCCCCGTCGGCCTGCTCGGGCACGGCCGGTGCCGCGCTCACGGCCTCGACGGTGCCGATGTCCTCGGGCGTGAGGTCGAGGTCGGAGGCCTCGTCGTCGGCGGGCCCGGCCTCGGAGCGCTCCTTGCGGCGCTTGTCGTTCATCAGCGAGATGCCGACGGCGATGAAGTAGAGGCCGACGATCGGGGTGGCGAGCGAGAGCATCGAGACCGGGTCGACGGTCGGCGTCGCGAAGGCCGCGAAGATCGTGACACCCATGATCATTCCGCGCCACCAGCCCAGCATCCGGCGGCCGGTGAGAATGCCGGTGAAGTTGAGCATGACGAGGAACAGCGGCAGCTCGAAGGAGAGGCCGAAGACAATGATCATGCGGGTGACGAGGTCGATGAGCTCGTTCAGCGGCAGGAGGTTGGCCACGCCCTCCGGTGTGAAGTCCAGGAGCACCTTGGCCGCTGCGGGCAACACGTTGTACGAGAACCATCCGCCCGCAACGAAGAGCGGGAAGCCCGCCGCCACGAAGCCCAGCGAGTACTTCTTCTCGTGCTTGTGCAGGCCAGGCGCAACGAACGCCCAAAGCTGGTAGAGCCAGACCGGGCTGGCCGCCACGACACCGGTGACCATAGACACCTTGATCATCAGGGTGAACGGCCCCATCAGGCCGGACATCGTGATGTTGCCGCAGGTGTCCTTGCTCTTGTTGGTGAGCTCGCCGAAGGCCACCGAGCAGCCCACCGATTCCTTGATCGGCTTGGTGATCAGCTCAGCGATGTCCTTGTAATAGAACGCCGCCACGATGGCGCAGACCAGGATCGCCAACACCGACTTCGCGAGCCGGTTGCGCAGCTCGCGAAGGTGGTCCGAGAGCGGCATCCGGCCCTCGGGGTCCCTCTGTTGTTTGCGGGCAGACTTGAGCAACCCACGTCCTCATCTCGTGCGGCAGGTCACTTTGGTCACAGAGGTGAACAGCGCCTGCTTCGGCCCGGTGTCAGCGCTGCGTCGTGTCCGTCGGCTCGGTCACCGGACGGGCGCTGCTCACATCGCCGGGCGCGGACTGGATCGTGCGCTGGGCCGGCGGCTGCTCGGCCGGCGGGTCGGCCGGGGCGGGCTGCTGGCCCTCGGACTTCATGGCCTTGGCCTCGCTCTTGAGGATGCGGGCCGACTTGCCGAGCGACCGCGCCATGTCCGGGAGCTTCTTCGCGCCGAACAGCAGGACGACGACGATGAGGATGAGAATGATCTCGGGGGCGCCGAGCCTTCCGAACATAAGCGTTTACCTTCTCACCGAGGCTGCAGGGTAGGGGGCTGCTGGGGGTGGCCGGACTGGTGTCCGACCGCCTTACGTGCAGCGATCGTAACGCGCAGGGGTAAACGCTGGGCAATCCCCGTGCGTACGCCCGTTTGCGGACCGGGCCTCGCTACCTGGGCCGCGTTGTGCAGCGTACCGCCCCGAAACGGGCGACATCAGAGCGCACCGGTCACCTCAGCGTTTCTCCGGCACCCGCGAGGTGGACGGCAGCGCGCTCCAGGTCCTCGGCCGCGCGGTTGATCTTCCTTGTGGTGTCGGCCACTTGGCGGCCGAGCCGCTGCGCCTCGACGAACACCTTGATCGCGAGGATGCCGAGCACGGCGATCCCGAGGAAACCGAGGGCGATGGCGGTCATCGGCCAGAACATGGATGCGGACCCTAGACGGTGGAGTGGAGGCGGAGGGTGCGGACACCGCCGCCGGTGAGGAGTTCGATGATGCGCTCCCCGGCCGGCTTGCGGACGGCCGAGCCGCACTCGGGGCAGGTGAAGGAGTAGAAGGTGGTGCGTCGGCTGGCGCCGATGGCCAGGCGGAGCGCGGCCGCGCCGAGTTCGAAGCGGGCGCGGCACTCCGGGCAGGCCGCCTTGAAGAGGACCGGGATCACGGGACGGGCAATACCGGGCAATACCGACATGTTCCGCAATTCTCCTCAGCTCTGGTGGTCGAGCGCGGGCGGTTCCTCGTAGCCGGCCAGCGCCTCGCGGGCCGCGCGCCGGGCGCTCTCGGCGAGGTCGTCCGGCGAGACGATCCGGCCGTCCTGGCCGAGCCGCAGCGCGAGGCGCCGCAGCGACGCGGGGTCGGGCGTGCGCAGCGTGATCCGCAGGCCGCCGTCGGGGAGCTCCTCGGCGCTGTCGTGCGGGTAGTACTCGGCGACCCAGCGGCCGCCGGGGCCGACCTCGACGACGACCTCGGGGTCCTCGGCGGACGGCTGGACGAGCCCCTCGGACAGGTCGCGCAGCTCCAGCTCGGGCGGCGCGGAGGCCTCGTCGAGCAGGCGGATCTCGGCGACCCGGTCGAGCCGGAAGGTGCGCCGGGCCTCGGAGAGCCGGCACCACGCCTCCATGTAGGTGTGGCCGACGGCGAAGAGCCGGATCGGGTCGACCTCGCGCTCGGTGAGCTCGTCGCGGGCCGGCGAGTAGTACTTCACCCACAGCCGGCGGCGCTCGGAGATCGCCCGGTCGACCTCGGCGAAGACGCCGCCCTCGGACTCGAAGGTGACCGAGAGCCGGGAGCTGGCGCCGGCGGCCTCGCCGGCCGCGGCCTCCAGTTTTGCGGTGGCGCGCAGCAGCGCCTGCCGGTCGCCCTCGCGCAGGCCGGGCAGCGTGGAGACGGCGCGCGCGGCGACCAGCAGCGCCGTCGCCTCGTCGGCGGCGAGCCGGAGCGGGGCCGCGACGTCGTCCGGGTTGTGCCACCAGATGCGGTCGCCGTCGGTGTCGATGTCCAGGAGGTCGCCGCCGCGGAAGCTCGTGCCGCACATGGGCAGCACGTCCAGGTCGGAGATCAGTTCGTCCTCGGTGATGCCGAAGGCGCGGGCGACGTCCGCGACATGGGCGCCGGGGCGCTCGCGCAGATAGGTCACCAGCGACAGCATCCGCCGCGTCTGGTCGATGGCGTTTGCAGCCATGGTCGTACGGTCCCCCTCAGCCCTTGGCCACGGCGCGCAGCCGGTCCATCACGTCGGCCCGCAGGTCGGCGGGCTCCAGCACGACCACGTCGGGGCCGAACTCCACGAGGTGGGCGTCCAGCCCGTGCCCGTACGGAATCTCCAACTCGTCCCACCCGTCGCCGAGTTCCCGTGCCGCGGTGGCCCGCGAGCGCAGCGGGTAGCCGGCCCCGGCGCGCAGCCGGATCCTGGCCGAGCGGGTCGCGGTCTCCCCCGCCCAGCTCTCGACGGTCTCGCGCACGGTGACGACGTCGGGCACCGGCGCTGTGAAGGCGCCCGCGCGGGAGCGGACCCGGCCGGAGATGCGGCTGAGCCGGAACACCCGCTCGGCACCCCGGTCTCGGTCCCAGCCGGCCAGGTACCAGTGGCCGCGCCAGCACTCCAGGCCCCAGGGCTCGACGTGCCGGGCCTCGGGGCGTACGGCGGTGACCTTGCGGTAGTCGAAGACGACCGGGCGCCGGTCGCGGCAGGCCAGCATCAACGGCTCGAAGGCCGTCTCGTGGACCGGGATGCGCGGCTCGATGGCGCTGTGCTCGTACGGGTTGTCGGCTTCCGGCATCCCGGCGGCTCGCAGCTTCTGGAGAGCTCCGCTGGCCGCGCCCGCGAGCCGGGCCTGCTGCCAGACGCGGGCGGCGAGCCCGAGGGCCGCGGCCTCCTCGGCATCCAGCTGGACCGGCGGCAGGCGGTTGCTGTCGCGGCGGGCGAGATAGCCGGTCTCGCCGTCGAGGTTCTCGACGGTCTCGATGACCAGGCCGAGTTCCCGCAGATCGTCCTTGTCCCGCTCGAACATCCGGTTGAAGGAATCGTCGGACCCGGCTTCGAGATAGGCCTCGATGGACTCGCGCAGCTCCCGCTTGCTGAGTGCGCGCCGTGTCCCGAGCAGACACAGCGCCAGGTTCATCAGCCGCTCGGCCTTGGCAATCGCCATCGATGCCCTACGCCCTCTCTCGTTGTGCGCTACGACCGTTGACCGTACCGCCCCCGGCTGCCCCGGCAAAAGCCGAGGGCCCATGCCGGCAGGCATGGACCCTCGGTCTGATCAGGTCCGATCGCTCGGGACTGATCGAGGTGCGTCTCAGACGGAGACCAGGTCGCAGACGAAGATCAGCGTCTCGCCCGGGGCGATCGCGCTGCCGGCGCCGCGGTCGCCGTAGGCGAGGTGGGCCGGGATGGTCAGACGGCGGCGGCCGCCGACCTTCATGCCCTGGATGCCCTGGTCCCAGCCGGAGATGACCTGGCCGGCGCCGAGCTTGAACTCCAGCGGGTTGCCGCGGTTCCAGGAGGCGTCGAACTCCTCACCGGTGGAGAAGGCCACGCCCACGTAGTGGACCTTGACGAAGTCTCCGGCCTTGGCGACGGCGCCGTCACCCTCCCAGATCTCCTTGATCTCCAGGTCAGCCGGCGGCTGGCCCTCGGGGAAGTCGATCTCGGGCTTGTCGATGCTCACGTAATGCTCCTACTTATCGCTATGGGCAACCCGGACAGTCTTACACTGCTCCGAGGATGTCCACGACGAAGACCAGGGTCGAGTTGGCCGGGATGTCCGCGCCCTGGGCCTTGTCCTTGTAGCCCTGCTCCGGCGGGATGACCAGCAGGACACGGCTGCCGACCTTCTTGCCGACCAGGCCCTTGTCCCAGCCCTCGATGACCTGGCCCTGGCCGATCTGGGTCGAGAACGGGGCGCCGGTCTTCCAGGACGTGTCGAACAGCTTCGCCTGCGGCAAGCCCTCGTTGGGCTTCCAGGTGGCGCCGCTGTACTGCATGTAGACGGTCTGGCCGCTCTTGACCTCGGCGCCCTTGCCCTCGATGAGGACCTGGTCGACGAGCTTCTTCGGCGGGTCGTTCTTCGGGACGGTGATCGTGGCGGCCTCTTCCTTGTCCGCCTTGATCTGCGGCAGGTCGGACGGGATGGCGGCCTGGGTGCCATCGACCTTCTTCGGCATCACGCTGTCGACGTCGAGGACGAAGACCAGGTTGTCGGTGCCGGAGACGCCGAGCTCCTGCTTGCCCGCGGCGCCGAACGCGGCGGACGGCGGGGCGACGACCAGGACGCGCGCGCCGACCTTCTGGCCGAGCACCGCCTCGCTGAACGCGGGGATGTAGGTCTGCGAGCCCGCCGGGATGACCTGGGGCACGCCGTCCTTGTCGTACGAACCGGCGAGGTCCTTGCCGCTCTTCCAGATCTTCCCGGTGTACTTCGTCACCGCGAGGTCGTCCTTCTTGACCTCGGGGCCGGTGCCCGCGGTCAGCGTCTTGACGACGAACTTCCCGCTCGGGTCGCCCTTGGGGATGGTGATCGTGGGCTTCTTGCCCAGGTCGCCCGCGACGGTGGGCATCGGCGAGGCGTCGGACACCGGCTTGGGGGCGGCGGGCTGGGACGCCTGGTCGGAGGGAGAGGCGGACGCGTCCTTCTTCTTCGCCGAGTCGTCACCTCCTCCGCAGGCCGCGGTGAGCATCAGGGCCGGCACGATGAGCGCGGCAGCAAGTCGGCGTCGCACAGTGGTCCTCGGGGTAGCTGGAACGGTCGGAGCCGCCACTCTACGGCCCCACTCAGGTACCACAAGGGTCCGGCATGCCCGTGGGCCCCGTACGCAACAGCGCACGGGGCCCACGGACGGAACCTCTGGTGTCTCACATGCCGGCGATCAGCTTCTCCACCCGGTCGTCGACCGACCGGAACGGGTCCTTGCACAACACGGTGCGCTGTGCCTGGTCGTTGAGCTTCAGATGCACCCAGTCGACGGTGAAGTCCCGGCGCTGCTCCTGGGCGCGGCGGATGAAGTCGCCGCGCAGACGCGCCCTGGTGGTCTGCGGGGGCACCGACTTGCCCTCGAAGATCTTCAGGTCGTTGCAGATCCTGGCCGCCTGGCCCTTGCGCTCCAGGAGGTAGTACAGGCCCCGCCGGCGGTGGATGTCGTGGTAGGCGAGGTCTATCTGCGCGACCCGCGGGTGCGACATGGTCATGTTGTTCTTGGCCCGGTACCGCTCGATGAGCTTGTACTTCATGACCCAGTCGATCTCGGTGCCGATCCGGTCGAGGTCCTCGGCCTCGATCGCGTCCAGGGTGCGGCCCCACAGTTCGAGGACCTGGTCGACGGTGCCGGTGCGGATGCCGCGGCGCTCCACGAAGTCCACGGCCTTCTCGTAGTACTCGCGCTGCACTTCGAGGGCGGAGGCCTCGCGGCCGCTGGCCAGGCGCACCTTGCGCTGGCCCGTGATGTCGTGGGAGACCTCGCGGATGGCCCGGATCGGGTTCTCCAGGGTGAGGTCACGCATGACCGTGCCGGCTTCGATCATGCGCAGGACGAGGTCGGTGGCTCCGACCTTCAGCAGCATGGTCGTCTCGGACATGTTGGAGTCGCCGACGATGACGTGCAGGCGCCGGTAGCGCTCGGCGTCCGCGTGCGGCTCGTCCCGGGTGTTGATGATCGGACGCGAGCGGGTGGTGGCGGAGCTGACGCCCTCCCAGATGTGCTCGGCGCGCTGGCTGACGCAGTAGACGGCGCCGCGCGGGGTCTGCAGCACCTTGCCGGCGCCGCAGATCAACTGGCGGGTGACGAGGAACGGAATGAGGATGTCCGCGAGCCGGGAGAACTCTCCGTGCCGGGCGACGAGATAGTTCTCGTGGCATCCGTAGGAGTTTCCCGCCGAGTCGGTGTTGTTCTTGAAGAGATAGACGTCGCCCGCGATTCCCTCCTCGTGCAGGCGGCGTTCGGCGTCGACGAGCAGGCCTTCGAGAATGCGCTCGCCGGCTTTGTCGTGGGTGACCAGTTCGGTCACGTTGTCGCATTCGGGAGTTGCGTATTCCGGATGCGATCCCACGTCCAGGTAGAGGCGGGCGCCGTTCCGCAGAAAGACGTTGCTGCTGCGGCCCCATGACACAACACGGCGGAAGAGGTAGCGCGCCACTTCGTCAGGAGACAGTCGGCGCTGTCCCCTGAACGTGCACGTGACGCCGTACTCGTTCTCCAGCCCGAAAATGCGGCGGTCCATGAGTGAACATTACGCCTGATGGCCTGAGCTGAAACCGGGTTCGACGGCACGGTTTCGATCATTTTCGTCAACTCCGGCGACATCAGGCCGACGCCCGGGAGCTGCCAGGACGCGCTGAGTGGCGAGGAGTACGACGAGGGCCGCGATGCCGCCGCCGCCCGCGACCGCGAAACTGGCGCCCGTTCCGCCGAGTTCGACCGCCGGGCCCGCCGCCGCCGTGCCGAGCGCGGTGCCGACGCCGAAGGCCGTCACCAGCCAGGAGAAGGCCTCGGTGACCGTGCCGCGCGGGGCGTGCCGGTCGACGACGATGAACGCGCAGGCGATGGAGGGAGCGAGGAAGAGGCCGGAGACGACGGTGAGCGCGGCCATCGCGGGAACGCCGGGAACCAGCGTCAGCGGCAGGTAGCCGACGGCGAGCAGCGCGACCAGAATCCGCAGGCGCTTCTCGGGGGCCCCGCCCCACTGCCGGGCCCCGTAGACGAGCCCGCCGAGCAGCGCGCCGAGCCCGTTGGCCGCCATCAGCCAGCCGTAGATCGTGTCGCTGCCGTGGTCGTCGGCGTAGGCGGACGCGGCGACGATGATGGCGCCGAGCGCGAGGCCGACGAAGAAGAACGAGCCGAGCAGCGCGAGCAGTCCGGGCGAGCGCAGCGCGCCGAGCCAGTGCGCCTCACGCGGCGCCGAACGCCAGGACCTGGACGGCTCGGAGAGGACGACGCTGAGCGCGCCGAGCACCCCGAGGGCGTTGATGAGCAGCAGCGCGGTGGCGGGCGACCAGAGGGCTATGGACACGGTGACGAGCAGCGGGCCGACCGTGAACATCACCTCCTGGGCTATCGCGTCCATGGCGTACGCGGTGTGCACCTGGTCCTCACGCTTCAGGACGCTGGGCCACAGGGCACGGAGACCGCCCTCCAGGGGCGGTGTGGCGAGCCCGGCGACGAGGACGGCCGCATAGGCGACGGCCACCGGCTCGATGCCGACGACGGCCAGCAGGACCATGCCGAGGGCCGCGAGGACGGAAGCGGGGAGCATCACGCGCGGCTGTCCGTACAGGTCGACGGCCCGTCCCAGCAAAGGCTGGCCGACGGCCGTGGCCACGCCGTACACGGCCGTCAGCGCGCCCGCGAGCGAGTAGCTGCCGCCTTCGGCCCGTACGAAGAAGACGACCGCGATCGCGGCGGTCGCGTTCGGCAGCCGGCCGGTGAGGGTGCCCGCGAGCAGCCGCGCGGCATGCCGCGTCCGAAGGATCTCCGCGTATCCCGCCGCCATGGCCACTCCTCACGTGTTACGTATAACTTCCGACGTCATACGTACCATGTGGCAAGTCCGCGGGTCCACCCCGCGCCCGCCGACCAGCCGCCCTGGAGGACCTGTGACCAGCCCGGACAGACCGGAATCCGCTCCGGTGGCGGCCCGCTCGGGGGTGCGCGCCGCCCGCGCCGCGATGTCCGGGCGGCCGACCGGGTCCCGGCCCACCAGCCGGGACGTGGCGAGCGCGGCGGGCGTCTCGCAGGCCACCGTCTCGCTGGTCCTGGGCGACAAGTGGCGCGGCCGGGTCTCCGAGCGGACGGCCGGCCTGGTCAGGGAGGCCGCACGCGAGCTCGGCTACCGCCCCAACCTGGCCGCGCGCAGCCTGCGGCTCGGCCGCACCAGGACGGCGCTGCTCGTCGTGCCGGCCATGACCAGCGAGTTCTTCGCCCGGGTCTACGCGGGCGCGGCCAGGGTCGCCGCCGAGCACGGCTTCGGCGTGGTGCTCTACCCCTCCCCCGAGGGCATCGGCCCGGCACGGGACCCCTTCGACTCCGCCCGCACCGCGCTCGACGGCGTGATCGCCTCCTCGATGGCGGCGGGCGCACTCGCCTCGATCCGCGGCAGCGACCTGCCGCTGGTCATGCTCGACAGCGACCCCGGGGAGCCGGGCCCCGCGGCCCACGTCAACCTCGACATCGCGGACGGCGTACGGCGCCTGACGGAGCATCTGCTCAGGCTCGGCCACCGCCGGTTCCTGCATGTCGCGGCCGACGTGGACTCCTGGACCTTCGTCGTACGCGCCCGGGCATGGGCCGACGCGCTCGCCGGGGTGCCGGGCGCCGAGCTGCGTACGGTCCGGGCGGCGCTCGGCGTGGACTCCGGGCGGGAGGCGGCCGAGCAGGCCCTGCGCGCCCCCGGCCCGCGGCCGACCGCGCTGGTCTGCGACGACGACTTCCTGGCCGCGGGCGCCTGCAAGGCGGCCCACCGGCTCGGCCTGCGCATCCCCGACGACGTGTCGGTCACCGGGTTCGACGGCCTCACCCTCGCCACCGCCCTGGAGCCGGAGCTCACCACGCTCGCGCTGCCCGCCGAGCAGGTCGGCGCCCGCGGCATGGCGGCGCTGCTCGCCGTCCTGGAGGGGCGCCCGCCCGAGACCGGGGACCTGCCCGTCTCGCTGGCCGTACGGGGTTCAACGGCCGCGCCCCGGCCCGCCTGAGGCGGAACCGGGGCGCGCGAGGAAGCGGAGGGACTACTCGTCCTCCGTCTCCTCCAGGTCCGAAGGGGCCTCGGTGGGCTCCGTCTTGGCCACGTCGGCCTGGAGCAGCCGGGAGAGCTGACGGCCGACGATGCGCTTGAACTTCCGCTGCTGCGGCCGCGTCCGGTCCAGGACCGCGACCTCCAGGCGCTCGGCGGGGATCTCCCGGTCGGCGCCGTTCGCCTGGTTCGACAGGGCCTGCACGGCCAGCTTCAGTGCCTCGGCGAGCGACATGCCGTCCTGGTGGCGCTGGTCCAGGAACGTGCTGATCTGCTCGGCGTTGCCGCCGACCGCGACCGAGCCGTGCTCGTCCACGATCGAGCCGTCGTGCGGCAGCCGGTAGATCTGGTCGTCTTCGGGCGTGCTGCCGACCTCCGCGACGACCAGCTCCACCTCGTACGGCTTCTCGCCGACGCTGGAGAAGATGGTGCCCAGCGTCTGCGCGTAGACGTTGGCGAGCCCACGGGCCGTCACGTCGTCGCGGTCGTAGGTGTATCCGCGCAGATCCGCGTAACGGACTCCGCCGATGCGGAGGTTCTCGTACTCGTTGTACTTGCCGGCGGCCGCGAAGCCGATCCGGTCGTAGATCTCGCTGAACTTGTGCAGCGCGCGGGACGGGTTCTCACCGACGAACACGATGCCGTCGGCGTACTGGATCACGACCAGGCTGCGGCCGCGGGCGATGCCCTTGCGGGCGTACTCCGCACGGTCGGCCATGGCCTGCTGGGGTGAGACATAGAACGGGGTCGACACCGGCTAACCGTCCCTTTCTGTCAGTGGCTGGGTCATCTCGGGGCCTGCTCGGGCCTCAGAGGAGGGAGGCCCGGGGGCCGTCGGGCTGCTCCAGCCGCCGCGCCAGGATGGTGCGGGCGAGCTCGGAGGACTCCGCCTCGGTGAGCCTGCGGAAGCCGTCCTCGGTGATGACGGTGACGATCGGGAAGATCCGGCGTGCCATGTCCGGGCCGCCGGTCGCCGAGTCGTCGTCGGCGGCGTCGTAGAGCGCCTGGATGACGAGCGTGGTCGTCTCCTGCTCCGTCAGATCGTCGCGGTAGAGCTTCTTCATGGAGCCCCGGGCGAAGATGGAGCCGGAGCCGGTGGCGGCGAAGCCGTGCTCCTCGGAGCGGCCGCCGGTGACGTCGTAGGAGAAGATCCGGCCCTTGTCGCGGTCCACGTCGTAGCCCGCGAAGAGCGGGACCACGGCGAGGCCCTGCATGGCCATGCCCAGGTTGCTGCGGATCATCGTGGAGAGCCGGTTGGCCTTGCCCTCCAGGGAGAGCGTGGCGCCTTCGACCTTCTCGAAGTGCTCCAGCTCCAGCTGGAAGAGCTTCACCATCTCGACCGCGAGGCCGGCGGTGCCTGCGATGCCGACCGCCGAGTACTCGTCGGCCGGGAAGACCTTCTCGATGTCGCGCTGGGCGATCATGTTGCCCATCGTGGCGCGCCGGTCGCCGGCCAGGACGACCCCGCCGGGGAACGTCGCCGCGACGATCGTCGTGCCGTGCGGCGCCTCGATGTGCCCCTGCACGGGCGGCAGGGCGCGCTTGCCGGGCAGCATCTCCGGCGAGTGCTCGGACAGGAAGTCCATGAATGAGGAGGAGCCAGGCGTCAGGAAGGCAGCTGGTAGACGCCCGGTGCCACGAGTGTTGGCTTCCACGAGTTTCCTTCCAAGTAGGCGGCAGCCCGACGGACGGTGCCGGGGATTTCCCCCAACAGGCCGATGGCCGAATTGCAGTTGAAGCAGAGTACGCCTGGGACCCTACCCGCCGTCCGGCAATGATCCACATGAACGGCTGGGCAGGACAGGCCCATTACGCGGTTGCCCCTGGGGGGCCGGGCAGTGCTGTCGTGGGAAGCCCGCGTCCCGGTCCGGGCTTCCCACGACGCACCCCGATGTTCACGTCCGTGAACTACTGTCCGCCCTTTTGAACGAAGGATCGCACGAAGTCCTCTGCGTTCTCTTCGAGGACGTCGTCGATCTCGTCCAGGACGGAGTCCACGTCGTCGGAGAGCTTCTCCTGGCGCTCCTTGAGGTCCTCCGAAGCCTGCGCGTCCTGCGCCTGCTCCTCGACCTCCTCGGTGGAGCGCGTCGCCTTCTGCTGGCCGCCGCCGGTGTCCTTGGTCGCCATCTACCTCACCCCGCTCGGTTCGATGTCCTTGATCAGACCCTACAAGCAGGGTCTGACATCGGCCCCGCACTTTCTGGAACGTGCGGGGCCTACCTCTGTGTTTCCCATACCCGCGGCCTTTCAGCCGCCGGAGAGCACCCGCACCAGATCTTCGGCCGTACGGCACCGGTCGAGCAGCGCCTTCACGTGATTACGCGTTCCGCGTAGGGGTTCCAGGGTTGGCACCCGCTGGAGCGAGTCACGGCCCGGCAGGTCGAAGATCACCGAGTCCCAGGAGGCCGCCGCCACGTCGTCCGCGTACTGCTCCAGACAGCGGCCGCGGAAGTAGGCCCTGGTGTCCTCCGGAGGCTTGGTCTGCGCCCGCAGGACGCCGGGGTCGTCCAGGAGCCGCTTCATCTTGCCGCGGGCCACCAGACGGTTGTAGAGGCCCTTCTCGGGCCGTACGTCGGCGTACTGGAGGTCCACCAGGTGCAGCCGGGCCGCGTCCCAGTCGAGGCCGTCGCGGCGCCGGTAGCCCTCCATCAGCTCGCGCTTGGCGATCCAGTCGAGTTCGCCCGACAGGCTCATCGGGTCGTTCTCCAGCCGGTTCAGGACGTCCTCCCAGCGGACCAGGACGTCCTTGGTCTGCTCGTCGGCGTCCGCCCCGAACCGCTCCTCGACGTACTTGCGCGCCAGCTCGAAGTACTCCATCTGCAGCTGGACGGCCGTCAGCGTGCGGCCGCTGCGGAGCGTGACCAGGTGTTGCAGGGTGGGGTCGTGCGAGACCTGGTGGAGGGTGCGGACCGGCTGGTCCACGGCCAGGTCGACGTTGATGAACCCTTCCTCGATCATGGACAGGACCAGGGAGGTCGTGCCCAGCTTGAGGTACGTCGAGATCTCCGAGAGGTTCGCGTCGCCGATGATGACGTGCAGGCGGCGGTACTTCTCGGCGTCCGCGTGCGGTTCGTCGCGGGTGTTGATGATCGGGCGCTTGAGGGTCGTCTCCAGGCCGACCTCGACCTCGAAGTAGTCGGCGCGCTGGCTGATCTGGAATCCGTGCTCGTGGCCGTCCTGGCCGATGCCCACGCGTCCGGCGCCGGTGATGACCTGGCGCGAGACGAAGAACGGGGTCAGGTGGCGCACGATGTCCGAGAAGGCGGTCTCCCGCTTCATCAGGTAGTTCTCGTGCGTGCCGTACGAGGCGCCCTTGTTGTCGGTGTTGTTCTTGTACAGGTGGATCGGCTGGGCGCCGGGGAGCTGGGCCGCGCGTTCGGCCGCCTCGGCCATGATGCGCTCGCCGGCCTTGTCCCACAGGACGGCGTCGCGCGGGTTGGTGACCTCGGGTGAGCTGTACTCGGGGTGCGCGTGGTCGACGTAGAGCCGCGCCCCGTTGGTGAGGATGACGTTGGCGAGGCCGATGTCCTCGTCGGTCAACTGACTTGAGTCGGCGGCCTCGCGGGCGAGGTCGAAGCCGCGGGCGTCCCGCAGCGGGTTCTCCTCCTCGAAGTCCCAGCGGGCGCGGCGCGCCCGGTGCATCGCCGCCGCGTAGGCGTTGACGATCTGGGACGAGGTGAGCATGGCATTGGCGTTGGGGTGGCCGGGGACGGAGATTCCGTACTCCGTCTCGATGCCCATTACTCGCCGTACGGTCATGCGGCCCTCCTTGCCCGGCGGCGCTCCCCCGCGGGAGCGGCGCTCAAGTACCGCTGGTTCTCCGGTGCGTGTGCGGTGCCCGTCCCCGCACTGCGCGACTCGGCGGTACCGAAGAGCCTAGAACGCCTTTGCGCTGGTGGGGAGATCAATTCCGTCATTGCTCGTGCCCTGCTTATGGCCTGAAAAGCAGTCGGCTGCGGATGCCCGCCCGGGCACCCGCAGCCGGCCTGCCTTTTACAGGTACTGACCGGTGTTGGCCACCGTGTCGATGGAGCGTCCGGTGTCCGCGCCCTGCTTTCCGGTGACAAGGGTGCGGATGAATACGATCCGCTCGCCCTTCTTTCCGGAAATCCTGGCCCAGTCGTCCGGGTTGGTGGTGTTCGGCAGGTCCTCGTTCTCCTTGAACTCGTCCACGCAAGCCTGGAGGAGGTGGGAGATCCGAAGGCCCTTCTGGTTCTGGTCGAGGAAGGCCTTGATGGCCATCTTCTTGGCCCGGTCCACGATGTTCTGGATCATGGCGCCGGAGTTGAAGTCCTTGAAGTACAGGACTTCCTTGTCACCGTTGGCGTAGGTGACTTCGAGGAAGCGGTTCTCCTCGGTCTCCGCGTACATCTGCTCCACCACGGACTGGATCATCGCGTGGGTGGTGCCGTCCGCGTCCCCGCCGTGCTCGGCGAGGTCGTCGGCGTGCAGCGGCAGGGAGGAGCGGAGGTACTTGGCGAAGATGTCCTTCGCCGCCTCCGCGTCCGGACGCTCGATCTTGATCTTCACATCGAGCCGGCCGGGCCGCAGGATCGCGGGGTCGATCATGTCCTCGCGGTTGGAGGCGCCGATGACGATGACGTTCTCCAGGCCCTCCACGCCGTCGATCTCGGCGAGCAGCTGCGGGACGATGGTGTTCTCCACGTCCGAGCTCACACCGGATCCACGGGTGCGGAAGAGGGATTCCATCTCGTCGAAGAAGACGATGACGGGGGTGCCCTCGCTCGCCTTCTCCCGAGCACGCTGGAAGACGAGGCGGATGTGCCGCTCGGTCTCACCGACGTACTTGTTGAGGAGCTCGGGGCCCTTGATGTTGAGGAAGTAGCTCTTCCCCGCGGGCTGGCCGGTCACCTCGGCGACCTTCTTGGCAAGGGAGTTGGCGACCGCCTTCGCGATCAGCGTCTTGCCGCATCCCGGCGGGCCGTAGAGCAGGATGCCCTTCGGCGGCCGCAGTTCGTGCTCCTTGAAGAGGTCGGGGTAGAGGTAGGGGAGCTCGACCGCGTCGCGGATCAGCTCGATCTGGTTGCCCAGACCGCCGATCTTGTCGTAGTCGACGTCCGGGACCTCTTCGAGGACGAGTTCCTCGACCTCGCTCTTCGGTACCACTTCGTAGACGTAGCCGGACCTGGGTTCCAGCAGGAGCGCATCGCCGGGACGGATGGTGATGTCCAGGAGCGGCTCTGCGAGCCTCACCACCCGTTCCTCGTCGGTGTGCCCGACCACCAGGGCGCGCTCGCCGTCCTCCAGGATCTCCTTGAGGGTGACGATGTCCCCGGCGCGCTCGAACTCCATGGCCTCGACCACGTTGAGCGCTTCGTTCAGCATGACTTCCTGGCCGCGCCTCAGGTCGTCGAGCTCGACGCTGGGGCTGACGTTCACCCGGAGCTTGCGGCCCCCGGTGAAGATGTCGGCGGTGCCGTCCTCGTTGGACTGCAGGAAGACTCCGAAGCCGGCCGGCGGCTGCGCGAGCCGGTCGACCTCCTCCTTGAGGGCCACGATCTGGTCGCGGGCCTCGCGGAGCGTGTTGGCGAGCCGCTCGTTCTGCGCGGACACGCCCGCCAGGCTGGTCTGCAGCTCGACGATCCGCTCTTCGAGAATCCTCGTATGACGCGGCGAGTCGGCGAGCTTACGTCGCAGGACGGCGATTTCCTGCTCTAGATAGGCAACCTGGCCGGCTGGGTCCTCAGACCCCCGCCCGGGCCGGATGCCGCGGTTGATGTCGTCGTCGTGGGCTGCCACGGTCCTCACCTCCTCCAAGGGGAGCTGGACGCTTCCTGACCCTACCTGGGCTGGTGGTGATTGAAACCCCTAGATCACAAAGACTCTGAGGTGTGTCTGATCTTCACCCTTGCGCTCTCCCTCACGCCAGGGGAATACCCACCCATCAACATCGGAAAGCGGGCGGTTGTTATCGTCGATGGCGTCAACACCCGTCAGGGCTGGCACCGATTGATTCACTCGCGCAGGAACGGCAGGCACATGAACGAGGCTCTCGAAGTCTGGATCGACCAGGACCTGTGCACCGGCGACGGTATCTGCGTCCAGTACGCCCCCGAGGTCTTCGAGCTGGACATCGACGGGCTTGCGTATGTGAAGAGTTCCGAGGACGAGTTGCTGCAGGCGCCCGGGGCCACAACACCCGTACCGCTGCCGTTGCTCCAGGACGTCGTGGACTCCGCGAAGGAGTGCCCGGGCGACTGTATTCACGTACGTCGGGTTTCGGACAGCGTCGAGGTGTACGGACCCGACGCGGAGTGAGCGGAGGGTGACCCGGTGCTACCCCGGGTCGCTCAGACGCCCACCGCGGCGGCGCCGGTCCAGCGGACGAACTTCCCGCCCTGCCAGCGCCACTTGACCTGCCGGCGCACGTCCGGCTGGAAGCGCGGCACGTCGTCGGAGGAGTAGCCGAGCAGGGTCGCGGCCACCGCCCCGTCCCGTACGTCGAAGTCGGCGACGGTCTGCTTCTCCCTGGGGTCCACCAGCGTCGCCACCACCCGCGGCGGCGCTCCCTTCACGACCGGCTTCGTCAGGACGTAGATGCCGCTGGGCGGGGTGCCGCCGCCGGCGTTGCAGTGCACGACCGCGACGGTTTCGGGGGCACCGTCGCCGTCGAGGTCGCCCGAGGCCTTCTTCTCCACCACCGAGCCGTTGCTCCCGCAGTCCAGCGGGAAGGCGACCGCGCCCGTGTCGGGGGCTGCTGCCGTCGTCAGAGGGGTGGTGCCGCGCCCGTCGGGTGTCTGGGAGGCCTTGGCGGCGTCCGGCTGCAGGAAGCCCGCGAGCGCGACCACGGCGGCCATCGCCGTTGCGGTGGCGATCCAGTGAACGGGGCGGGCGTGGGTGTGCGCGAGCTCAGGGACGGCGGCAGTCTGCACGCGGGAGGTCTCCTGTGAAGGGCGGTGCGGGTGGTGGGGGTGGCCAGCATCGTGCCACACGTCACAGGCGGCGCGGAATACCGGGGCAACAGGCTCAACGTAAAGGCGTCGCCGCCGAGTTCCCGTGTCGGTCCGGGAACTCGGCGGCGACGCCGGTTCGTTGTACGAGGCCCAGCCCCAGGACGGGACCTCAGTCCTTGTTGGGGCCCTCGTAGTCGTCGCCGTAAGCGCCCTTGGCGGGGCGGCGGCGGCGCATCGGGGGTTCCACGCCGTCCGCGAGGCGGCGCGCGGTCACCAGGAAGCCGGTGTGGCCGATCATCCGGTGGTCCGGGCGGACGGCCAGGCCCTCGACGTGCCAGTTGCGGATCATCGATTCCCAGGGCTGCGGCTCGGCGAAGCAGCCGATCTCGCGGATGGACTCGACGGTGCGCGAGAGCTGGGTGGTGGTGGCCACGTAGCAGCACAGGATTCCGCCGGGGACGAGCGCCTTGGAGACGGCGTCCAGGCACTCCCAGGGGGCGAGCATGTCCAGAATGACGCGGTCGACCTCGGTGTCCGACAGGTTGTCCTGCAGGTCGCCGACGGTGAGCTGCCAGGCGGGGTGCGGGCCGCCGAAGTAGCGCTCCACGTTCTGCGTGGCGATCTCGGCGAAGTCCTCGCGGCGCTCGTAGGAGTGCAGCATTCCGTGGTCGCCGATGGCGCGCAGCAGGAAGGCACTCAGCGAGCCCGATCCGACCCCGGCCTCGACGACGCGGGCGCCGGCGAAGATGTCGGCGAAGGCCAGGATCTGCCCCGCGTCCTTGGGGTAGACCACGGCGGCGCCGCGGGGCATGGACAGGACGAAGTCGGGGAGCAGGGGGCGCAGCGCGAGGTAGGCGACGTTTCCCGTGGTACGGACAACACTGCCCTCGGGAGCACCGATCAGCTCGTCGTGCGGGAAGGAACCCTTGTGGGTGTGGAAATTCTTCCCGGCTTCGAGCGTGAACGTGTAGTGGCGTCCCTTGGGGTCGGTGAGCTGGACCTGGTCCCCGACCTTGAAGGGCCCGCGACGGCGGGCGGCACCGGTCGGTTCGGACATACGACCAGAGTACCGGCCGTACGGGGCCGCGAACGCCACGGCGGCGGCGCCCGGTGTCAGGAGCCGGGCCGCGCCATGGCCGCGACGAACGCCTTCTCCACGTCGGCCGCGGACAGCACTCCGTAGATCTCGCCGGTCTCCTCGACGACCAGGTACTCGGTGGCGGGGGTGGCCCGGAGCAGGTCGAGCAGCGGCTCTCCGGCGAGTTCGGCCGGGACGCGCATGCCGTCGGTGAGTTCCTGGGCGAGGCCGCTGACGGCGACCCACGGGCGGCGGTG
This sequence comes from Streptomyces mauvecolor, assembly GCF_039532965.1. Lineage (NCBI taxonomy): Bacteria > Bacillati > Actinomycetota > Actinomycetes > Kitasatosporales > Streptomycetaceae > Streptomyces > Streptomyces mauvecolor. Next base: position 205,858 of record NZ_BAAASQ010000012.1, on the reverse strand, counting down.
TTCGGGGACACCGACGATGGCGGCCTCGCGGACGAGGCCGGTCGGGTCGCCGTGCCCGTCGACGACGACCAGCGCGCGGGCACCCGCCTCGTTGGCGCGGCGCAGCGCCTCGGAGAGCGGGGTGGTGGACTCGACGGGAACGGCGCGCCGGGTGAGGGTGCGGGCGCGCAGCTCGGGGAGGTGTTCGCGCAGCCGGGCCATGCGCAGGCTGTTGCCGGCGCCGGTCCAGATGATCGCGGCGAGGATGGCGGCGAGCAGCGCGTCGGTGACGGTGTCCATGCCGCTGACCTCGTCGGGCGAGTTGCCGAGCACGCCGGTCTGGGTGAGCAGGGGCAGGCCGATGAGGACGGTGACGGCGAGCGCGCGGCCGACCCAGGCGGCGGCGATCGTGCCGCTCATGGGCTTGCCGGTGATCTTCCAGACGACGGCGCGGAGCATGCGGCCGCCGTCCAGCGGCAGGCCGGGCAGCAGGTTGAAGCCGGCCACGATGAGGTTGGAGATCATCAGGCCCGCCAGCAGCACGCCGGGTACGGTGCCGGGTTCGACGGCCTTCATGCCGAGGTAGAAGACGCCGGACAGGACGAGCGAGAGCAGCGGGCCGACGAAGGCGAGGACGAACTCGCGGCCCGGCGTCTCGGTCTCCTTCTCGATCTCGGAGACCCCGCCGAAGAACTGGAGCTGGATCCGGCGCACCGGCAGCTTGAAGCGGAGCGCGGCCACGGTGTGGGCGAGTTCGTGGACCAGCACGGAGGCGTAGAAGGCCACGGCGAAGAAGAGCGACACGAGGTAGCGGGCGGCGCCGAGTTCGGGCAGGACCCGGTCGAGCTGGCCGCCGAAGACCCAGGTGATCAGGGCGGCGACCAGGAACCAGCTGGGGGCGACGTAGACGGGCACTCCGAAGGGGCGGCCCATCAGGAGTCCGCCGCCGGGTCCGGGGCGGGGTTGCTTGCCGTTGCCCGGGCCCGGGGTGTTGCCCTCCGCGCCGGACTGCGGCCGTCCGCGCTCGCCGCTCTCGCCGCTGTCTTCCACGGGTTCCCTTCGTCGGTACGATGCCTGCTCCGGGAAACCTGCCCCGGAGCCCCGGCCGGACTCTCCTCGTCCGCCGAATGTTCGCTGCATGGTGCGATGCCACGATCATGCAGGGTGAGGGCGCCTGTCGTCGATGGTATTCCGCTCGCTGTCAGTGGCGGGTCGTAGGGTCTGTGTCATGAGTACGAGCACCGGTGGGGCCGCGGCCGCACAGCGGCCAACGTCGCTGTCGCCGTCGCGGGCGAACGACTTCATGCAGTGCCCCTTGCTGTACCGGTTCCGGGTGATCGACAGACTGCCCGAGAAGCCGAGCGAGGCGGCCACGCGCGGCACGCTGGTGCACGCCGTTCTGGAGCGGCTCTTCGACGACCCGGCGGCCGAGCGCACCGCGCCGCGCGCCAAGTCGATGATCCCGGGGCAGTGGGACCGGCTGCTCGAATCGAAGCCGGAGCTGACCGAGCTGTTCGCCGAGGACACCGAGGGCGAGCGGCTCACCAAGTGGCTGGGCGAGGCCGAGCGGCTGGTGGAGCGGTGGTTCTCGCTGGAGGATCCCACGCGCCTGGAGCCGGTGGAGCGGGAGTTCTTCGTCGAGACCGAGCTGGATTCGGGGCTGCGCCTGCGCGGGGTCATCGACCGGGTGGACGTGGCGCCCACCGGCGAGGTACGGATCGTCGACTACAAGACGGGCAAGGCACCGCGGCCGGAGTACGCGGAGGGCGCGCTCTTCCAGATGAAGTTCTACGCGCTGGTGGTGTGGCGCCTGAAGCAGGTCGTGCCGCGCCGGCTTCAGCTGGTGTACCTGGGCAGCGGCGATGTGCTGACGTACGACCCGGTCGAGGCGGACCTCGTCCAGGTGGAACGGAAGCTGCTCGCGCTGTGGGAAGCGATCCGGCTCGCCACCGAGACGGGCGACTGGCGGCCCCGGCCCACCAAGCTGTGCGGCTGGTGCGACCATCAGGCGGTCTGTCCGGAATTCGGGGGGACTCCCCCGGTATACCCGTTGTCCATCGCTCCGGCGCCGGAGTCGGCAGGCTGAGTTCCAGCGGCGGCCGTCGGCCCGGGGCCTCCCGGGGTGCCGGCCGCCCGGGCCCTCGCCCGGCCGCATCCACCGCCGGTGAGCAGGGCAGAATGGGCCCGGTCCAGCAATCCTGATGAGGAGTACCCGTGGCGATCCGCGTCCTACTGGTCGACGACCAGCCGCTGCTGCGCACCGGCTTCCGGATGATCCTGGAGGCCGAGCAGGACATCGCGGTGGTCGGCGAGGCCGGCGACGGTCTGCAGGCCCTCGATCAGGTCCGGGCGCTCCAGCCCGACGTGGTCCTCATGGACATCCGGATGCCCCGGATGGACGGCGTCGAGGCGACCCGGCAGATCAGCGGGCCCGGCAAGGACGGCCCCGCGAAGGTGCTCGTCCTGACCACCTTCGACCTCGACGAGTACGTGGTGGAGGCGCTCAAGGCGGGGGCCAGCGGCTTCCTCCTGAAGGACGCGCCCGCCAACGAGCTGGTGCAGGCGATCCGGGTGGTCGCGGCCGGCGAGGCGATGCTGGCGCCGTCGATCACACGCCGCCTGCTCGACAAGTACGCCGACCATCTGCCGTCCGGCGAGGAGCCGGTGCCGGACACGCTGCACACGCTGACCGACCGTGAGGTCGAGGTCCTGAAGCTGGTGGCCCGCGGGCTTTCCAACGCGGAGATCGCGGCGGATCTGTTTGTCAGCGAGACGACCGTGAAGACGCATGTGGGGCATGTGCTGACGAAGCTGGGGCTTCGGGACCGGGTGCAGGCGGCCGTCTACGCGTACGAGAGTGGGTTGGTTCGGCCCGGCGCACAGTGAGGGCGGGGTGGCTCCCCCGGCCTTCCGGGGGCTCTGCCCCGGGCTCCCGCTCCTCGGACGCCGGAGGGGCTGGTCTCTTTCGACCGCGGGCCGTAGGTGGCTGGTCGCGCCACGCGGCTGAGCCGCGCCGCAGAATGTCACGGCCCCGCGCCCCTGGCAGGACCGGGTCCGAGCTCCCTCGGGGACCGGGGCCGCGCAATGGCACGGCCCCGCGCCCCCATGGGGCCCCGCGCCCCCAGCCGGGTTGCCCCTAACCCTTCTTGATCTCCCAGAAGCGGAACACCGTTGACGCGTCCAGGGTCCATTCCAGGCCGGTGATGCCGGTTCGGGCCACCGCGTACTGCTTGCCCTGCCACAGGGGAAGGACGGGGAGTTCGTCGGCGACCATGTCCTGGAGCTTGGCGAAGTCGCCCTCCGTGGCCGCGCGGTCGGCGGTGGCCGCGGTCGCCGGGAGGATCTCGTCGGTGATCTGCTTGTTCGCGTAGTTGTTGGACAGCACGTTGCCCTTGCCGAAGAACGGCAGGGTGAAGTTGTCCGGGTCCGGGTAGTCGGGGACCCAGCCCTTCACGTAGACGCCGTACTTGCCGGCCTCGATGTCCTTCTCGTACTGCTTGAACTCGACCGACTTCACGTCCGCGTCGAACAGGCCGCTCGCGTTGAGCTGCTTGGCTATCGCCTTCAGCTCGTCGTCGGTGGACGGGCCGTAGCGGCTCGGCGTGGACCACAGGGTCAGCTTCACCTTGCCGGTGATGCCGGCCGAGTGCAGGGCCGCCTTCGCCTTGGCGGGCTGGGGGCTGCCGCCGTACATGTCGAACAGGGCGGTGTTGTGGGCCGTGATGCCGCTCGGGATGACCGAGTACAGCGGGCTCGCGGTGGACGAGTACACGTCGCGCACCAGGGCTTCGCGGTCGACGAGGTAGGCGATCGCCTTGCGCACCCCGACCTTGCCGACGACCGGGTCCTTCATGTTGAAGACCAGGTCCTGGACCTCGGCACTGGTGCCCTCGATGACCTCGATGCCCTTCTTGTCCGCCGTCGGCGAACTCTGCAGGGCCGCGGTGTCCTTGGCGGTCAGGCCTCGGTAGACGAGGTCGACGTCGCCCTTGTTCAGGGCGGCGGCCAGGGCCTTCTGGTCACCGTGGTAGAGCTTCAGCGTCATGCCGGAGTTCTTGGCCTTGACCGGGCCCTCGTACGAGGAGTTGACCGAGAAGACGGCCTTGTCGTCGCCGAAGGAGTTCAGCTTGTAGACGCCGGAGCCGACCGCCTTGCCGTCGGTGCGGAGCTTGTCGGCCGGGTACTCCTTGTGGTCGACGATCGAGCCGGCGCCGGAGGCGATCTTGCTGGGGAAGGTGGCGTCCGGGACCTTGAGGTGGAAGACGACCGTCTTCTCGTCCGGGGTCTCGATCTTGCCCAGGGTGGCGAGCATCGGCGCCGGGCCGTTGGGGTCGTTGATCTTCAGCACGCGCTCGAAGGAGTACTTGACGTCCTCGGAGGTCAGCTTGTCGCCGTTGCTGAAGGTGAGGCCGCTGCGCAGGGTGCAGCGGTAGACCGTGGAGCCGCCCTTGTCGAAGCTGCACGCCTGGGCGGCCTCCGGCTGCGGCGTCGAACTGCCCTTGGGGAAGCTGAGCAGCGACTGGAAGACGTTGTTGAACAACAGCCACGAACCCGGGTCGTAACCCGAGGCGGGGTCGGTGGCCAGGATGTCGTCCGACATCCCCATGACCACCGAACCGCCGCCGTCGGAGGCGGCGTCGCCGCCCTCCTGGGTACCGCAGCCACTCAGGAGCCCGGCCGCCACACCCGCGGCGAGCGGGGTCGTCAGCCATCGGTTCCGGATCTTCACGTGCACGTGCCTCACAGTCCTGCTCACGGAAATTACTGGCCGGCACGTAAGGATCGTGGCCGGGTCGTGCGTTACTTCTTTCCTCGCGCCAGTTCCCAGAGCTGCAGGTCGGACGAGGAGTTGATGGCCCATTCGGTGCCGGTGATGTCGCTGCGGGCAGCGACGTACTGCTTGCCCTGCCACAGCGGGATGACCGGGACGTCGCTCGCGACGATGTCCTGGATGGACTCGAACGGCTTGGACGCCTGGTTGCGGTCGGCGGCCACCCGCGACTGGGGGATGAGCGTGTTGCGGATGTCGTTGTTGGCGTACGGGGTGTTGAGGAAGTTGTCCTTGCCGAAGAAGGGGGCGACGAAGTTGTCCGGGTCCGGGAAGTCGGGGAACCAGCCGAGGCCGTAGACCGCGTACTCACCCTTCTTCTGCGCCGGACGGAACTTCGACCACTCGGTTCCCTGGATCGTAGTGCTGAAAAGCCCAGTCGCGTTCAGCTGCGAGGAGAGATTCTTGAACTCGTCCTCGGTGATCGAACCGTAGTGGTCCGTCGTGTAGTTGAGGGTGAGCTTGACGGGCGTCTGGATGTTGGCGTTCTTCAGGATGGCCTGGGCCTTGGCCTTGCTGGCCTCGCCGTATTTGTTGAAGAACGAGTTGGTGTGCCCGGCGATCGAGGTGGGGATCAGCGAGTACAGCGGCTCGGCGGTCTGCCCGTACACCTTGTTCACGAGCTGGCTGCGGTCGATGGACTGGGCGAGCGCCTGGCGCACGGCCTTGTTCTTCACCGACGGGTCGTCGGTGTTGAAGCCCAGGTAGCGGATCTCCAGGCCGGGCATCTCGACCAGGTTGATGTCCTTGCTGGGGCTGACCTGCATCTGCTGGATCTGCCCCGGCGTCATCGCACGGGTCATCATGTCGATCTCGCCCTTGGCGAGCGCGGTGCCCATGGCCTCGGCGGTCGGGAAGGAGCGCAGCTCGACCTTGTCGTTGGCGAGCTTGACGTCACCCTTGTAGTTGGAGTTCTTGGTGAAGGTGAACGTCACCGCCTGCTCGCCGCCCTTGACCTCGGCCTTCATCTTGTACGGCCCGGAGCCGTCCATCTCGAAGCCGTCGCGGAGCTTCTTCGGCCCGTACTTGTCCTTCTGCACGATGCCCGCGGCGGGGGTGGCCAGCTTGTACGGGAACGTGGCGTCCGGCGTCTTGAGGTGGAAGACGATCTCGGCGTCGCCCTTGGTCTCCATGGTGTCGATGTTGTCGAGGAGACCGGAGGGGCCGTTGTCGTCCTTGATGTCGATGACGCGCTGGATGGAGTACTTCACGTCGTCGGCGGTCACCTTGGTGCCATCGGCGAACTCGAGGCCGCTGCGCAGGGTGCAGCGGTAGCTCTCGTTCTCCTTGTCGGTGAAGTTGCAGGCGGAGGCCGCGTCGGGGACGGGCATGCCGCCGCCGCGCGGAACGTGGACCAGCGACTGCGTCGTCTGGCGCATCACGTTCCAGATGCCCGTCTCGTAGGCGTGCGCCGGATCGAGGGGGGCAGGGGCGTCCTTGGTTGCCACGAACTGGTCCGTGGTGCCCACGACGATGGTCTTGCCGCCGTCTCCCCCGCTCTCCGATCCGCCACAGGCGGCGAGTACGGGAGCGAGCAAGGCCACTACGGCCGGCAGCACCAAAGTCTTGCGGTTCATCCTGGACGATCTCCCTTGTCCGGCACTTTGGGGTACAGCTGTGTACGGGACACTCCGCCGCGTCCGCCCGTTCGGGGCGGGGCGATCGGGCCGGGTTTGTGCGATCGGACCTGCGCTCCCGTCCGCTTGGTGTGCGGCGGGGCAGATGAGGGTGCGGCGAAGTTCTTGGACGAGATTAGTGGGCGCCGTACGAAAAGCTGGAACTGGCTCTGGTGCACGGGGAATCAATCCGTCCGCCGCAATACCGGCCCACCGATATACGGGCGGCGGAATGATTCGTACACGAGATCACCAAACGGGACACAAGGGTGCGTCCAGGGGGCCCGGAGTGCCGGGATCGGGCTCCTGTCGACCCCCTGTCGGGTGACGAACGTCACCACCCGGGTCCCTTTGACAGGGTGTGAATTCGGCACCGTGGGCGTCACGGAAAATGAACGCGCGGCTGCGATGAGTTTCCGCTGCATTCAGCGGCGCACGCTCGGTGTGCGGGTCAGTTCATCCTGGTGATCAAGGTGCGCAGAAATGCCAGGTCGACCTCTTCGAGGGAGCCCACCACGACCCGGCCCGCGGCGGCCTCGATCGGGGCGACGGACGGTACCGCGACCACCCGGCAGCCGGCCGCCTCGGCCGCCGCGACGCCGGTCGCGGTGTCCTCCACGACGGCGCACCTGGCCGGGTCGGCGCCGAGTCCGTCGGCGGCGATCAGGTACGGGTCGGGGTGCGGCTTGGTGCGGGCCACCTCGTCGCCCGCGACGGTCAGGGCGAAGTTGGACGGGCCGAGCGAGTGGACGATCTTGTCGATGATGCGGCGGTGCGAGGCCGAGACCAGGGCTGTCGGGATGTTGTGGGTGGCGAGCTCGCTCAGCAGCCGGGCGGCGCCCGGCATCAGCGGCACCCCGCGGGTGATGCGCTCCTCGAAGCGTTCGTTGAGCAGTACGGTCAGCTCGGCCAGGGTGATGTCGGCGCCGGTGGCCTCGATGAGGAAGCCCGCGCTGCGCGTCATCGGGCCGCCGACCACCACGTCCCGCCACGACTCGTCGAGGGCGTGCCCGAGGTCCGCGAAGACCTCGCGCTCGGCGTCCCACCAGAAGCCCTCGGTGTCGACCAGGGTGCCGTCCATGTCGAGGAAGACGGCCTGGAGGGCTGCGCCCTCGGCCATTGGGGTCTCCCCTGCTCGAACGGAGTTGAGAGCCTGGGGATGAGTCGTGGCCGCGGGGACCGTACTGGTCATCGGCACACCTCCTGAGGGGACGAGAAGGCCGGTCGCCTTCCCCAGCTGGGAAAAGCGACCGGCCTTCACTGGGCCGACCAGTGTACGTCCGGCCCGCTGAACATGCGCTGAATTATGTGCCGCGCCCCGTCATCGGGCGTTGAAGTACTTGGCTTCGGGGTGGTGGATGACGATGGCGTCGGTGGACTGCTCGGGGTGGAGCTGGAACTCCTCGGAGAGGTGGACGCCGATCCGCTCCGGTTCGAGCAGCTCGGCGATCTTCGCCCGGTCCTCCAGGTCGGGGCAGGCCCCGTAGCCGAGCGAGAAGCGCGCGCCGCGGTACTTCAGGGCGAACATGTCCTCCACCTCGGAGGGGTCCTCGCCGGCGAAGCCGAGCTCGGAGCGGACCCGGGCGTGCCAGTACTCGGCGAGCGCTTCCGCCAACTGGACGGACAGGCCGTGCAGTTCGAGGTAGTCGCGGTAGGCGTTGGCCGCGAAGAGCTTGGCCGTCTCCTCGCCGATCCGGGAGCCGACGGTGACGACCTGGAGGCCGACGACGTCCACCTCGCCGGAGTCCTCCGGGCGGAAGAAGTCCGCCAGGCACAGCCGCCGTCCCCGGCGCTGGCGCGGGAAGGTGAAGCGGGTGCGCTCCGAGCCGTCCTCGTTCAGCAGGATCAGGTCGTCGCCCTTGGACACGCACGGGAAGTAGCCGTGGACGACGGCCGCCTCAAGCAGGCCCTCGGTGTGCAGCTTGTCGAGCCAGCCGCGCAGGTGCGGGCGACCCTCGGTCTCCACCAGCTCCTCGTAGGTGGGGCCGCCCGCACGGGCTTCCTTCAGGCCCCACTGGCCCTTGAACAGGGCGCCCTCGTCCAGCCAGGAGGCGTATTCCTTGAGCGGGATGCCCTTGATGACGCGGGTGCCCCAGAACGGCGGGGTGGGCACCGGGTTGTCGGTGGCCACGTCGGAGCGCACCGAGCCCTCCGGCTCCTCGACCTCCAGGACGGGGGTGTCGCGCTTGGGGACGCGGCGCTGCTTCAGCTCCGGGAGCACGGCTCCGGGCACGCCGCGCTTGACGCCGATCAGGGCGTCCATGAGGCGCAGGCCCTCGAACGCGTCGCGGGCGTAGCGGACTTCGCCCTGGTAGATCTCGTGCAGGTCCTGCTCGACATAGGCCCGGGTCAGGGCCGCGCCGCCGAGGATGACGGGGTACTCGGCGGCCAGCTTGCGCTGGTTGAGCTCCTCCAGGTTCTCCTTCATGATCACCGTGGACTTGACCAGGAGGCCGGACATGCCGATCACGTCGGCGCGGTGCTCCTCGGCGGCTTCCAGGATCGCGGAGACCGGCTGCTTGATGCCGAGGTTGACGACGTTGTAGCCGTTGTTGGACAGGATGATGTCGACGAGGTTCTTGCCGATGTCGTGGACGTCGCCGCGCACGGTGGCGAGCACGATGGTGCCCTTGCCCTCCGCGTCCGACTTCTCCATGTGCGGCTCCAGGTGGGCGACCGCCGACTTCATGACCTCGGCGGACTGGAGCACGAACGGCAGCTGCATCTGGCCGGAGCCGAACAGCTCGCCGACCACCTTCATGCCTTCGAGCAGGGTGTTGTTGACGATGTCGAGGGCGGGGGTGTCCTGGAGCGCCTCGTCGAGGTCGGCCTCCAGGCCGTTCTTCTCGCCGTCGATGATGCGGCGCTTCAGGCGCTCCTCCAGCGGCAGGGCGAGGAGTTCCTCGGCCTTGCCCGCCTTCATCGACTTCATGTTGACGCCCTCGAACAGCTCCATGAGCTTCTGCAGGGGGTCGTAGCCCTCGGCGCGCCGGTCGTAGATCAGGTCGAGGGCGACCTTGACCTGCTCCTCCTCCAGGCGCGCGATCGGAAGGATCTTCGAGGCGTGCACGATCGCCGAGTCCAGGCCGGCCTTCACGCACTCGTCCAGGAACACGGAGTTGAGGACGACACGGGCGGCCGGGTTCAGGCCGAAGGAGATGTTGGACAGGCCGAGCGTGGTCTGCACGTCCGGGTGGCGGCGCTTGAGCTCGCGGATCGCCTCGATGGTGGCGATGCCGTCGCCCCGCGACTCCTCCTGGCCGGTGCAGATGGTGAAGGTCAGGGCGTCGATGAGGATGTCCGACTCGTGCACCCCCCAGTTCCCGGTCAGGTCCGCGATGAGCCGCTCGGCGATCGCGACCTTGGTCTCGACGGTGCGGGCCTGGCCCTCCTCGTCGATGGTCAGCGCGATCAGCGCGGCACCGTGCTCGACCGCGAGCCCGGTGACCTTCGCGAACCGCGACTCGGGCCCGTCGCCGTCCTCGTAGTTGACCGAGTTGATGACCGCACGGCCGCCCAGCTTCTCCAACCCGGCCTGGATGACCGGGAGTTCGGTCGAGTCCAGGACGATGGGGAGGGTGGAGGCGGTCGCGAAGCGGCCGGCCAGCTCGGCCATGTCGGCCACGCCGTCGCGGCCCACGTAGTCGACGCAGAGGTCGAGCATGTGGGCGCCCTCGCGGATCTGGTCGCGGGCCATCTCCACACAGTCGTCCCAGCGGGCCTCCAGCATGGCCTCGCGGAACTTCTTCGACCCGTTCGCGTTGGTGCGCTCGCCGATGGCCAGGTAGGAGGTGTCCTGGCGGAACGGCACCGTCTGGTAGAGCGAGGCGGCGCCCGGCTCCGGGCGCGGGTGGCGCTCGCCGGGGGCGGTTCCGCGCACCCGGTCCACGACCTGGCGCAGGTGCTCGGGGGTCGTACCGCAGCAGCCGCCCACCAGGGACAGGCCGTAGTCGCGGACGAAGTTCTCCTGCGCGTCGGCCAGGCCCTCGGGGCCGAGCGGGAAGTGGGCCCCGTCCTTGGTGAGGACCGGCAGGCCGGCGTTGGGCATGCAGAGCAGCGGGATGCGCGAGTGCCGGGTGAGGTAGCGCAGGTGCTCGCTCATCTCGGCGGGGCCGGTCGAGCAGTTCAGACCGATCATGTCGACGCCGAGCGGCTCAAGGGCGGTCAGCGCGGCGCCGATCTCGGAGCCGAGCAGCATCGTGCCGGTCGTCTCGAAGGCGAGCGAGACCAGGAGCGGCAGGTCGGCCCCGGTCGCCTCCATCGCGCGGCGGGCGCCGAGGATGGCGGACTTGGTCTGGAGCAGGTCCTGGGTGGTCTCGACGATCAGCGCGTCCGAGCCGCCCGCGATCAGGCCCTCGGCGTTCGCCTGGAATCCGTCGCGCAGCGTGGGGTAGCCGATGTGGCCGAGCGTCGGCAGCTTCGTACCGGGGCCGATGGAACCGAGCACCCAGCGCTGCTGTCCGGTCGAGGCGGTGAACTCGTCGGCGACCTCGCGGGCGATGCGGGCGCCGGCCTCCGACAGCTCGTGCACCCGCTCCGGGATGTCGTACTCGCTCATCGCGGTGTGGTTGGCGCCGAAGGTATTGGTCTCGACGCAGTCCACGCCGACCGAGAAGTACGCCTCGTGGACCGAGCGCACGATGTCGGGCCGGGTCACGTTCAGGACCTCGTTGCAGCCCTCGAGGTCCTGGAAGTCCTCCAGGGTGGGATCCTGCGCCTGCAGCATCGTGCCCATCGCACCGTCGGCCACCACCACCCGGGTGGCGAGCGCCTCGCGGAGGGCGTCGATACGGGTCCGGCTGTCAGCGGAAGGGGTCGGCAACAAGGCCATGGATGTGCTCCCTGGAGTGCGACGGCTGTCGGCTTTGCGCCGTCCGGTGGGAGGGCGCACGCGGCCAGCCTAACCGGGCGGACCCTGGCGGCGCGCGGCTGTATCAGGGGGCGGACGGCCGGGGCACGGCCGGATGCAGGTGTCCGGAAGTGTCGGGAGGGCCCGCCCTCGCGGTGACACGAGGTCGGCAACGGCCGATACTGTTCAGCATTGTCGAACCAGTCGATGTGAGAGCCGGCCGCTTCAGCGGCGACAGCCGGTTCAGCAGTGCCCGAAAAGGGAGGGAGCGCGATGGCGCGCAACATCCAGTCGCTCGAACGGGCGGCCGCCATGCTGCGGCTGCTCGCGGGGGGCGAGCGGCGGCTCGGTCTGTCCGAGGTGGCCTCCGCACTGGGCCTCGCCAAGGGCACCGCGCACGGGATCCTGCGCACCCTGCAGGCCGAGGGCTTCGTGGAGCAGGACCCGGCCTCCGGCCGCTACCAGCTGGGCGCCGAGCTGCTGCGCCTGGGCAACAGCTACCTGGACGTCCACGAGCTGCGGGCGCGCGCCCTGGTGTGGACGGACGACCTGGCCCGCTCCAGCGGCGAGAGCGTGTACGTGGGGGTGCTCCACCAGCAGGGCGTGCTGATCATGCACCACGTCTTCCGGCCCGACGACAGCCGCCAGGTGCTCGAAGTGGGTGCCATGCAGCCGCTGCACTCCACGGCCCTGGGCAAGGTGCTCTCCGCGTACGACCCGGTGGCGCACACCGAGGCGGTGGACAACATGCACGAGGCGTTCACGGCCCACACGGTCACCGCGCCCGAGAGCTTCGAGGGGCTGCTCGACGTCACCCGGGCGCGCGGCTGGGGCTCGGACATCGAGGAGACCTGGGAGGGCGTCGCCTCGGTGGCCGCCCCGATCCACGACCGGCGCCGGATGCCGGTCGGCGCGGTGGGCGTCACGGGCGCCGTCGAGCGGGTCTGCAAGGACGGCGAGGTGCGGCCCGAGCTGGTGGCCGCCGTACGCGACTGCGCCCGCGCGGTCTCGCGGGACCTGGGCGCCGGGCGCTTCTAGCCGACCGCTTGCGGCGGTGCGGCGCCGGGCGCTCCAGCCCGCTCGCCGCAGGACAGAACACCGCCATGACGACTCGCGCCATACCAGTACATGATCTTGATCCCGCGCCCGGGTCCATGTTTGGTGGTTCGTACCACCTGGTAACGATCAGGGATTCCGGCCACGGAAGTATTGACGTCCAGTTAACCCGGGGGCAAAACTGCCGTTCAGCGGTCGGCATTGTCGAACACCTACCGGCAATACGAGTTAGAGTGTGACAACGCCATGGGCCGGACAGCCCTCAGCCATTGAGGGTGCGGACCACCGGAGGGACCCGGTGTTCCGCTTGTTGGGATTTCCCCCTGGACGAAGGACAAAGGAGTCGCGGGTGTCCAGCCACGACATCTTCACCGGCGAGATCATTGGTACCGCCGTTCTCACCCTGCTGGGCGGTGGCGTGTGCGCCGCCGTCACGTTGAAGCGCTCTAAGGCGCGGAACGCCGGCTGGCTCGCGATCACCTTCGGGTGGGGCTTCGCCGTGCTGACCGCCGCCTACATCTCGGCCCCGCTCTCGGGCGCCCACCTCAACCCCGCGGTGACCCTGGGTCTCGCGATCGAGGGCGGCACCAAGTGGAGCGACGTCCCCGTGTACCTCGGCGGACAGATCCTCGGCGCCATGCTCGGCGCGGTCCTCGTGTGGCTCGCCTACTACGGCCAGTTCCACGCGCACCTCACCGACTCCGAGATCGTGGGCGACGGCAAGGCGATCGAGGCCCGCGAAAGCAAGGCCGGTCCGGTGCTCGGCGTCTTCTCGACCGGCCCGGAGATCCGCAACGTGGTCCAGAACGTGGTCACGGAGGTCATCGCCACCATCATTCTGGTGCTCGCGATCCTGACCCAGGGCCTCAACGGCGACGGCAAGGGTCTCGGCGTCATCGGTGTCCTGATCACCGCGCTCGTCGTGGTGGGCATCGGTCTCTCGATCGGCGGTCCGACCGGCTACGCCATCAACCCGGTCCGCGACCTCGGCCCGCGCATCGTGCACTCCCTGCTGCCCCTGCCCAACAAGGGCGGCTCGGACTGGAGCTACGCGTGGATCCCCGTCGTCGGCCCGCTGATCGGCGGCGCGATCGCCGGTGGCATCTACAACATCGCCTTCGCCTGAGACACGACGCGACCCCCTTCGGACCTACCGGGAGCACCCCATGAGCGACACGCACAGCACCGGCCCGTTCATCGCGGCCATCGACCAGGGCACCACCTCCAGCCGCTGCATCGTCTTCGACAAGGACGGCCGGATCGTCTCGGTCGACCAGAAGGAGCACGAGCAGATCTTCCCGAAGCCGGGCTGGGTGGAGCACGATGCCACCGAGATCTGGACCAACGTCCAGGAAGTCGTGGCCGGCGCGGTCGAGAAGGCGGGCATCACCGCCGCCGACGTCAAGGCGATCGGCATCACCAACCAGCGTGAAACCACGCTGATGTGGGACAAGAACACCGGCGAGCCCGTGCACAACGCGCTGGTCTGGCAGGACACCCGCACCGACGCGCTCTGCAAGGAGCTCGGCCGCAACGTCGGCCAGGACCGCTTCCGCCGCGAGACCGGCCTGCCGCTCGCCTCGTACTTCGCGGGCCCGAAGGTGCGCTGGCTGCTCGACAACGTCGAGGGCCTGCGCGAGCGCGCCGAGCGCGGCGACATCCTCTTCGGCACCATGGACTCCTGGGTCATCTGGAACCTGACCGGCGGCACCGACGGCGGTGTCCACGTCACGGACGTCACCAACGCCTCGCGCACCCTCCTGATGAACCTGCACGAGATGGCGTGGGACGACAAGATCCTGTCGTCCATGGAGATCCCGGCGGCCGTGCTGCCGGAGATCCGCTCGTCCGCCGAGGTGTACGGACACGCCAAGGGCGGCGTCCTGGACGGCATCCCCGTCGCCTCCGCGCTCGGCGACCAGCAGGCGGCCCTGTTCGGCCAGACCTGCTTCTCCGAGGGCGAGGCCAAGTCGACCTACGGCACCGGCACCTTCATGCTGATGAACACCGGTGACAAGCCCGTCAACTCCTACAACGGCCTGCTGACGACCGTCGGCTACCAGATCGGCGACCAGAAGCCGGTCTACGCCCTCGAAGGCTCCATCGCCGTCACCGGCTCGCTCGTCCAGTGGATGCGCGACCAGATGGGCATGATCAAGACCGCCGCGGAGATCGAGACGCTGGCCTCCTCCGTCGAGGACAACGGCGGCGCCTACTTCGTGCCGGCCTTCTCCGGCCTGTTCGCCCCGTACTGGCGCTCCGACGCCCGCGGTGTGATCGCCGGCCTCACCCGGTACGTCACCAAGGCGCACATCGCGCGCGCCGTTCTCGAGGCCACCGCCTGGCAGACCCGCGAGATCACCGACGCCATGACGAAGGACTCGGGCGTCGAGCTGACCGCGCTGAAGGTCGACGGCGGCATGACCTCCAACAACCTGCTGATGCAGACCCTCTCGGACTTCCTGGACGCGCCGGTCGTGCGTCCGATGGTCGCCGAGACGACCTGCCTCGGCGCCGCCTACGCCGCCGGTCTGGCCGTCGGCTTCTGGCCGGACACCGACGCGCTGCGCGCCAACTGGCGCCGGGCGGCGGAATGGACCCCTCGCATGGACGCCGACAGGCGTGACAGCGAGTACAAGAACTGGCTCAAGGCCGTCGAGCGGACCATGGGCTGGATCGAGGACGAGGAGTAATCGACATGACCACCCTGCAGAGCGTCCCTGCCCTCGGGACGCACCCGGCCTCCGGCTCCCACCCGAGCCGCGCCGAGACTCGGGAGCAACTGTCCAAGGCGACGTACGACCTCCTGGTCATCGGCGGCGGCATCCTGGGCATCTCCACCGCCTGGCACGCCGCGCAGTCCGGTCTGCGGGTGGCCCTGGTGGACGCCGGTGACTTCGCCGGCGCCACCTCCTCCGCCTCCTCCAAGCTGCTCCACGGCGGTCTGCGCTACCTGCAGACCGGCGCGGTGAAGCTGGTCGCGGAGAACCACTTCGAGCGGCGTGCGGTGTCCCGTCAGGTGGCCCCGCACCTCGCCAACCCGCTCACGTTCTACCTGCCCGTGTACAAGGGCGGCCCGCACGGCGCCGCCAAGCTGGGTGCCGGCGTCTTCGCCTACTCGGCGCTTTCCGCCTTCGGCGACGGCGTCGGCCACCTGCTCTCGCCCGCGAAGGCCGCGGCGGACGTGCCGGAGCTGCGTACGGACAACCTGAAGGCCGTGGCCGTGTACGGCGACGACCAGATGAACGACGCCCGCATGGCCCTGATGACGGTCCGCGCGGCCGTCGAGGCCGGCGCGGTCGTCCTCAACCACGCCGAGGTCACCGGCCTGCGCTTCACCAAGGGCCGGGTCACCGGCGCCGACCTCAAGGACCGCATGGACGGCGAGGAGTTCGGCGTCAACGCCCGCCTCGTTCTGAACGCGACCGGCCCCTGGGTCGACCACCTGCGCAAGATGGAGGACCCGAACTCGGCTCCCTCCATACGTCTGTCGAAGGGCGCGCACCTGGTCCTCAAGCGCACCGCCCCCTGGAAGGCCGCGCTCGCGACCCCGATCGACAAGTACCGCATCACGTTCGCCCTGCCCTGGGAGGACATGCTGCTGCTCGGCACCACCGACGAGGAGTTCGAGGGCGACCCGGCGGACGTCCGCGTCACCGAGGCGGACACCGCGCAGATCCTCGACGAGGCCGCGTTCTCGATCCGCGACCAGCAGCTGTCGCGCGACCTGATCACGTACTCCTTCGCCGGTCTGCGGGTGCTGCCCGGCGGTCCGGGCGACACCTCCAAGGCCAAGCGCGAGACGGTCGTCACCGAGGGCCGCGGCGGCATGCTGTCGGTGGCCGGCGGCAAGTGGACGACCTTCCGCCACATCGGCCGTACGGTGATGAAGAAGCTGGAGCAGCTGCCGGGCCACCCGCTCGGCGACGACTTCGAGCCCATCTCCGAGCTCCCCGGCAAGATGCCGCTGCCCGGCATCGCCAACCCGCGCGCCGTCGCCCACCGCCTGATGGTGGACGGCCCGGCGCCCGGCCCCCGCATGGCGGCCGACACCGCCAAGCACCTGGCCACGCACTACGGTTCGCTGTCCTTCGACATCGCGCGCCTGGCCAACGACGACGCGGCCCTCGCCGAGCGCATCCACCCGGACGCGCCGGAGATCTGGGCGCAGGTCGTGTACGCCCGCGACCACGAGTGGGCCGAGACGGCGGACGACGTGCTGCGCCGCCGCACGACCCTGACGATCCGGGGTCTGGCCACGGACGAGATCCGCGACAAGGTCGACGTCCTGCTGCAGAAGAAGAACTGACGAAGCGTCAGCGATGTGACGGAAGGGCGGCTCCCCTGCACGGGAGCCGCCCTTCCGGCTTCCACGGGGCACACCGGCGGCCTCCGGCCGGTCACCGCCGACGGGTTCGGGCTCTCTCGGGGAGTGCGGGCCGCGAGGAGGGCGAAGCGCGCATAATGGGGGCCGATACATCGGATGTATGGAGGTCGCCCATGGCTGTCACCGACGAGGCCATCGAGAAGATCAAGGAAATGATCGTCTCCGGTGCGCTGCGGCCGGGCGACCGGCTCCCCAAGGAGAGCGAACTGGCGGCGGAACTCGGCCTGTCCCGCAACTCCCTGCGCGAGGCGGTGCGGGCGCTGTCCCTGATCCGCATCCTGGACGTCCGTCAGGGCGACGGCACCTACGTCACCAGCCTGGACCCGCAGCTGCTGCTCGAGGCGATGAGCTTCGTCGTCGACTTCCACCGCGACGACACGGTCCTGGAGTTCCTCGCGGTACGCCGCATTCTGGAGCCGGCCGCCACGGCGATGGCGGTGTCGAGGATCAGCGATGCCCAACTCGACGTGCTGTCGGCCCAGTTGGACGCGCTGGGGGCCTCGCCCTCCGTGGAGGAACTGGTGGCCTCCGACCTCGAATTCCATCGGGGGATCGTGGCGGGGTCGGGGAACTCGGTGCTGTGCTCGCTCCTCGACGGGCTGTCCGGGCCCACGACCCGGGCCCGTATCTGGCGGGGCCTCACCCAGGAGGACGCGGTGAGCCGGACGTTGCACGAGCACCGGGCGATTCTCTCGGCCCTGCGCGACCGGGACGCGGAGGCGGCCCGGTCCTGGGCGACTGTGCATATCGCCAGCGTGGAGCAGTGGTTGAGGTCAACCCTGTAGGTCTCCCCCACCCGCCCCTCCAGGGGTGAGGTGGGCACCTTGGCGACCCGGCCCCGAAGGGCTCGGGCACCCAGCACCGCCGGCCTCGCCTCAGTGCTTCCTCGGCTCCTCTGCGTTGCGCCAGATCTTGAGGTCCAGGGTGATGTATTTGCTCGGGTCGTTCGTGCCGGACTTGCCGCGGTACGTCGCCACCGCGATGTGGCCCGCGTCGCTGAGCACGCAGATCTCCGACCCGTCCGTGAGCTGGTCGAGGCCGATCTTGTCGGTGTAGCGGGTTTCCGCCCGACAGGTCTCCAGCGAGCCCTTCTCCGAGTTGTTCAGGACGACCAGCTTGCCGTTGTCGGTCCCGACCTTCGTGTCTCCGAAGAGAGTGTCCATGTAGAAGTACAGGTCTCCGTGGTTGTACATCACGCCCGCGTTGCCGCCGGAGGCGGGGCGCGGCGGGTTGTCGGCCATCATGAGCTGGTAGTTGGCCGTCAGGTTGATGCCCTGGTAGGACGCCGGGGTGGGGTCGGCGGGCTTCTGGTTCTTGCCGCTCGACCCACCGCTCGTGGTCCCGGTGCCGGCCGACTTGCTTCCACCGACCGCGCTTGAGCTGCCCTTGGCCTTGTTGTCGGAGCCCTTCGGCAGCAGGGAGACGACGACCACGATGCCGATGACCGCCGCCACGACGGATCCGGCGACGATGAGCCCCGTGCGCTTGCGCTTGGGCGCGGCGGGCGGGTAGCCGGGGTGGTGGGCGGGCGCCGGAGTGGGGTAGCCGGGTCCGTACCCGGGCGGAGGCGTCTGATAGCCGGGGTGGGTCTGGTAGGCCGGCTGAGTCTGGTAGCCGGGCGGGGGCGTCTGATAGCCCGGCGGCACCGGGCCCGGACCGGCGGGACCGCTCGGTGCGTGCATCGGAGCGGCGGGGGCGCTCTGCGTCGGGGCGGCGGCCATGCCCATACCGGTCGGGGCGTACGGGTTCGCGCCCTGCGTCGGAGGCTGCGCGGAGACTTCGGTCGGCGTCGGGGCCACGGCGGGCTGGGGCGGCGGGGTCTTCGCCGGTTCGGGCAGTTGGAGGCGCTCGGTGATGGAACCGGCGACCGCCTGGGGCAGCCAGTCCTCGCCCTGGCGGAGCGGGGCGGGCGAGAGGTCGTGGCACATCTGGATGACCTCGGTCAGGCTGGGCCGGTCGGCCGGGTCGCGGCTGAGGCACCGCGTCACCAGGGGCCGCAGTTCTGCCGGCAGCGCGCTGAGGTCGGGGTCCTCGTGCACGATGCGGTACAGCACGGCGTGCGAGGAGCCCTCGCCGTACGCGGGCGCGCCGATCGCCGCGTAGGCCACGATCTGGCCGAGGGCGAAGATGTCGGTGTGCGGGGTGACCGTACCCGCGGAGGCCTGCTCGGGTGCCATGAACGCGGGCGTGCCGACGCTGACCCCGTGGCCGGTCAGCGAAGTGGCGTCCGCCGCGCGGGCGATGCCGAAGTCGATCACGCGGGGGCCGTCGGCGGCGAGGAGTACGTTCGCGGGCTTCAGGTCACGGTGGACGATGCCCGCGCCGTGGATGACGTGCAGCGCCTCGGCGACGCCGACCGCGAGCAGCAGCACGCTGCGCAGCGGCAGGCGCCCGTGCCGGGACACGGCGTCCGCGAGGGAGGGACCGGGGACGTAGGCCGTGGCCAGCCAGGGCTGGGTGCCGTCGGTGTCGAAGTCGATGACGGGCGCGGTGTAGAGGCCCTGCACGCGCTGAGCCGCCTTCACTTCCTGCTGGAAGCGGCGCCGGAACTCGGGGTCCTCGCTGAACTCGGGGCGGATCACCTTGAGCGCGATGGGGCGTCCGCCGGGGGTGTAGGAGAGGTACACCTTGCCCATGCCGCCCGCGCCCAGCACGGCGGTCAGACGGTATCCGCCCACCGTGGACGGGTCGTCCGGCCCCAGCGGCTGGAAAAGGTCGGTGGAAGGTGCGCTCATGAAAATCCGTCCCCTGTTGCGGCGGTGGGCCCGCCGATGCCCCAAACCCAACCGCGAGAGGGTATCCAACTTCCCGCCCAGGGTGGCCCTTGGGAGGGTGCCCGGCGGACATACGCAGACCTTCCGGCAAGTGAGGAGCCCCAGGGGCCTTCAACCCCCGGCGGGTTCAGGGAAGGGGCGGGTGGGCGCTAGTCCTGTTTTTCGCCGCTCGCGTAGCGGCTGATCACCAGCGCCACGATGATGATCGCTCCGTTCAGGAACTGGTTCCAGAGGGCGGGGACCCCGCCCAACGTCATGACGTTCACCACCAGTTGGAGCGTGAGCACACCCGTCAGGGCACCGAAGAGCGTGCCCCGCCCGCCCTTCAGGGAGATCCCCCCGATCACCGCCGCCGCGAACACCTGGAAGATCCACCCGTTCCCCTGGTTCGCCGCGACCGAACCGTAATGCCCCGTATACAGAATCCCCGCGAACGCGGCCAGCAGACCGCCCGTCGCCAGCACGATCCATGTCACCCGGTCCACCCGGATCCCCGCCGCCCGCGCCGCCTCCGCGTTCCCGCCGATCGCGTACAGCGCCCGCCCGTGCCGCAGCCACGCCAGCGCCGCCCCGCCGATCGCGAAGAGCGCGAGGCAGATCCAGACCGCGGCGGGCACGCCGAGCCAGTCCGTCATGCCGAGGTAGCGGAAGGACGGCGGCATGTCGATGATCGAGCGGCCGCCGGTGATGCCGACGTGCAGCCCCCGCAGCATCGTCAGCATCCCGAGCGTCGCGATGAACCCGTTGACGTTCAGCTTCAGCATGAGGAAGCCGTTGAAGGCGCCGATCGCCAGGCCGACCAGGAGGCACACCGGGATCGCCGTCCAGCCGGGCAGCAGGCCGACGCCCGTGAAGCGGCCGGCCGGCGCCGAGGACGGCAGGACCAGCCACATCGCGATGACGGGCGCGATGCCGATCGTCGACTCCAGGGACAGGTCCATCCGCCCGCAGATCAGGATCAGGGCCTGGCCGAGCACGAGCAGGCTCAGCTCGGAGGACTGCTGGATGACGCTGATCAGGTTGCCCGAGGTGAGGAACACCGGCGAGACGATGAAGCCGATGACCATCAGGACGAGGATCACGGGCACGAGGGAGAAGTCGCTCCAGCGGATGTGGGCCAGGCGCCCGAGCGGGCTCGCGTCCCGTACGCCCGCCGGTGCCTCGGTCGCCGTATCGGTCATGGCCGCTCCCCTGCCTTCCCAGCACCTTCCACGTCCCGCACACCTTCCATCGCCGCGACCAACTCCCCGTCGGTCCATCCGCTGCCGTACTCCGCGACGACCCGCCCGTGGAACAGCACGAGCACCCGGTCGCACACCCGGAGGTCGTCGAGTTCGTCGGAGACGATCACCGCCGCGCTGCCCTCGTCGGCCACCCGCCGCACCACACCGAGGAGCGCGTCCTTGGATTTGACGTCCACGCCCGCCGTGGGGCGTACCGCGACCAGGGCCACCGGTTTGCGGGCGAGCGCGCGGGCCACCACGACCTTCTGCTGGTTGCCGCCCGACAGGCCCGACACCGGCTGCTCGGGCCCGCGCGTCCTGATGTCGAGGGAGGCGATCATCGACAGCGCGAACTCCCTTGTCCTGGAAGGGAGTACGGTCCCCCAGGGCCCGAGCTGGTCGGTCACCGTGAGCGTCGCGTTCTCGGCGACCGAGCGGTCCGGGACGAGGCCCTGGCGGTGCCGGTCCTCCGGGATGTAGCCGATGCCCGCGTCGAGCGCATGCGGCACGCTGCCCGGCTTCACCGCTCTGCCCCGTACGGTGACCCGGCCCGCGCCGGCCCGGCGCATCCCGGCCAGGGTCTCGCCGAGCGCGGTGTTTCCGCTGGCCGCGGCCCCGGCGACGCCGAGCACCTCGCCCGGGTGCACCGCGAGGTCGAGCGCCTCGAACTCCCCGTCGAGAGCCAGCCCTTCGGTCCGCAGAACCGGCTCCGACGACGTCCGGGCGGGACCCGAGGCCGCGCGCCAGGAGGCCCCGGCCACACCTGCCCGCTCCCCCGTCATCGCCGCGACCAGCTCGTCCTTGGGCAGGTCGGCGACGGAGGCCGTCAGGACCTGGCGGGCGTCGCGGTAGACGGTGACCGCCGTGCACAGGTCGTACACCTCCTGGAGGTGGTGCGAGATGAACAGGAACGCCACGCCCTGCGCCTGGAGCTCGCGGAGCTTGGTGAACAGGCGCTGGATGCCGCGGGCGTCGAGCTGGGCGGTCGGCTCGTCGAGGACGATCAGGCGGGCGCCGAACGACAGGGCGCGGGCGATCTCGACGAACTGACGCTGCTCTACGGGCAGTCGACCGGCTCTGACATCCGGGTCGACGTTCACTCCGTACTCCGCGAGGAGGTCACGGGCGCGGCGGCGCAGCCGGCTCCAGCGGATGCGTTCGCCCTCGAAGCGGTTCAGGAACAGGTTCTCGGCGACGGTCAGGTCCGGGACGACCATGGACTTCTGGTAGACGCAGGCGACCTTGGACCGCCAGCCGGCCCGGTCCCCGAAGGCCGGTGCGGGCGCGCCGCCGAACGTGACGGCCCCCGCGTCCGGCCGGTGGAGCCCCGTGACCACGCCGACCAGGGTGGACTTCCCGGCGCCGTTGCGGCCGACCAGAGCGTGCGATTCGCCGGGCCGCACGGTCAGGCCGACGCCGTCGAGGGCGAGCGTGGGCCCGAAGCGCTTGACGATGCCGTGGGCGTGCAGAGCGGGTTCGGGCCCCATGCCCCGCCCTTCCGCCGGTTCGGGTGCCATCGCTAGCTCGTCTTCCGCAGCTGGTTCGCCCACAGCGAGGCGTCGTCCACGTTGTCCTTGGTGACCAGGGGCGCCGGCAGCTGGTCCTCGTAGCCGTTGTCGATCTTGATGATGTTCGAGCCGTGGTCGGTCGGGCCGGCCTTGAACGTCTTGCCGTCCAGGGCCGCCTTCGCGTAGTACAGCGCGTACTTCGCGTAGAGGTCGGCGGGCTGGGAGACGGTCGCGTCGATCTTCCCGGCCTTGATCGCGTCGAACTCCTCGGGGATGCCGTCGTTGGACACGATCGTGATGTGACCGGCGGTGCCCGGCGGCTTCAGCAGGCCCTTCTGCTGGAGCAGGGCGAGGGTCGGCTGGAGGAAGACCCCGCCGGCCTGCATGTAGATGCCGTTCAGACCGGGGTGGGCGGCGAGTGTGGACTGGAGCTTGGCGGAGGCGACGTCGCCCTTCCAGTCGGTGGCCAGCTCGTACACCTTGATGCCGGGGTAGCTCTTGTCCATGCAGGACTTGAACGCCTCGGAGCGGTCGCGCCCGTTGATGGAGCTCAAGTCCCCCTGGAATTCGGCTACTTCACCCCTTCCCTTGAGCTGCTCTCCCAGGTACTTGCAGGCCTTCTCGCCGTACGCCTTGTTGTCTGCCCGTACGACCATGTAGACATCGCCCTTGTCGGGGCGGGTGTCCACGCTGATGACCGGGATCTTGCGCTGGTTCAGGCTCTGGAGGGTGGAGGCGATCGCGCCGGTGTCCTGCGGGGCCATGACGACCGCCTTGGCACCCTGATCGGTGAAGGCGGTGACGTCGGCGACCAGCTTGCCGACGTCGTTCTGCGAGTTGGTGAGGGGCAGCGCGGAGACCTCGCCGGCCTTGACGCCCTTCTCGATGTACTGCTGATAGGAGTTCCAGAAGTCGCTGTCGCTGCGCGGCAGGTCGATGCCGACCTTCTGGGATCCCGTACCGCCGGACTCGCGGTTGCAGCCGGTGAGCAACAGGGCCGCGACAAGTGCGGTGCAAGCGGCGGCAGTTGTCGTACGCACTCTCATGGTCCCGTCCTTGGTGGAGTTGCGGCTCAGGTACTCGGTCGCAGGCGCAGACCCTGCATGCCGCCGTCCACGGCGAGCGCCGTGCCGGTGACGGCGGCCGCCGCCGGGCTTGCGAGGTAGCCGATCGCGGCGGCGACCTCGGCCGCCGAGACGAGGCGCCCCATCGGCTGGCGGGCCCGCAGGGCGGCGCGTTCGGCCTCCGGGTCGTCCGCCCGGTCGAGCAGCCGGGCGACCCAGGGGGTGTCCGCGGTGCCGGGGTTGACGCAGTTGACCCGCACCCCCTCGCGCACATGGTCGGCGGCCATCGCGAGGGTGAGGGAGAGGACGGCGCCCTTGGCCGCGCTGTACAGGGCGCGCTGCGGCAGCCCGGCGGTGGCGGCGATCGAGCAGGTCTGGGTGAGGGACGCGCAGCCGGGCCGCTCCCCGGCCGCGCGTCGCAGATGGGGCAGCGTGTGCCGGGCGACCCTGACCATGCCGAGGACGTTGACGTCGAGGACGCGGTGCCATTCGGCGTCGTCGTTGTCCTCGACGGTGCCGACGGCGCCGATGCCCGCGTTGGAGACGACGGTGTGCAGGGCGCCGAGTTCGGCCACGGTCCGGGCGACCGCGTCCCGTACGCCCGCGTCGTCGGTGACGTCGGCCTCCAGGGCGAGGGTGCCGCCCGGGGCGCCCTTCACGTCCCGGTCGAGTACGGCGACGCGGGCGCCGCGCTCCGTGAGGAGTTCGGCGGCGGCGGCGCCGATGCCCGAGGCGCCGCCCGTGACGAGGGCTGCCATGCCCTCGAAGTCCCTTGCGCTGCTCATGAGTTGACCTCCTTGGCTGGTCGGCGGGCCAGCCACTGCGGGCCGTCCGGATAGCGGTAGGCGGCGAGGGTGGCGGGGTGCATACGGGCGGAGAAGCCGGGGGCGGTCGGGGCGCGGTAGCGGCCGGCCTCGACGACGGCGGGCGCCGCGAAATGCTCGTGCAGGTGGTCGACGTACTCGATGACCCGGTCCTCGCGGCTGCCGGAGACCGCGACGAAGTCGAACATGGCGAGGTGCTGGACCAGTTCGCACAGGCCGACGCCGCCCGCGTGCGGACAGACGGGCACGCCGTACTTGGCGGCGAGCAGCAGGATCGCCAGGTTCTCGTTCACCCCGGCCACCCGGGCCGCGTCGATCTGCACGAAATCGACCGCACCCGCCTGGAGGAGCTGTTTGAACACGACCCGGTTGGCGACGTGTTCACCGGTGGCGACCTTCACCGGCTGCCCGGCCCGCACGGCGGCGTGGCCGAGGATGTCGTCGGGGCTGGTCGGTTCCTCGATCCAGTGCGGCTCGTACGGGGCGAGCGCGGCCATCCAGCGGATCGCTTCGGAGACGTCCCAGCGCTGGTTGGCGTCGACGGCTATGCGGATGCCGGGGCCCACGGCGGCGCGGGCCAGGCCGAGTCTGCGGACGTCGTCGTCGAGGTCGGCGCCGACCTTCAGCTTGATCTGGACGAAGCCGTCGGCGACGGCCTCCTTCGCGAGGCGGACCAGCTTGGCGTCGTCGTAGCCGAGCCAGCCGGGCGAGGTGGTGTACGCGGGGTAGCCCTCTTCCCTGAGGAGCCGGGCCCGCGCGGCGCGGCCGGGTTCGGCGGCGCGCAGGATGGCGAGCGACTCGTCCTTGGTCAGTACGTCCGTGAGATAGCGGAAGTCGACGAGCGAGACCAGGTCCTCGGGCGACATCGTGGCGAGGAACTCCCACACGGGCAGGCCCGCCGTGGTGGCCGCCAGGTCCCAGGCGGCGTTGACGACGGCGCCCGCCGCCATGTGCACGACCCCCTTCTCCGGCCCCAGCCAACGGAGTTGGGAGTCGTGGGTGAGGTCGTGGTGCAGGGCGGCGAGATCGGCCGCGGCGGCCGGTGCCGGGCGGCCCACGACGTAGGGCTTCAGCGCCTCGATGGCGGCGGCGGTCACCTCGTTGCCGCGGCCGATGGTGAAGACGAAGCCGTGGCCCTCGTGGCCGTCGTCGGTGCGCAGCACCACATAGGCGGCCGAGTAGTCGGGGTCCGGGTTCATGGCGTCCGAGCCGTCGAGCCGTTCCGAGGTGGGAAAGCGGATGTCGTGTACCTCGAACCCCGTGACGCTCGGCCTCATGCACGCCCCCCTGGATGAACACGTGGATCTGCCCATGGCACTACCCGCGGCACTACCCGTGGATCTTCGCCGGAATGAACCGATGAATCACTGAACGCACGTCCGCAGGAACCTTTACGGGAACATCCGTGTGGACATCGGATCTCTTCCGGTCATCCGATGTATATCCCCGCCCGAGCGCCAGCGTCCAGGGTCGTGCACGAACTTACGGCCCACAGCTCGGATGAATCGGCGTCCAAGTGTGCCGCTGCCCCGCCCGGAGCCCCTTCATTCCTCCGTCACTCCCGACGCCGGAGGACCGTGCACGGGGGCTGCGGCTGGGTAGGTCTGAAGCCGTAAGGTTGGGACGTACGCAAGGGAACTTCTGAGGGAGGCACTGGGTGATCGAGCTGGAGGGCGTTCCCGAGCTGGTCGACCCGGTCATGATCGCCGCGTTCGAGGGCTGGAACGACGCGGGCGACGCCGCCTCCTCCGCTGTCGCGCACCTGGACGGGGCGTGGAAGGGCGAGGTCTTCGCGGCGCTGGACGCGGAGGACTACTACGACTTCCAGGTCAACCGGCCGACCGTGTGGCTGGACGGCGGGGTCCGCAAGATCACATGGCCGACCACCCGGCTCTCCGTGGTGCGGGTCGGCGGCGACAAGCCGCGCGATCTGGTGCTGGTGCGCGGCATCGAGCCGTCGATGCGCTGGCGGTCGTTCTGCAACGAGATCCTGGGCTTCGCGCACGAGCTGGGCGTGGAGATGGTGGTGATCCTGGGCGCGCTGCTCGGCGACACCCCGCACACCCGGCCGGTTCCGGTCAGCGGCGTGACCTCCGACCCGGACCTGGCGCGGACCATGGATCTGGAGGAGACCCGGTACGAGGGCCCGACCGGCATCGTCGGCATCCTCCAGGAAGCCTGTACGCATGCGGGAGTTCCCGCGGTCAGCCTCTGGGCCGCGGTGCCGCACTACGTGTCCCAGCCGCCGAACCCCAAGGCCACGCTCGCCCTGCTCAACCGCCTGGAAGACCTGATCGACCTGAGGATTCCGCTCGGCGAGCTCGCCGAGGACGCCCGGGCCTGGCAGCTCGGCGTCGACCAACTGGCCGCCGAGGACAGCGAGGTGGCCGAGTACGTCCAGACGCTGGAGGAGGCGCGCGACACCGCGGACCTGCCCGAGGCGTCCGGCGAAGCGATCGCCCGCGAATTCGAGCGGTACCTGCGGCGCCGGGACGGCGGTCCCGGCCCCGGTCAGGCCACGGCGGGCGGCCACGCCACCGAGGGCGACGGTTCGTACCTGCGGGACACCTCCAGCGGGCGCACCCGGCCCCCGAAGCCGCCGAAGACGGACGACCCCGGCGAGGACACCTCCGAGGAGTAGCCCCGGGCCGGGCCCGGTTCGCGTTGCGGCGCCTCCCCTCGCGCGGGAAGGTCGAAGGACCAGTGCCTTCGGGAGGTGTCGTACGTCATGGCCATCGCCACGGTGAATCCGGCTACCGGTGAGACGCTCAAGAGCTTCGGTGCCATGGGGCCCGAGGAGGTGGAGCGCCGCCTCGCCACGGCCGGGGCCGCCTTCGCCGACTACCGCACAACCGGGTTCGACGAACGCACGCGGCTGGTACTGCGGGCCGCCGACCTCCTCGACGGCGACCGGGACGAGATCGCGCGCACCATGACCCTGGAGATGGGCAAGCCCATCGCGGCGGCCCGGGCCGAGGCGGCGAAGTGCGCCAAGGCGATGCGCTGGTACGCCGGGCACGCAGAAGCCCTGCTCGCCGACGAGGAGCCCGCGCAGGACGACGTCCACGACTCCGGGGCCGAGCGGTGCAGGGTCCACTACCGGCCGCTCGGCGTGATCCTCGCGGTGATGCCGTGGAACTTCCCGCTCTGGCAGGTCGTACGGTTCGCGGCGCCCGCCCTGATGGCGGGCAATGTCGGCCTGCTCAAGCACGCCTCGAACGTGCCGCAGACCGCGCTGTACCTGGAGGACCTGTTCCGCCGGGCGGGCTTCCCCGACGGGTGCTTCCAGACGCTGCTCATTGGCTCCGACGGCGTCGAGAAGGTGCTGCGCGACCGGCGGGTGGCGGCAGCGACACTGACCGGCAGCGAGCCGGCGGGCCGCTCCGTCGCGGCGATCTGCGGCGACGAGATCAAGAAGACGGTGCTCGAACTCGGCGGCAGCGACCCCTATCTCGTCCTTCCCTCCGCCGATGTGGAACGGGCCGCGCGGACCGCGGTGACCGCCCGGGTGCAGAACAACGGGCAGTCCTGCATCGCAGCGAAGCGCTTCATCGTCCACACCGACGTCTACGACGCGTTCGCCGAGCACTTCACGGCGGGAATGCGGGAGTTGAAGGTCGGCGACCCGCTCCTGGAGGACACGAACGTGGGCCCGCTGGCGAGCAAGCAGGGCCGCACCGACCTGGAGGAACTCGTCGACGACGCCGTACGCAAGGGAGCGACCGCGCTGTGCGGCGGGAGCCGTCCCGAGGGGAGCGAGCGGGGCTGGTTCTACCTGCCCACCGTCCTGGCCGGCATCACCCAGGACATGCGGATCCACCAGGAGGAGACCTTCGGCCCGGTCGCCACGCTGTACCGGGTGCGGGACCTCGACGAGGCGGTGTCGGTCGCCAACGACTCGCCGTTCGGCCTGAGTTCGAACGTCTGGACCCGTGACGACGGCGAGGTCGAGCGCTGCGTACGGGATCTTCAGGCGGGCGGGGTGTTCTTCAACGGGATGACCGCGTCGCATCCCGCGTTCCCCTTCGGGGGGATCAAGCGGTCCGGGTACGGGCGGGAATTGTCCGGACACGGGATTCGGGAGTTCTGCAACGTGACGACGGTTTGGCATGCCGCCGGCCAGTAACTGAGCGCTTCGGCTGCGGGCCCGGTGGGGGCTGGGCACGCCCACGCGGCGGGGCCGCGCGATGTCACGGCCCCGCGCCCCTTTGGGGCGCCCGGCTCGGCCGACCGTTGCCGGCAGGCCTATCCGGTCGTGCCCCGGTCCCGTCGGCGTCGTCATCCGGAAAGCGCGTTCGGGCCGCCATGTCACCATCCCGGGTGCCTATTCGGCCACCGGGCGCAGACGCGTCAACCTCCCTGTCACAGGGGCCGCTCGAAGCCCACCGCACCCCACCGAACTCACCCGCATTTGGCCGACTTGCGGCGTGACATCGGTTTCCGGCCCAAATGCACGGGTTTCCCATTCAGCTTGATTTCAAACTTTGTTCGCGCCAGCGGGGTTTACGTTCCGCCGCTCCGGTAGCAAGGTGTGTCCCCGTAGGCACGCCAAGCACAGCACCCGAGGGGAGCGGCGGAAGCGATGACCGATCGGATTCACCCGGGCCAGGGCCCCGGAACGGCGGGGCCAGGACCCGATGGAGCTGGATTCACCTATCACGGAGCCGAGCCGGAACTGATCGTCGTCGCGCGGGCCGAGGCCCGGTTGCGCGTCGGCGCCGAGGGCATCCGCTCGGCTTCCGGGGCCGACACCTCGGCTCTCTCGATGTTCCTCGCCGACGAACAGATCGCCCTGGAGCCGCTGTTCGGCCGCGAGGAGCGGTTGGCTCAGATCCCGCAGGACACCTCCCGCGAGGCGCTCCCGGACCTGTCCCTCTACTACCGGGTACGCGGTGGCGGCGAGCGGGCCGCGGAGCTGAGCGCACGGCTCGCCGCGCTGCCCGAGGTCGAGACGGCGTACGTGAAGCCGGGCGCCGTGCCCGCCTCGATGACGGGACGCGACGAGGAGACCATCAAGCGGCTGAAGGAGGGCGCCCCGGCGACGCCCGACTACACCGGCCGGCAGGGCTATCTGAACCCCGCGCCCGAGGGCGTCGACGCCTACTGGGCGTGGCTGCGCCCGGGCGGTTCCGGCGAGGGCGTCACCGTCATCGACGTCGAGGGCGCCTGGCAGCTCGGCCACGAGGACCTGGTGGAGAAGCTCGCCGGGATCGTGGTCGGCAGCCCGGTGCAGGACGTGGCGTGGCGCAACCACGGCACGGCCGTGCTCGGGGTCATCGGCGGCGACCGGGACGAGAAGGGCATCACCGGGATCGCCCCGGAGGCGGTCACGGCGGCTGCGTCGTTCCAGGGCATCGGCACGGCGGCGGCGGTCCACGCCGCGGCCGAGCGGCTCTCGCCCGGCGACATCGTCCTGATCGAACTGCACCGCCCGGGGCCCAGGTCCGACTTCCAGGACCGGGACGACCAGGTGGGCTACATCCCGATCGAGTGGTGGCCGGACGACTTCGCGGCGATCCGCTGGGCGACCGCGAAGGGCGTCCTCGTGGTGGCGGCCGGCGGCAACGGCGGCGAGAGCCTGGACGACGCGCTGTACGAGCGGCGCCCCGAGGGCTTCCCGCAGGACTGGCGCAACCCGTTCAACCCGTCCAACCAGTCCTCGGGCGCGGTCCTGGTGGGCGCCGGCGCGCCGCCGCCCGGCACGCACGGCCGCGACCACGGCCCGGACCGCTCGCGGCTCGCGTTCTCCAACTACGGCGCACGCATGGACGCCCAGGGCTGGGGCCGCGAGACCACCACCACCGGCGGGTTCTGGCACCGTGAGGGCGACCTCCAGGGCGGCACGGAGGAGATCGCCTGGTACACGGACACGTTCTCCGGGACGTCGTCGGCCTCACCCATCGTGGTCGGTGCCCTCGCCTCGCTGCAGGGCATGCTGAAGGCCACCGGGCAGGACCCGATGACGCCGGAGCGGGCCCGTACGATCCTGCGGTCGTCCGGTTCGCCGCAGCAGGACGCGCCGGGCCGCCCCGCCTCGCAGCGCATCGGCAACCGGCCCGACATCAAGGCCGCGGTGACCCGACTGATGCCCTCGACGGTCGGCACCGGCCAGGCCGAGCGGTACTGGGACGAACTGATCCCGTACCCCCATGAACTGCCCCCGAGGCTCCGGCTGTTCGTGGCCGGGGCATGGCGCAACCTGAACAATCCCGCGCCCGAACTCCGCCAGGCGGTGCACTCCGCCTTCGCGGCCGGACGGCCGGACATACGGGTCTGGTTCTCGGACGACGAGGTCGTCGGCCTGGTGGTCGCCGGCTGAGCCTCCGGGCACCGGACAGCTAACGGAACTCACACAAGGGAAGGTGACACCCGCATGAGCACCACCCCGCAGATGAGCCAGCAGCACCAGATGCACCAACAGCAGCAGTACGGCCAGCAGACGGGCCAGCAGGGCCCCAGCACGTCCCCGCCGCAGGGCTTCGGCCAGCAGCAGGGCTTCACCCCGCAGTACGGCCAGCAGGGCATCGGCCAGCAGCTGCCGCCGCAGATCCAGCAGCAGCTCCAGCAGCTCGGGCAGCAGCAGCCCTACCAGCAGCTGCTCCAGCAGATGGGCGGCCAGCAGGGTCAGCAGCAGGGCATCGGCCAGCCTCTCGTGCTGCCGGCCGCGGTCAACAGCGCCGCCCTGGTCAGCGGCATCGCCACGAAGTTCTGGGACGTCGTGACCCCGCTGCCCGGCCAGCCGTCGATCCTGTACTTGTTCATCGACGGCGCCTGGCGCCAGCTCGCGAACCCCAACCCCGTCACCCATGACGAGGTCCAGGAGGCCTTCGCGTTCGGGCAGCAGGTCATCGGGTTCTACGACAACACCAACAGCGTCATCCAGGCGATCGTGGTGAACAAGCAGTAGCGCCAACTCCCGCACAGAGGGCGCCGGGTGGGCATGTCCCCGCCCGGCGCCCGCCGTGTGTCTAGGCGCAGCTGAACCTGGCGCCGGCCCAGTCCCCGTGGTCGCCGGACTTGGAGTTGTTGGTGTCGGTGATCTTCAGATGGACGTGCCGGGCGCCGCCGAGCGGCACGTTCACGGGCACGGTCGCCGAGGCCCCGGTCACCTTCGGCGAAGTCCACAGGACCTTGCCGTCCGCCTCGACGGAGAAGGCGACCTCCCCGTAGCCGTTGATCTCGTCGTCGATGCCGGCGTCGGCGGTGAAGGCGGTGCAGCGCCCGCCGGTGTAGACCTCGATGTCGGAGTCGGCGTGGGCGCCGATGCCCTTGGCGTACGTCTTCCCGGCGAGCGTGAGGGTGTGGCCGTCCGCCGCTCCGGACTCACCGTTGGAGCGGTCGCGTTCGGGCGGCCCGTATCCATTGGAGGACGTCAGCCAGACCATGTCACTGGCCCAGGTGTCGGCCGCGGGCGGCGCCGGCATCACGGAGACCGCGATCCGCTGCTGTGAACTCCCTTGCGCGGACGCCGAGTTGACGTTCAGCGTGCTCTCGCCGGGCTTGGCGTCCTTGGCGGGAGTGACGCCCACCTCGACGCGCCGGGTGGCGCCGGCCGGGACGCGGTCGAGCGCGGCGGCCGGGGTCACGGTCCACCCGGCCGGCGCGTCGACGGACACCTTGACGCCGGTCGCGTCCCTGGTTCCGGCGGTGACGTCCACCGCCACCTTGCCGGGAGCACCCGCGCCGAGCTCCTGCCCGGCAGGCGCGGCCAGCGTGACCCGGTCGCCCGGGGTGCGGCCGCCGACGGCGCTGGTGTCCTTGAGCCTCACCTCGAACGCCTTGTCCGTGCGCAGGCTCGCGGTCTTCACCAGCACCACGCCGCCCCGGTCGCTCGGGTCGTAGAACCAGCCCGTGGCAGCCTTGTCGTACGCGGCCTTCGAGCCGAGCCGCGCGAGCTGCCGTCCCTGGACCTCGGCCGCGGCGGGCGCGCTGCCCGTGTGCAGGGTCAGCTCGTAGGGGCGGGTGGCCTGCTTGCCCTTGAACTCGCCCGTGCTGGCGCTCACGTGGACCCGTACGTCGCCCGCGCCGCGCTGCGGAGCCGAGACGTCGGCGCGCTGGGTGGCGAAGGCGCCGGTCCGGTTCGCCCGGGTCACGCCGTCGTCCTCGTACAGCTGGAAGGAGGAGCGGCCCTGCGGGTAGATGTCCCAGGCCAGCGGCGAGCCGGCGGTGCGGTCCTGGTAGGAGCGGATGCCGGGCCACATCGGGACGGCGGCGCCCGCCTTCACGAACAGCGGCAGCGTGTCGAGCGGCGCGCTGTAATGGTCGACGGTGGTCGGGCCCTGGTAGGTCCGTCCGCTCCAGTAGTCGATCCAGGTGCCCTTGGGCAGGTAGATCCCGTTGCGTACGGTCGTGTCCTGGTAGACCGGCGCGACCAGGAAGTCCTCGCCGGACAGGAACTCGTACTTGG
The DNA here is from genome assembly GCF_039532965.1 of Streptomyces mauvecolor. Classification (NCBI taxonomy): domain Bacteria; kingdom Bacillati; phylum Actinomycetota; class Actinomycetes; order Kitasatosporales; family Streptomycetaceae; genus Streptomyces; species Streptomyces mauvecolor. The sequence goes on along the minus strand of NZ_BAAASQ010000012.1, from coordinate 173,343 downwards.
CGGCGTCGGTGGCCGCCTTCGGGTCGTCGGGGTATTCGAGCGCCAGCGGGCGGACGGGGCCGACCCCGGTCTTCGTCGCCTCGTGGGCGTAGGAGTACATGTAGGGCAGCAGCGACTCCTTGAGCTTGAGATAGCTGCGGTTGATCGACGTGTACGGCTCCCCGTACTGGTAGGGCTGCTTGTCGCTCGCGGCCCAGCCGTCCATCGTCATCACGGTGGGCAGGAACGACTTCCACTGGAGGTCGCGGGTGTACGTCCTGGGGCTGCCGCCGAAGATGCCGTCGATGTCGCCGCTGGTGTAGGCGAGGCCCGACATGCTGGCGCCCGCGTACGTCGGGATCTGCCAGCGGATGTAGTCCCAGCTGCCCGACTGGTCGCCGGACCACTGGACGCCGCAGCGCTGCGCGCCCGACCAGCTCTCCGGGGCCCAGGTGAAGCCGCGCGCGTCGCTGTTGGCCTCGATGCCCTGGTAGGCGGCCTTGCAGCCGTCGAGCGCGTGCTTGTACCCGTCGCCGACCCAGGCGACGTCGAGCTTGGCGACGCGCTGACCCGCCTTGACCTGGTCGGCGAGCTTGTCGAGGCCGTCCTCGGTCCACAGCCCCATGTGCATGGAGTCGTTCTGCAGGCCCTTGGCCGTCTCGGCGAGATTCTCGTATCCGCAGTCGTAGCCGTCGTTGACGAGCATCCAGCCGCCCGGCATGTCGTTGGTCTTGTACGCGTCGGCGATCTTGAGGGCGTCGAGGGTGTGGCGCTCGCCGCGGTTGGCGTTGTGCAGATAGCAGTCGGAGTCACCGGGTTCGAGCCCGTACACCGGCGGCAGGAACGGCTTTCCGGTCAACTGGGTGTAGTCGCCGATGACTTGCTTGGCATCGCCCGCGAAGTAGTAGGCGTCGAAGCGCTGCTCCTTGGCGCTCGCGGTGACGGGCTGCCCGAAGACGTACGTGTTGGGGGCGTACGTGTTGCGGAAGACCCCGTAGCCGGCCGTCGAGAGGTAGAACGGGACGGAGTTGGGGTGGCCTCCGTCGTTCCAGTTGTCGTCGACGCTCACCTGGACCGTCTGGTCGCGGTGCGAGGTGTTGCCCCGGCCGTTCTGCATGCCGCCGCCGTAGAACTGCTCGGTGGCGCCGCGCGACAGGGTCTGGGTGGTGGTGTCCTTGGTCCAGCTCAGCGGCTTGGTCTCGGCCCAGAGCCGGGTGCCGTCCGCCTTGTAGAGGGCGAAGCGGAGCGGGGACTTGAAGGCACGCAGGGTGACCTTGTCGGTGCTCAGCTCATAGCGGTCGCCCCGGTCCTTCCAGCGGGCGGCCGGGGGCCTGCCCTGCGGCAGGACGATGTCGGAGCCGGTCGGGTCGGTGAACTTGCCGTCCGGGGCGAGTTCGATGCGGAAGGTGTCGGCGGCGACGAAGCTGACCCGGGCCTCGGCCGCACCCGCGTGCAGCGTGAAGACGGAGCCCGCGGCGGCCTCGAAGCCGGTCACGTTCCCTACGGAGGTGTCGGCGGGGGCGTCCGCGGGCGGGGCGGCCTGCGCGCTGCCCGGCCCCGCGAACACCGCGAGCAGACCGAGCACGGCCGCTCCCGCGAGCGCCACTCTCGTGCGTATTGGTGATTGCATAGAGCGTGTTTAGCGCACAAACGAGCATTGGACCATGGGGTGGGCCGAGGAAACATGGGGCGGCCCCAGGAAAAAACGAAACCGCCCCCGGACTCACGAGGAGTCCAAGGGCGGTTCGGGCGGAGCCGGTTGATCCTTACAGGGCGACACCGAGGAGGGCGTCGACCGTGCGGGAGACGAGGCCGGGGGCGGCCTCGTCGGTGCCGCCTTCGGTGTCCTGCCGCTCGGCCCAGCGGTCCACCGCGGCGAGGGCGGCGGGCGCGTCGAGGTCGTCGGCGAGGGCCTCGCGGACCTCGTCGACCAGCGCGTCCGCGGACGGCCCGTCGGGCCGCGACACGGCGGCTCGCCAGCGCCCGAGGCGCTCGAGGGCGTCCTCGAGCACCTGGTCGGTCCACTCCCAGTCGGCCCGGTAGTGGTGGGCCAGCAGGGTGAGGCGGATGGCGGCAGGGTCGACGCCGTCGCGCCGCAGCTTGGAGACGAAGACCAGGTTGCCCTTGGACTTGGACATCTTCTCGCCGTCCAGGGCGACCATGCCGGCGTGCACGTACGCCTTGGCGAAGGGGTACTCGCCGGTCAGCGCCTGGGCGTGGGAGGCGCCCATCTCGTGGTGCGGGAAGATCAGGTCGGAGCCGCCGCCCTGCACGTCGAAGCCCATGCCGAGGTGGTCGAGGGCGATGGCGACGCACTCGATGTGCCAGCCGGGGCGGCCGCGCCCGAGAGAGGCGCCGTCCCAGCTCGGCTCGCCCTCGCGGGCGGCCATCCACAGCATCGGGTCGAGCGGGTTCTTCTTGCCGGGCCGCTCAGGGTCGCCGCCGCGCTCGGCGGACAGCGCCTTCATGGCGGCGGCGTCGTAGTGCGAGACCCCGCCGAAGTGCGGGTCGCTCTCGACGGAGAAGTAGATGTCCCCTTCGAGTTCGTACGCGGCTCCCGCGTCCCGCAGCCGTTCGACGAGCGGGACGATCCCGGGTATCGACTCGACCGCGCCGATGTAGTGCTTCGGGGGGAGCAGGCGCAGGGCGGTCATGTCCTCGCGGAACAGCGCGGTCTCGCCCTCGGCGAGCTCCACCCAGTCCTTGCCGTCGCGGATGGCTCGCTCCAGCAAGGGGTCGTCCACGTCCGTCACGTTCTGGACGTAGTGAACCTGCCGCTTGGTGTCGAGCCACACGCGCTGAACGAGGTCGAACGCGTTGTAGGTCGCCGCGTGACCCATGTGGGTCGCGTCGTACGGGGTGATCCCGCAGACGTAGATACGGGCGACGGGACCCGGGTCGAGGGTGACTCGACCGCCGGTCGCGGTGTCGTGGATCCGGAGGTCGCGGCCCTTGCCGGGCAGGGCGGGGACCTCAGAAGCGGGCCAGGCATGCATGTCTTGAGCGTAACCGGACGCGGGTTCCGGATACGAACCGGACCCCGCGCTTGGCCGAATCCCCCCTCTTGCGCCGCTGGGATCGAGAGTGCTAGGCCCCACACTGCTGGGGCTCTGGCGCTCGTCCTCAAACGCCGGACGGGCTGGAGGCGCCTGCTGGGCAGCGCGCAAGAGGCCGGACGGGCTGAAGATGCCGGTGCCGGCCAGGGTCAATCCTGCTAGGGGCGCGGGGAACTGCGCGACCAGCCGCGCACGACCCGCGGCCGACCAACACCGGACCGCACCTTCCCCCAACCGTCGGAGGCTTTCGGGAAGGGGCGGGGCGGGGCCATCGGGGTCTGCGGCAGAGCCCCCGCAGGGACCCGTCTCAGACCGGCGGCCACGGAATAGCCGGCCACTCCCCGGAGGGCGCGGGGTGAACCCCGGCTTCGAGCAGCGCGGCAACCCGCTCCCGCACCGCTGCCACCTCCGCCGCGGTGATCAGCCCACCCAGCCGCACGGCCAGCGGCTCCCGGGGTCGAAGGGCCTCGGCCAGGCCCTCCAGGGCGCCCACCGCCTCCGAGGTGAGCGGCTCGCCCGCCCACCCCCACAGCAGCGTCCGCAACTTGTCGTCCACGTTGAACGTGACCCCGTGATCGATCCCGTACAGCCGCCCACCGGACGCGGGCAGCAGATGCCCGCCCTTGCGATCCCCGTTGTTGATCACTGCGTCGAACACGGCAAGGCGCCGAAGCCGCACGTCGTCCGCGTGCACGAGCAGCGCGGTGCGCCCCTCGCCGACCTCCGCGAGGGCGACCGCCTTCCAGCCCTCGGCCGGCTCCTCGTCGTCGACGAGCGCGAGCAGCCCGGAGTCCCCCTCGACCGGCTCGATCCACAGCTGGACCATGCCCTCGCCGTAGGGCCCGTCGCGCAGCACGGTGGGCGGCACGAGGTCCCAGCCGGTCGCCTGCGACACCTCGTACGCCGCGACCTCGCGCTGGGCGAGCGTGCCGTCGGGGAAGTCCCACAGCGGCCGCTCCCCCGCGACGGGCTTGTAGACGCACTCCGCGCTGTCGTCCCCGTACGCGACGGAGCAGTACAGGACCGCGTTGGACGCCTCGCGGATCCGCCCGAGGACGGTGAGCTCACCCTTGGCGAGGAGCTCGGCGGAGGTCAGGCTCCGCGGCGGTATCCGTTCTGGCGCGGGCATACGTGTCCTTCCGGGTCGAGCGGCAGGCTGCACAGCGGGCACGGCGGCCGGCCCGCGTTCACGACGTCGAGGGCGCGCTTGGCGAAGGCCCGGGCCTGGGCCCCGGTCAGGCGCACCCGCAGCATCGGCGGGCCGTTCTCCTCGTCCTGGAGCATGCGCTCCTCGGCCTCGGCGAGGTCGTCCTCGGTGTCCGCGTCGAGCTCGACGAGGGCCTGCGCCTCGATGATCATGCGCTGTTCATCGCCGTCCCAGGCCAGCGCCATGGTGCCGACCCGGAACTCCTCCTCGACAGGAGAGTCGAGCGGGGCGGTGTCCGTGACGTCGGGCGGGGCGACGGCGGGCACCGGAGCGTTTCCCCCGGTCCTGCGCACGACCTCGTCGAGCAGCTCGTCGATCCGTTCGGCAAGGGCTGCGACCTGGGTCTTCTCCAGGGCGACGCTGGTGGTGCGGCTGCCCGCGGACGCCTGGAGGAAGAACGTACGGCGCCCGGGCAGCCCGACCGTGCCGGCCACGAAACGGTCCGGCGGGTCGTAGAAGAACACCTGACGGGACACGTTCTGGTCTCCCTAGTTCGGAGTTGGAGCAGCGGTTTTCGGCGCGTCCACCCTACTGCGCGCGGCGATCACGGTGCTCCCGCACCGCCACCGACCTCGGCCTGATCGTCCGGCTCTTTCTCGCGCGGGGCGAGCGAGGCGAGGTCGCCGGTGTCCCCGAGGCGTACGAGGAAGGGCCGCAGACGGGTGTAACGGATGACAGTGAGGGAACACGGTTCCACCGAGATCCGCTGGAAGAGGTCGAGATGCATGCCGAGGGCGTCCGCCACGATCGACTTGATGATGTCGCCGTGCGAGCACATGGCGTAGACCGCGTCGGAGCCGTGCTCGGTCTCGATCCGGGTGTTCCAGTCCCGTACGGCCTCGACGGCCCGGGTCTGCATGGCGCGCATCGACTCGCCGCCGGGGAAGGCCGCGTTGGAGGGGTGCTGCTGCACGACCTCCATCAGCGGTTCGGTGGAGAGCTCGGACAGCTTTCGGCCCGACCAGTCCCCGTAGTGGCACTCGCCGATCAGGTCCTCGGGGTGCAGCGGCAGGCCGGGGCGGGCGTCCAGGAGCGGCTGCACGGTCTCGCGGCAGCGTTGCAGCGGGCTGGTGACGACAGCGGCGAGCGGCACAGAGGCGAGCCGGGCGGGCAGGGCGGCGGCCTGGGCGCGGCCGCGCTCGTCGAGGGCGACACCCGGCGTCCAGCCGGCCAGCACCCCCGCCGTGTTGGCGGTGGAACGTCCGTGGCGTACGAGGATCAGCGTGGCCATGTGCGCCAGCCTAGGCGCCCGGCCGCCCTCGGGTGCGGGCGGCTCCCGATCAAGGGACAATGCCCGCAATGATCGTCGACTGTGCCATCTACCGCGAGGGGCGCCGCACCGAGGGCCCGAGGGATTTCTCGGACGCCCTGGACCAGGCGCGCGCCATCGGCGACAGCTTCCTCTGGCTGGGCCTCTACGAGCCGACGGAGGAGGAATTCGACCTGGTCAGCAGCGAGTTCGGACTGCACAGGCTGGCCGTGGAGGATGCCCTGAAGGCGCATCAGCGGCCGAAGCTCGAGGTCTACGACGACTCGCTGTTCATGGTCCTGAAGCCGGTGGTGTACGAGCCGCACAGCGACACCGTGACCTCCGGCGAGCTGATGCTCTTCGTGGGCGACTGCTTCGTGGTGAGCGTCCGGCACGGCGAGGGCGCCCCGCTCAAGGCGGTGCGGCGCAGGCTGGAGGCCGAGCCGGAGCTCCTCAAGCACGGGCCGACGACGGTCCTGTACGCGGTGAGCGACGCGGTCGTCGACCACTACACGGAGGTGGCGGCGGAGCTCCAGACCGACCTGGAGGAGCTGGAGGCGCAGATCTTCTCGCCGACGGGCGGCGGCGACACCAAGAACACCGCCTCGCGGATCTACACCTTCAAGCGGCAGCTCCTGGAGTTCCGCCGGGCGACCGGCCCGCTCGCGCAGCCCGTGCAGCGGCTCGCGAGCGCGGGCGTGCCGTTCGTGAACGCCAAGTCGCAGCCGTTCTTCCGCGATGTGGACGACCACCTGATGAAGACCAACGAGGCGGTGGAGGGCCTGGACCGGCTGCTCTCCGACATCCTCTCGGCCCATCTCGCCCAGGTGAGCGTCCGCCAGAACGACGACATGCGGAAGATCTCGGCATGGGCGGCGATGGCTGCGGTTCCCACGATGGTGGCCGGCGTCTACGGCATGAACTTCGACCACATGCCGGAACTGCACTGGTGGTGGGGCTACCCGGCGGTGATCCTCCTGATGGTGGTGCTCGAAATCTCCCTGTACCGGCTGTTCAAGCGCCGGGGCTGGCTGTAGCTCAGGCGAATCCTGGGGCGGGGACGGGCGGACCGCCGAGCGCGTCGCGCCGCTCGGGCATGGTGAGGCTGACCATCCGCCGCCATCCGCCGAGCCGTTCGTAGGCGTACACCGCGTGGATGCCCGCCGCGAGGACCGCCGCCTTGGCGCGCGGCCAGGAGAGGATCCGTCCCATGTGGGCCATCACGGCGAGGCTGACGTCGCGGTACACACGGATCTCGGCGAGCGCGCACTCGCGCAGTACGCGCTGGATCACGGGGCCGTGTCCGGCCCGGGCCAGGCGCAGCAACTCCTCGTGGCAGTACGCCAGGTGGTTGTCCTCGTCGTCGGAGATCATGCGTACCGCCCGGCCGATGTCGGGGTCCGAGCCGAAGTGCCGGCGCAGGAGTTCCATCTGTTCGGAGGCGCGTTGTTCGGTGACCCGGCTGTGGGCGAGGTAGACGACGACGTCCTGTTCGGTGAGCGGTGCTTCGCCCCGGAGCTGTTCGTGGCCGAGCCCGATGCCGTGCTGTTCGAGCAGCATCGTGTAGTCGGTGTCGGGCGGTACGTCGACGGGACTCAGGCAGCGCCTCTTCAGCAGCGCGTTGAAGATCCGCCCGTGCTTGTCCTCGTCGGCGCCGTGCCGGGCGGCCTTGGGGGCGAGGTCACGGCAGCTCTGGGGCAGGAGGGTGGCGATCCGGCCGTTCTCCCAGCCGCCCTGGGACTCGCCGCTGGCCGCGATGGAGCAGAACAGCCGGAACGACTCGTCGTGGTCGAGGATCTCCTGGAACAGACTCTTGGCCGAGAGCATCGCCGTACCTCCGGGGTGCGCACAGTGACCATGCGCAACCGAGTCAAATGCGGCGAACCACCGGCGGCAACAGGGGTCGGGCCCCACTGGGCCGAACGAAGGAATGTGCGGTGCCCACATCGCCGTAACCGGGCGGCGTGTCGGGGCGTTGTCAGACATGACGGCCGTGGCGGGGAAGACCCCCGAGCCCCCACCACGGCCGCAGAGACCATCTCTTGGGACGATCCCGTCGGGCGTTCCTCTCAGGCCAGGCCCGCGCGCTCCAGCGCCTCGGTGCCCGCGCGCAGCGAGGCGAGCCGCTCGTCGAGCGTGAAGCCGGCCGGGGCCAGGGTCAGCGTGGTGACACCGGAGGCCGCGTACGCCTGCATCCGGTCGGCGATCCGCTCGACCGAGCCGAGCAGCGTGGTCGAGTCGATGAGCTGCTGCGGCACCGCGGCGCCCGCGCCCGCCTTGTCGCCGGACAGGTACTTGTCCTGGATCTCGGCGGCCTCCTTCTCGTACCCCATGCGCTGGGCGAGCTGGTTGTAGAAGTTCTGCTTGCGGCTGCCCATGCCGCCGACGTACAGCGCGGTGTACGGACGGAACATGTCGGCGAGTGCCGGCACGTCCGCGTCGGTGCCCAGCGAGATCGGCAGCGTCGGGCAGACGTCGAAGCCGTCCATGGTCAGGCCGGCCTTCTCGCGGCCCGCGCGGATGTGGGAGATCGCGGTGGCCTCGATGTGCTCGGCGGCCGGAAAGATCAGCAGCGCGCCGTCGGCGATCTCGCCGGTCTGCTCCAGGTTCTTGGGGCCGATCGCGGCGATGTAGAGCGGGATGTGCTCGCGCTCGGGGTGCACGGTCAGCTTGATGGGCTTGCCGGGGCCGCCGGGCAGCGGCAGCGTCCAGTGCTCGCCCTCGTAGGAGAGCCGCTCCCGCGTCATCGCCTTGCGGACGATCTCGACGTACTCCCGGGTGCGGGCGAGCGGCTTGTCGAACTTGACGCCGTACCAGCCCTCGGAGACCTGCGGCCCCGAGACGCCGAGGCCCAGGCGGAAGCGGCCGCCGGACAGGGAGTCGAGGGTGGCGGCCGTCATCGCGGTCATGGCGGGCTGGCGGGCCGGGATCTGGAGGATCGCGGAGCCGACGTCGATGCGCTCGGTCTGGGCCGCGACCCAGGCCAGTACGGTCGGCGCGTCCGAGCCGTAGGCCTCGGCCGCCCAGCAGACGTCGTAGCCGAGCTTGTCGGCCTCCTTGGCGACGGCGAGGTTGTCGCCGTCCATTCCCGCGCCCCAGTAGCCGAGGTTGATGCCGAGCCGCATGGCCGAATCCCCTTACTCGTCGGGACGCGTACGTACGCGCCCGTTCTCGCGTCTTACTGATGAGTAACGTTCCTGTGCCGGGGACTCTAGCGCGCGTGGGCGCGATGCGGCAGGGCAGAGTTGTCCACAGGCTCTCTCCCCGTGGGCCCTTGGCCAGTAATCTCAGCGCCCATGGAGCAGAGGCATCTCGGCCGCACGGGCCTGCGCGTATCCCGGATCGGGCTCGGCACCCTGACATGGGGCCGGGACGTCGGCGAGCAGGATGCCGCCGAGCTCCTGAAGGCGTTCTGGGAGGCGGGCGGCACGCTGATCGACACGGCGGACGTGTACGGCGGCGGGGACGCGGAGTATCTGCTCGGGCAGCTGACGGAGCGGCTCGCGCCGCGCCGGGACCTGGTGATCGCGACCAAGGCGGGCAGCGTGCCCGACCCCGACCGCCGCTTCGACGGCTCGCGCGGCCACCTCCTGGGCGCCCTCGACGCTTCTCTTGAGCGTCTGGGAACCGACTACGTAGACCTCTGGCAGGTGCATGCCTTCGACTGCGAGACGCCGCTGGAGGAGACCCTCCAGGCCCTCGACATCGCGGTCAGCAGCGGGCGGGCGCGCTATGCGGGCATCTCCAACTTCAGCGGCTGGCAGCTCGCCAAGGCCGCGACCTGGCAGCTCGCCGCGCCCGGGGTACGCACCCGGCTCGCCAGCACCCAGATGGAGTACTCGCTGCTCCAGCGCGGGGTGGAGCGCGAGGTCCTTCCGGCCGCCCTGGACCTGGGGGTCGGCCTGCTGCCCTCGTCGCCGCTGGGCCGGGGTGTGCTGACCGGGAAGTACCGGCACGGGATGCCGGCGGACTCGCGCGGCGCGTCCGAGGGGCTCTCGGCGTTCGTCGCGCCCTACCTCGACGAGGCGGCGAGCCGGATCGTCGACGCCGTCTCCATAGCGGCCGACGGGCTCGCCGCGACACCCCTTCAGGTGGCGCTGGCCTGGGTGAGGGACCGGCCGGGAGTGGTGGCGCCGATCGTCGGCGCGCGCAACGCGCAGCAGCTCGCGGCCGCATTGTCAGTGGAGGCCCTTAGTCTTCCTGACGAGATCTGCCAGGCGCTCGACGATGTGTCGGCGCCCGTGCACCGCTATCCCGATCAGGACTGGAGCACGCTGTGACTGCGCTTCCCCAGGGCTCGGCCCCTGGATCCACGGCCGACGAATCCGCCGAGGCGGAGGTGGCGCCCGAGCCCGCGGAGGGCATCGCCGCCGGCGACCCTGCGGTGGATGGCGCGGACGCCGGGGGCGGCTCCGAGATGGCGAGCGCCGGAGAGCCGGAGCCGGAATCCCCTGGCGACTCCGAGACGTCCGACGGGGGCGCCTCCTCAGAGCCCGAGGCAGCGTCCGAGGACGCCGGGCCCGAAGGCGAGTCCGGGACCGCCGAAGCAACCGCCGAGGAGTCCGAGCCCTCCGACGCAACCACCGCGCAGTCCGAGCCCGCCACCGGCTCCGAGGCCGCCGATGCCAAGGCCCCCGAGATCTCCGAGGCCGCCGCCGAGCTCGCGGCCCAGCGCGAGCTGCGGGCCAGGATCGAGCAGCGCAAGGCGGAGAAGGAGGCGCCGATCCCGGCCGGCACCAAGCTGAGCGGCCAGGCGGCCGACCTCCTCGCCGCCGTACGGGCCGTGGAGAGCGGCGAGAAGTCGGGCGCCGCGTTCTTCGGCGGCCCGCCCCCCGCACCCCGCAGACCCGCCCCCGCCCAGCAGTCCGCTCCGGTACGCCCCAGGGCGCCCGAGCCCGCCCAGGCGCCCGCCACTTCGGCCGAGGCCCTCGCCTCCGTACGTGCCGTGCTGACCCGGGGTGGCGCGCCCGAGGCGCTGGCCGCCCAGGTCACCGGCGCCCTCGGCGAGCAGGCGGCCGAGCGGCTCGGCGCGGACCCCTGGCAGCTCCTCGCGGTGCCCGGGGTGCGGCCGGAGCAGGCCGACGGCTTCGCCCGGGCGCTGCTCGGCGCCGAGTGCCGGCCGGACGACGAACGCAGGGCGGCCGCGCTGGTCGGCTGGATCCTCGAACAGGCCGCGGTGCAGGGGCATACGGCCCTGACGGCCGACGGCGTGCGCAAGGCGCTGGCCGCGCACTCCGTCCCCGATCCGGACGAGGCGGTGCAGCAGGCCATCGCCGAGGGCGTGGTGCTGGTCTTCCAGGACGGCCTGGCGGACGAGCCGGAGCCCTCCGAGCACGCCGAGGAGGCGGCCGAGCCGGTCGAGGTGCTGCTCGGGNGGCGGCCGAGCCGGTCGAGGTGCTGCTCGGGCTCGACCGGTACGCGCTGGCCGAGGAGAGCCTGGCCGACGGGCTCGCCCGGCTGCTCAACTCGCCGGTGCGGGACGACGGTTCGGTATGGCCGGAGGGCGGCGAGCTGGTCCGCGCCGTCGCGGGCAGCGGCCTGGTGGCGCACACCGGCGGCGAGGCCGCGCGCGCCGAGTCGGCCGCGGTGGTGACGGCGGCAGCGGCGGCCGGACTGCGTGCCGCGGGCGCCGCGCACACCGCCGACGGGCAGCGCCGCCTGGCCCAACTGACCGGCCCGCTCGCCGCGTTCACGGTCGCCGGCCTGCTGTCCGGCGAGGGCCCGGGCCGGGACGCGGACGGGGCGCTCGCCCTCGACGTCCTGGTGGTGCAGGACGCGACACAGCTCGACGTGGAGACCGCGGCCATGCTGGTGGAGTCGCTGCCCGACGGCTGCCGGCTCGTCCTGAGCGGAGACCCCGGGGTGCTCGGCCCGGCGGGCGCGGGCCTGGTCTTCCACGACCTGCTGGCCGCCCGGGTCTGCCCCGTGGTGGCATCACGGCTGCCCGACCCGGGGCCGGTCGGCGAGCTGGTCTCGGGCATCGGCATCGGCGAGCTGAACCAGGTCGAGGCCCCCGGCAAGGAAGTCGTGATCGTCCCGGTGCGGGACGCGGGAGAGGCCGTGCACCGCTGCGTGCAGCTCCTGGCCGACTCGATCCCCCGGGCGATCGGCATCCCGCCCGAGCAGACCCAGGTCATCACCGTCGGCCACGGCGGCTCTGCGGGCACCCGCGCGCTGAACGCGGCGCTGAAGCAGCGGCTCAACCCCGGCCCCGGCCGCTTCGGCGGCTTCGACCCGGCCGACAAGGTGGCGTACGCCGAGGTCCCGGGCCGCACCGTGATCGGCACGGTCGTCGGGGCGGACGCGGAGGGCCTGCGGATCGACTGTGCGGGCACCCCCGTGCTCGTGCCGAAGGAGCGGGTCGAGTCCACGCTGCGGCACGGCTGGGCGCTGACCGCGCACCAGGCGGTCGGGATGCGCTGGCCCGCGGTGGTCGCGGTGCTGCCCGGAGACGCGGCGCAGGGGCTCAACCGGGCCTGGGTCTACACGGCATTCGGCCGCGCGGAGCAGCACCTGTCCGTCGTCCACGGCGTGGACCAGGCACTCCCCCGGGCCGTCGCGGAGATCCTCCCGGCGCCACGCACGACCCGCCTGACCCCGCTGCTGCACGGCCTCCTGAAGACCGCCGAGTAGTACGTCGCCCACGGCAGAGGCCGCGCACCCCACGAGAGGGGTACGCGGCCTCTGCCCTGCGGCAGCCCGGTCAGGGGGCCGGCCGGAGGTCCTCCTCGTCGAGGTCGTCCTCCAGTTCCTCCTCGTCGAACACGGCGCTCACGTCGAAGCGGCACACCACGCGCTGCGGGTCGGCGTGGTCGAACGGCGTACTCAGCCACTCGCCCGGCTCCGGAAGCTCGTCGGCGGCCGACACCCACAGCGTGGAGTCGCCCTCCTCCAGGCCGAACTCCTTGTGCCGGGAGGCGATTTCGTCCGGTTCGTACTCGCCGAAGAGCACGCCGAGCGCGGCGTGGATGCTGCTGCCGACGACCGGGGCGGTGCGCTCGCCCTCGTCCGGCTCCTCCGCCTCGGGGTCGAGATCGGTGATCCGCTGCGCCTGGGCGAGCAGTCGCTGGGGCTCGGCCACGGCGTAGTCGCGCCGGATGAGGACGCTGAGGGCGTTGGGTTCCTCGGGGCCCGCGTAGGGCGGCAGGGAGTCGTCGGCGCCAGGGATCTCGAAGGGGGTCACCTCGTCGTAGCGGTCGTAGAGCCGCTCGTCGTACGCCTCGGCGGCCGCCGCGAGCGCGTTGAACGCCTCGTACACGTCGGGGTCGTCGTCCCCCGTGCGGCGTTCGACCGCATCGAGGTGACGGTCCAGCGCGGCTTTGACCGCCTCGGCGGCGGCACGTACCTCGGCAGCGGTGGGCTGCGCAGCATCAGACATAGTGCAGACGCTATCCGTACCGGGCCTCTGCCCGCACAATAGATGCGATGCCGGAATACGAATTTGTCGACGTGTACGTCCCGCGCGGGGTGTCCCGCAAGGAGGCGACACGCCTGCTGACCGACCATGCCGAGTACGGACACTGGGAGTTGGACCGATTGAGTCTGCGCCGGGACGGCAGCCGCAGAGTGCGGCTGCGCAGGCGGATCATCCGCCAGGTGCGGGCCACATGGTGAGCCCGCGGTGATGACGGAGCGGGCCCCGCACAGGTGCGGGGCCCGCTCCGTCATGGCTGGTGCGTAACGGCTACCGCTGCGCGGCACGCCCACGGCGGTAGAGCACCGCTCCGCCGAGCACCAGGCCCGCGGCGGCCGGGGCGGCGAAGCCCATGCCGTCGGAGCCGGTGTGCGCGAGCGAGGCGGCCGGGGCCTTCGGCGCGGTCACGGTCTGGGTGACCGGGGCGGCGGGCTTGGCCGGCGCGGCAGGCTGCGCGGGCTTGGCCGGCTGGTGCGCGATCGGGCTGACCGGGTTCTGCGGAACCCCGGGGTGCCCGGGCTGCTGGGGGTTGCCGGGCTGCTCGGGGGGACAGGGCTTGTGCTGGCCCGGCTCGTGCGGCTTGCCGGGGTGGTGCGGCTTGCCCGGGTGATGGGGCTGCCCGGGGTGCTGGGGGTGCCCGGGGTGGCCCGGGTGCTGCGGCCGGCCGCTCTCGTCGTTGACGCAGTCGTTGCCGAACGCCGGGTTGCCGATGCCCACCACGTTCAGGCTGTTCCCGCAGAGGTTCACGGGTGCGTCGATGGGCGCCTGGATGGTGTTGCCGGAGACCACACCGGGCGAGTTGCTGGTGTGGCCGGTCGCCACGGCCCCGCCGCCCGGGTGTCCGCCGCCCTTGTTGGCACAGCTGTTGGCGAACGCCGGGTTGAGCGCGCCGATCACGTTGACGGTGTTGCCGCACGCGTTGACCGGCACGTGCACCGGGACCTGGACGGTGTTGCCGGACAGCACGCCCGGCGCGTTCGTGGCGCTGCCCTGGGCCGCCGAGTCGGCGTGCGCGGCACCGCTGCCCATGGCGATGACGCCGCTCGCGGCCGCCATGGTGATCAGTCCCTTGCGGGTGACCTGTCGCATAGATTCGTTCCCTGCCTTCTGCCTTCCGGAAAGCCCGGCTGCGCCGTTGCGCCCGGGCTGAAATGCCCGGCGGCCCCGGAGTGCATGGCGCGCACTCCGGGGCCGCCCGGCTCAGACCCTCACGGGTTGAGGCACAACGTCACTTGTTGATGCAGGTGTTGCCGAAGGCGGGGTTCAGCAGCCCGATCACGGAGACCGTGTTGCCGCACACGTTCACCGGCACGTGCACGGGAACCTGGATGACATTGCCGGACACGACACCCGGGGAGTGCACAGCAGCACCCTCGGCGCCCGAGTCGGCGACAGCCAGGCCCGCGCCCGCGAGAACCAGACCACCAGTGACAGCCGCAGCAGCGACGACCTTCTTGATCATTACTTCCTCCTTGTTGGCAAATGTGCGATCCCAGCCGCGGACCGCACACCCTGTAACGAGGAGGAAGTAATGGGGCTACGAGCATATGAGTGCATTCACTCTTTCCAGTCGGATACGTACGCTCAAACGATTAGTGCAGCGTCGTTTCGGCACGCACCCGATGCCGGGATGCCCAAAGACCGGTGCCGGCTTTCAGGACGCGTCGATGAACCGGTCGAGGACCCGCACGCCGAACTTCAGGCCGTCGACCGGGACCCGCTCGTCCACGCCGTGGAACATCCCGGCGAAGTCGAGCTCCGGCGGCAGCTTCAGCGGCGCGAAGCCGAAGCCCCGGATGCCGAGGTCGTCGAAGGACTTGGCGTCGGTGCCGGCCGAGAGCATGTACGGCACGGCGCGCGCGATCGGGTCCTCGGCCTGCAGCGCGGTCTGCATGGCGTCGACCAGGGCGCCGTCGAACGTGGTCTCCAGGGCCTTGTCCGCGTGGACGTCCTCGCGCTTCACACGCGGCCCCAGGATCCGGTCCAGATCGGCGAGGAACTCCTCCTCGTACCCCGGCAGGAAGCGCCCGTCGACATGGGCGGTCGCCTGGCCCGGAATGACGTTGACCTTGTAACCGGCGCCCAGCTGGGTCGGGTTGGCGGTGTTCTGGAGGGAGGCGCCGATGAGCTTGGCGATGCCGCCGAGCTTGGCGAGCGTCTCGTCCATGTTCTCCGGGTCGAGCTCGGTGCCGAGCGCGTCCGAGAGCTCGTCGAGGAAGTGCCGCAGCGTCTTGGTCACCCGCACCGGGAACTTGTGCCGGCCGAGCCGCGCCACGGCCTCGGACAGCTCGGTGATGGCGTTGTCCTTGTGGATCATCGAACCGTGCCCGGCGGTGCCGTCCACGGTCAGCTTCATCCAGTGCATGCCCTTCTGGGCCGTCTCCACGAGGTAGAGCCGCAGCTTCTCGTTGACGGTGAACGAGAAGCCGCCGACCTCGCTGATCGCCTCGGTGACACCCTCGAAGAGCTCGGGGTGCTTGTCCACGAGGAACCGCGCCCCGTACGTGCCGCCGGCCTCCTCGTCGGCGAGGAAGGCGAGGACGATGTCGCGCGGGGGCTTGCGGCCGCTCCTGAGCCGGTCGCGCACGACCGCGAGGGTCATCGCGTCCATGTCCTTCATGTCGACGGCGCCCCGGCCCCACACACAGCCGTCGGCGATCTCGCCGGCGAAGGGGTCGTGGGTCCAGTCGTCGGCGTTGGCCGGTACGACGTCGGTGTGGCCGTGGATGAGCAGCGCGGGCCGCGACGGGTCCTCGCCCGCGATGCGGGCCACGGTGGAGGCGCGGCCCTTGTGCGACTCGAAGATCTTCGGCTCCAGGCCGACCTCGGCGAGCTTCTCCGCGACGTACTCCGCGGCCGCACGCTCACCGGGTCCCGAGTGGTCGCCATAGTTGCTGGTGTCGATCCTGATCAGATCGCGACAGAGGTCGACGACCTCGTCCTCACCGGTCACGCCGCCGGTCCGGGTCGTGCTCGACTCGCTCACGCTGCTTCCTCCCGCTGTCGCTCCGTGTGGTCCGCCCCCATCCTGCCCCCGCGCCCCCTCGCCGCCCAAGGGCGGCTTCCCGCCGACATCCCGCGTTCACGCAGGCCACGGGGGTGATCGAGCACCCCCGGATGTTTGCTATTGTTTTCCACGTCGGAACGGGCACGGCCCGCGAGACAGACACCTTGTCCGGGTGGCGGAATGGCAGACGCGCTAGCTTGAGGTGCTAGTGCCCTTTATCGGGCGTGGGGGTTCAAGTCCCCCCTCGGACACCAGCTGAGACCCCACTTCACGTGGGGTTTTCTGCTTTTCTGGGCAGTGGCGTGACCAACCACGTGACCAACGGCCCAGCGATCTTGCCCTAGACCAGGGCAGCGAGACCGAGTCGGCCCGCGCTGGACGCGGCCAGCTTCCGCGCCCCGTTCTTCCTGCTGTGCCCGTACCGGGCCATGGTGTAACCCGGCGAGTGGTGCCGGACGTTCGCGGAGACCTCCACGGGGTTCTCCCCGGCCTCCAGATCGTTCGTGACCTTGCTGTGCCTCCAGTCGTGAATCCGGAAGTCCTCCGGGAGCTTCAGACGGGTGCGCAGCGTGCGCCACCGTGCCGAGACCTTCTCGGGGTCCTGCGGTCCGCCCGCCTCACCCCGGTAGAGCTTGAAGCCGTCCCGTGCGAAGACGAGATCGTGATCCATCCAGGCCGCGCCAAGGCGCTTGCGCTCCGCCTGCTGACGTTCCCACTGCCACTTCAGAACGTTCATGACGGACTGGTCCACGTAGATCACTGCGTTCGCGTCGCCGTCCTTGGTGAGCTTCCGCAGCCGGTACATGTTGCCCTCCTCGACCACCACCCATCCCAGTTCGATGGAGCCCTCATCCCAGTTGATGAGGGACCACTTCATGCCCAGCGCCTCACTGCGCCGGACACCGGTCGCTGCGTACACGGTCCACAGAGGGGCGTCACGGAGACAGTGGTGGGTCAGGCCGCCGTCACAGGCCCGGTTGCCGCACGGCTCCCACACCGCCCCAAGGAAACGGCCGGTCTGATCGTCGTCGAGAGTCGGGAAGTCCCGTTCCTGCGCTCGGATCTCCCGGCCCGTGGGCGGGTTGGCTGTCGCAGCCGGGTTGGCGGGTATCAGCTTCGGCACTGCCGCGCCGAGTGCGCCGCTGAGGATGTTGTGGACGTGCCGTACGGACTTGGCCCCGAGCGGCTTGCCCGCGTTGGTGGGGCACGGGACGGTCTCCAGGAGCCGATACAGGTCATCCAGGGTGTCGTCCGTGACCTCGCACAGCGTCGTGCCGCCTATGTGCGGCTTGATGTGCAACCGGATCTTGGTCTCGTACCCGGCTACGGTCGTCCCTTCCTTCCTCAGATTCCCGTGCCACTTGTCGAGCCAGTCACCCAGCTTCATGTCCGAGCGGGCCGCGATCGTGCCCGCTTCGTGGTCGGTGTGCCACGTGCGGAGAGCCTTCTCCGCTTCGGTCTTGGTCTTGTACTCCCGGCCTATCCAGTACCGCTCCCGCTTCCCTGTCGCCTTGTTGAAGTGCAGGGGCGTCCGTACGCCCCATGTGTTGGGTCGGCCCTTCCGCGGGATCTCCACCGGGGTTCCGCCGAGCCCGTTTCCTCGCTTGCTCACTGCTTCTTGCTGAACTTTCTGTGCCGGGAGCCCTGTCCCTGGGGCTCCGTACCGCTGGCAGGCGGCGGCGCTGCTACTTGCTGTCGTCGCTGAGGAGGCCGAGCTTTCGGGCCTTGGTCAGGTGGTTACGGATGGTCCCGACGTTCTTACCGAGATAGTTGGCGATGTACGTGACAGGGGCGGGCTTCCGGAGCCTCAGTGCCGTGTCGTACGCCGCTGACAACTTCCGGTAGTAGTCCTCGGTCAGGGATCCCTTCCCCCCGACTTCCATGGCCTTGATCTCTTCTAGCGCCCCCAACATCACGCGCGCCCCGATGAGATTTCCGGCCGGACCGACTTCGTTAGGCCGCTGGAGCTTCAGCTCACGCAGGAGCGTCTGAGTGATGCCCTGCTCCCGGGCCTTCGCGTCCTCCGTGCTGATTCGAATCTCCTCCGGGAACTGGCCTGCGCCGTAGACCGCCTCGATGGTCCAGGGCCCTACCTGTTGCCGCACTGCGCGGGTCTCTTGGTTGCTCACATCCCCACCGTAGCATGAGGGGCATGTCATGACCATCTTGACATCAACCTCATTGCGAGTGCACTTTGAAGGTGAGAGCGGGACGGAATAGGCCGAACCGCCAGACCGAAGGAAACGATGAGTCGACTTCTCACCATCGATGACGTGGCGGAGGCGCTGAATGTGCCCAAGCACTGGGTGTACGACAACCACAAGCGGGAGGGCATCCCGTTCAAGAAGATCGGCCAGAAACTCCGATGTCGCCCCAACGACCTTGACCGCTGGATTGGCCAGCAGGGGACTGCGTGAACCTGCACTGCAACCCGTTCAACGAGACCCCGGCCCAGTCCCACTACCGGGGCTTTTACCAGGGTCACCAGGACGCCCGCGAACAGTTCGCGGAACTACTCGACAAGGCCGGGGAGCGCAAGGCTGCGGACCTTGTACGCCGCTCGGCTCTTGAGGACTGACAAGAACGAGCGAAGAGGGCCCGGCATCCAACGCTGGGGCCTCTCTCATGAAAGGAGCTGAACTCTTTGAAGAAAGACACTGATTGGGTGCCCGTGTGGCACCTCGCCTCCAACCTGGACATTCCCAACGAGCGCATGGCCGCGCTCCTGGTCTCCGCAGGCGTGTGCATCGCGGTGAACAAGGGCGGCAGGATCGTCGCCCACGCTCCCGACGTGGTGGGCATCCTGCGCAAGGCGGGTGAGCTGGCATGAGCCCCCGATCCACTGTCCGCTACGACTGGGAGCAAGCGCTGTGGAACTGTCCGGACGTGCCCGGGAAGTACAAGCACGTTCTGGCCGCTGCGTCATTCTTTGCCACCTTCGAAACCGGCCGCGACATCCGGGCCCCTCAGACCCTCATTTCGGAGTGTTCCGGCGCTTCCGACTCGTCTGTCTATCGAGCACTCAAGTGGGGGCGCGCTAATGGCTGGCTCTGGCGAGAGCACAAGTCGACTGGTGAGGGTGATTGCGATATCCATTGGCTGACCATCCCGAAGCATGACCACAGACACACCATCAAGGCCGTGAAGGCCCGGATAGGGATCACCACGCCAGTCACACAGACTGGTGTTACTGGGCACGCTAGTCACACTGACGAACTACCTAGGGAGTCTTACCTAGGGAACTCCACCAAGGGAGTTCCCTCTAGGGAGTTGAACCAAGGGAGCCCCACCGAGGGGGCTTCAGCAGGTGGAGTTGATCAAGGCCCGGGAATTCGGGCCATGAGTGACTCTGACCTTTGGGGGTCATCGTCACCTGAACCTAACCGCACCTTGCCGGAGGCTGCGGTGGCTGATCAGGACCGGCCTGGGGAGCCGGTCGCTGTAGCTGAGTCCTCCTCCGTCGGTCCTGGTTCCTCGTGTTCCTCGGAACCGTCCTCCGGTGCCGAACCTGACCTAGATCGCTTCCTGGCCTTCCTTGCTCGCAAGGCCAAGCTGTGGCCTGGCCTGGAGCAGCACGCAGAGGACCCGCAGGAGGCCCTGAGCCTCTTCCTCCAACTGCTAAAGGACCCACCGGCCGAGCTACCGGCCAAGTGCACCGGCGTTGAGCACTGGGCCGCTGTGACGACCGCTGAGCGCCTTACTGAGTGAGCTACCGACTCCGCCCCCGGCTGCAACTGGCCGGGGGCTCTGTTATTGCCTCAGCGGCGCTGTGGGCGCCTCGTACCGCCCCAGCCCAGGAAGGGGTTCGGGGCTACTACCCACCTTCGGAGCACCGTCCCGCGGTGGGTCCTTCGCCCCATCGCTTCGGGGCCTTGGACCTGAATTCCGCTGCCCGTGCCGCGAAATGGCGTTTGCGGCCCCTCTATATAAGTGAGGGCACTTGCACCGCTCCGCTCCCTTTGGCCCCGCTCGCTGTGAAGCGCCGGGGCACACGCTCAGGTTTGGACACCCCCACTGGCCTACGGGTCGTACTTGGGATGGGGTGCCGGGTTCGATTCCCGCTCTGAGCACTCGCAGGACTCCACCGGTGTCGAATCCAATCCGGGCCGGTGGGGTCCTGCTTTCTATTTATCCACCAGATTCTGGACAGAACTAGAGAGGACTCACCACATGAAGACATGCCCCAGGTGTGAGCACACCAAGCCGCACACCAACTTCAACCGCAGCGCACTGCACCGTGACGGATTCCAGACGTGGTGCCGTGAATGCTTCCGGGATTACAACCGGGAATGGGGGGCGAGGAACAAGCGAGTACGCATCCCGCTTCCACGACACGTGTTCCTGGACGACCTGGTAAGCCCGCTCCGAGGGAGCGGCTGTGACGACTGAGCACTTCCCCGCCCCCGGCTACCGAGCCGTCTTCTACAAAGCGCCCAGGTTCGACAAACGAAACGCTGCGGGCGACTACCTCGTGCCCCGTGGAGAGCGCCTGATCTACACCGCCCCCGTCCTACGGTTCGCGGTGAGTCCACCGACCGACAAGACGGCCAACGGGGCCGGAGTCGGCTACTCCCTCGTGCTGGTCCGTGACGGCGCCGTGAGGGCCTACAGCCAGCCGACGGACGACTTCCTGGGAGTGATCGAGCCGGGCCGCGATCCGGCTCGCTGCTCCCTCGTGCCGGTCGCGCACCAGCGCGCCCGCGCAGAAGCCCAGCGCCTCCGCCAGGAGGAGCGAATCCAAGAGATGACCCAGGCCGCCATGGACGCGGCCAGCAAGGAGAACGACCAGTGACCACCGTGACGCACTACAGCCTGGAAACCCCGATCATCAACGACGAGGACTTCAGCAACGTCCCCGAGTACGGGACCCAGACGACGAACGTCAATCAGCTCCAGGCCGAGCGAGACCGGATCTCCAAGCTGGAGGCCGAGAACGCCCGGATGAAGGACCCCACCCACCGGGACGCCTTCGACTACCCGGACATCCCGACCGGCTACGAGCCCCACACCACGGATGACAGGGGCGTGAAGGCGGCCGGTGCGGCGCTGAACAAGTCGATCACCTACCTGTCCGCCCTGGTCTCCCAACACCGGGCAGAGCAGGGGGAGTTCGAGGCCGTGACCAGCGGCCGGCGTCAGGCCCTGGCGGACTACCAGGACGCCGTCTCCGCTGCCGTCGCGGCAGGCAAGGAGGTGCCCCCGCTCCCGGCCCTGGACGACGACGCCCTGAAGGCCGCGCACGCGGAGCTGGACCGCCTGGAGGCAGGTATCCCGGTCGCTGCCCTCGCAGCCTCTCAGCGCCTCGCTGAGCTGTGTTCCGAGCTTGAGCGGCTGCACGCCACCCCGGCTTACCGGAAATGGGCTGATCCCGAGGGTGAGCGGCTTACCGCTGTCATGGCCAAGGCCCGGCAGGAGTACGCCGACGCATACGCCGAGCGGGAAGCGATCTTCCGGAATCTCCCCGATGCGTTCTCCGATGCGGACGGAGTTCCGTTCATCCCCGAACAGGGCCGTCGAAACTCCCTCGGCGTGGGCGGACTGGACCCCAACGGCGGGGATGGCTCTTTGACTCCGGCTGAGGCTCTGTCCGTGCTGGAGCGGGCAGTCACCCCCGGCGCGGGCGTCCGCCCGTGGATGGCATCCCAGCTTCCCCCGGAGATCCGGGAGGACTACGAAAAGCGTGCGGCTGCTGCCCGGATCAAGCGAGAGGGGATGGCCAAGTGAAGCGGGCAAAGCCGCGAATCATCATCGACAGCGCAGGGCAGAAAGCCGTGGACTGGAACGGATGGAACGAGGACCTGAAAGAAAGCAGACCCCAGGTCCCAGTTCTCGGGGCTGGCGGATGTGATCCGACTGGAGAACCGTCGGACTTCGTTGAGTACGTCAGCGCGAACGCATGGGGAAGGCCGTTCTGGCTCGCAGACATCCATGAAGAATGGCGACGCTGACATCTGATATTGGCAGGGTGAGAGGCGGGCAGGACGAACTGTCCGCCTCTGCACTCCAGATGTCGCACACTTTGTGCGGCGCATCGTGGACAGACGATCGCGAGCAGATGCGGCACGGTGATTGCGGCTAGATCACAAAGGAGAAATGCGACAGCATCAGCGACACGCGCGCACACGTCGCATGCGTGGTCATGACGGATGAGGCGACAGGCCGAGCGCACTACTTAGATCAGATCGAAGCGAACTAAATCGAATTGATCGATTGCATTTCATTTGATTTCTTTCGCCTCGTTTGAAAATTCTTCTCGATCGAAGATGTGCGGTGAAAAATTTCAGAGAAAAAGAAGAGAGGTAAGAGAGGGGAGTGTCTCCCTTACGGGAAAAATGCAGACCGATGCGTCACAGCGGCTCCCATCCTGTACGGGTCCAGGACCGCCAGCCACGACGAAAGGAATACTTTCCGTGACGGCCCTGCCTGTCGCTCGAACCCCTCCGGGCCGCGTAGAAGTTCTTTCACGCCACCGTGTCGATTCCCGGCCGTTTCGCCGAGAGTCACTGTCCGATGACGCTGTGTCCTGCAACGCTCTGACCGGGTCGGCAACGTGCTGACCAGGGAGGGGATGCAGCCATGTCCGACACCGCACCCGAAGCCAAGGGACCGGCCCCGATCAAGCTGCCTGCGGAGCAGACCGAAGCCAAGTGGGTAACCGTGCACGCTGGTCTCAAGACAGCCGAGGGGACGGCCGCCGAACTCACCCCGACCACTGACGTCAATCCCGAGGACATTGGCACATTGTCCATCGAGTACCGCGACGGTCAGCCCGTGGTTGTTGTCAGCGGCGGGTCGACCATTCCGGCGGGGCTCACCGTGGTGGATGGGTCACGTCAGCCAGTGGCGAAGTATCAGGTCGGGCC
Source organism: Streptomyces mauvecolor (assembly GCF_039532965.1). NCBI lineage: Bacteria > Bacillati > Actinomycetota > Actinomycetes > Kitasatosporales > Streptomycetaceae > Streptomyces > Streptomyces mauvecolor. The sequence continues at coordinate 150,568 of NZ_BAAASQ010000012.1, read as the reverse complement.
TTTCGCGCTGTTTGAGATTCCGCGCGATGAGTCCACCCAGCGACGTTGAAAGCCCGACGCTTTCTGGATCTGTGACACGGACGGCAGAGCGGTCGAACGTCCCGGTCCGTTCCGCACACCTCAACCCTGCGCCAACCAGCAGAAAAGGCCCCCGGCCTGACAGGAGTTGTCCTGCCAGCCGGGGGCTATTTGCTACTTGGTCAGGGTGTACGTGCCCTGGTCGAGGTCAACCTCGGAGATCTTCCGCATCGGGGCCATGTCACTCGTCTTCGCCGCGCGGGACCAAAGTCCAGCCGGCCACCAGGACCAAGGTCCCACCGCGGGCGGTCGAGCTGGGGCTATCCCAGCGGGCAAGCCAGATCCGGTTGGGCCTTGTTCGGGGAGCAGCACACCAGGGCGAGCGACAGGAACGAGGGGCGTTCGATGTAGAAGCCGTGGGACACGTCCCCGCCCCCTCCCAGGTTCTCAGCGGCCGAGTTGACCAGTATCGCTAGGCGGGTGCTGTCACGGTCCGCCTCGGACATGAACCGGGGTGCGTACTCCGTCAGCCGCTCCCCGAGCCATCCAGCGGCCTCCTTCGGTTCCTCCCAGGTGCCCTGGACCAGCCTGCTGGGCTTGATGAGCCAGTAGGCCGTCTCCAGCGGGGGCAGGTCCACGACGGGGAACTCTGCCCTCACCTCTCGATAGCGCTCCGCTAGCCGCCTTCCTGCGGCGTCCTCGTCACCAGCCGGAGGCGGGGGCGGATCAGGGTGGGGAGGCCGTCTCAGCGCCTCCTCATCAAAGCGTTGCTTGGTGCCAGTCCACAGGTAGCCGTGGTAGTGCAACTGTTCGTCCCGTCCAGAGCAGTTGAAGGCGGCCCCCGCCCTCCCCAGAGAGCAGAGACCGCCAGTCACGAGCGGCCACTCAGGCCGAGATGGTGAAGCGGGCCGGGTCGATACCGGCCGCGTTCAGTTCGGCGGTGGTGAACCTCAGCGGCTCCGCGCCGGGCCGCTTGCTGTCGCCCAGCGCCCACGCGTCGGGGCCGATCTTCGCGAGCGTGGCGCAGGACTCGCCGTCCGGATGCGTGTTGCCCCCGCACGCCTTGAGGAACGTGGCTCCGTCGACGGGCAGGCTGTACAGGTCGGTTCCAGGCATGGGTGTGCCTTCCTGTGAGGTCAATGACAGGGGCAGGCTCAGGGCTGGTACTGCTCCGACTTCCGCACGTACACAACGCCGGGTCCAAGAGCCGTCGCGGACTCCCGAAAGAGTTCGTGCAGCGTCGATCTGGAGCCGCCCCGCATGGCGGTGGAGAGGTTGTCGGCCAGGAGAGCGGCCTCAGACGGAAGCAGAACCATTTCCGTGTCTGCCATATGCCGACCGTTCTTCGTCAACCACATGGGGACACGAATGTTCCCGTCATCATCCCGGTACGCCAGACGGCTTGGGATCGGGTCCATCCGCCACCCCTGCGGGACCTTCTGGCTCTGGTTCTTCGGTTCGGTCGGCATGGGTACATCCTCGGACCGTCAGCACCGAGCCTCCAGCAATATTCGCGTTGCGGGGTAGACGATCATGAACGGTAGGAGGTGGCCCAATCTCCGATCAGCTCTCTGGCATCTTCATCGAACAACGCATGACGCTCGTACAGGCCGAACACTTCGAGGTGTTCGGCGATGTCCCGGGCGTCCTGAAAGACTATTCGCCCGGTGAACGTCTCGACAGTCGCCAAGCGTTGGTCGTAGATCGTGAAGGTATTCATCGGGCCCCGCCCGATGGCCGATCCCAGCGGGATGACGCCAATGCGCACGTTGGGGAGATGAGACAACGAGACGAGGCGGTCAATCTGTACTGCCATCGCGGCGCGGGGGACTACTGCCCACCTGACGGCCTGCTCCGTTAACAGGAACGTGAACCGTTTCCTGTTGTCATAGAGGACCGCTTGCCGGTCCAGCTTCTTCGCGACTGTCTTGGAGATGTCCACTGGTGAGTGCCCCAGACTCGCCCTGATGTACTCAGGTGTGGCCAGGAGTCCTGTCACCATCGCGGGCAGGAAGTACCGGAGTGTCACGGCTTCCGTTTCGAGGCCCGCCAATTCCGACTGCCGCTTTTCCAGCCCCCGACGCCACGATGCCCGCTTGCCCTGCCACTCCGTATTGGCGAGCCGCGCGAGGGTGGCCACCTCTGCCACCATTTCCGGGGGTGCGTCGAGGGCCCTAAGAATCAACTCAACGTCAACGAGCCCCGGTGTGATTCGACCGGTCTCGATGTTGCTGAGCTTGGTTTGGGACATGTTGCAGCGCTGGGCGAGCCAGACCTGTGTACGGCTGGCTCGCCTGCGCATCGTGCGGAGCGTCTCCGCCAGGTCAGCCTTCGACTGTCCTAGCTGCCCAGGATCAAACGTCAAAACCCTTCACGTACTCCTCGAAAGGCACTGCGTGTTCCAGGGCGATTCGCTTCCACTCCCGATAGGGAGCGGGGTCCCCCTTATACGCCTCGCGATTGATCTGGGTACCGTCCGCTCGGAAGTTCAGGTGCGCGATTCGGATTTCGTCGAACATCCACCAGTCACGCCCGGAGAGCGGCAAACCGTAGTCCTCTTGGGTCAGGTCCAAGACGCGGATGTCCTCCCCAGCCGCGATGTTGCCGGGGATGCCCCACGCGAATTGGTACCGCTGGTAATCGGTGAGCGGCTGGCGCACGATGCGCACGCGACCGATGCGCTTGCCGGACTCGACGTATCCGCGTACCCGTTCGTGCCAACGAGCGTTGTGGTCGTCGGGCTTGCTCTCGCCCCGCAGGAAGCGGGCGACGTTCTCCTGCTCCTTGGGCATGGTGTAGGTGGGCTGCGCCTCGAACCGCCACGCTTCGCGCTCGAAGGCGTCGAAGAACCTACGCCAATCCTCACCATCCAAGAGCACGGACAGCCTCCCTCAGGACGTGCTCCGGGATCTCCACCAGGGCCTCACCTGCGGGCGCGGTGAACGCGTCAGACACGTCCCCCTGGATAACGAATGAACCGCTCTTGGTCCGGTAGACATTGGGGCAATCGTCGTCGTCGCACTCGGGTCCTCCGGCCTGGCCGGTGAGACGGGTCAGTTCCTCGCGTGCCATCGTGCCCTCCTTCGTTGCAGGGGCGGTCCCTGGCGCCAAGAGGACGGTAGGTCGGATGAGTCTGCCTGGTCTATGGCACATCACGGATATTCGCGTTGTCGGGTAGACGATCATGAGTGGATGAGCGAAGGAAGCCCCCTCCGCCCTGGATGGTCACGTGACCAACGCATGACCAACAGCGGTCCGAAACGGCCCGAAACAGGGGGAACGCATGACCAACGGCGCTGGTCAAGCCTATGGCGTGTCGGGTACGTTTTCGCAGGTCAGCTAGCTAATATGCTGGTGCCCGAGTGGAGAGTTCAAGTCCCCCCTCGGACACCAGCAGGAACCCCACTTCGGTGGGGTTCTTTTGCGTTTCCGGGGCTCATGAGCCCTGGCCCCGCCCGGCTCAAGGCCGGCGGAAGGCCAGGACCGCGTTGTGGCCGCCGAAGCCGAAGGAGTTGCTCAGGGCTATGTCGCCGCAGGGCGGCAGGGGGCGGGGGGTGCCGCGGACCACGTCCAGGCCCAGGCTCTCCTCGGGGTGGTCGCAGCCGACGGTCGGGGGTATCAGGCCGTCACGCAGGGTGAGGACCGTGGCGACGGCCTCCACCCCGCCCGCGCCGCCCTGGAGGTGACCCAGGGCACCCTTGTTCGCGGTGACGGGGATGTCGCGGGCATGGCTGCCGAAGAGGCGGCACAGGGCAAGGGCCTCGGTGCGGTCGCCGTCGACGGTCGCCGTGGCGTGCGCGTTGACGTGGGCGACATCGGCGGGCGTGGCTCCGGCGTCCGCGAGGGCGGCGCGCAGCGCGGCCTCGATGCCGCGGCCCTCGGGTTCGGGGGCCGCCATGTGGAAGGCGTCCGCGGACAGGCCCCAGCCGGCCGCCTCGCAGTAGATGCGGGCGCCGCGCGCCCGGGCGTGCTCCTCGTCCTCCAGGATCAGCACGCCGGCCCCCTCGCCCAGCACGAATCCGTCGCGGTCGGCGTCGAACGGCCTTGAGGCCGCGCCCGGTTGGTCGTTCCGGGTCGAGACCGCCCGCATCGCGGCGAACGCGGCGAGGATCTCCGGGGTGATCACGGCTTCCGTGCCGCCCGCGACGACGAGGTCGACCCGCCCCGCGCGGATGGCGTCGATGGCCTGCCCGATCGCCTCCGTGCCGGAGGCGCAGGCGGACACGAAGGTCCTGGCCTCGCCGCGGATGTCGAGGTCCTTGGATATCTGGGCGGCCGAGGCGGACGGCACGGTCATGGGCGAGGTGTGCGGGGAGACCGCTCTCGGTCCGCGCGCGATGAGCGCGAGCCGGCTCTCGACCATGACGGGGGCGCCACCGATGATCGTGCCCATCGACACTCCGGTACGGGCCGGGCGAAGCCCGCTGGCCACCGTGCCCGAGAGGTCGAGTCCCGCGTCCCGCCAGGCCTCCCGGGCGGCGAGCAGCGCGAACTGGGCGGAACGGTTCATCCGCCGCGCCAGCGGCCTCGGCAGCAGGTCGGCGGGCTCGATCGCGGCCCGGGCGGCGAGGCGTACCGGCAGGCCGTCGAAGTCCGGGCCCTCCACCACCGAGACCCCGGAGCGGCCTTCGAGCAGGCCCTGCCACAGCCCGGACACGTCGCCGCCGAGCGGGCTGACGGCGCCGAGACCGGTCACCACGACCCGACGGCGCCGGGGGGCCGCCGGATCCGGCAGATCGGCCGGATCGACCCGCGTCGTACGGACGACCTGGCGTTCGTAACGCGGCAGCACGCGCTCCAGGTCCGGGCCGCCGGTCAGGGGGCGCAGTTGCAGCCGGGTCTTCGTCTCGGTCACCGGCGCCGTGCGCACCACCACGAGCCAGGGGCCGTCCGGATCCGTCGCGATGACGTCCCCGGGCACCAGTTCACTCGTGGTGAGCAGGACACATTTGCCGCCCATGACCGACTCTTCACTCATTGTTTCCCTTTGCCTCATTTGCGGCAGATCACGATATTTCCTCACTCAATCCCTTCAGGCAGCATGCCTTCCGAACGCGAGGAAAGCAGGCCCGGGAGGGCTGCCTCATCCGCTCTTCTTCGGCCCCGCCCTGCGCGACAAGGGCGCTGACCTGGGAATCTCTTGCATCTGCGGGGTCCGTTGGGGTTCTCTGGTTCTGTGAGACGCAGATCCAGGACCCCGGCCGCCCCGCTCGCGCAGCGCGACGGCATCGATCCGGTACGTGTGCGGCTGCCCGCCGACCCGGAGGGCCTCTGGGCGACGGTCGGTGATCATCTCCTGGGCCGGTTCGAGGGGGCGGTCGGCGCGGAGCGGGTGGCCGCGATGCTGCGCGAGGGGCGGTTTGTCGGCGCCGAAGGGGCGCTGAGCGGGGCGGAGGCGTACCGGGCCGGGATGCACGTGTGGTTCCACCGGGACTTCGCGCCGGAGGTGCCGGTGCCGTTCCGGATCGGGATCGTGTACCGCGACGAGCGGATCGTGGTCGCCGACAAGCCGCACTTCCTCGCCACCACACCCCGGGGCCGGCACATCACCGAGACGGCGGTGGCCCGGCTGCGGCGGGATCTGGCGCTGCCCGCGCTCCAGCCCGCCCACCGGCTCGACCGCCTGACCGCGGGCCTCGCCCTGTTCGTCGTGCGGCCCGAGGACCGGGGCGCGTACCAGAACCTGTTCAGCGGGCGCCGGGTGCGCAAGGAGTACGAGGCGGTGGCCGCGTACGACCCCGCCGTGGCGCTGCCCGTGACCGTACGCAGCCGGATCGTGAAGGAGCGCGGGGTCATCGCCGCCCGCGAGGAGGCGGGCGAGCCCAACGCCGAGAGCCGGATCGAACTGGCCGAGCGGCGCGGCGCGCTCGGCCGCTATCGCCTGCTTCCCGCGACCGGCCGCACGCACCAGCTGCGGGTCCATATGCACGGGCTCGGGCTGCCGATCCTCAACGATCCGGTGTATCCGGTGGTCCTGCCGGAGTCCGAGCCGGACGACTTCGGGGCGCCGCTGCAACTGCTCGCCAAGGTCCTGGAGTTCACCGATCCGGTGGATGGCCGGGCCCACAGGTTCGAGAGCGGGCTCCGGCTGGCGGCCTGGCCTGCCGAGTAGGGGCCCAGAGGACTGCGAGCCGCGGGCCATGCTCCAGACATCGGATCAATTCGGGGTCCGCGTACGGAATCTGGAGTCCCAGGGGTGCCTGAACCCCGCAAAGGTCTGATAAATATGCGGGCATGCGTGCTACCTCGCTGGGTGCGGGCCGCTGTCCGGTGACCGCTCTGTCCCTGGGCGGCGCCGCTCTCGGCAACCTCTTCACGCCGCTGTCGGACGAGACGGCCCGGGGCGCGGTCGACGCCGCCTGGGCCGCTGGCGTCCGCTATTTCGACACCGCCCCGCACTACGGGCTCGGGCTCTCCGAGCGCCGCATGGGTGCGGCGCTGCGTGACCGCCCCCGGGACGCGTACACGCTCTCCACGAAGGTCGGCCGGATCCTGGAGCCCCGGGAGGGCGGCGGGGACGATCTCGCTCAGGGGTTCGCCGTCCCGGCCACGTACCGGCGCCGCTGGGACTTCAGCGCGGACGGGGTGCGCCGCAGCATCGAGGCCAGCCTGGAGCGGCTCGGGCTCGACCGGATCGACATCGTCTACCTCCACGACCCTGACGACCACGGCGAGCAGGCGCTCCGCGAGGCCTACCCGGCGCTGGAACGGCTGCGCGCGGAGGGTGTCGTACGGGCCATTGGCGCCGGGATGAACCGGACCGGGCTGCTGACCCGCTTCCTGCGCGAATCGGACGTGGACGCCGTGCTCTGCGCCGGGCGCTACTCGCTGCTCGACCAGCGCGCGGCCGACGAACTGCTGCCGGAGGCCGCCGCGCGCGGCAAGAGCGTGGTGGTCGGCGGGGTCTTCAACTCGGGGCTGCTCGCCGATCCGCGGCCCGGCGCGACGTACGACTACGCGGCCGCTCCCCCGGATCTCGTCGAACGGGCGCTGAAGATCAAGGCGGTCTGCGCGGGGCACGGGGTCGCGCTGCGGGCCGCCGCCCTGGCCTTTCCGCTGCGGCATCCGGCGGTGGCGAGCGTGCTCGCCGGGGCGCGTTCGGAGGCCGAAGTCGCCGACACCGCGGCCATGTTCGCCACGCCGGTGCCGGAAGCGCTGTGGGAGGAGCTGGGCATATGAGGGTCGCGCTGCACACGCGGGTCCGGGCCGACCGCATCCCGGAGTACGAGGCCGCGCACCGCGAGGTGCCGCCGGAACTCACGGCCGCGATCCGCGCGGCCGGGGCCACGGCGTGGACGATCTGGCGCAGCGGTACCGAGCTGTTCCATGTGATCGAATGCGCGGATTACGGTCGCCTGCTGAGCGAGTTGGCGGAACTGCCGGTGAATGTGGCGTGGCAGGTTCGGATGAGCGAACTGCTCGATGTCGCGCACGATTATTCGAGCGAGGGCGCGGGGGCCGGGCTTCCTGTGGTGTGGGAGCTGTGAGCGGGGCCGGCTTCGTCGACGCGCATCATCATGTGTGGGATCTGGGCGTCCGCGACCAGGACTGGATCACCGGACCCCCACTCTCGCCGCTGCGGCGGAACTTCACACTGGACGACCTGCGGCCCGAGGCCTCGTCCGCCGGGGTCACGGCGACGGTGGTCGTCCAGACCGTGACCGTCGCGGAGGAGACTCCGGAGCTTCTCTCGCTCGCGGACGGCAGTGATCTCGTGGCCGGGGTGGTCGGCTGGACCGACCTCACCTCGCCGGGCGTCGCCGATGAGCTGGCCCGGCTGCGCGGGCTGCCCGGCGGCGGGCACCTCGTGGGGATCCGGCACCAGGTGCAGGGCGAGACGGATCCCGGGTGGCTGTTGCGTCCCGATGTGCGGAGGGGGCTGGGGGCGGTGGCGTCGGCCGGGCTCGCGTACGACCTGGTGGTGCGCGCGGACCAGCTGCCCGCGTGCGCGCGGGCCGCGGCGCTGCATCCCGAACTCACCTTTGTCCTGGACCACTTGGGGAAGCCGCCCATCGCCTCCGGGGCGCTTGAGCCCTGGGCCTCGGACCTTCGGGCGCTGGCCGCCCTGCCGAACACCGTGTGCAAGCTGTCGGGGATGGTGACGGAGGCTGACTGGGCGGCCTGGACCGTGGCGGATCTTCGGCCGTACGCCGAGACGGTGCTCGACGCGTTTGGGGCGGGGCGGGTTTTGTGGGGGTCGGACTGGCCGGTGTGTGTGCTGGCGTCCTCGTACGGGGGCGTGGTGGGGGCGGCTCGGGGGGTTGTGGCGGGGTTGAGTGCGGGTGAGCGGGGGGCGGTGTTCGGGGGAACGGCCCGGGAGGTCTACGGCTTGCCGCCTCCGGCGTGACTCTCCCCGCCCGCCCCTTCCCGGCTGTGACACTCTGCGGCTCCGCCGCGTGGCTCCGGGGGATTCCATCGACTGCGCCCCTGTGGGTGGCTCCTGGGGCTCCGCCCCGGACCCCGTTCGCGCCTGAAGGGCGCTCGTCCTCAGACGCCGGACGGGCTAGAGATGCCGGTACTGGCCAGGAGCGATGCTGCTGGGGTGCGGGGAGCTGCGCGGGCAACGACGCACGGTCCGCAGGCGAAAAGGAGTAGGGGGGCGGGGCACAGCCCGAGGGGGCTCGCACGGGTCCTGCCAGGGGCGCGGGGAACTGCGCAAAGAAGCCACCCGCGCCCCCGGAGTCAGTGGCCCCGCAGAACCCACTCCCCCAAGTGCGGCGCCTCCGCGCCCACCGTCGTGGCGTCCCCGTGCCCGGTCCGCACGACCGTCTCCCCCGGCAGCACCAGCACCCGCTCCCTGAGCGAGTCGATGATCGTGGGGAAGTCCGAGAAGGAGCGGCCCGTCGCGCCCGGGCCGCCCGCGAACAGGGTGTCGCCCGTGAAGAGCGTGCCCAGCGCCTCGGCGTACAGGCAGACCGCGCCCGGGGCGTGGCCCGGGGTGTGGAGCACCTCCAGCGATACGTCCGCGATCGACAGCCGCTCCCCGTCCGCCAGTTCGCCGTCCGGCATGCGGTCCGGGTGGGTCTGCTTCCAGAGGGGGAGGTCGGCCGGGTGCAGCAGGATCGGCGCGCCCGTCGCCTCCGACAGCGCCGGCGCCGCGTCGATGTGGTCGTTGTGGGCGTGCGTGCACAGGATCGCCCGGAGTTCGCGGCTGCCCAGCGCGGCCAGGATCGCCTCCGCGTCGTGCGCGGCGTCGATGACGACCGCCTCCTCGTCGTCCCCGACGATCCACACGTTGTTGTCGACTTCCCACGTGCCCCCGTCGAGAGCGAACGTGCCGGACGTGACCAGATGATCGATTCGTGCGCGAACGGTCATCAGAACTCCACCACCGAGCGAAGCACATCGCCTTCGTGCATGCGCTCAAAGGCCTTTTCGACCTCGTCCAGCGCGATCGTTTCCGTGACGAACGCCGCCAGGTCGATCCGGCCCTGCTGATGCAGGTCGATCAGCATCGGGAAGTCGCGCGAGGGCAGGCAGTCGCCGTACCAGGAGGACTTCAGGGCGCCGCCCCGGCCGAAGACGTCCAGCAGGGGCAGTTCCAGGGTCATGTCCGGGGTCGGGACGCCCACCAGCACCACCGTGCCCGCCAGGTCGCGGGCGTAGAACGCCTGCTTGTACGTCTCCGGGTGGCCCACCGCCTCGATGACGACGTCCGCCCCGTTGCCGCCGGTCAGCTCGCGGATCGTCTCGACGGCGTCCTGTGTACGGGAGTTGACCGTGTGGGTGGCGCCCATCGACTTGGCCGTCGCCAGCTTCCGTTCGTCGATGTCGACCGCGATGATCCTGGCCGCGCCCGCGAGCCTCGCGCCCACGATCGCCGCGTCGCCGACGCCTCCGCAGCCGATGACGGCCACCGAGTCGCCCCGGCCGACGTTGCCGGTGTTGATGGCCGCGCCGATGCCCGCCATCACTCCGCAACCGAGCAGGCCCGCCACGGCCGGGGACACCGCCGGGTCGACCTTGGTGCACTGGCCCGCCGCGACCAGCGTCTTCTCGGCGAACGCACCGATGCCGAGGGCGGGCGACAGCTCGGTCCCGTCAAGGAGCGTCATCTTCTGCTTCGCGTTGTGCGTGTCGAAGCAGTACTGCGGGCGGCCGCGCAGGCAGGCCCGGCAACTCCCGCATACCGCACGCCAGTTGAGGATCACGAAGTCGCCGGGCGCGACGTCGGTGACACCCTTGCCCACCGACTCCACGATCCCGGACGCCTCGTGGCCGAGCAGGAACGGGAACTCGTCGTTGATACCGCCCTGCTTGTAGTGCAGGTCGGTGTGGCAGACGCCGCAGGCCTGGATCTTCACCACGGCCTCGCCGGGGCCCGGGTCGGGCACCACGATGGTCTCCACCCGTACGGGCTGGTTCTTCCCCGGTGCGATGACCCCTTGGACCTGCTGCGACATTCCGCCACTCCCTGTTCATGCCGTTGGGCGTATTCGGGTGTATCTGGAATACACCCTATGAGGTGGCGTCGTGCACCTGGTGACCTCCGACGTAGGTCGCGAGCACCCGGGTCGCGCCGATCTCCTCCGGCGGTCCCGCGTACGGGTCCCGGTCGAGCACCGCGAGGTCCGCGAGGGCGCCCGTGCGGATCGAGCCCGTGTCGTCGAGGTGGTTCACATGGGCCGTTCCCGCGGTGTACGCGGCGAACGCCGCCGTCAGGGTGATCCGCTGCGCGGGGAGGAAGACCGGGCCCTTCTCGCCGGGCGCGATCCGGTTCACCGCCGTGTGGATGCCCTCCATCGGGTCGGGGCTGCTGACCGGCCAGTCCGAGCCCGCCGCCACGGTCGCCCCGGAGTGGAGCAGCGCCGCGAACGGGTACTGCCACCCCGCCCGCTCCTCGCCGAGGAAGGGGATGGTCAGCTCGTCCATCTGGGGTTCGTGCGAGGCCCACAGGGGCTGGATGTTGGCCGTCGCCCCGAGCGCGCGGAAGCGGTCGATGTCGTCAGGGTGGACGATCTGGAGGTGGGCGAGGTGCGGGCGCGTGTCGGTCCAGCCGTTGGTCTCGCGGGCCGCCTGCACCGCGTCGAGCGCCTCGCGCACGGCCCGGTCGCCGAGCGCGTGGAAGTGGGCCTGGAAGCCGAGCGCGTCCAACTGTGTGACGTACGAGCGCAGTTCGGCCGGGTCGACGAAGCTGGTGCCGGTGTTGGCGGTCGCGCAGCCGCAGGCGTCGAGGTAGGGGCCGAGCAGGGCCGCGGTGCCGGTCTCGGCGACACCGTCCTGCATGATCTTGACCGACCCGGCGCGGAACCGGCCGTGGCTCAGCTCCCGGCGCCGCTCGACGAGTTCGGGGATCTGCTCGGCGCCGCGCTCGCGGTCCCACCACAGCGCGCCGACGACCCGCGCGGTCAGCGATCCGTCGCGGGCGGCGGTCACATAGGCGTCGGCGGGGTCGTCCATCGAGCCGAAGCTGCCGACGATCGCGTCCTGCCAGGCGGTGATCCCGTACGAGTGGAGATGGGCCTGGGCGCGCAGCAGGGCGGCGAGCCGCTCGGCCGGGGTGGATCGGGGGGTGTGCCGGCCGACCAGGTCCATGGCTCCCTCCTGGAGCAGGCCGGTCGGCTCGCCGGTCGCGTCGCGCTCGATGCGGCCGTCGGCGGGGTCGGGGGTGTCCCGGGTGATGCCGGCGAGAGTGAGGGCGCGGGTGTTGACCCAGGCCCCGTGGTGGTCCCGGTTGGGGAGGTAGACGGGCCGGTCGGGCACGACGCGGTCGAGGAGGTCGCGGGTGGGGCTGCCGCCCTCGAAGGCCTCCATGGACCAGCCGCCGCCGGTGATCCACTCCTGCCCGGGGTGGGCGTCGGCGTAGGCCCGTACGGCCGCGAGTGTGTCGGCCGCCGTGATGAGGCCCGTGAGGTCGCAGCGCGCCAGCTCGATGCCCGCCGACACCGGGTGGACGTGGGCGTCCTGGAAGCCGGGGATCAGCAACTTCCCGGCCAGATCGACGACTTGGGTCTTCGGGCCGATCAGCTCGCGCACCTCGTCGTGGCCGACGGCGGTGATGCGGTCCCCGGTGACGGCGACGGTGGTGGCGCGGGAGCGGGCGGCGTCCAGGGTGAGGACCGGGCCGCCGGTGAAGACCAGGTCGGCGGGGGTGTGGCGCATGTGTGGATCCATTTCCATAGGAGTACGGAGATCTCTAGGGGTACGAGGATTCAGGCGGCTTCCGCGCCCAGCGGTGCCGGGTCGGTTTCCATGGTCGAGAGTCCCGTGACGAAGTACGGGGACTTTCTTACCCACTTGGCCCAGGCCGCGGCGACGAAGCCGCTGAGCAGCATCACCGCGGGGCACAGGAGCATGAACCAGCCGTTGTCGGGGCTGATTTCGAAGTGGTCGGCGGAGGTGTAGAAGGTCCAGCCGAGGTAGCCGCCGAGGGCGAGCAGGAACAGCGCGCTCAGGGCCGGGATCACCACGGCCCGTACGGCCTCGCCCACGCTCTCCTTCAGCGCGCCGCGGAAGCGGCTCGCCGCGGCCAGGGCCGTCAGCGCGTAGTAGAGCGACACGACGATTCCGATGGCGTTCACGGAGGCCAGGATCAGGTCGCCGATCTTGGGGATGAGCAGCGAGAGGACGGCGATGGCCGCCGCGACGCAGCCGATCGCGACGGTGCCGGCCGCCGGAGTCCCGTACCGGGGGCTGACCTTGAGCCAGAGCGGGCCCAGCGTGCGGTCGCGGCTCATCGCGAACATGCCGCGCACGGTGGGGATGACGCCGGACTGGAGCGAGGCGACCGCCGAGAAGGTCAGCGCGATCAGGGGCAGGGCCGCGAGCGGCTGGGCGGCGAGGCGGTCGCCGAAGAAGGTGAGGCCCTGGGCTCCGTGACCCACCAACTCGTCCTGGGAGAGCACCCGCTGGAAGGCGAAGGAGCCCAGCAGGAACAGGCCGAGCATGGTGAACAGGGTGATGAGTCCGGCCTTGGAGGCGTCCTCGGGATCCCGGATCTCCTCGTTCACGCTGAACGTCGACTCGAAGCCCCAGTAGCAGAAGACGGAGAGCAGCAGGCCTTGGGCGAGGGCCTGTCCGGAGGGGATGGTGAAGGGGTTCAGCCAGTCGAGGCTGAAGGGGTGCGAGCCCTTGATGAGCCCGTAGCCGCAGAAGCCGAGCAGCACCGCGTACTCGAAGACCAGGAGCCACTTCTGGAGGGTGGCGGCCGAGCGGGTGCCGACGACCGCGGTGAAGGTGACGGCGACCAGGATCACGATGCCGATCGCGGTCGACTGGGCCGTGGAGTCGGGGTCCAGACGCAGCCCGCCGAGGGTGTCCAGGCCCGCCTCGCCCGCCAGTTGGAGGAGCGCGGAACCGGTGACGGCGGTGGTGTAGGAGAGGAAGACGACGGTCGAGACGATACCGATCCAGCCGGTCAGAAAGCCCAGCCAGGGGCTGAGCGAGCGGCCCACCCACACATAGCCGCTGCCCATGTTGGGCTCGACCTTGTTGAGCCGCGTGTACGCGCTCGCGATGCCCAGGATCGGGACGAACGCGAGCAGCATGACGATCGGGAGGTGCAGGCCCACGGCGCCGGCCGTGACGCCGAGTCCGATGCCGATGCTGGTGGTGGCGGCCGTGGAGGAGGCCGCTATGGCGACGCCGTCGAGGACGCCGAGGCTCTTGCGCAGGACGGGCGGGTCACTGCCGTAGGGAGTGCGCACGGTCGCTCCTTCGCCGAGGGGCGCTTTTCGGCCCCGATGGCGGCACATCGAACTCCGGGTGAAGCCGGTGCGTCAACGCTGTTGTCATAAAGCGCGCCGCTTCGTAGGGTGCGGCGCATGAGCGAGCGAGTCGTACCGGACGGGGAGCGGCGGCGGCGCCGGCCCACCAAGCGGGGCACGGTCCTGTCCGAGGAGCTGATCGTCGAGACGGCGCTGCGGCTGATCGGCGAGCACGGGGCGGCGGCGCTGACCGTGCGCCGGCTCGGCACGGCGCTGGGCGCGGATCCGAGCGCGCTCTACCGCTACTTCCACGACACCGACGATCTGCTGCTCGCGGTGGCGGACGAGCTCATCGGGCGCACCCTGAAGGTCTGGCGGCCGACCGGTGAGTGGCGGGCCGACCTGCGCTCCCTCGGGCTGCGCATCCACGCCGACTACCAGGCCCATCCTCAGGCGGCGCTGCTGACCTGCACACGGGTGACCGGGCGGGTGCACGAGATGCGGTCGGTGGAGACGATCCTCGGGATTCTGCGCGGGGCCGGATTCCCGGACGCCGAGGCGGTGCGGATCTACCACGTCTTCGTCGACCAGGCCCTGTCGTTCGCGGCCCTCGACGCGGCCGTGCTCACGCTGCCCAAGGAGTCCAGGACCCTGGAGGAGCGGGCCTGGCGGGAGCGGTACGCGGGGCTGCCGGCGGACACCCATCCGCATGTGGCCGCGACCGCGCCGACGCTGGTGGCGGAGATGGGCCGCAGCGCCTATCCGGCGGCCCTGGAGATGATGCTCGCGGCGGCCGCGTCCCGCCTGCAGCACGTCCGGGCCTGAGCACGAAAGCGGGCGGCACCCCCGTGACCAGGGGTGCCGCCCTCTCGATGCGCCTGGCCGGTGCTACTTGCCCGAGGCGATCGCGCCGACCCGCTTGCGGACCAGGTACCAGCCGCCGACGAGCAGGGCCGCGATGATCGGGAGGCAGTAGATCGTGGTGCGGCCGACGCCCCCGCCGTACCACATCAGGAACGCCACGGACGCGAGGAAGACCAGCGTCACGATCTGCGTGTACGGAGCCCAGGGCAGCTGGTAGGACGGGCGCTGGAGGCGGCCCTGCTGCGCGCGGCGCCAGAACAGCAGCGAGCAGATCATGATCATCGCCCAGGTGCCGAGGATGCCGATGGAGGCGAAGTTCAGCACGATCTCGAAGGCGTCGTCGGGCACGAAGCCGTTCAGGGCGACGCCGAGGACACCGAAGAAGGCGGTGAACAGCACGCCGCCGTAGGGGACCTTGCCCTTGTTCATGACGCCGACGAACTTGGGCGCGGAGCCCGCGAGCGACATCGAGCGCAGGATGCGCCCGGTCGAGTACAGGCCCGAGTTGAGGCTGGAGAGGGCCGCGGTGAGGACCACCAGGTTCATCACGCCGGCCGCACCCGGTACCCCGATCTTGTCGAGGACGGTGACGAAGGGGCTCTGGTTCTCGGAGTACTCGGTGTACGGAAGCAGCAGCGCGAGCAGCACGACCGAGCCGACGTAGAAGATGCCGACGCGCCACATGATCGAGTTGATCGCCTTGGGCAGGATCTTCTGCGGGTTCTCCGTCTCACCGGCGGCCACGCCGCACAGCTCGACCGAGGCGTACGCGAAGACGACACCCTGGATGACCAGCAGCATGGGCAGCATGCCCATCGGGAAGATGCCGCCGTGGCTGGTGATGTTGGCGAGGCCCGGCGTGGCGCCGTCCACGTCGTGCTGGGTGACCACGAGGTAGATGCCGACCAGCATGAACGCGACGAGGGCGACGACCTTGATGATCGCGAACCAGAACTCCATCTCGCCGAAGTACTTCACCGAGATGAGGTTGGCCGTCAGGACGACGGCGAGCGCGACGAGCGCGCAGACCCACTGCGGGATGTCGCTGAACATGGCCCAGAAGTGGGCGTAGGTCGCGGCCGCGGTGATGTCGGCGACGGCGGTGGTCGACCAGTTCAGGAAGTAGAGCCAGCCCGCCGTGTAGGCACCCTTCTCGCCCATGAACTCACGGGCGTAGGAGACGAAGGCGCCCGACGAGGGGCGGTAGAGCACGAGCTCACCCAGCGCCCGTACGACGAAGAAGGCGAAGACGCCGCAGACCGCGTAGGCGATCGCGAGCGAGGGGCCCGCGCCCGCCATCCGGCCGCCGGCACCGAGGAAGAGGCCGGTGCCTATCGCGCCGCCGATGGCGATCATGTTGATGTGGCGGGACTTGAGGTCCTTGCTGTAACCGGCATCACCGGCGTCGATGTGGGGGGTGCCCGTCGATGCCCCCGCGGGGACATCCTGGGTCTCGGCCGCAGGCATGGTGCGGTCACTCATGGAGTAGTTCGCCTTTGTGAGGGGTCATGCGGTCGTGCGGGACCGGCCGTACCGGTGATGCAGGTCGTCACCTTGGCAGGGACTAGACGTCACCTTGGCACGGACCAGCGGCCCATAGTCCCGGCTGTCGGCACAGTTTGGCAGTGTCCAATGTCACGTAGAGACAGATTTGAGGTGTTTCAGAGGTAACTAAAAGGTATCCGCTGAGCGTTTTTTGTTGCCTAGGGTACCTATGGGGCGAGGACGTCCAGTTCCTGGAGGGCACCGACCGCGATCTCGCGGGTCAGCCGCTCGGCCTCCGCGGCGTCCCGTCCGCGGACCGCCTCGGCCACCCGCACATGCAAAGTGACGGCCGCCGGGTCCGGATCGGGGAACATCACCTGGTGATGGGTGCGGCCGGTGAGAACCTCGGCGACCACGTCGCCGAGCCGGGCGAACATCTCGTTGCCGGACGCGTTGAGCACGATCCGGTGGAAGGCGACGTCGTGCACGAGGTACGCCTCCAGCTGGCGCCCGCGCGAGGTGGCGACCATGCCGAGGGCCTGCTCGGTGAGATCGGCGCACTGGGCGGGCGTCGCCCTGAGGGCGGCGAGCCCGGCGGCGACCGGCTCCACGGCGGAGCGCAGCACGGTGAGCGAGCGCAGCTGGCGCGGCCGGTCGGCGCCCGCGAGCCGCCACCGGATGACCTGCGGGTCGTACACGTTCCACTGCTCGGCCGGCTTCACGGTCACGCCGACCCGGCGCCGGGACTCGACCAGGTCCATCGATTCGAGGACGCGGACCACTTCGCGGACCACCGTGCGCGAGACGTCGAAGCGCTGGGCCAGCTCGTCGCTGCGCAGCACGCTGCCCGGCGGGTACTCGCCCGCGGTGATCGCCAGACCCAGGCTGTCGAGCACATGCGTGTGGAGCCCCCGGGCCTGAGTCGTCATGGGCCAAGCGTACGGGCCCTCAGGGACGGCTACGGGCCCGCCGTCGAGGCTTGCGGACCGACATCGCGAGCTCAAAAGTATGACTTTTAAATCACGACCTCTTGAATATGTCGTACCTAATGGGTTTGAGTGTGCGCGACGGACATCGATGTCGACGAAGACAGCGAGGCACCACCCGCATGAACTCCCCCCTGACCGTCGTCGTGATGGGCGTTGCCGGGACCGGCAAGACGACCATCGGGCCGCTGGTCGCAGCACGGCTCGGCGTCCCCTACGCCGAGGGCGACGACTTCCACCCCGCGGCGAACGTCGCCAAGATGTCCGCGGGCATCCCGCTGGACGACGAGGACCGCCGGCCCTGGCTCGACGCGATCGGAGCGTGGGCACACGACCGGGCCGGGCTCGGCGGGGTCGTCTCCAGCTCGGCGCTCAAGCGCGGCTACCGCGACCGGCTGCGGGCGGCCGCCCCCGGCCTCGTCTTCCTGCATCTGACCGGCGACCGCGCGCTCATCGAGCAGCGGATGGCCGAGCGCAAGGGGCACTTCATGCCGGCCGCGCTGCTCGACTCGCAGTACGCCGCGCTCCAGCCGCTCGGCCCGGACGAGGCGGGCGTCGCCGTCGACGTGTCCGGCACCCCCGAGGACATCGCGGAGCGGGCCGCCGCCGCGCTGCGACCGCTCACCATCTAAGGACTTCCACCGTGACCAGACTCAGCGTCGAGTTCCTGGCAGCGGATGCCACGCAGCCGATCACCTCGGCCGGCAACACCCAGCTGGGCATTGCCGTACTCGCGGGCATCGCCGTCATCGTCCTGCTCATCACCAGGTTCAAGCTGCACGCCTTCCTGGCCCTGACCATCGGCTCGCTGGCGCTCGGCGCCTTCGCGGGCGCCCCGCTCGACAAGGCGATCGCCAGCTTCAGCGGCGGCCTCGGCAGCACGGTCGCCGGCGTCGGTGTGCTGATCGCGCTCGGCGCCATCCTCGGCAAGCTGCTGGCCGACTCCGGCGGCGCGGACCAGATCGTCGACACCATCCTGGCCAGGGCCGGGAAGTCCGGCGGGCGGGCGATGCCCTGGGCGATGGTGGCCATCGCCTCGATCATCGGGCTCCCGCTGTTCTTCGAGGTCGGCATCGTTCTGCTGATCCCCGTGGTGCTGCTCGTCGCCAAGCGCGGCAACTACTCCCTGATGCGCATCGGCATTCCGGCCCTTGCCGGTCTGTCCGTGATGCACGGCCTGATCCCGCCGCACCCGGGGCCGCTCGTCGCCATCGACGCGATCGGCGCCAACCTCGGCGTGACGCTGGCGCTCGGTGTCGTCGTCGCCGTTCCCACAGTGATCATCGCGGGCCCGCTGTTCTCCAGGTACGCGGCTCGCTGGGTCGACATCCCGGCCCCGGACAAGATGGTGCCGGCCCGCCCGTCGGAGGATCTTGAGAGGCGGCCGAGCTTCGGTGCGACCATCGCCACCGTGCTCCTCCCGGTCGTCCTGATGCTCGCCAAGGCGCTGGCCGACATCGTGGTCGACGACCCGAAGAACCACGTCCAGCGGGTCACCGACGTCATCGGCTCGCCGCTGATCGCGCTGCTCGCGGCCGTCCTGGTCGGCATCTTCACGCTGGGCCGGGCGGCCGGCTTCAGCAAGGAGCGGATCTCGGTGACCGTCGAGAAGTCCCTGGCTCCCATCGCGGGCATCCTGCTCATCGTGGGCGCGGGCGGCGGTTTCAAGCAGACGCTGATCGACGTGGGCGTCGGGCAGATGATCCTGGACTTCTCCAAGGACTGGGCGATTCCGTCGCTGCTGCTCGCCTGGCTGATCGCGGTGGCGATCCGGCTCGCGACGGGCTCCGCGACCGTGGCGACGATCTCCGCGGCGGGCCTGGTGGCGCCGCTGGCGGCCGACATGTCGACCGCGCACGCCGCCCTGCTCGTGCTCGCCGTCGGGGCCGGCTCGCTCTTCTTCAGCCACGTCAACGACGCCGGGTTCTGGCTGGTCAAGGAGTACTTCGGGATGAACGTCGGCCAGACGGTCAAGACCTGGTCGGTGATGGAGACGATCATCTCGGTGGTGGCACTCGGCTTCGTCCTGCTGCTCTCACTCGTCGTCTAGCTCCGGCTCGACTCCCGGTCGATCCGGTCCGCCTCCTCGTCCGGCTCCGGTTCCCACAACGGGTGTTCACGTTTCGCCCAGCGCCGTTCGACCGACCCGGTGCGCATGCCGCGGCGTGCCTCCGGGTCGCCGAACGCCATCCACACATGCCCGATGACGACGATGCCGACGGCGAGGGAGAGCCAGTCGTGCACGAACGTGGACCCGATCCGCACCTCGATGGGCGCCAGGTGCGTGAACCACATCAGCAGTCCCGTCCCCAGCATCACCAGGGCGGCCCCCGCGATCCAGCCCGCGTACACCTTCTGTCCGGCGTTGAACTTCCCGGCCGGACGCGGCTCCCGTTCCCGGCGCAGCACGGTGCGCAGCCAGGTCCTGTCGTACGGGAAGAAGCGGTTGAGGCGGCCGAGGTCCGCGCGGAACGCCCGCGAGGCCAGGCCGAGCAGGGCCGGTGCGGGAAGCAGCACCCCGCAGATCTCGTGGACCCGCACCACCAGCTCGCGACGGCCGACGGCCTCGGCGAACTGCGGGATGTAGAGGATCGCCGCCGTCACCACGCAGGCGCCCATCAGCCAGGCCGTGGCCCGGTGCACCCACCGCTCCCCCGGCGTGAACCGCCTTACCGTGTAAGGGAGTTCATGAGGTGGGGGTGTCTTCGCGTCCGTTGGACCGGCCGACCCAGGCGTCGGTGTCATAGCCTCGCTCCTCCCAGTATCCCCGCTCGACCTTTTCCGTCACGGTGATCCCGGACAGCCATTTCGCCGACTTGTAGAAGTACATGGGCGCCACATACAGCCGGACCGGCCCGCCGTGGGCGTGGCTGACCGGCTTGTCCTGCATGCTCAGGGCGATCAACACGTCGTCGCGGCGCGCCTGTTCGAGGGTGAGGCTCTCGCTGTACGCGCCGTCGAAGCAGGTGAAGCGGACCGCCCCGGCGCCCGGCCGCACCCCGGCCGCATCGAGGAGCCTCGACAGCTGCACCCCGGCGAAGGGCGTGCCGGGGACCCGCCACCCGGTCACGCACTGCACATCGCGCACGAGGCGCGTCTGCGGCATCGCGCGCAGAGTGTCGAGCGTGTACGTGGCGGGCCTGGTGACCAGGCCGTCGACGGTGAGCCGGTAGTCGGCGGCACTCCTGTCGGGCACGGAGGCGGTGACCGAGTAGTAGCGGAAGCCGCCGCCGTTGGGCAGCAGGTTGGTGAGCCCGGTGGGGTCCTTGTCGGCGGCGGCGCCCAGGAACGACTCCAGGCCGCCCTGGACGTAGCGCGCCGAGGCGACCCCGGCCACGCCGAGGCCGAGCATGCCGAGCACGAGCCGGCGCCCGACGGGTGCGCCGCGCGCGGGCGGCGGGGTTGGTTCTGGTGTCACGCGACGATTCGAACACCGGGGGGCCGGTCCTGCCAGGGATCCCGGCCGTCCGTCACCGTTCCGTCAGAAATCCCGCAGGTGGCTCACAGCCCGGCGGCGCGGCCCGTCTCGCTCTCCTCGGGCCGGCGGCTGCCCGGCACCACACCGGTGCCGCGCTCGGCGGCGGCCGTCCGCTCCAGCTGGAAGGCCTCGTTGCCGAGGCCGATCCGGGCGTGCACTTCGGGCCTGCGCGCCCGCAGCACCAGGCCGTAGCCCAGGCCCGCCACCAGCGCGAGGACGATGATCCCGGGCAGCACCCAGTTGAGCGCGTCGTCGGGCCCCGCGCCTACCAGCACGTGGAACTGCTTGACGGTGTACGCGGCGATGCCGAGCAGTGCGATGCCCGCGGCGCCCGCGGCGAGCAGCCGCCACAGCTGGGCCCCGGCCGCTCCCCTGCGTACGAAGAAGACGATCACGGCGAGCGAGGCGGCGGCCATCAGGAGGATCACGCCGAGCGCGCCGACGTTGCCCATCCAGGTGAACAGGTGCATGACGGGGGCGGTCGGATCGCCGGCCGGCCAGTGGTCGGTGAGCGCGAAGGCCGCGACGACCACCACCGAGATCACGGTCTGGAGCAGCGAGCCGCCCGCCGGGGCGCCGCTGGCGCTGCTGGTGCGGGCGAACCCGGCGGGCAGCAGCCCCTCGCGGCCCATGGCGAAGACGTACCGGGCGACCACGTTGTGGAAGCTGAGCAGCGCCGCGAACATGCCGGTCACGAACAGGACGTGGAGGACGTCGGTGAACGTGCCGCCCAGGTTCTTGTCGGCCAGCGCGAACAGCAGCCCCGGGCCCTGCTTCTGCGCGGAGTCGACGATGTCGCCCGGGCCCGTCGCCAGCGTGAGCGCCCAGGAGCTGAGCGCGAAGAAGAGGGCGACGAAGCCGACGGCGAGGAACATGACGCGCTTGACGACGACGTGCGGGCGGCTGGTCTCCTCGGCGTACACCGGGGCCTGCTCGAAGCCGGTGAACGCGGCGATGCAGAAGCACAGGGCGATGCCGACGCTGCCGCCGCTCAGGCTGTGCGGGTTGAAGGCGTGCAGCGAGAGCACGTCGGCGGCCGGTTTCGCCACGGCCGCGCCGTCGAAGGCGACGACCATCACGACCTCCAGGGCCAGGAGCACCCCGAGCACCTTGGCGTTGAGGTCGATCTTCAGCCAGGCCAGCGCGCCGACGAGGGCGACCGCGAGCAGCGCCGGCACCCACCAGTCGATGCTCACGTGGAGGTAGGTGTCGAGCAGCCCGGACACCTCGAAGCCGAACATGCCGTAGATGCCGACCTGGAGCGCGCTGTAGGCGGCAAGGGCCACATAGGAGGCCGCGGCGCCCGCGGTCGGGCCGAGGCCGCGCGCGATGTACGCGTAGAACGCGCCCGCGTTGTGCACATGGCGGCTCATCTCGGCGTACCCGACGCTGAACAGGGCGAGGACCGCGCCGAGGATCAGGAAGAGCAGCGGCTGTCCGACGACGCCCATCGCGGCGAAAGCGGTGGGCATCACCCCGGCCACGACCATCAGGGGCGCGCTCGCCGCGAGGACCGAGAGGAGCAGTCCCGGGGTGCCGAGGCGGTCGGCGCGCAGCGCCCGGTCCTGCCCCTTGTACGTGCTGATCTCGGTCTCGCTGGTCTGGCTCGGCATGCGGGGTCTGCCCTTTCGGTACTGCCTTGGGAACAGGACGGGAGGTGCGGCCATGATGCGGGCCGGGTCCGCGCGCTACACGGAACCGAGCGCGGCGCTGCGCGCGGCATGGAAGGCGCGATACGGGTCGCGGTTGGGGTACGACCAGGGCGCGGGGGTGATGTGGCGCCCGATGCGGTGGAACAGGGCGGCGGCCTCGGCGGTACGGCCCTCGCAGTGCTTCGCGTGGGCCAGGAAGTTGAGGTCGATGCCGGCCCTGGGGTGGTCCTCGCGCTCCCACTCCAGCCACCAGTCGAACGCGCTCCTGATCACCTGGCCGGCCCGGCGGCCGGTCCAGTGCCCGGACGCGGCGGGGTCGCCGGGCCGGCCGCCGGCCGCGGCGAGCACCCGGTAGCGCTCGGCGTGGGCGATCAGCGGGAGCAGGGCGAGCGGGGAGTCGGCGGGGGCCCGGGCGGCCGCGGAGACGGCGAAGTCGTACACCTCGTGCAGCGGGTCGGGGCCCTCGCCGGGGCGGCGTTCGGCCAGGCGGGCGGCCATCAGGTGGTGGGCGTGGTGGTGTTCGGGGTGGCGGGTGCGCACCTCCTCGAAGGCGCGCACCGTCTCGTCCTCGGTGCCGAGCGCGCGGGCCAGCGCGAGCATCGCGAGCCAGGGGGTGGGGTCGGCGGGGGCGCGTCCGGCCGCGGTCAGGCACGCCTGGCGGGCGCGGTCCTCGGACTCCTTGCCACGCAGACACTTCTGGACACTGGCGCAGGCGAACAGGGCCGCGGCATCCGCGCTGTCGGGCTCGGCGAGCAGCCACTCGCGGGCCCAGACGACACTGGTCGCGGGTTCGGCGAGCACGGTGAGGCGGTGGCCGCGGCGGTCCCAGTCGTCGCCGGTCGCCCCGAGCAGCGAGCGGACCCTGGTCCACCGGCCCTGCGCCAACTGGTCCCGGACCGTGGCGAGTTCGGTGTCGTCGAGGGCCGGGTCGAACGACCGGCTGCCCCATCGGCGGGGGCGGCCGAGCGGGGGCGGAGGCGGGGACATCCGCGTACTTCCTGTGTGGGCGATGCCGCGTGGGCATGGGCGTGCGCTGAACATGTGCGCGATGGTCGCGGACAGCAAAGCGGTACGGGGTGCTCCGCGTCAAGGTCGTTCGGCCCTTGCGTTCCGGCGAACGTGAGCCTTGTTCAAGGGAGTTGAGGGCCCGGCGACCGGCATAGGCTGGGCTCATGAGCGAACAACAGCCCCTGCCCGAATTCCTGTTGGCTTTTCCGGGTCCCCTGCGTGACCAGCTGGTGTCGGCGGTGCTCAGCGGCGCGAAGACCTCGACGACCGGGCTGCTCGCCGACTACGAGCACGCGGGCGATCCGCTGCCGTACGTCGGCGAACGCAGCCGCCTCGTCGACTCGGCGGGCGAGGCGGTCGCCGTGATCGAGGTGACCGACGTGCGGGTCCTGCCCCTGGCCGAGGTCGACCTCCGGCACGCGATCGACGAGGGCGAGGGAGACGAGACCCTGGCCGGGTGGCGGGCCAACCACGAGAAGTTCTGGCGCAGCCCCGAGATGCTGGAGGCCGTCGGCGACCCGTCGTTCGAGGTCACCGACGAGACCCTGGTCATCGCCACCCGGTTCCGGCTGGTGGAGCGGGTGGCCTCACCGGGCGGGTCCTAGGACACCGCCTTCGCCGCCGCCCTTCCCGCCGCCCGGCCGGAGAAGATGCAGCCGCCCAGGAACGTGCCCTCCAGGGAGCGGTAGCCGTGGACGCCTCCGCCACCGAAGCCGGCCGCCTCCCCCGCCGCGTACACGCCCGGAAGGGGTTCGCCGCCTGCCGTGAGCACGCGGGAGGAGAGGTCGGTCTCCAGGCCTCCCAGCGACTTGCGGGTCAGGATGTGGAGCTTGACCGCGATGAGCGGGCCCGCCTTGGGGTCGAGGATGCGGTGCGGGGCCGCGGTACGGATGAGCTTGTCGCCGAGGTAGTTGCGCGCCCCCCGGATGGCGGTGACCTGGAGGTCCTTGGTGAACGGGTTGGCGATCTCGCGGTCGCGGGCCACGATCTCGCGGCGCAGCGCGGCCTCGTCGATCAGGGGCTCCTTGGTGAGCGCGTTCATGCCGCGCACCAGCGAGGCGAGGTCCTTCTCGACGACGAAGTCGGCGCCGTGGTCCATGAAGGCCTTCACCGGGCCCGGCACGTCGGCCCGCGCCCGCCCGATGACGCCCCGCACGGACTTGCCGGTGAGGTCGGGATTCTGCTCGGAGCCCGACAGCGCGAACTCCTTGCCGATGATCTTCTGGTCGAGCACGAACCACGTGTGGTCGTGGCCGGTCTTCATGATGTGGTCGAGCGTGCCCAGGGTGTCGAAGCCGGGGAAGAGCGGCACGGGCAGCCGGTTGCCGCGCGCGTCCAGCCAGAGCGAGGAGGGGCCGGGCAGGATGCGGATGCCGTGCCGGGCCCAGATCGGGTTCCAGTTCTGGATGCCCTCGGTGTAGTGCCACATCCGGTCGCGGTTGATGTGGTGGGCGCCGGCCTCCTCCGCGATGCCGAGCATGAGGCCGTCCACATGGGCGGGCACACCGGAGAGCATGTGCTCGGGCGGAGTGCCGAGCCGCTGGGGCCACTGTGACCTCACGAGGTCGTGATTGCCTCCGATGCCGCCGCTGGTCACGATGACCGCCTGCGCCGTAAGCTCGAAGGAACCGGTCACGGTCCGGGTGGACGCGGTCCCGCGCGCGGCGCCGGACGGCTCCAGGATCTCGCCGGTCACGGTGTCGACGGCCCCGGCGGTGCGTCCGAGGCCGGTGACCCGGTGCCGGAACCCGAACTGAACAAGCCCCCGGGCGGCGGCCTCCCGCACCCTCCGTTCGAACGGGGCCACGATGCCCGGCCCGGTGCCCCAGGTGATGTGGAAGCGGGGAACGGAGTTGCCATGCCCATTGGCGTCGTAACCGCCCCGTTCGGCCCAGCCCACCACGGGGAAGAACCGGACTCCCCGGGCGTGCAGCCACGCCCGCTTCTCGCCGGACGCGAAGTCGACGTAGGCCTCGGCCCACTTGCGCGGCCAGTGGTCCTCGTCCCGGTCGAAGCCCGCCGTGCCGTACCAGTCCTGCAGCGCGAGCGCGCGGCTGTCCTTGATCCGCATCCGGCGCTGCTCGGGCGAGTCCACGAGGAAGAGCCCGCCGAAGGACCAGTGGGCCTGGCCGCCGAGCGACTGCTCGGGCTCCTGGTCGAGCAGGATCACCTTCTTGCCGGCGTCCACCAGCTCGGCCGTGGCCACCAGGCCCGCGAGTCCCGCCCCGACCACGATCACATCGGCGTCGTACGCCATGGGCCCGTCACTCCGCTCGTCCGCCAAGTTACCCGTGCGTCAGATCTTCGGCGGGCAGTCACCCGGCGTCAACCGCCCGGCTGCGGGCACCCAGGAGGCATCAGCGCCCCCGGAGCGCTATCGTCGGCCAAGTCGGCTCCCCCCGGCCGTACTTGAGGTGTACGTCGTGTCGGTTCTGGTCCTCGTCCTCGCCGTGAGCGCAGCGTGTTGTCTGGGCTCGGGCTTCGTGCTGCAGCAGAACGCGGCGCAGCGTGCCCCGATCGGCGACTTCCTGTCGCCGCGGCTGCTGCTCGATCTGGTGCGCATGCCGCGCTGGCTGGCCGGGATAGGCCTGATGGTGGCGGGCATGGTGCTCAGCGCCCTCGCGCTGGGCTGGGGCCAGGTGTCACTGGTCGAGCCGCTGGTGGCGACCAACCTGTTCTTCGCGATGTGGCTGTCCAGACTCTGGACCCGCCAGCCGCTGGGCCGCCAGGGCTGGGCGGGGCTCGCGCTGCTCGCGGGCGGGGTGACCGCGTTCATCGTGGCGGGTCAGCCGCACGGAGGCGTCTCGGAGGCGGGGGCGCTGCGGCACTGGCTGATCGTCGGCCTGGTGGTCGGGATCGCGCTGATGCTGGCGGGCCTCGCCAAACACGACCGGCTCAGCGTCGCGGCCCCGGTGATGCTCGCCATCGCCGCGGGCCTGCTGTACGGCCTCCAGGACGCGCTGACCCGGATCAGCGGCCAGCGCCTTTCGGGCGGCGGCTGGCCGGAGCTGATGACGAGCTGGCAGCCGTACGGGGTGATCGCGCTCGGGGTGACCGGCCTGGTCCTGGTCCAGAGCGCCTTCGAGACGGCCCCGCTGCGGATGTCGCTGCCCGCCCTGACGGCGGCCCAGCCGCTCGCCGGGATCGCCTGCGGCGTCGGCTTCCTCGGGGACCGGCTGCGTACCGACGCGGGCGCGCTGGCCTGGGAGGCGGCCGGGCTCGCCGCGATCGTGGCGGGGATCGTGCTGCTCGGTCTTCACCCGGCGATGCCGTCGGGCACGGCGCCGCAGGAGGAGGCCCGCGACCTCCAGCCGCACTGAGAGGCACTGCGCGCGTCGGTGATTTCATGGCCCCATGAATCCGGCTGACGAAATCCTGGACATCGTCGACGAGCAGGACACCGTGATCGGGCAGGCCCGGCGGGCCGACGCGTACGCCCGGAACATGCGGCACCGCTGCGTGTTCATCCTGGCCAGGGACGCAGCGGGCCGGATCTTCGTGCACCGCCGCACCCCTCAGAAGCTCGTCTTCCCCTCCCTGTACGACATGTTCGTCGGCGGGGTGGTCGGCGCCGGCGAGTCGTACGACGGCGCGGCGCTGCGCGAGGCCGAGGAGGAGCTCGGCGTCTGTGGCCTCCCGCAGCCCGTGCCGCTGTTCAAGTTCCTCTACGAGAACGGCGAGCAGAGCTGGTGGTCGGCCGTGTACGAGGTCCGCTGCGAGCTCCCGGTGGATCCGCAGGTGGAGGAGGTCGCCTGGCACGGCTTCCTGCCGCTCGCCGAGCTGGAGCGCCGGATCGGGGCGTGGGAGTGGGTGCCGGACGGCCTCGCGGCCTGGCGGCGGCTGCGCGCCTCGGGCATCGACCTGTCCTGAGGGGGTGCCGGGTAGGGTGCGGCGGGTGATCACGATCGTGCAGACCCTGCGGCTGTGGTTCGCGCCCCAGCGCATCGGCGAGGAGGGCGAGACCCCCGACTACCGTTTCTCGCTCGCCAACGAGCGCACCTTCCTGGCCTGGATCAGGACGTCGCTCGCGCTGGTCGGTGGCGGTTTCGCGGTCGACCAGTTCCTGCCCGACCTGCGCTGGGGCGTCCGGGTCGCGCTCGCCCTCGCGCTGCTCGCCGCGGGGGTGCTCTGCGCGCTGCGGGCGGTGAACCACTGGGTGCGCTGCGAGCGGGCCATGCGGCGCGGCGAGGACCTGCCGGTGTCGCGGTTCCCCACCCTGCTGAGCCTCGCCGTCGCGGTGGTCGCCGTGGTGATGGTGGTGGTCGTCGTCTTCGGCTGGGCCGGCTGATGCCCTCGCCTGCGCCCGCCCGGGACCCCGGGCTCCAGCCGGAGCGGACCCGGCTCGCCTGGCGGCGTACGACGCTGTCCTGCACGGTGGCGGCTGTGCTCGCCGCCAAACAGGCGGTGCACCGCGGGAGTTCACCGCTCGGGATCGTCGCGCTGACGCTCAGCGGCCTGGTGTGGCTCGGGTTCCTGGCCGTCGCGCACCGCCGCATCCAGACCCTGAGCGGCGCCGCGCGGCCCCGGGTTCTCGGGGTGCGCGCCGCGGTCGCCACGGCCGCCTGCACGGTGGCCCTGGCCTGCTTCGCCGTCGCCATACTGTTCTGAAACCGCCTCCGGGCTGTTCCGGGACGCGCCTCCCGCCCTTGAGTACGCCGTAATTCGCGCTCCGCCCTGGACGGCATACCGACTGGTCGGTAGCGTGTCTCCGGACAGCATGCCCCGACCCCCTTCCGGAGGTGCCGAACATGAGCACAGTCCCCCCGCCAGGCCTCGACCCGGAGCAGCTGCGGGCATACCTCGACCGCGTGCGGCCGGGTCTGGTGAGCGGACCGCTCAGTGCCCGGCTGATCGAGGGGGGCCGCTCGAATCTGACGTACGTCGTCACGGACGGGGCCGGCCAGTGGGTCGTGCGGCGGCCGCCCCTTGGCCACGTACTCGCCACCGCGCACGACATGAAGCGCGAGCACCGGGTGATCGACGCCCTGCACCCCACGGCCGTGCCGGTGCCCGAGCCGGTGCTGCTCTGCGAGGACGAGTCGGTGCTCGGCTCGCCGTTCTACGTCATGGAGTACGTGGCGGGGACGCCGTACCGCACGGCCGAACAGCTCGCGCCGCTCGGCGCCGAGCGGACCCGGGCGGCCGTGCTCGCGCTGGTCGACACGCTCGTCGAGCTGCACGCGGTGGACCCCGAGGCCGTCGGGCTCGGCGACTTCGGGCGACCCGAGGGCTTCCTCGACCGGCAGCTGCGCCGCTGGGGCAAGCAGCTCGACGCCTCCCGCAACCGCGACCTGCCCGGCATCGACGAGCTGCACGCGGCCCTCGGCCGCGACCTTCCCCTCTCGCCCACCCCGACCGTCGTGCACGGCGACTACCGCCTCGACAACGTGCTGATCGGCGACGACGACCGCATCAAGGCGGTCCTCGACTGGGAGATGTCCACCCTTGGCGACCCGTTGACCGACCTCGGGCTGCTCGTCATGTACAGCGCGAAGCTGGAGGTCCCCGACTCGCCGGTCTCCACCACGGCCGGCGCGGCCGGCCACCCCTCCCCCGCCGAGCTGATCGAACGCTATGCGGCCCGCTCCGGCCGCGACACCTCCGCCCTCTCCTGGTACACGGCGTTCGCGTGGTTCAAGCTCGCCGTGATCCTCGAAGGCATCCACTACCGCTACACCCTCGGCCAGACCGTGGGCGCCGGCTTCGACCGCATCGGCGAACTCGTCCCGGTCTTCATCGAGCACGGCCTCACCACCCTTCAGGAAGGCTGAACGCCCCTCATGGACTTCGCATTCGACGCCCGCACCGAAGAACTGCGGACCAGGCTCCTCGCCTTCATGGACAGTCACGTCCACCCCGCCGAGGCGATCGCCGACGAGCAGCGCGCCCTGCTCGCATCGCCGTGGGACACCCCGCAGGTGGTGGAGGACCTCAAGGCCGAGGCGCGCAGGCAGGGCCTGTGGAACCTGTTCCTGCCCGACGCGGAGTACGGCGCGGGGCTCACCAACCTCCAGTACGCCCCGCTGGCCGAAATCACCGGCCGCTCCCCGCACTTGGCACCGACCGCCCTCAACTGCGCGGCCCCGGACACCGGGAACATGGAGGTGCTCGCCCAGTTCGGCTCGGACGAGCAGAAGAAGCAGTGGCTTGAGCCGCTGCTCGCCGGGGAGATCCGCTCGGCGTTCGCGATGACCGAGCCCGAGGTGGCCTCCTCGGACGCCACCAATATCGAGACGCGGATCGAGCGCGACGGCGACGAGTACGTCATCACGGGCCGCAAGTGGTACATCTCCGGCGCCATGAACCCGGACTGCAAGATCTTCATCGTCATGGGCAAGACCGACCCCTCCAACGCCGATGTGCGCCGCCAGCAGTCGATGGTCCTGGTCCCGCGCGACACCCCGGGCGTCGAGATCCGCCGCGCCATGCAGGTGTACGGCTACGAGGACCACTCCCACGGCGGTCACGCGGAGGTCGTCTTCCACGGCGCCCGGGTGCCCGCGAGCAACCTCGTGGGCGAGGCCGGCGGCGGCTTCGCGATCGCCCAGGCACGGCTCGGGCCCGGCCGGATCCACCACTGCATGCGGCTGATCGGCATGGCCGAGCGGGCCATCGAGCTGATGTGCCGAAGGGCCGTGTCCCGTACGGCGTTCGGCAAGCCCATCGCCCAGCAGGGCGTGGTCCAGGAGTGGATCGCGGACGCCCGCGTCGCGGTCGAGCAGCTCAGGCTGCTCGTCCTGAAGACGGCCTGGCTGATGGACACCGTGGGCAACCGCGGGGCACACACCGAGATCCAGGCCATCAAGATCGCCACCCCGCGCACGGTCGTCGGCATCATCGACGACGCGGTCCAGCTGCACGGAGCGGGCGGCGTCAGCCAGGACTTCCCGTTGGCCGAACTCTGGGCCGCGGCAAGGACGTTGAGGCTGGCGGACGGCCCGGACGAAGTGCACCAGCGCTCGCTGGCCCGCCGCGAGCTGAAGAAGTACCTGTAACGGCTGGGCAGTCCGGAGTTCAGGGCCGCAGCGCGCGGAGCAGCAGGTCGGCGAGGTGATCGGCGACCTGCTGCTCGGTGAGCGGGCCGTCCGGGCGGTACCAGGTGGACAGGTGGTGGACCGATCCGAAGTGGTAGTCCACCACCAGATCGGCCGGGGTCGCGGTGGAGAACACCCCGGCGGCCTGCCCCTCTTCGATGAGCGCGCGGAACCGCTCGTGGTAGTGACGGCGCTCGGCCCGGACCTGCTTGTTCTTCTCCGGGCTGAGGTGATGCATGGAACGGAAGAAGATCGCCGCGTCGTCGAGGTTGTCGATCGTGGTCACCACCACGTCGGCGGCCGCCGCGCGCAGCCGCTGCTCGATGGGCTCGTCCGCGTCGGCGAACGCGTCGAGCCGCTCCTGCTGGAGCCGCAGCACCCGGACGTACACCTCCTGGAGGAGGTCTTCCTTGGAGCCGAAGTAGTGGTAGAGCGCGCCCTTGGTGACACCCGCCGCCTCGACGATCTCCTGCACCGAGGTGCGGTCGTAGCCGTTCTCCGCGAAGAGGCGGGTGGCGGCGGCGAGCAGCCGCTGGGGGACGGGGGTGGTGCCGCTTGTGTCCGTCGCCTTGGCCATCGCCGCCGCCTTTCTCTCGTACGTGCGCGAAGCTGTGAGCTGGTCGTGCCGTGCTGGTCGTCTGTGCTGGTCGTCGTGCCGGGCGCTACGCCTGGGTGCGCAGTTCCCGCCTGAGGATCTTCCCACTCGTGGTCTTGGGAAGCTCCGCCAGGATCTCGACCTCCCGCGGGTACTTGTAGGCGGCGAGCCGTTCCTTGCAGTACGCGGCGAGCTCGGCCGGGTCGGCCTCGGCGCCGGGGCGCAGGCTGACGTAGGCCTTGACGCTCTCTCCCCGGTACGCGTCGGGGATGCCCACGACGGCCGCCTCACGGACCGCCGGGTGGGTGTACAGGACGTCCTCGACCTCGCGCGGCCAGACCTTGAACCCGGACGCGTTGATCATGTCCTTCATGCGGTCGACCACGTAGAGCCAGCCGTCGCGGTCCATGAACCCGATGTCGCCGGTGCGCAGCTCGCCGTCGGGGAACGCCTCGGCGGTGGCGTCGGGGCGGCGCCAGTAGCCGGGCACGACCTGCGGCCCGCGCACCAGGATCTCGCCCTGCTCGCCGAAGGGCACCTCGTTGCCTTCGAGGTCGACGATCCGCACCACCGTCTCGGGCCCGGGCACGCCGACCGAGAGCGTGCCGGAGACCGGGTCGATGGGCGCTTCCTTCTCGGGCGGCACCGAGGCACAGGGGGCGGTGCACTCGGTCAGCCCGTAGCCGTTGCGGATGTACGGCCCGAAGCCCTCGCGGAACTTCTCGACCAGGGCGGGCGGCAGGGGCGCGCCGCCCGACGAGATGACCTCGAAGGACGCGAAGTGCTCCCGGGTGACGCCGGGGGTGGCCGCGAGCGCCATGAAGGCCGTGGAAGGTCCGACCGTGTAGGCGGGGCGGTGTTCGGCGAAGGCGTCGAGGACGACACCCGGGTGGAAGCGGTAGGCCAGGATCAGGGTGCCCGCGTTGGCGATGCAGGCGGCGAGTTCGCAGACCATGCCGGTGATGTGGAAGAGCGGCGCGAGCGCGAAGTAGCCCGAGCCTTCTGCTATCGGATGTCCAGTGCGCTGCCTCTCCGCGTTGTAGGTGATGCCGCGATGGGTGTTCATCGCGCCTTTGGGGGTGCCGCTGGTGCCGGACGTATAACTGATCAACGCCGTGTCACCGCCGGAAAGTTCCCGCCCGGAGGGAGCGCCGAGCCCCTGCCGGGCGACGCCGACGAGGTCGTCGGTGTCGACCGGCGCGGGCACGCGCTCGAAGCCGAGCACCCTCGGATCGTTCTCCGTCTGAAGATCGAGCTCGCAGGCGGTGAGGACGATGCGGACCGGGGAGCCGGCGGCGGTGTCGCGCAGATAGTCCTCCCAGGCTCGGTCGGAGCAGATGAGCGCGGCGGCGTCCGAGTCCTTGAGTACGTGCCCGACCTCGCCCGACTTGTACATGGGGTTGAGCGGAACGACGGTGGCCCCGGCCTTCCAGGCGCCGAGCAGGGCGATCACGAAGTGCGGGGTGTTCTGCAGCATGAGCGCGACGCGGTCGCCGCGGACCAGGCCCCGGGCGGCGAGGTGGCCGGCCACGGAGTCGGAGAGCGCGTCGGTCTCGGCGTAGCTGAGGCGGCCGTCGAAGTAGGCGAGCGCGGTGCGTTCGGGGGCGCGGGCGACGGCGGCGCGGAAGGAGTGCCGCACGGTCTCGGGCGGGGTGATGTCCGCCCGCTGGGCGTCGCTGAGCTGGGCGAGCCAGGGCTTGGCCGCGTAGATCGAGGTCATTCGGCGCTCGTCTCCCACTTCTGCTGAAGGTGGTTCATGCTGGTCAGCCAGCGGTCGGGGGTGGCGGCGCGGGCCGTGTAGTAATCGGCGACCTCGGGGTGGGGCAGCACGAGGAAGCGTTCGTCGGCGATCGCGGCGAAGAGCGCTTCGGCCACCTCGTCGGGCTCGATGGCGGTGGGCTTGAGCACGAGGTCGCCGGCGGATCCGGTGGCGTCCAGCATGTCGGTGCGCACACCCTGCGGGCAGATCGCGTGGACCTGGATGCCGCGGTGGCGGTAGGTGAGCGAAAGCCACTCGGCGAAGGCGAGCGCGCCGTGCTTGGTGACGCTGTAGGGCGCCGCGCCGATCATCGTGAGCAGCCCGGCAGCCGAGACGGTGGACACGAACCGCCCGGCGCCACGCTCCAGCCAGTCGGGCAGCAGCTCGCGGGCGGCCCTGACGTGGGCCATCACGTTGACGTCCCAGGCCGCGGCCCATACGTCCTCGGGGGCGGCCTCCGAACCGCCGGATCCCAGGCCCGCGTTGGCGCAGTAGATGTCGATGGTGCCGCCGAGGGCGTCGCGGGCGGGGCCGACGACGGTGGAGGCGTCCCCCGGGACGGCGATGGCGCCGATCTCCTCGGCGGTCTTGCGGGCCTTGTCCGCGTCCAGGTCGTTGACGACGACGCGGGCGCCCTCGGCCGCGAATCTGCGCGCGAGGGCGGCGCCTATGCCGCCGCCCGCGCCGGTGACGACCACTGCGGCGCCCTGGACCGCCTGTCCCGTGCTCATGGAGACCCGCCTCTCTGCGGTGCCGAATGCCCCGACAGACTAACCAGTCGGTATGTCCCCTGGGAAGGCCCCCTCCCCTTGGGGCTGCGCCCCAGGCCCCGTGGTGTTTCACCCTGCGGGGGGGCGGCTGCGCAGTTCCCCGCGCCCCTTGTCGGCTCCGCTGTCGGCTCCGCTGTCGGCTGCGGGCAGTACGTGGCCGGTCGCGCAGTTCCCCGCGCCCCTAAACCCCTTCGACCGCGCACCGTGCACGGTTGCCGCGCCGTTCCCCGCGCCCTTGGCAGGGTGGCCAAGCAGGCGCCCCAGGCCGATCGATGATCACGGACGTCAGCCCACTCCCAGCCTGTCCGGCGACTGAGGACGAGCGCCCTTCAGGCGAGAAACGGGGTCCGGGGCGGAGCCCCAGGAACGACCACCGGGCCTCAGCCCAACGACAACCCCCGGCGTCCACGCGGCGGAGCCGCAGAGTGTCACAGCGGGAAGGGGTGGGGTGGGGCACCCCCGGGTCCGGGGCGGAGCCCCAGGCGTGGCCGCCCTGCCGCGCGCCCGGCAGCCACTACCGTGCGGGGCATGACGGCCCGCACCGAACCCGGAGGTGTACGGATTGACCCTGTCCAGACGCACCCTGCTCGCCTGCACGCTCGCGACGGCCCCCCTCCCCCACCCCGCCGAAACCCGGCTCCGCACCGGCTTCGCCCGCCTCGCCGCCGACGGCTACACCCCCCTCGCCGGCCAGAACGTCGGCCTCGTCACCAACCCCACCGGCATCACCCAGGACGCCCGCCACATCGTGGACGTCATGCACGCCGACCCCCGCGTACGCCTGACCGCCGTGTTCGGCCCCGAGCACGGCTTCCGCGGCACCGCCCAGGCCGGCGGCTCCGAGGGCCGCTCCACCGACCCCGCGACGGGGCTCCCCGTGTACGACACGTACACGAAGAGCGGACAGCCCCTCGCCGACATCTTCACCGCCTCCGCCGTGGACACGATCGTCTTCGACATCCAGGACGTCGGTGCCCGCTTCTACACCTACATCTGGACCCTCTACGACTGCATGGAGGCGGCCGCGCTCGCCGGCAAGCGCTTCATGGTCCTGGACCGCCCCAACCCGGTGACCGGCCGCGCCGCGTACGGCCCGGTCCTCGACCCCGCGTTCGCCACCTTCGTCGGGCGCCGGCCGATCGCGCAGGCGCACGGCATGACGGCCGCCGAGCTCGCTCTCCTCTTCAACGCCCAATTCCTCAACAGCACAGTGCAGTTGACCACCGTCGCCATGACCGGGTGGCGGCGATCCGCCTTCTTCGACGACACCGGACTCCCCTGGGTGCCGCCCAGCCCCAACATGCCCACCCCGGACACCGCTCTCGTCTACTCCGGTACCTGCCTCTTCGAGGGCACCAACCTGTCGGAGGGGCGCGGCACGACACGGCCGTTCGAGCTGCTCGGCGCGGAGGGCATCGACGGCAAGTGGGCGGCCGCACTCAACGAACTCGCCCTGCCCGGCGTCCGGTTCCGCGAGGCCTACTTCGCACCGACGTTCTCCAAGTTCGAGGGGAAGACCGTCGGAGGGGTCCAACTCCACGTACATCAGCGGGAGTTGTTCGATCCCGTACGCACCGGGATCGCCCTCCTCGTCACCGCCAAGCGGGTCTGGCGCGGCTTCGCCTGGCGGCCGGACCACTGGGTCGACAGGCTCACCGGCTCGGCCCTGGTCCGCACGATGGTCGACGCGGGCGCCGGGACCGACGAGATCGTCGCCGCCTGGCAGCCGGGGCTGGCCGCGTTCCGGACCGTACGCCGGACCCACCTGATGTACGACTGATACGAGTGAGCCGGGCCGAAGCCGCCGGGCCTCCTCCGTCCCGCATATGGCCAGCTCCGCGGTACGGCGGGACGATGGGTGGCGCTCATCGTCGAGCGGACCGGAGGTCGGGCCATGACGGACATCGGAGTCGAGCCGTACCGGGAGATCACCTTCGACGCGGACGGCGACGCGAATCCCGCCGAGCGCACGGCCCTGACCGGCGTGGACGCCACGGATCTGGTGCTGTTCTGCCACGGCTGGAACAACACCCCGTCGTCGGCCCGAGACCTGTACCGGGCCTTCTTCGCGCCATTCCCCGCACTCCTCGCGGACTCGCCCCAGGTGCGGCTCGGATACGGCGGCGTGATCTGGCCGTCGATCCGCTTCACCGACGAGACCATCCCGAACTACCCGCACGCCACGGTGGCCGCCACCGGCCCCGGGCTCGACGACGCGACCGTCGACGCACTCAAGAGGTTCTTCCCCGGCCAGGACGCGACCGTCGACCGGATCGCCGCCCACCTCGCCCAGCAGCCCGACTCCGAGGACGCGTTCGACGACTTCGGGCGGCTGACCCGGCAGCTGGTGACGACGGCCGCCACGGGCGGGGCCGGGGCCGTCGGCGACCTGGCGGTGGAGAACGGGCCCGGCGCCTCGCCCGCGATCCTGACGGACGGCATTCTGCAGTTGTGCCAGCGGTTCACGGCCGCCCTTGCCGACACCGGCATGCCCGTACAGCCGGGGCCGGCCGGGCCCTCGTTCTCGATCGGCGGCTCCCTCAAGCACCTGTGGGACGGCGCGAAGGAAGTGCTGCGCCAGACGACCTACTACGAGATGAAGCGCCGGGCGGGCAAGGTGGGGCAGCTCGGTCTCGGACCGCTGATCGGTCAACTGGCCGCCGCTCGGCCCGAGTTGCGCGTGCATCTCGTCGGGCACAGCCAGGGTGCGCGCCTGGTCGCGTTCGCGCTGAAGGGGCTGCCCGCGGGTGCGCGCAATCTGAAGTCGGTGACGCTGCTCGAAGGGGCCTTCTCGCACTATGTCTTCGCCGAGCACCTGCCCGACGGCCTCTCGGGAGCAGGCGCGCTGAGTGACGCGCAGGGGCGGATCGACGGCCCGGTCGTCTCGTGCTACTCGCACTTCGACACCGCGCTCGGCGTCATCTACCCGCTGGCGTCCGCGCTGTCCGGGGACTACGCGAGCGCGCTGCCCGGTCTCGACAGGCGGTGGTGGGCGATCGGCCACGACGGCATCCAGGCCGTCAGCCCCTGCACCACGCTCACGCTGGCCGAGGCGCTGCGCGACGGGGTGCCGGACTCGGGCTGCGTCAGTGTGGACGCGGCGGCCGTGGTGAAGGACGGCGGGCCGCCCTCGGGTGCGCACAGCGACATCTGCCACCAGGAGCTCGCCCAGGTGGTGCTGGCCGCGGGCCGGATCGGCAGGACCTGACCCGCGGCCGTTCACGCGCTAGCGATGGCTGGGGAACTCGACGACCTGCTGGTAGGTCGGCCGGTTCTGCCAGTTGATCGCGGACTGGGTGATGCCGCCGAGCGGGCGCTGCACGATGCTGTCGGCGCACCACTGGTCGCCTGCGCCGCAGCCGGCATCGCCCGGATAGACCTGCGCCGGGGTCTTGGCGGCGGCCTGCTTGAGCGTGCCGAGCAGGCTGTCGCGGCAGGCGTCGAGCTTGCCGTCGCCGCAGTAGGCGCGGGCCAGCGGCCCCTGCACCGGCTCGCCGAGGACCGTCCGCAGATCCTTGTCGGCGTAGCTCCACCAGCCGTACTGGAAGGCGGACCCGGCGTGCGAACCGGTCGGGCCGTGCCCGGCCGAGGGTGCCTCGTCGATGCCGAGGCCGGCGGTCAGGGCGTTGTAGAGCGGGTCGCCGAGCCCGGGGCGGAACTCGGCCTCGACGAGCAGCGGCCACCAGGCGTCCATCAGGCGCACCGCGTCGGGATGGGTGTAGGCGTGCGAGCCCTGCGAGGTCTCGCGGCGCTGGCTGCCGTCGGCCTGCCAGGCCTCCAACTGCTGGACAGCAGTGGCCAGTTGGGGGTCCGTGATCGGCGCGCTGCGCAGCACCTTGAGGAGTTCGGGCAGCACGTCCTCGCCGCGCAGGTCGGTGACGGCGGCCTGGGCCATGGCCCGGGTGAGCGAGGAGCGGGTGACGCCGCCCTGGGCGACCAGCGCCTTCACGCGGTCGTCGAGGAGGTTGGCGCGGTGCACGGAGCCGTCGCCGAAGCCGGCCGTGGAGTAGTCCTTGGCCTGCTTGTTGTTCCAGGAGACGTAGTAGTCCTGGCCGATCGACTGGGGATGCTGGGCGGGCGGGGTGTAGGCCGCCGTGTTGGATGCCGGGTCGAAGCCCTGCCATTCATAGGCCTGGTCCGCCTTGACGGGCAGCGAGGGGTCGACGTTCGGATTGCGGACCGGGTTCAGGCCGCTGTTGTAGTAGGCGGCGGTGCGGGAGTCCGCGTAGAACCAGTTGAAGGTGTAGTCGACGTGCTGGGCCGCCTCCTGGAAGGTCTTGGCGTCCTTGACGTAGGAGGGGTCGTTCATCATCTGGAAACCGATGATCGAGTCGGCGTCGTGCCGGTAGGTGGAGCGCAGTGAGGTGTACGCGACGGGCTTGCCGCCCACCGTGGCGCGGGCGGTGACGATGCCGTAGTTGGTGCGCCACACCTGCATCCGGTAGGAGCCGGCCGCCGTGGTGTCGGCGACCGTCGGCTTCCAGGAGTTGGTCTTCTCCAGCTTCTCCATCGGGGTGCACACGCCCCGGTAGAGATAGTGGGTGGCGTCCTGGCAGAGCTCCACGGCGTACGTGTCCATGATGTCCTGGCCCGCCGAGGTGGCCGACCACGCGTAGTCCTGGCCGCGGCCGAGCTGGACGTACATGCCGACGCCGGCGAAGGAGGCACCCCGGGCGCTGATGCCGGGGCCCTGGATCTCCTGGAGCATCAGCAACTGTGGCGCGAAATAGCCGGTTTGAGGACCGAACACCGCTACAGGGTTGCCGCTGGCGGTGTGTGAGCCGGACACCACGAGGGCGTTGGACATGCCGCGCGGCTTGCCGAGGTCGATGCCGGGCAGCACACCGTTGTCGTACACGCCCTTCAACGGCTTGAGCTGCTTGGGAACTTTCACGTCCGCCTTGGCATGGGTGTTCGCCGAGCCGGTGCGGTCGTAGACGAGCTGTTCGGGGACGACCGTGCCGGGGTCGGGCATCGCGGCGCCCTGGGCGTTGGCGGGCTTGCCCGCGTACGGGAAGCTGGTGCCGTCGTGGACGGTGAGCACGGACTCGGGGTCGTTGCGCTCGCGGAAGGACTCCCAGACCTTGGTGCCCTCGGCCACGCCGTACTTGGCCTGCGCGGCCTGGAGCGAGAGCGCGGCCTGCACCTCGCCGCCCCCTCCGCCGCCGAAGAGCCCGCCCACCACGGAGGCGAGCGCGATCAGGTCGGTGAGCTTGAAGGGCTGGATCTCCCCGACGTTCGTTATGGAGTCGATCTTGCCGGTGAGGACGTACTCACCGGGGAAGTAGCGGCCGTCCTTGGACTGCTTGGCATAGGCGTTGATGCCGTCGACGTACGCCTGGGCATCGGCCATGGCCTGCTCGCCGCGGGCTCCGTTGGCGGTGCGGATGCGGTCGACCTGCGCCTGGAGATCGGCTTCGGTGTACGGGGCCTGCGGCCAGAACTCCTGCTCAAGACCCTGGTTGGCGAGGGCGCCGCCCGCGAAGGAGGTGAGCTCGCCGCGCCCGATGTGACGGAAGAGATCCATGAGCCAGAGCCGGTCCTGCCCGGCCGCGTACCCGGCGCCGTACTCGGTCCCGTAGCGCGTGGTGCCCTTGATGTGCGGCACGCCCGTCGCCTTGTCACGGGTGATGGTGACGTCGGGGCGGGGCGAAGCGGTCGACTGCACCTGCCCGTTCGGGACACCGAAGGAGGCGTCGTTGAAGAAGCTGTTGAGCTTGTCGTCGGTGAGCGAGGACTGGCCGGCGACCAAGGCGTCGTACTTGCCGAGCTCGTCGTCGCTGTGCGCGGGGTGGGTCCCGAACACCTTGTTCCCGAGGATCTCGACGAGGGTGGCGTTGCCGTTGGCGCCGGGCGGCAGGATGTCGGAGCACTGCCCCTGACAGAGGTCGCCGTCCGCGGGCTCGGCCGCGCCGGCCGGGACCGCGGGGCCGAGCAGGGCGGCCGACAGGGCGATGACGGTGGCGGCACAGGCGGCGGCTCTGCCGCGCCCGATTCCCGTCATGAGCCGAAGTCTGCTGTGTTTCCTGGCTGTTGTGAGCCTTGCGGTGCGTCGTCGCATGCGCGCTCCTAGTGGGGGCCGATGCGCGGGAGGCTACTTGGGGTAACACCGCAGCGTAAGGTGAACATGCGTCACCTTTTCGGAATCCCCACACGCCCGCCCGACCGGCTCCGCGATCATGACGGGCCGGCTCCGAAGACTGTGCCCTTTCGGCCTCCGTCGACACGCGTATTCCTTCCGGGCTCCGCAGGGTTATGTGGGACGGGCGAATACCGGCCGTGCCGTTGGTGCCCAAGTGCCCATGGTGGCCAAACCGGTTGAAGGGATTCCGGATGTGGCGGAGGGCATGCGGGGGACCTGATCCTTTGCCGGCCTCGGCACTTCCCCGGCACCGTCACTGCCTGGCCTCTTCGACCGTTCCAGCAGGTCGGCGGGGGGAGGGGTCCATATGGGCCACGTTCTGAGGAGTTCATGAGAATCGGATTCCAACGGTTGGGACAGGGTAGGCGAATCCCCCGTAATGGACGCCATCGGAATTTCGATGGAGCCGGATCGTCTTCCGGTACGTCCATTCCTCGACGCCGAAGTACGAGCGACGGAGGTGGCAGGGCCATGGCTGGTTTCCGCAGTCTGGCGAGACAGGTGCGCGACCCGAGGAACGATCTCGCGTTGCGCCGCTATTCGCTGCGCAAGTGTCTGGAGCGGTTCGCCCCCTACGGGCATCGGGCGACCTGGGACCATCTATGCGGCAGGCACCGCATCGGGCCCGAGGACCGGGCACCCGATCCGGCGCGGCTGGTGGCCGCACTGGAGGAGCTGGAGGCGGCCAGGGCCGTCTGGCTCGCCTACGAAGTGGAGTTCGCGGAACGCAGGAAGCGTGAGAAGCACGCGGGGCTGCGACGCCCGGGCTCCTTCGACGACTGGCACCGGCGCACCTGGGGCGGTTTCGGGGTGGCCTGGTGCGACGATCCCACGACACATCCCACCGAGCCGCTGGCCGAGGTGCTCGGCCGCATGATCGCGGCGCTGCGGGCAGCGCCCGGCACGGTGTGCCCGGTGTGCGGGGGAAGCCGCCTCGTATGGAACCAGGATCTGACCCACGAGCCGTGGTTCGGACCGGTCTGCTCGGGCTGCGGAATTCTGGTGCCGCGCCCGGTGCTGACCTCCGAGGCGGTGGCACGGGCCAAGGCGGCATGGCGCGGAGAACTGGCATCGGTGGCGTGAGCGGCGCGGGGGCGAGCCGACTCTCCCCCGCGTTGCCAGAGGGCCCGCACGGCCGGAGGACCCCGCGTCGCCAGGGCGCCCCGCACTGCCGGAGGACTCCGCATCGGCGTCGGAGCCCGCGTTGTCAGTGGGCTCTGGCACCATCGAAGACATGATCCAGGTCTGCCTGAACGGCGTACGAAGTGCGGAGGACGGCTCGGCGGTGCCGCTGTCCCCGGCCGCCCTCGCCCAGTCCGCGGCAGCGGCCGTGGCCGCCGGTGCGGCCGAGGTCCATGTCCACCCCAAGACGCCCTGCGGAAGCGATTCGCTCTCACCACGCGTGGTGGGCCCGGCACTGGAGGCGATACGGGCCGCGGTGCCGGTGCCGGTCGGGGTGACCACAGGCGCCTGGGCGGAGCCGGATCCGGCCCGCCGGGTGGAGCGCATCCGGTCCTGGACGGTGCTGCCCGACTACGCGTCGGTCAACTGGCACGAGGACGGCGCCGACGAGGTGGCGGCCGCGCTGCTCGATCGGGGCGTGGGCATCGAGGCGGGCATCTGGTCCGACACCCCCGCCGCCCACCGCTTCCTCAACTCACCTTGTTCCTCAAGGGTGTTGCGCATCCTCGCCGAGGTGATCGGCACGTCCGCGCAGGACGCCGAGCCGACGGCGCAGTCCCTGCTCGCCGAGCTGGGCACCGCGCACGGCAGACCCATCCTGCTGCACAGCCACGACGCGGGCACCTGGCCGGTGCTGCGCCTGGCGCGCAGGCTGGGTCTCGACACGCGCATAGGCCTGGAGGATGTCCTGGTACTGCCGGACGGGGAACGGGCCGAGTCCAACGCCCAGTTGGTGCGGGCGGCGCTGGCCTGCACATGAGGGGCAGGGGTCCCGTCCGTACGGGGGCGAGGGCCCGCCGGTAGCGGGTCGGGGCCGCTCAGGCCTTGCGCTCGGCCAGCAGCCGGGAGCCCGTCAGGCTGTCGCCGAAGACGTCGTCCGGGTTGGACAGGACGCAGTTGTCCAGGGACAGACAGCCACAGCCGATGCAGTCCGAGAGGTGGTCGCGCAGCCGGCCCAGCTGTGTGATGCGCCGGTCGAGTTCGGCACGCCAGGTCTCGGACAGGCGGGCCCAGTCCTCCTTGGTGGGGGTGCGCTCCTCGGGGAGCTCGGCCAGGGCGTCCCGGATCGTGGCCAGCGGGATGCCGACGCGCTGCGCGGCCCGGATGAAGGCGACGCGGCGCAGGGTGTCCCGGCAGTAGCGTCGCTGGTTGCCGGAGGTCCGGCGGCTGGCGATCAGGCCCTTGGACTCGTAGAAGTGCAGGGCGGACACGGCAGCCCCGCTGCGCGCGGACAGCTGACCGACCGTGAGCTCGTGGATCTTCTCTGGAATCTGCGGCACCCCTCGAACCCTACTGGCCCCGCCCCCGGCCCCCGTCGGGCGCCCTCCTCGCACAGGCCCGGCCCCCGCCCCGCACATCGTTGACAGGACCGGCGGCCCCAACCATGCTGAGCTAGCTGAGCAAGCGCTTGTACATATGCTTGCGCATGCGCTTTTTCATCACTGCGAGAGCGTCGTGAGAGGCAGGGACCAGGGACATGGCAGAGCCGAGGATCTTCGCGTCCGCCGAGGAGCTGAAGGCCGGGGTGGGCGAGCAGCTCGGGCACAGCGACTGGCTGGAGATCGACCAGAAGCGGATCGACCTGTTCGCCGACGCCACCGGCGACCACCAGTGGATCCATGTCGACCCGGAGCGGGCCGCGGCCGGCCCCTTCAAGACGACCATCGCGCACGGCTACCTGACCCTGTCGCTGCTGCCGACGCTGGTCCCGCAGGTGCTGCGCGTCGAGAACATGAAGATGGGCATCAACTACGGCACGAACAAGGTCCGCTTCCCCTCCCCCGTACCGGTCGGCTCGCGGCTGCGCGCGACGGCCGTTCTCACGGAGGTCGTAGAGGCGGGCGGCGGCGTCCAGGTCACGGCGAAGGTCACCGTCGAGCGCGAGGGCGGCGACAAGCCGGTGTGCGTGGCGGAGTCGGTCTCGCGCTACTTCTTCTGAGCCCGGCCGATCCTCCGGACCCGGCCGGGCCTCCGGGCCCGACTCGGAATCCGGCCGGGCCGGGGCCCGCTACTTCTGCGCCCCCACCATCCGCAGGACGAGGTCGGCATAGAGCGCGCCGACCTCGTCGGGCGTGCGGCGGCCCTGGGTGTTGAACCAGCGGGCCACGTCGATGCAGAGCGAAAGGACGGCGAGCGTGGTGCCCGGCACGTCCGGCACGTCGAACTCGCCCGCCGCCACGCCCTCGTTGAGGATGCGGCGCACCGCGGCGTCGCTCTGCCTGCGCAGTTCCACGATCTCGGTACGGTGCTCGGCACCGAGCGCGTCGAGTTCGTACTGGACCACGCGGGCCGTCATGTGGTGCCCCGCGTGCCAGCGGACGAAGGAGCGCACCGCCGCGGAGAGCCGCTCGGCGGCGGTGCCTTCGCCTTCGGCCGCGGACTGGAGGATCTCCAGGGCCTTGTCGTGGCCGATCCGGCTGATCCGGTGGAGCAGCTCTTCCTTGGTCTTGTAGTGGATGTAGAGCGCGGCCGGGCTCATCCCGGCCCGGCCCGCGATGTCCCGGGTCGTGGTGGCGTGGTAGCCGCGCTCGGCGAAGGCCTCGACGGCGGCGACGAGCAGCCTCCTGGCCGCCTCGGGCGTGACCTCGCCCCACGGCTTCTCCTCGCCGCCGGCCGTCTCCGCAGTCACGTCAGCCGTGCCCATCGCTCGCCCCTTCCGTCCGTCCGCACTTCCGTTCAGCAGGACGAACACCATACCCCGAGGGTGAGCAAGCGCTTAGAGCTTCTGGAACGGGTCGTGTTCGGCCAGGAGCTTCTCCATGCGGGCCTGGTCGACACGGCTGACGATCTGCCCGGCCTCCTGCCGGTCCCTGATCACCTTGGCCAGGGTGAAGGCGGACGTGACGAGATAGAGGACCGCTATGCCGAGGAAGGCCCGCACCCAGGCGTCCGCCTGAAGCCGGAGGATGCCGATCGCGGTCGCGGCGAGCGCGATCGAGAATGCGGCGACGGCCTGTCCGTAGTACGCCGCGGTGT
The DNA here is from genome assembly GCF_039532965.1 of Streptomyces mauvecolor. Taxonomy (NCBI): domain Bacteria; kingdom Bacillati; phylum Actinomycetota; class Actinomycetes; order Kitasatosporales; family Streptomycetaceae; genus Streptomyces; species Streptomyces mauvecolor. Next base: position 106,973 of record NZ_BAAASQ010000012.1, on the reverse strand, counting down.
TCTGCTGCTTGACCGGTGTCTCACTCATGCCGCACAGCATGCAGCGGATGTGGCGCGCGCCACATCCGCTCTCGTACTCAGTACGTACTCAGAAGCCGAGGCCCCGCATTCCTTGATCAGAAGGCCGAAACCCCGGTCTCCGCACGGCCGATGATGAGTTTCTGGATCTGGCTGGTGCCCTCGTACAGGGTCATCACGCGGGCGTCGCGCAGCAGCTTCCCGACCGGGTACTCGTCGATGTAGCCGTAGCCGCCGAAGACCTGGAGGGCGTTGTTGGCGGAGCGCACCGCGGCCTCGGAGGCGAACAGCTTCGCCTTGGACGCGGCGGTCGCGAACTCCTGGCCCCGGTCGATCAGATCGGCGACCCGCCAGGTCAGCAGCCGGGCCGCGTCCACGTCCACCGAGATGTCACTGATCAGCTCCTGGACGAGCTGGTAATGGGCGATCGACTTGCCGAACTGCTCGCGTTCGCCCGCGTACGCGACCGCCGCGTCCAGCGCGGCCTGGGCGATGCCGACGCAGCCGGCCGCGACCGACATCCGCCCCTTGGCGAGCGCCGACATCGCTATGGAGAAGCCCTTGCCCTCGGGGCCGAGCAGCGCGCCCGCCGGGACCCGTACGTCGTCGAGGACGAGCTCGGCGGTGGCCTGGCCGCGCAGGCCGAGCTTGCCGTGGATGGTGCGGCGGGTCAGGCCCGGGGTGTCGGTGGGGACCAGGAAGGCGGAGACGCCCCGGTGGCCCGGGGTGGCGTTGGTGCGGGCGAAGAGCAGGACCACGTCGGCCCAGGTGCCGTTGGTGATGAACATCTTGGCGCCGTTGATCACGTAGTCGCCGGACGCGCTGTCCCGGACGGCCTTCGTGGCGAGGTTCCCCGCGTCCGACCCCGTGCCCGGCTCGGTGAGGCCGAAGCAGCCGAGGGCATCGCCGGAGGTGAGCCGGGGCAGCCAGGCGCGCTTCTGCTCCTCGCTGCCCCAGGACGCGATGGTCTTGGTGACCAGGCCGAGCGAGACGGAGACGATGCCGCGGACGGAGGAGTCGCCGCGGCCGAGCTCCTCGGTGACCAGGCAGTACGCCAGGTGGTCGCCGCCCGAGCCGCCGTACTCCTCGTCGACGGTGAGCCCGAGGAAGCCGAGCGCGCCCAGCTTCTTCACGATCGACTTGTCGACGTTCTCGGAGCGGTCCCACTCGACGACATGCGGGGTGATCTCGCGGCCGACGAACTCCTCGGCGAGCCGCCGGACCGCCGCCTGTTCCTCGCTCAGCTCCAGGTTCATTTTCCCTGCACCCCAGATTTAATTACCACTGCTAGTTTTTGGATGGCAGGCCCTACTATGTGCCGCATGGCCCGACCGCGCAAGCCCCTCCTGAGCACCGACCGCATCGTCACGGCGGCGAGCGCGCTCGTGGACGCGGAGGGTCTGGCGGCCGTCTCGACCCGCCGCCTCGCCGCCGAGCTCGGGGTCAGCGGGCCCTCGCTCTACAACCACTTCCGCACCAAGGACGAGATCCTGGAGGCCGTTGCGGACGCCACCTCCGCACAGGTCGACCTGTCGATGTTCGACCCGGACGACGACCGCGACTGGCGTACGTCCCTGCACGACTGGGCGCTCGCCTACCGCGCGGTCCTGACCCGCCACCCCCACATCGTTCCGGTCCTCGCCCAGGGGCCCGGCCGTCGCCCGGCCGGTCTGCGGCTGGCGGACGCGGTGTTCGGCGCGATGGTCGCGGCGGGCTGGCCGCCCGCCCAGGCGACCCGGATCGGCGCGCTGATGCGGTACTTCATCATGGGCTCGGCGCTCGGCTCCTTCGCCCGCGGCTTCGTGGACGACGAGGCGGCGTACGACCCGGCGGACTATCCGCACCTGGGCCAGGCGCACCTGCTCGCCGAGCGGCAGGAGGAGATCGACGAGGGTGCGTTCGAGACGGGGCTGCGGGCTCTGCTGGACGGGCTGTCGATCCAGTACGCGACGCTGGGCGACTAACCGGTCGCGAAGCCCCGCTCCCTTCCCGGCCACTCAGGGAACGCCCGGCCCGCGCAAAAATTGGGCCGGTGCCGGACCGCCTCTCGCCTACTGTGCATGACCATGACCAACACCTCCCCCGAGCGCCGCTCCGCTCGGCTCGCCCTGGCCGCCGTGGCGGTCTCCGTCGTGCTGTGGGCCTCGGCCTTCGTATCGATCCGCAGCGCCGGGGAGGCCTACTCCCCCGGCGCGCTCGCCCTCGGCCGCCTGCTCGCCGGGGCGCTGGTCCTCGGGCTCTTCCTGCTCATACGCCGCGAGGGGCTGCCACCGCGGGCCGCCTGGCCGGGCATCCTGGCGTCCGGTTTCCTGTGGTTCGCCTGCTACATGGTGGCCCTCAACTGGGGCGAGCGGCAGGTCGACGCCGGTACCGCCGCGATGATCGTGAACATCGGGCCCATCCTCATGGCGCTGCTCGCCTCGCGCTTCCTCGGCGAGGCGCTGCCGCCCCGGCTGATCGCCGGCATGGCCGTCTCGTTCGCGGGCGCGATCGCGGTGGGGCTCTCCATGTCGGGCGACGGGCACGCCTCGGTGCTCGGGGTGGTCCTGTGTCTGGTCGCGGCGGCGACCTACGCGGCCGGAGTCGTCCTGCAGAAGCCGGCCCTGCGGCACGGCAGCCCGCTCCAAGTGACCTTCTTCAGCTGCCTGGTGGGGGCGGTGGCCTGTCTGCCGTTCAGCGGGCAGCTGCTCTCGGACGCCTCGCACGCGCCCGCCTCCGCGACGCTGAACATGGTGTACCTGGGCGTGTTCCCGACCGCGCTCGCCTTCACCACGTGGGCGTTCGCGCTGGCCCGCACATCGGCGAGCCGCATGGGGGCGACGACGTACGTGGTGCCCGCGATGGTCGTGCTCATGTCCTGGGCGGTGCTCGACGAGGTTCCGGCCGTGCTCACCCTGGTCGGCGGGGCGATCTGCCTCGCGGGGGTGGCTGTCTCGCGGTCCCGCCCGCGGGGCTCCGGAGGTGGGGTCACCGTGGCGTCCGGAGCCACGTCCACGGCCGGGGGTGAGGTCACTGCGGCGTCCGGAGCCGCCTCCTCGGCCGAGGGCGAGCTGCCCGGGCCGACGCCCGGGCCCAACCCTGGGGAGCGGGTCACCTGATCGCTCCCGCACGTCGGTTGGCTGGGTGCGGGTCGTCTGTTACTGGTCGCGTAGTTCCCCGCGCCCCTGGCAGTACAGGGGAACCCAGCTCCCGGGCCGGGGGCGGGTCGTCTGTGGCTGGTCGCGGATGAAGCACTCCCCTCCCCGCGGAGTGCCTGGCAGATCTAGAACACCACCAGCGCCCGGCCCCCCTTCCCCTTCACCATGTTGTCGAAGGCCTCCGGGATGCCGTCCAGGGCGATGCGTTCGGACACCAGCGCGTTGAGGTCCAGGCGTCCCGCCCGGATGTGGTCGGCCAGGGTCGGGACGTCCGTCGCCGGGTTGGAGTTGCCGTACACGCAGCCCGCGAGCGTGCGGCCCCAGTGGAAGATCTCCAGCGCGTTGAAGGTGACCTGCTGATCCTTGCCGCCGATGCCGACGACGGTGGTGCGGCCGCCGCGCCGGGTCGACTCCCACGCCGTACGGATGGTCACCGCGCGGCCCACGCACTCGACGGCCACGTCCGTTCCCTGGCCGCCGGTGAGGCTGCGGATGTCCTTCGCCGTGGTCTCGGACGCGACGACGAAGTCGGTCGCGCCCGCCTGCCGGGCCAGCTCCTCCTTCTCCGGGGAGACGTCGACGGCGATGATCTGCGCGGCGCCCGCGATCCGGGCCGACTGGAGGGTGGCCAGGCCCACCCCGCCCGCGCCGAACACCGCGACCGTCTCGCCCGCCCGCACCTTCGCCGAGTGGTGGATCGCCCCGTACCCCGTGAGGACCGCGCAGCCGAGCAGCGCCGCCTCGGTCAGCGGGATGCCCTCGGGGAGCGGGATCAGGCAGTTCTCGGCGACGACGGTCTCCTCGGCGAACGCGGCCACATTCAGACCCGGGTGCAGCTCCGTTCCGTCGGCGGTGCGCGCGTACACGGAGGCCGCGCCGTTCAGCGCGTTGACGCACAGCCACACCTCGCCGAGCGAGCAGGGGTGACAACTCCCGCAGGACGGGGCCCAGTTGAGGACGACCTCGTCGCCGGGGGCCACCGACGTGACGCCCTCGCCGACGGAGACCACGGTGCCCGCGCCCTCGTGGCCGAGGACAGCCGGGACCGGGACCCGCATGGTGCCGTTGGTGAGCGAGAGGTCGGAGTGGCAGACCCCGGCGGCGGCGAGGCGAACCCGCACCTGGCCGGGGCCCGGCTCGGGAAGGGCGATGTCGGTGATCTCCAGCGGAGAGCCGACGGCGGGCAGTACAGCGGCGCGAACCATGACGTGCGTTACTCCTGAACCATGAGAGAGGGGGTGCGGACTCGGAAGCGACTCAGAACTGCAGCGACTTCGTCTGGAGGTATTCGGTCAGGCCGTGCACGCCGAGCTCGCGGCCCACGCCCGACTGCTTGTAACCGCCGAAAGGCGCAAGGGGGTTGAAGCGTCCGCCGTTGATGTCGACCTGGCCGGTGTCCATGCGGCGCGCGAAGGCCACGGCCTCCGCCTCATCGCCCGCCCAGACGCCGCCCGCCAGGCCGTACACGGTGCCGTTGGCGATCCGCAGGGCGTCGTCCTCGTCCACGTACTTGATGATCGAGACGACCGGGCCGAAGATCTCCTCCTGGGCGATGGTCATCTCGGGGGTGACATCGGCGAAGACCGTCGGCGTGACGTAGTACCCCTGCTCCAGGGGCGCTTCGGCGCCGCCCGCGACGATGCGGGCGCCTTCCTGCACACCCTTCTCGATGTAGCCGCGTACGCGCGCCAACTGCTTGGCGTTGACGAGCGGGCCGACGCGGTCGCCGACGGTGTACTTGGCGGCGGCGGCCGAGGCCAGCTCGACGGCCTCGTCGTACCGGTCGGCGTGGACCAGCATCCGCGTCCAGGCGCTGCACGTCTGGCCGGAGTTGCCCATCACGTTGGCGACGCCGACGTTGACGGCCTTGGCGAGGTCCGCGGAGGGCAGGATGACGTTGGCGGACTTGCCGCCCAGCTCCAGGGCGACCCGCTTGATCGCGGCGCCCGCCGTGGCGCCGATGATCCTGCCGACGGCCGTCGAACCGGTGAAGGAGACCAGGTCCACTCCTTCGTGCTCGGCGAGCGCCTGGCCCGCGACCGGGCCGAGGCCGGTGACGAGGTTGAACACACCGGCGGGCAGGCCGGCTTCGTGCACCGCCTCGGCGAAGAGCTGCGCGGTCAGGGGCGTGTCCTCGGCGGGCTTGAGGACGACCGTGCAGCCCGCCGCCAGGGCGGGAGCCACCTTGTTGACGATCTGGTGCAGCGGATAGTTCCAGGGCGTGATCGCGCCGACGACCCCGACCGGCTCCTGGTAGACGGTGGAGTTCCCGATCTTCTCCTCGAAGGCGTACGAGGCGGCCAGCTCGGCGTACGAACCGGCGATCGCGATCGGCAGGCCCGTGTGCACGGCCTGGGCGAACGCCGGCGGCGCGCCCAGTTCGGCGCCGATGGTCGCGGCGATCTCGTCCTTGTGGGCGACCAGGTGGTCCCGCAGCGCCGTCAGTTTGGCCGCGCGCTCGGCGGGCGGGGTCGCGGCCCAGGCCGGGAGTGCCGCGCGGGCGGCGTGCACCGCGCTGTCGACGTCCTCGGCCGTGCCCGCCGGGACATGGGCGATGACCTGCTCGTCGACCGGGTTCACCACCGCGATGGTGTCCTGGCCTGCGGCGGATCGCCACTCGCCGCCGATGTACATCCCGTCGTGGGCCTTCATCGCATTCCTCCCAAGCCGGACCGGTGTCGTACGCCGCTCAAACTAGCGCCGTTAGTTTTCGGGCGCCAGGGGCGGCCCGTGCGACCGGGGCCCGGTCGCCGGTGGTTCTCACCGGCGCCATCCTCCTGGTCCCGGGCGGCACTCCGCCAGGCACCCCCTTCGGCCACCGCCGACATCCGCCCGGGACGCACACGGGCGTCGCCCACCACGCGCACCGGCGCGGCACGAAGGACGTGCCGCGCCGCTGGAGTTGGCCGAAAGGGAGGTCAGATGATGCCGAAGAGGATGCCGGAGCCGAGCACCACCAGGCAGGTGAGCGCCGCCCATTTCACCGTGAACCGGGTGTGGTCGCCGAACTCGACCTTCGCCATGCCGACCAGGACGTACACCGCGGGAACGAGCGGGCTCGACATGTGGAGGGCCTGTCCGGCCAGCGAGGCGCGGGCGATCTCCAGCGGGGAGACGCCGTGCGCGGCACCGGCCTCGGCGAGGACGGGCAGGACGCCGAAGTAGAAGCCGTCGTTCGACATGAAGTAGGTGAGCGGCAGACTGAGCACCCCGGTGACCAGGCCCATCTGCGAGCCCATGCTGTCCGGCACCACGCCGACCAGCCAGTCGGCCATGTGCTTGACCATGCCGGTGCCGTTGAGCACGCCCGTGAAGACGGCAGCCGCGAAGACCATGCCGGAGACGTTGACGACATTGTCGGCGTGGGCGGCGATGCGGGCCTTCTGGTCCGGGATGTGCGGGAAGTTCACGGTCAGCGCGAGGGCCGCGCCGATCAGGAAGAGCACCGGGATCGGCAGCCACTCCATGATCATGGAGGTGAGCAGGGCGACGGTGAGCAGCGCGTTGAACCAGTACAGCTTGGGCCGCAGGGTCTCCCGGGCCGAGTCGAGCCCCTGGAGGTCGTCGCCCTCGGAGGCATCCGCGCCGCCGCCGCTCGCCTTGTGCGGAGTCTCGCCCGAGGCCGAGCCGGCGCCTGCGCCTGCGCCTGCGACGCCGGCCCCGACCAGGACGGTCTCCGACTCCGGGTCCAGGACCTTGTCGAGGGACAGGTAGCCGACGCGCTTGCGCTCGCGCATGCCGAGCACGTACGAGAGGACGAGGACGGCGACCAGGCCGACCGCGAGGGCGGGGATCATCGGCACGAAGATGTCGGAGGCGTCCAGCTTGAGCGCGGTCGCGGCGCGGGCGGTCGGGCCGCCCCAGGGGAGCGTGTTCATGACGCCGTTGGCGATCGCGGCGACGCCGGTCATCACGACGAGGCTCATGCCGAGCCGTTTGTAGAGCGGGTACATCGCCGAGACGGTGATCATGAAGGTGGTGGAGCCGTCGCCGTCGAGCGAGACGATCGCCGCGAGCAGCGCGGTGCCGACGACCACGCGCATCGGGTCGGCCTTGCAGAAGCGCAGGATGCCTCGCACGACCGGGTCGAAGAGGCCCACGTCGATCATCACGCCGAAGTAGACGATCGCGAACATGAGCATCGCGGCGGTCGGCGCGAGCGAGCCGACGCCCTTGATGACGTAGTCGCCGAGATGGGCTCCCTTGCCGACGAAGACGCAGAAGAGAGCGGGGATCAGAACCAGCGCCGCGATCGGCGACATCTTCTTCAGCATGATCAGGACCAGGAAGGTCGCGATCATGCCGAAGCCGAGGATGGTCAGCATGGAGGACACCTAACGTTCACCCTTGAACTCCCACCAGGGGCTGGCGGTGCGGATGACGTTAGGTCGCCGTTTCAATCCTTAACAAGATGTTGACACCTGAGCAATACGAGCAAAAGTCCAGGTCACGATAGGGGTACGAGTTCGACGGGGAAGCCGTTGAGCACGGAGGTCCCCGACAGCGGGTCGAACCGGGAGCCGTCGAGAAGCTGGTTGACGTTGACGCCGGGGCGGTCGGCGGCGACCGCGAGCCGGCTGCCGGGCCTGCTGTGTCCCCACCCGTGCGGCAGGCTGACCACGCCGATACGGACGCTGTCGGTGATCTCCACAGGGGCCGCGACCTCTCCCCCGTCCGCCGTGATCCGTACGTCGGTGCCGTCGGCGAGGCCGAGCCGGGCCGCGTCCTCGGGGTGGATCTGGAGGGTGCAGCGGTTGGAACCGCCGTTCAGGGCGGGGATGTTGTGCAGCCAGCTGTTGTTGGAGCGCAGATGGCGCCGGCCGACGAGGACCAGGGAGGCGGGCCGCTCGCCCAGGGCGGTGCGCAGCCGGGGCAGGTCGGCGGCGATCGGTGCGGGCAGCAGCTCGATGCGCCCGCTGCGGGTCCTGAGCACCTGCGGCAGGCGCGGCCGGAGCGGCCCGAGGTCGATGCCGTGGGGGTGGGCGAGCACGCGGTCGAGGGTGAGTCCGTCCGGGTCGGCGCCGAAGCCGTCGCCGTACGGGCCGAGCCGGAGCATGAGGTCGAGGCGCCGCTCGGGGCCGTTGGCGCCGGTGAGCCGAGTCGCGAGTTCGTTGGCGTCCTGGCCGTGTACGGGCGAGTGCGGGTCGGCGACGGCCTTGGCCAGCGCGCTGTCGATGACCATCGCGTCCACGGCGGCGGGCTCCGCGCCGTGCATCCCGCTCGCGGCGAGCACGAGCCGGGCGTGGATCTCGCACTCGTCCATGCGGCCTTCGGCGAGCGGCACGGCGGGCCGGGTGTAGCGGACCTGGTTGCGGACGGCGAAGCCGTTGAAGGCGAAGTCGAAGTGGGCGCTCTGGGAGGGCGGCGGCGGGGGCAGCACGACATCGGCGTGCAGCGAGGTCTCGTTGAGGTACGGGTCGATGCTGACCATGAAGTCGAGCCCGGCAAGGGCCCGGTCGAGCCGGTCCCCGTCGGGTGCGGAGAGGACCGGGTTGGCGGCGGAGGCGATGACCGCGCGGATCTGTCCTTCGCCCGGCGTCTCGATCTCCTCGGCGAGGGCGGCGAGCGGCAGTTCGGACTTCACCTCGGGGTGCCCGCCGACCCGGCTGTGCCAGCGCCCGAGCGCGAAGCCCTTGCCGGGGCCCGCCGGGCGGGGCGTCCGGTCGGTTGCGGAGAGCGGGAAGAGCGCGCCGCCCGGCCGGTCGAGGTTGCCGGTGAGCACGTTGAGTACGTCGACGAGCCAGCTGGCCAGGGTGCCGTGCTCGACGGTGCAGCTGCCGATCCGGCCGTATACGGCGGCGGTGGGCGCTGCGGCGAGTTCGCGGGCGATGGCCCGGATGTCGTCGGGGTCGACATCGCATACCGGTCCGACCGCCTCGGGCGTGAACTCCCTTGTGGCGTCGGCCACTTCACCGATTCCCTCGATGTGCTGCCCGGCCTCGCCCGGTGCGGTGAGCTTCTCCTCGAAGAGCACCTGGGCGATCGAGGCGAGCAGCAGGGCGTCGGTGCCGGGCCGGATCGCGACGTGCCGGTCGGCGAGCTTCGCGGTGCGGGTGCGGCGCGGGTCGACGACGGTGAGGGTGCCGCCGCGCCTGCGCATCGCCTTCAGCTTGCCGGGGAAGTCGGGGGCGGTGCACAGGCTGCCGTTCGACTCCAGAGGGTTGGCGCCGAGCAGCAGCAGATGGCCGGTGCGGTCGAGGTCGGGCACGGGGATGGCGAACGGGTCGCCGAACAGGAGCCCGCTGGAGACGTGCTTGGGCATCTGGTCGAGCGTGCTCGCGGTGAAGAGGTTGCGGGTGCGCAGCGCGCCGAGCAGGACCGGCGGATAGAGCGCGCCGGCCATGGTGTGCACGTTGGGGTTGCCGAGGACGACGCCGACCGCGTTCGTCCCGTACTGCTCGACTATGGGGCGCAGGCGGGCTGCGATCAGGTCGAAGGCCTCGTCCCAACTGGCCTCTTCCAGTACGCCGTCGCGGCGCACGAGGGGGCCGGTGAGCCGGTCGGGGTCGGCGTCGATCTCCCCGAAGGACGCGCCCTTGGGGCAGATGAACCCCTGGCTGAACACGTCGTCCGCGTCCCCGCGGGCGCCGGTGACCCGGGTGCCGTCGACGGTGAGGCTCAGCCCGCAGGTGGCTTCGCAGAGCGGGCAGATACGCAGGGCGGTGCGGGACATTCGTCCTCCCGGGGCGACGGCGCGCGAGCCCTTCGAGCATACCGACCGGTAGGCATGTGGGGGAGGGTCCGGCTCTGATCAATCCAGGGTGCGGGCGAGGTAGGCGTGAAGGAGCTGCCGTGTCTCCGCGACGATGCCCGGGTCTCCCTGAGGGTCCGTGCGGAAGGCGAGGCGCAGCGTGGCGTCGGCGGCCTCCACTGCGACCAGGATGATCCGGCGCAGATCCGCGTCCAGGGTGCGGCCGAACTGGGACGGCAGCAGCTCGGCGAGGCGGTCGGCGAGGATGTGGTTGGCGTCGGAGTCCGGGTCGGGCACCGGCTGGGGGCCGCCGAAGTCGACCAGGTTGAATCCGGGCACCGTCTGTTTCAGGACGAGGTACTCGTCCAGGACCGCGTCGACGGCGCCCCGCCAGTCGGCCGCCTCGATGTTCTCCAGGCGCGCGTTGATCATGCCCGCGTAGCGGTCGAGGTTGCGCGCGGCGAGCGCCTCGGCCATGGCCCGCTTGTTGCCGAAGAAGCGGTAGACGGACCCGATGGGCACGCCCGCCCGCTGGGCGACGGCCCTGGTGGACAGGTCTTCGTAGCCGGTTTCGTCGAGGAGTTCGGCGCAGGCGTCGAGTATCCGGGACAGCCGCTCGGCGCTGCGCTGCTGCACGGGTGCCCGGCGGAGGTTGGCGTGGAGGTCAGGAGCAGGAGACACGCGCCCATCATCCCCCGCCCGGCCGGTTTTCCCGTTGACGCGACCGCATCGTAATCCTACGGTTGAGCATAGGATTCCGGCACGGGAGCAGGAGAGCGGACGATGACGACCACCACCGGCGAACAGGCGAGGAAGATCGCGGAGGGCCTCGGCTACTCCCACGGCTTCGGCAATGAGCACAGCTCGGAGGCCGTCCCCGGCGCCCTTCCGCACGGCCGCAACGCACCCCAGCGCGCCCCGCTCGGCCTGTACGCGGAGCAGCTGAGCGGATCCGCCTTCACCGAGCCGCGCGCGGACAACCGCCGCTCCTGGCTGTACCGGATCCGGCCATCGGCCGCGCACCCGCCGTTCGCCCGCACCGGCAACGGACACCTCCGCTCGGCCCCCTTCACCGAGTCCGTGCCCGACCCGAACCGGCTGCGCTGGAACCCGCTGCCCGAGCCCCCGGCGGGCACCGACTGGCTGGCGGGCCTGTGGACGCTCGGCGGCAACGGCGACGCGGCCCAGCGCACCGGCATGGCCGTGCACCTCTATCACGCCAACTCCTCCATGGATTCAAGGGTGTTCAGCGATGCCGACGGAGAGCTCCTGATCGTCCCCGAGCACGGCGGCCTGCTTCTGCGCACCGAGCTCGGCCTGCTCGCCGCCCGCCCCGGCGAGGTCGCCCTGATCCCGCGCGGTGTCCGCTTCCGCGTCGAGCTCCTCGACGAGAGTGCCCGCGGGTACGTGTGCGAGAACTACGGCCGCCCCTTCGAGCTGCCCGAACTCGGCCCGATCGGCGCCAACGGCCTCGCCAACGCCCGGGACTTCCGGGCCCCGGTAGCGGCGTACGAGGACGTCGAGGGGCCGGTGGAAGTGGTGAACAAGTTCTGCGGCAACCTCTGGACCGCGACCTACGACCACTCCCCGCTCGACGTCGTCGCCTGGCACGGCACGCACACGCCGTACGTCTACGACCTGCACACCTTCAATGTCATCGGCACCATCAGCTACGACCACCCCGACCCGTCGATCTTCACGGTGCTCACCTCGCCGTCCGACACCCCGGGCCTGGCCGGTGTCGACTTCGTGGTGTTCGCGCCGCGCTGGCTGGTCGGCGAGGACACCTTCCGCCCGCCGTACTTCCACCGCAATGTGATGAGCGAGTACATGGGCCTCATCGAGGGCGCCTACGACGCCAAGGCCGAAGGCTTCGTGCCCGGCGGCGGCTCGCTGCACAACATGATGTCGGCGCACGGTCCGGACCGGGAGACCTTCGACCGGGCGAGCGCCGCCGAGCTGAAGCCGCAGAAGATCGACGACGGCCTGGCCTTCATGTTCGAGACGCGCTGGCCGGTGACCGCCACCGAGCAGGCGGCGACCGCCGGCCACCTCCAGCGGGGCTACGACGACGTGTGGCAGGGTCTCCAGCGCCACTTCCGCTCCTGAGCACCGCCTGATACGGAATCCCTGTGACCTCCTCCTTCGCACCCGACTCCCTGGTCCTGAACCGGAAGCTGCCGCTCTGGTACCAGGTCTCCCAGTCGCTGCGCGCCTCGATACTGGGCCGCTCCCCCGACGCCTCGCTGCGCCTGCCCACCGAGGAGCAGCTCGCGGCGCACTACGGGGTGAGCGTGCTGACGATGCGTCAGGCACTCAAGGAGCTGGAGGAGGAGGGCCTGATCAGCAGGCACCGGCGGCGCGGCACGTTCATCGAGCCGGCCGCCCGGCGGGCGTCCCCGGTCCGGCTGCTCGGCTCGATCGACGCGATCGTGGCCCAGCAGTCGGGCGAGCGCACCACGATCCTGGGCCACGGCCCGGAGCCCGTCCCCGGCGACGTCGCCGAGTACTTTCCGGGCTGCCCCGAGGTCGTCGCGTACCGGCGGCTGCGGTGCGACGAGAGCGGCGAGCCGACCAACTGGGCCCACAACGCGGTGCGTCCGGAGGTGGCCGCCGCGATCGACCTCGCGGACCTCACGCGCTGGCCGATGACCAAGGTGCTGCGGGACGCGGTCGGGGTGGACATCGCCCGCATCACGGACACGGTGGAGGCCCGCCTCGCCGACCCGGTGACCGCCGAGCTGCTCCAGGTCCCGCTGCTCTCGCCGATCCTGCACTACACGGGCGTGGCGTACGACGGAAAGGGCCGGGTCGTCGATGTGGCCCGGATCCACTACCGCGGCGACCGCTTCTCGTTCTCGGTGACGGTCGAGGCGCGCTGAGGGCACCCCCTAGCATGCTGGCTGTGAGCGATGACGTGCCTCTCCTCGACGACCTGATGCCCTGGTCGGTGGCGCCGCCGCGGCTGGGGCGCGACTGGGTGGTCGCGCCCGACGAGCGCACCCTGAGGTCCCGCTGGGACCTGCTCGTCCGGTCCGAAGGGGCCGAGCGGGAACGTCTTTTCGGCCCGACCCGGTCCCGTACGCTCCGCTCCATGGTCGCCGCCCTGCCCGGCCGGACCTCCGGCACCGGCCCGCTGGCGCAGGAGCAGGGCCCGTGCCCGGACCCGGTCCGCATCCGGTACGGGCCCTTCGACGAGCAGTGGCTGATACCGGACCAGCGCCTGATCGACGCCGCCCGGCCCGAGCTGTGGCGGGTGGCGGACGAGCACCAGCTCTTCGTGGTGGAGCAGGCGTACGCGCCGAAGGACGCCGGGCCCGCACTGACCGTTTCCGCCGTGCTGCCCGACGGCCGCTCCCCCGCCGGGCGTCCGGGCCGCATCCGCCCGCTGCATCGCCGCCCGGGCGGCCTCGAACCGAACCTCGCGCCGGGCCTGCTTCCCTTCCTCGCGCAGGCGTACGGATGCGAGGTCGCTCCGCACGACGTGCCGGCCTGGGCCGTGGCGGCCGGCCGTCCGGGCTCCGCGGGGTGTGCGGTGGCACTGCCGCGGGATCCCCGACTCTGGTCCACCGGCGTCGAGTTGGGGCATCGCATGACCGCCCTGATGGTGCGCGGGGCGCGCGGCGGCGAGAAGCCGCGGCTGCCCGGCGGCCGGCGGCCCTATGTGCGGGCGGCGCTCCCGGCCCGCCCGCGGGAACTGCGTTACGACGCCGGGGAGGAGACCCTGCACGTGGGTGACGGCGGCCGGATCTCGCCGGTGCCGCGCGAGGCGTGGGAGTTCGAAGCCGGCGGGGTGCGGATCCTCGATCTGTGGTTCCGGCAGCGCACGGAGCCCGCGGAGCCGGGCACGCTCACCGCGGTCGGCCCGGCCGACTGGCCCCAGGAGCGGACCTCGGACCTGCTCGAACTGATCACCGTGCTCACCCTGCTCGGCGAACTACGTTCACAGCAGGCCTCGTTGACGGACGCGATCACCGATCCGGTGACGTGCGGCGAGCTCCGCGCTGCCGGGGTACTGCCCGTACCGGACGGGGCGCGGCACCCCGCGTCCGTACTCGATCACCACGAGGAGGGACCCGGGGGCCAGTTCGCACTGATCTGAACAGCGCTCAGGCCTGATACTCCGTCAGATCGATGGAGTGGATGTTGAGCGCGTGCCCGAACGCGGGGTGCACCGTCTCGCGCTCCAGCTTCATGCCGAGCTTGCGCATCACGTTCTCGGAGGCCTCGTTGCCCACCCGGGAGATGCTGATGACCCGGTCGAGCCCGCGGTCCTGGAGCGCGAACTCCAGCGAGGCGTGGGCCGCTTCGGACGCGTACCCCTGACCCCAGAACGGCCGGCCGAGCCGCCAGCCGATCTCCACCTCGTGCGCCGCCTCGGGCAGGAAGTACGGCACGGACAGGCCGGTGAAGCCGATCAGCTCGCCGGAGCCGAGGAGCTCGACGGCGAAGAGCCCGAAGCCCTCGTCGTCCCACTCGCCCTCCCAGCGCTCGATGTTCTCGGCGGTCGTCTCCAGATCGCGGACCGAGCCGTCGCCGATCCAGCGCATGACTTCCGGGTCGGCGTTGATCTCCGCCATGGGGACGAGGTCGTCGTCGGTCCAGCGGCGCAGGAGGAGGCGGGGAGTGCGGATCTCGGTCATGTTCCCATCCTGCACGGACCGGGGCCCAGCCGGAAATCCGCCCCCGCTACTTGTCGAACCCGTCGAGTGTCCTGGTCAGCGCCCGCTCGAAGACCGCGTCGAGGTCGATGGGCCCCGAGTCCTCCGCGAAGGCCGCGGCGAGGCGCGGGTAGCGGCCCGTGGAGACCTGGCTCAGGAGGTAGCCGATCCGCACCCCGTGCTCCTGCTCCGCCGACCAGGGCAGCGACCGGGTGCGCTCGGCGGTGGCGATCTCATTGGCGACGTAGGTGGTGACGACGCCGTTCACCGAGGCGACCAGCTCCATCTTCGTGCCGTACCTGGCATCGAGCGGATCCAGGCAGGCCATGCAGTGCTCCAGGTAGCGCAGCGCGTTCGGGCTGAAGCCGTACACCGGGGACATGAGGCCCGGCACCCAGGGGTGGCGGTGCATCAGCGCCCGGGTCTGGTGGGCCAGGCCGAGCATGTCGGCCCGCCAGTCGCCGGTCGGCCCGCTCAGCTCGTACTCGGCGCTGACCGCGTCCACCATCAGCTCGTACAGGTCCTCCTTGCGCGGCACGTAGTTGTACAGCGACATCGTTCCGCAGCCGAGCCCGGCCGCGACATGGCGCATGGAGACCGCGTCGATGCCGTCCGCGTCCGCGATCCGCACGGCGGCGGCCGCGATGTCGGCACGGCTGAATGCGGGCCTGGGGCCCCGTCCGGCGCGCTCGGGGCGCGCCCAGATCACTTCTGGTTCAGCAGGTCGCCCTGCCATGGATCATCACCTCGCCCCCCATCCTAGTTACGTACACCGTACGTAGTGCGCTATGGTGTGCCGCATGACAACTACGTACGCTGTACTTAGTGAAGGTCTGGAGAAGCGCTTCGGCGAGGTCCACGCGCTGCGCGGACTCGATCTGGCGGTCGCCGAAGGCACGGTCTGCGGGGTGCTCGGCCCCAACGGCGCGGGCAAGACGACGGCCGTACGCCTGCTGACCACACTGCTCGCGCCGGACGCGGGCTCCGCCCGGGTGGCCGGGTACGACGTCGTGCGCCAGCAGGACGCGGTGCGCCGGCAGATCGGCGTCACCGGCCAGTCGACCTCGGTGGACGTCGAGCTCACCGGGCGGCAGAACCTCCAGCTGTTCGCCAAACTGCACGGCATGCGCGGCGCGGCCGGGCGTGAGCGCGCGGCCGAACTCCTCGACCAGTTCGGCCTGTTGGACGCGGCCGACCGCGCGGCCGGCACGTACTCCGGCGGCATGCGGCGCCGCCTCGACCTCGCCGCGAGCCTGCTCACCCGCCCCCGGGTGCTCTTCCTCGACGAGCCCACGACCGGGCTCGACCCGGCCAGCCGCAACCGGATCTGGGCCGCCGTGCGCGCCCTGGCGGCCGAGGGCACGACCGTGCTGCTCACCACCCAGTACCTGGAGGAGGCCGATCAGCTCGCCGACGACATCGTCCTGATCGACCAGGGCCGCTCCGCCGTCACCGGCAGCCCCGCCGAGCTCAAGGCCAGGATCGGCTCGTACGCGCAGGTGGTCGTCACCAGCGAGGCAGAAATGCCCCGAGCGGCGGCCGTTCTGGACCAGTTGACCGGCTCCGAGCCCCAGCTCGACGCCGTCGAACGAACGGTGGGCGCGGTCTCCATGGACGCGACGCTCACCCTGCCCCGCATCGTGCGCGCGCTGGACGCGGCCGGGGTCCCGGTCCTCGACGCGAGCCTGCGCCCGCCCACCCTCGACGAGGTGTTCCTGCGCCTCACCGACACCGCCGACTCCCGCAAGGAGCTTGTGACATGAGTTCGCTCGCGTACGACAGCACGGCCATGCTCGGCCGGCAGCTCCAGCGCATCAAGCACGCGCCCGGCGTGCTGATCCTGACCCAGACCATGCCGATCACGATGCTGCTGTTCTTCGGCTACGTCTTCGGCAGCGCGCTCGCCATGCCGGGCGAGCAGTACCGGGCCTATCTGGTGCCCGGCCTGCTGGTGGCCACCGCCGCGGGCGGCCTGATGACCGGGATGTTCCAGGCCGCGCAGGACTCGCACCGCGGTGTGATGGACCGGCTGCGCACCCTGCCGATGAGCCGGGCCGCGGTGCCGGTCGGCCAGAGCGCGGCCGATCTGCTGACCACCGCGCTCGGCATGATTCCGCTGATGCTCGTGGGGCTCGCGGTGGGCTGGCGGGTCGAGAACGGGCCGCTGGGCGCGCTCGGCGCCTTCGGGCTCCTGATGCTGCTCCGCCTGGCGACCACCTGGATGGGCTCGTTCCTCGGGCTCCTGACACAGAGCGAGGAGGCCGCCGGGCAGCTCGGCTCGGCTACGTTCATCCTGCCGCTGCTCTCCAACGCGTACATCCCCACCGACAAGCTCCCCGGCTGGCTGCGCACGATCGCCGAGTGGAACCCGATCAGCGCCGTCGCCTCGGCCGTCCGCGACCTCTGCGGCAACGCGGCGCCCGCCGCGGACGCCGCCTGGCCGGTCGCCCACCCGGTAGCCGGCTCGCTCGCCTGGTGCGCTTTCCTGCTGCTGGTCTTCGTGCCGCTCGCGGTACGCCGCTACGCGCATTCGGGCCGCTGAGCAGGGCCAAGGGGTGACAAGGGCGGTCCGTACGCGATAGGTACGGCTATGAGCACTCAGCCGCTGCCCCTTGAAGGCATCACCGTCGTCGCCGTCGAACAGGCCGTCTCGGCGCCGTTCGCGACCCGCCAGCTCGCCGATCTGGGCGCCCGCGTCATCAAGGTCGAGCGCACCGACGGCGGCGACTTCGCCCGCGCCTACGACACCGCGGCCCGCGGCCTCGCCTCGCACTTCGTGTGGTGCAACCGGGGCAAGGAGTCGGTGGCCCTCGACCTGAAGGACCCGCGCGGCCTGGACGTGCTGAAGCGGCTGATCGCGGGCGCCGACGTGTTCGTGCAGAACCTCGCGCACGGCGCGGCCGCCCGGCTCGGCCTGGACGCGGCCACCCTGTGCGCGGCGCACCCGCGGCTCGTCGCCGTGGACATATCGGGCTACGGCTCCGGGGGCCCGTACGCGCACAAGCGGGCCTACGACATGCTGGTGCAGTGCGAGGCGGGTCTGGTGTCGGTCACCGGGACCCCCGAGCAGCCCGTCAAGGCCGGGATCCCGGCCGCCGACATCGCGGCCGCCATGTACGCCTTCTCGGGCGTCCTGGCGGCCCTGGTGCGTCGCGGCACGACCGGACGCGGCGGGCCGGTGGAGATCTCGATGCTGGAGGCGCTCGCCGAGTGGCTCGGGCATCCGCTGCACCATGTGATGCACGGGGGCACCGAACCGGCGCGCACCGGCGTCGCGCACGCCGTGATCGCGCCGTACGACGCCTATCCCACGGCCGACGGCGGGCAGGTACTGCTCTCGGTCCAGAACGACCGGGAATGGCGGCGTCTTGCCCAACTCGTCCTGGAACGGCCGGAGTTGGCGGACGATCCGGCCTTCGCGACCAATGCGGCGAGGGTCACGCACCGGACGAGGACCGACGAGGTGGTGGCGCAGGCGCTGGCCGGGCTCACGGCGGCCGAAGCGGTCGGCCGACTGGAGTCTGCGGGGATCGCCTGCGCCCGGCTCAACACCGTCGAGGACGTGGCCGCGCATCCGCAGCTGGCGGCACGGGGCCGCTGGCGGGAGGTGGAGTCACCGGTGGGGCCGCTGCGGGCGCTGCTGCCGCCCATCCATCTGGGCGGCAGCCAGGAGGCGCGTATGGGTGCGGTGCCCGCACTCGGCGAGCACACCCGCGCTGCACTGCGGGCCCTGGGAATGACGGACGAGCAGGTGGCAGAGCTGCGCCGGGACGGCGTGATCGCCTGAACGCGGGGCGCCGGGAGTCGGGGGTGGTTTCAGCCGCGGCTGCCGAAGAGCGAGCGGCGCAGCCGCCGCAGCGGCGCGAAGAGCGAGACGCGAGCGCTCTTGCTCTTGCGGGTGTGCGCAACATCACGCGAGGTCAGCTCGCGCATCAGCAGCGTCGCCTCGGCCGCCTCGCGCTGCGGGACGGCAGGGCCGCCGAGCACCGAGAGGTGGCGGTCGAGCCGCGAGCTGGTCGCACTGCTCCCGCAGGTGATGGCAGGCACTCGCGCCCTGCTGCGCACTGTTATCTGTTCCATGTCACTCCCCACCCGTACGAGGGCACCCGGCCCCGGGCAGGTTAACCCTATCGCCCCCGCATCACACTCGTGTATCCCGGTGGCAGGATTCACCTTGAGGGGCCGCAGGTTGACAACTACGCTCCGAATACCGCTGATTCCAGGGCGAGTTGGACACCTCCCTGACTGCTCATCACGCAGAGTCGCGACCTGTGTTCGTACGGGGTACGGATTGCCGTTCAAGGGGGCGGCACCGGCCCGCCCCTGAGCTAACTTGGAAGGGTTTCTCCGCCGCGGATGGGGGGCTCGCCAGTGAGCGAAGTGCCGGGCAGTGAGCAGCGATTGATCGCGGGGCGCTACCGGCTTCTCTCACCCCTGGGCCGGGGCGGCATGGGCGTCGTGTGGCGTGCGCGGGACGAGGTCCTGGGCCGCGAGGTCGCCGTCAAGGAGGTCCTGGCCCCGGCATCGCTCGACTCCCCCGAGGTGCGGCGGCTCTACGCCCGCCTGGAGCGGGAGGCCTGGGCGGCGGCCCGGATCTCGCACCGCAATGTGGTGACCGTGTACGACGTGGCCACCGAGGACGGGCGGCCCTGGATCGTCATGGAGCTGGTGCGCGGCCTCGCGCTGTCCGACGTCCTGGACGCGGAGGGCCCGCTGGGTCCGCAGCGCACCGCGCGCATCGGCGCCGAGGTGGTCGCGGCGCTGCGGGCGGCGCACGAGGCGGGGGTGCTGCACCGCGATGTGAAGCCGGCGAACGTGCTGCTCGCCAACGACGGCCGGGTGGTCCTGACCGACTTCGGCATCGCGACGGTGGCGGGGACACAGACGCTCACCATGACCGGCGAGGTCGTCGGCTCGCCCGAATTCCTGGCACCCGAGCGGGCATTGGGGCGCACGCCGGGGCCGGCCTGCGACCTGTGGTCCCTCGGCGTGCTCCTGTACGCGGCCGTCGAAGGCAACTCGCCGTTCCGGCAGGACACCCCGCTGTCCACGCTGCGGGCGGTGGTCGACGACGCGCTGCCGCCGCCGCGCCGGGCCGGTCCGCTGGCGCCGGTGATCGAGGGGCTGCTGCGCAAGGACCCGGCCGAGCGCTGGGCGGGCGCGGAGGCCGAACACCAGTTGCGGGTGGTGGCGGCGGGCGGCTCGGTGCGGGCTCCGACGGGAGGGTCCGAGGCGACGACGGTGGTGGCCGGAGCTCCGGGCGCGCCGCCGACGCCCGTGATGCCGCTCCCCGCGGCCGCTCCCGGCGGCACGACGCCGGCGCAGCACACCGAGCCCTCGCGGCACACGGGGGCGGTGCTGCTCGCCGGGATCCTGGTGCTGCTGCTCGCGCTCGGCGGGCTCGTGTACGCGCTGGTGAAGGACAACGGGCAGTCGGGGCCCGGGGGTTCGCCGGGCAGCGCCTCGCCGGCGCCCTCGGTGTCGCACTCCTCGCAGGTGCCGGGCACGTCCGGCGCCACGAGCGGCAAGAACAGCCCGTCCTCGTCGCCGAGCAGCACGAGCCCCTCCCCCTCGGCCTCCTCGTCGCCACCCGCCCAGTCGGTGGAGGTCAACCTCCAGGTGGTGCGCGGGAGTTACGAGGGAGCGTGTCCGGCGCCGAACGGTCAGGCGCCCTCGATGGTCGCCGTCTTCACCGTGGGGCGTACGCCGGTGGATGTGGAGTACCGCTGGGTCACGAAGGACGGCCAGTCCTCGGACCCGGGGTGGAAGACGCTCTCGTTCGCCTCGGGCGGGCCGCGCACCCGGCAGGTGGTGCACACCGAGACGCCGGAGCACAGCGGCTCCAACGAACTCCATGTCGAGGTGCGCCGGCCGGTGAAAGCCTCGTCCGACTCCGGGGCGTACAAGGTCACTTGCAAGGAGGAGACCCCGACGGGCGGGGCCTCCTCCTCGTACTCGCCGCCGGTCTCGGCTCCGCCCGGCGGATGAACGAAAGGATCAGGCCGCGTTGGTGAAGGTCGGCAGGTAGCCGCCCGACTGGCCGGCCGCGGTGGGGTGGTACGACTCGCCGATGTTGGTCCAGACGACGCTGTTCAGCCACGGGCTGCCCGAGCAGATCTCGTGTCCGGTGAAGGCCGGCACGACGTCCGCGAAGCTGAAGCCGTGGTCGGCGGCGCGCTTGGCGGTCACCGAGTTGAGCTCGTCGGCGGCGCCGTTGATCGCGGAGCGGGATCTGTCACTGAGCCCCGAGACGCAGTTGCCGCCGATCTTGTAGAAGTGCGGGTAGCCGATGACGACGACGTGGGCGTTGGGCGCCTTGGAGCTGATCGCCGAGTACACCGAGTCGAGCAGACCGGGCAGCGTCGAGTCGGCGTAGGCGCGGGCCGATGCCACCTTGCTGAGGCAGGTGGACTCCGAGTACAGGACGCAGTTGGTCATGACGTCCGAGAAGCCGGCGTCGTTGCCTCCGATGGTGATCGAGACGAGGTCGGTGGTGGAGCTGAGCGGGCCGAGCTGACTCGCCGTCACGTCACCCGTACGGGCTCCGGAGCACGCGGTGAAGTCGAACGAGGCGGGGGAATGGGCCGCCGCCCACAGGGCCGGGTAGGCCTTCGTGGAGCGCTTGCAGCTGCCGCTCGAACTGTCGTAACTCCCGGCTCCGACACCGGAGGAGTACGAGTCGCCGAGGGCCACGTAGTGGGATCCGGCCGCCTGGGTTGCCGCTGCGGCCACGCCGGCCCCGGTGAGGGAAAGCGCGACAGCCAGCACGAGCGCCCATGCATATGCCGCGATTCGGGACAGTTTCATGGAACCTCCTTGTAGCGGGTTTTCCGCCACGGCAGTGGTACCAGCCCCCACAGAGCACGGGAAGTGTCCATGCCAAGAACAACCGACGGACATCTGCGGCTATCTGCCGATCCGTCAGCAACTCGCGAGTAATCCTTCACCGGAGCACCACACTCCGCTGACTGACCGTCAAGTCCCGTTCACCACACCCGAATCGTCGTCTTGACGGGACTGTCCGGACTGCGTCACATTGAAGCCTCGCATCCGGCGCATCGGGGGGAACCGTCGCCAATGCAGACCATCAGTGACAGATCGGCAGTGGGCGCGTCCATCGCCGCCGACCTGCCGCCCGTCCTCGCGGGAGCGGCACTCGCCGTCTCGGCCGTGGGTGCCGTCCTGGCCTTCGCCGGCCTGGACTCTCCGCTGCGCGCTCCGCTCGCGCTCTTCTACCTGGTGGCCGCACCCGCGGAAGCGGCCGTATTCGCCTTGCGCCGACTGGAACCGCTCGCCCGCACGGTGGCGTCGTTATCAGGAGCAGTACTCATCGATGTGCTGACCGCCGAAAGCATGGCAGGTCTGCACCTTTGGTCGACCCGGAACGGCATCGCAGCCGTGGGCGTGATCAGCCTTCTCCTCTTCCTGCTGGGGGCGGGGGTGAATCGCTCCGAATGTGACCGTGAAAGTCCGGTCAAAAACACAGAAACGTGAGGCCTCGGCCGAGGTCTTGCCATACAGTCCCCATCATCAATACCGTCTTACATCCACCCGCAACGGACCATCATGCACAACGACGCCAGGGGAGGGCTCAAGCGTCGCGATGGATTCCGGGGCGGGGCGCGGTAGGGGGGTGCCGTGCTCGGTCTTCGCCATGCGTGGGCCGGAACACGGGCCGCGCGGCCAGCAAAGCCAGCTCACCCAATCAGCGCGGTGTGCCATGCCGTCATGACCGGGGTGAGAACCCCCCTTTCGTAACCGGAAACTCATCCGGACTGCCCGGGGGCGGGCGGTCCACCGGACGAGAGGGACAGAGACTCATCATGACTCCTTCCGTGCGCCCGGCCGTTCCGGGCCAAGATCAATTAATTGCGGAATCGCCGAACGGTCACTCGGATTCCGTGACCGCCGGTCGAATATCCGCTGCGTATCGACCGGTTTCGGCGAATCTCGCCATTGCACCTCCGGTGAGCGTCGTGATCCCGGCCATGAATGAGGCCGAGAATCTTCCGCATGTGTTCAGGACACTTCCGGACTGGATCCACGAAGTCGTCCTGGTCGACGGGAATTCCACCGACAACACCGTGCAGGTGGCCCGCGAACTGTGGCCCGACGTCAAGGTCGTCAAGCAGGTCGGCAAGGGCAAGGGCGACGCCCTGATCAGTGGCTTCGCCGCCTGCACCGGCGACATCATCGTCATGGTCGACGCGGACGGCTCGGCGGACGGCGAGGAGATCGTCAGCTACGTCTCCGCGCTGGTGGGCGGCGCCGACTTCGCCAAGGGGTCCCGCTTCGCCAACGGCGGCGGCACCGACGACATGACCCCGATCCGCAAGCTCGGCAACGCCGTCCTGTGCGGCATCGTGAACCGCAAGTTCGGCGCCCGGTACACCGATCTCTGCTACGGCTACAACGCCTTCTGGAAGCACTGCCTGGACAAGATCGTGCTCGACTGCTCCGGGTTCGAGATCGAGACCCTGATCAACATCCGGATCGTCAAGGCGGGCCTGCGTGTCCAGGAGGTCCCGAGCTACGAGTACAACCGGATCCACGGTGTCTCCAATCTCAGCGCGGTGCGCGACGGCATCCGCGTCCTGAAGGTGATACTCCGGGAGAAGGCCGTGCCCCGGGCACACCGGCGCACGCAGGCCGTCTTCCTGAACACACGACGGGGAGAGGTGTCTTGACGGAGCGTCACTTCTCCGTGGTGATCTGCGTGTACACCGAGGACCGCTGGGAGGACATCCTGGCGGCGGTCTCCTCGGTGCGCACGCAGTCGCTGCCGGCCCTGGAGACGCTGCTCGTGGTGGACCACAACGAGCGGCTCCTGGACCGGCTCGCCAAGGAGTTCGAGGAGTACGCGGCGTCCGGGGAGGTGCGGGTGCTCGCCAACGCGGGCCCCCGCGGCCTCTCGGCCGGCCGCAACACGGCGATCTCGGTGGCCCGCGGCGAGTTCGTGGCCTTCCTCGACGACGACGCGGTGGCCGAGCGCGACTGGCTGCGGCACTTCGCCGAGGGCTACGACGACCCGCGCGTGATGGCGGTCGGCGGCCGCACCATGCCCGCCTGGGCCTCGGGGCGCAGGCCCGCCTGGTTCCCCGAGGAGTTCGACTGGATCGTCGGCTGCACCTACCGGGGGCTGCCGCCCGGCCGCGTCGAGGTCCGCAACGTCCTGGGCGGCAACGCCTCCTTCCGTACGTCGGCCTTCGACGCGGCGGGCGGCTTCGCGACGGGCATCGGCCGCGACGGCGACAAGCGGCCGCTCGGCTGCGAGGAGACCGAGCTGTGCATCCGGCTCAGCAAGGCGCTGCCCGACGCGGTACTGCTCATCGACGACCGCTCGGTGATCCACCACCGGGTGCCCGCGGCCCGCGAACGCTTCGGCTACTTCCGTACGAGGGCGTACGCGGAGGGCCTCTCCAAGGCGCTGGTGGCCCGCAGTGTGGGTTCCGGCAAGGGACTTGAGTCCGAGCGGCGCTACACGACCCGGGTGCTTCCGGCCGGTGTGGTGCGCGGCGTGCGGGACGCGGTCCTCGGCCGGGCCGGCGGCGCCGGGCGCGCGGGCGCGATCGTGACCGGCGTCGCGGTGGCGACCGGGGGCTATCTGCTCGGCACCGTACGGGCGCTCAGGGGTGGGGTCACCTTCGCCGTAGCCCCCATCGAGCGCGTACCGGCGACGGAGCCGGACCAGGAGGGCGAGGCGGCATGACGGCTGCGCGGACGGGGCCCGTGCCCATCCTCATGTACCACTCGGTGGCACACAGCCCCGCGAGGGCGGCGTTCGGCCTGTCCGTCTCGCCGGACGCCTTCGCCGACCAGATGGAGCTGCTCGCCGAGCTCGGGTGCACCCCGGTCACCACGGCCCAGCTGGCGCACGCCTGGCGCACGGCGGGAGCGCTTCCACGCCGCCCCGTCCTGATCACCTTCGACGACGGCTACGAGGGCGTCCACCGCCACGCCCTGCCGGTCCTCGCCAAGCACGGCTTCGCATCCACGCTCTTCGTCTCCACGGGCTGGCTGCGCGGCGCATACGACGACGGAGGCGCCCTCGACACCATGCTGGACTGGGACCAGGTGCGCGAGCTCGCCCGGGGCGGCTGCGAGATCGGCGGGCACAGCCACAGCCATCCGCAGATGGACCAACTCACCGATGAGCGGCTCTGGTTCGAGACGCTGCGGTGCAAGGAGATCCTCACCGACGAGCTCGGCCGGCGCCCCGTCTCGTTCGCCTATCCGTACGGCTACTCCAGCCGGCGGGTGCGGCGCACGGTGCGCTCCGCGGGCTTCGCCCAGGCGCTCGCCGTGGGCAACGCGCTCGCCGAGCGGCGCCAGGGTCCGTACGCCCTGGAGCGGGTGACGGTGCGGCGCACCACCGGTCTCGACGAGTTCGAGCGGCTCGTCGCGGGCACCGGCCGCGACATCGCGCGCACCTTCGCCGGCGACCGCGTCCTGACGAAGGGCTACGCCGTGGTCCGCCGGGCCAGGCGGGCCGGGCGCAGGCTCGGCGGCGGCTGAGAGAACGACCGACCAGGACCAGATCCAGAAGGTGAGCGGTACCCGTGGCCGACGTGAGCACCGCCCAGGACCTCTCTGCTCCGACCCCGGACAAACGCCGGGGCACTCCCCTCTTCCGCAACGCCTACGCCCTGATGCTGAACACGGGCATCAGCGCGGTGCTCGGGCTCGGCTTCTGGCTGATCGCCGCCCGGTACTACACCGACGACGCGGTGGGCCAGGGCTCGGCGGCGATCGCCGCGATGAAGTTCCTCGCCGGGATCACCGCGCTGACCCTGACCGGGGCGCTGGCCCGCTTCATCCCCGTGTCGGGCGCCGCCACCGGCCGCCTGGTGCTGCGCACCTATGCGCTGAGCGCGTGCGTCGTCGGGGTGGCCGCGCTGGTCTTCATGGAGACGCTGGACTTCTGGGGGCCCTCGTACCGGTTCCTGCACGGCCCGTTCAAGGGGCTCGGGTTCATCGCGGCGGTGATCGCCTGGTCGATCCTGACGCTGCAGGACGGGGTCCTCACCGGGCTGCGCAGCGCGTTCTGGGTGCCGGTCGGCAACACCGCGTTCTCTGCGGTCAAGCTGGTGCTCCTGGTGGCGATCGCGGCCTCGCTGCCGACCAGCGGCGTGTTCGTCTCGTGGGTCGCGGCGATCGCGGTGTCCGTGATGCCGCTGGGCTGGCTGGTGTTCCGCCGCCTTGTCCCCCGCCATGTGGAGCTCACCGTGCACACCGCGCGGCCGCCGAGCTACCGGGAGCTGGGCCGCTTCCTGGCCGGCGACTACACGGGCTCGCTGTTCGCGCTCGCCGTGGTCTATCTCGTGCCGGTGATCGTGGCGTCGCAGATCAGCTCGGCCGACAACGCGTACTTCTACATCACCGCGACCATCGGCGGCACCGTCGAGCTGCTCGCCATCAACATGGGCGCCTCGCTGACCGTCGAGGGGGCGCACGATCCCGAGCGGCTCGGCCGCAACGCGCGGGCCGCGCTGCTCCGCATGGTCAAGATCGTGGTGCCGATCTGCGCGTTCCTCTTCGCCTTCGCACCGCACATCCTGCACGTCTTCGGCGAGGGGTACGCCCATCACGCCACGGCGCTGCTGCGCTGGCTGGTGGTCGGGGCACTGCTGCGCGTGGTGATCGAGCTGTACTTCGCGGTGCTGCGCGCGCGGAGCCGTACGGCCGGACTCGCCTGTCTCCAGGGCGCGTTGTGTGTCCTGGTGCTCGGGTCCACGCTGGCGCTGCTGCCTCCGCTGGGCCTGACGGGCGTGGGCATCGCGGAGGTCGCGAGCCTTTCGGTGATCGCGGCGATCGCGGCGGTGAAACTGTTCGGGGTGCTGCGGGCCGAGCCTCAGCGGGTCAGCCAGCGCACCTCGTAGGCGGCCATCGGGAACGACTTGCCGTCCACCTTGGCGTCGATGGACCGGTCGAGGGTGTTGACGACGAGCACGTCCTTGCCGCTGGCGAGCACGCGCACGTTCGGCACGTCGTCCGCGGCGATGCTCACGGTGGTGAAGTCGGTGCCCGGCGGGAAGGCCTTGGCGAACTTGGCGATCAGCGCGTACATGGGCAACTCCTTCCCCCCGTCGTCCTGTTGGGTCGGCGTCCACAGGCAGCCGGGGCACGCCCCGCTCTGCCCCTCGGGGCTCCAGTAGAAGGCGGTGCCGGTGCCGCCGCGCGCCAGGGCCATCAGGCCGGCGGCCTGGGTGGCGACGCGCTGCTGCTCGCTCCAGCCGGACTTGTCGGGCTCGACGTAGTACTCGGCCCACCACACCGGCAGACCGGACTGCTTGCGGACCCACTCGGTGACGGCGGTCAGCTTGTCGGTGGCGCCGAACGCGTTGGGCAGCATCTGGTTGGTGCGGGTGAAACTGGCGCCGTCGACGACGGCGAAGTCGGCGCCCTTCTTGTGCTTGTTCCAGTAGGTGAAGGCATCGAGCACCCGCTGGTCGACCGAGCCCCAGGGGCCCTTGAGACGGGACGCGTACGACTGGTCCTGCGGCCCATAGCTGTCCATGACCAGATAGGGCCCACCGACGAGATTGTCCTTGTCGACCTTCTTCAGCGCGTCGTAGACCTGGTTGTAGAGCTGGGTGTAGGCCTCGTAGTTCCAGCGCTGGGCGGTGTCGTCGTAGAAGCCCTTGAGCTCGTTCCAGACGATGAAGTGCCGTACGTCCGGATAGCGTTGGGCCACTTTCGCGGCCAGCGCGGCGAAGTCCTTGTAGTGCGTGGGCAGCGGCGCCGACTCCAGCGCCTTCACGCTCCAGTCCGTCTTGCTCGCCCCGGCCCGGCCGCCCTTCATCCAGTCGGGCGCGCAGCACAGCGTGATGACGGGGGTGGCCCCGGTGGAGCGGATGTACTTGACCCTTCGGTCGAGATCCGAGAAGTCGTACGTGCCCGGCGACGGCTCGGGGTTGCCCGCGCCCCAGCCCATGATCGCCTGGTTCTGCGGCAGGCCCTGCGCCGAGAGCAGGTCACGGGCGCGCCGCACGGCGTCGTCGTCACCGGTGTCGGCGCTGTACTGGGTGTGCGTGAAGCCCCAGCCGAGCGCGGGGTCGGTGTTGCTCGCGCCGGTCCGGCCGGGTCCGGACTCGCCCGCGTTTCTGCTCGTACAGCCGCCCGTCGTCAGGATGAGGGCGAGCGCGGCCAGGAGTGCGGCGACCAGCACCGCCGGGGTCCTGGGCCGGGTCGCCCTGTCGGGCCTGCGGCTGCGGACGGTGGTTCCACGATGACGTTCCATCACGGGGCAGCGTATCGGCGGTAGATGGCATTCCGGCCAGTTTTTACCTGAACAGGGACAGAACGTCCCTCGACCCTCAACGGGACAAAACAGGTGCACGCGCGGGCCTGTTGCCGGATCATGGGGGCATGTCCCCTGCCCCAGAAGCCGCACTGCCGATCCGGCTGACCGTGGACGACAGCGATTCGCCCTCCGATGTGGTCGACGCGCTCTTCCTCGGCCGCTTCGCCACGGGCGAGCAGCCGTTCTCGCACAGCTCGTCCATCGACCGGGTCAAGAAGGGCTTCAGCCTGCTGCCACCCGGCGCGAAGGTGCTGCGCGCCGCCCGCGACGACGACCGCAGCGCCACGCTCGCCGAGGGCGAGGGCTGGACGCTGCTCGTCTCGCGCTGGAACCGGGGCGCGGATGTGACCGTGACCGCGACCACCGAGGAGCTCGCCGCCCAGGTCCTGAAACAAGCCACCGAGGGCGCCGAGGACGAGCCGGAGCCGCAGCCCGAGAACGTCACGATGGGCTTCTGGTACGTGTCCCCGCGGCGCGGCCCGCACCGCACGACCCGGCAGATCGCGGCCGGCACCTGGGACGAGGTGCGGCCCAACTACACGGCGCCGGTGGCCGACGCGATGGACCGCCTGATGAAGGTGACCCCGAACGACATCGCGGGCCGCCTCCTCCTGCTCCACGGGCCGCCGGGCACCGGCAAGACCTCGGCGCTGCGCACCCTGGCCCGGTCCTGGCGCGACTGGTGCCAGGTGGACTGCGTGCTCGACCCGGAGCGGCTCTTCAACGACGTCGGCTATCTGATGGACATCGCGATCGGCGAGGACGACGGCAGCGCGAAGGGCCGCTGGCGCCTCCTCCTCCTGGAGGACTGCGACGAGCTGATCCGCGGCGAGGCCAAGCACACGGCGGGCCAGGCCCTCTCGCGGCTGCTCAACCTGACCGACGGCCTGCTCGGCCAGGGCCGCAACGTCCTGGTGGGCGTCACCACCAACGAGGACCTGGAGCGCCTGCACCCCGCGGTGGTACGCCCCGGCCGCTGCCTCGCCCGCATCGAGGTCGGCCCACTGACCCGGACGGAGGCGGTCGGCTGGCTGGGCACGGAAGAGGGCATCGCCCGCGACGGCACCACCCTGGCCGAGCTGTACGCCCTGCGCCGTGGAACGACCCCGGCATCGGTGCCGGACCAGCGGGCGGGGGCGGACGCGGGGTTGTACTTGTAGCCCCTTGTGCCTGTGCCCTTGGCCCCCGTACCTTTGCAGCCCCCTGCACCCCGGAAGGAGCGCGGGGAACTGCGCGACCAGCCACCCACGACCCGCACCCGACGGGCACTCTCACCGCCGGAGGCTTTCGGGAAGGGGTGGGGTGGGACGGGGAACAGGCCCGCCGCAGGCGCCTACTTCCCGTACGCCGCCCTCAACGCGTCCTCGACGGCGGCGCGCGCGGCCTCCCGGCCGAGCCCGAGCCGCAGCACCTCCCCCGCATACGCTGCCGCGGCCACCGCCGCGAGCCGCTCGGACGCGTCCCCCGCCGCCGCGACGAACGTCCCGTTCCGCCCCCGGGTCTCGACGACCCCGTCCGCCTCAAGGGCGCGGTACGCCTTGGCCACCGTGTTCGCGGCGAGCCCGAGTTCCTCCGCGAGGCCACGGACCGTGGGCAGCTTGTAGCCCACCGGCAGCTTCCCGGACCGGGCCCGGTCGGCGATCTGGGCGCGCAGTTGCTCGTACGGCGCGGTGGCCACGCCCTGGTCAATCACGATCTTGAGGGTCACAGCCCCGATTCTCCCCCGCGGCCGCGCTCGGCGAAACGGGCAGCGCCCCGGGCGGGGCGAAAATGGGAGGCACCCGGACTGCGCCCCCGCGTACCGTGCGAATCCTTCCGCTACCAGATATGTGCCACGGAGGTACGTCATGTCCGCGAGTTCAGCCGAGGCCGGCACCCGTATCGAGGTCGTCCTGGTCAAGGCCGGTCGCACGAAGCTGCGTTACCCGGCGTCGGTGGTGTCCGACGACGGCACCCGGCTGACCGTGCACGCCCCCTGGGCGGTGGAGGGCACCCGCGACTTCGGCTTCGTACGGTTCGAGCCGGGCGATGTGTTCACCGAGCACTACTGGCGCGACCGCTGGTACGCCGTGAAGGAGGTCCGCGACACCGACTCGGCGCTCAAGGGCTGGTACTGCGACATCACCCGCCCGGCGGTGGTCCAGGGCGGCGAGCTGATCGCGGAGGACCTGGACCTCGACCTCTGGGTCTCGGCCGACGGCGCGACCGTACTGCGCCTGGACGAGGACGAGTTCGCCGAGAGCGGCCTGACCGAACGCGACCCCGAGGCCGCGGCCCGCGCCGTGGCCGCCCTGGACGAGCTCGAACTCCTGGCGAAGCTGGGGCAGTTCACGGCGTTGATCGACTGAGACCTGTCCCGGGTAGGGGGACGCCCCCCTGCGGACCCGGCGTTTTCGCGCGTCGGCGGCGCGCCGCAGCCCGCACTCTCCGCGCCTCGGCCGGCCCCGCTCAGGCCGCGGCAGGCGCCGCCGCCGAGGCGACCACCGCATACCGTTCGTCGTCCACCTCGCGTCCCCACAACCGCGCGTCCCCCGACAGCCGCTCATAGCGCGCCTCGGCCTTCAACTCGCCGAGGGCGCCGAGGAGTTGCCCGGCCGGTATGCCGGTGTCGCCCCACACCCCCTCGACCAGGATCAGCCGGCCGCCCGGCCGCAGCAGCGACCACCAGTGCCGCAGCGCCGCCTCGTGGTCGGGCAGCGCCCAGACCACATGGCGGGCCAGGATCACGTCGAAGGTGCGGCCTTCGACGGGCGGCCGCGCCGCGTCCCCGGTCAGCACCTCGGCGCCGGTGCCGGCCAGCTTGGCGCGGGCCCGCTCGGCCATCCGGGGCGACAGGTCGACGGCCGTGATCCGGTGGCCCCGCCCCGCGGCGAGCAGCGACAGGCTCCCGGTGCCGCACCCGAGGTCGAGGAGCTCGCCCGCGCGGTCCGGCAGCCACCCCGCGAGGCGCTCGTCCCACGCGGCCCGCACCTCGGGGTCCAGCAGCCCGTGATCGGGCTCCTCGTCGAACGTGTCCGCCTCTTCGTCCCAGTCGATGTCCATGCCCCGATCGTGCCAGGCAGCACTGACAATCGGACCGGCGATCAGCCCCGGCCCGCCTCGCCACCGGTTCGCGGGCCCAGCACCTTGCGGTAGTGGAGGCGGTCGTAGGGGCCGTCCACACGCCGCTCGACGAGTTCGTACCCGTACCGCGGATAGATCTTCTGGTTCTCCCACATCATCGCGTTGGTGTAGAGCCGGACCTCGGGCAGGCCGAGCGCCCGCGCGTGCTCGTCCACGAAGTGCAGCAACCGGCGCCCGAGGCCGGTGCCCTTGACGTCGGGATGTACGGAGATCGAGTCGAGGAAGAGGTGGTCCGGCTCGGGGACGAGGACCAGGACCCCGACGACCGGGTCACCGGTGACGAAGACCCGCCCCGCCGCGACGTTCGCCGCGTCGTCGGCCTCCATCGGGACGGGGACGACACCGATCCGTTCGATGTAGGGGTGATAGGCGGCATCGGTGACCTCCTTCACGCGGGGCACGTCGTCGGGGGTCGCAAGCCGGATCTCACCGTTCATGGGCCCACGGTACGTCGTCGGCGGGCCCGTTCTTAATCACCTCTCAGGGGCTCCTTAAAGCGACCATAAGGATCGCCATCACCCGCTCCCAGCAGGGGATTTCACGGTTTTCCGGGGCTAGCGTGCTGATCGCCGGACGGGACATCCGGCAGTCGAAGACCCCCACGCCCCATGCCCGTGCACCATCGAAGGAGTACGCCACGATGACCTTCCCCAAGCTCTCCACCGCGTTCGAGCAGCGGGGACCCCGTCGGCGCAGGGCCGCCGTCGGCGCCGCGCTCGGGTTCACGCCGCTCGCCCTGACGGGGCTCGCGGCCGGGCCCGCCGCGGCCCACGGTTCCATGACGGACCCGGTCAGCCGGGTCTCGGCCTGTTACGCGGAGGGTCCGGAGAGCCCCAAGTCGGCGGCGTGCAAGGCCGCCGTCGCGGTCAGCGGAGCGCAGGCCTTCTACGACTGGAACGCGGTGAACATGGCCAACGCCGCGGGCAGGTCGAAGCAGATCATCCCGGACGGCAGGCTGTGCAGCGGCGGCAACGACAAGTACAAGGGCCTCGACCTGCCGCGCGGCGACTGGCCGGCCACCAAGCTGTCGGCGGGCAGCCACACCTTCCACTACAAGGGAACGGCCCCGCACAAGGGCTCGTTCGAGCTGTACATCACCAAGGACGGCTACGACCCCTCGAAGCCCCTGAAGTGGTCGGACCTGGAGGCGACGCCGTTCGCCAAGGTCACCGACCCGCCGATGCAGGGCGGCGACTACGTCTTCGACGGGAAGATCCCTGCCAGGTCGGGACGCCATCTGATCTATTCGATCTGGCAGCGCTCGGACAGTCCCGAAGCCTTCTACACCTGCTCCGACGTGGTGTTCGGCAAGGACAGCGGTACGGCGGGCGCCCCCGCTCCGGCAGCCTCCGCGCCCACCGACAAGGAGATCGCGGACGGCGCGTCCAAGTCGACGGTCCAGCACCACCACGGCGGTGCCGCCACGGGTACGCAGCCGAGCACCGCCCCTGCGGCAGAGGCCGGCACCACCGGCACCCGGCCGCAGGCGGACGGGGTGGCGGCCACTCCGGTCGTCGCGGCCGACACGCGGAATCTGGCCGAAACCGGGGGTGACAGCAGCACCCCGTACCTCGCCATAGGGGGTGCGGGCGCGATCGCCGTAGGCGCCGCGGCGCTCTTCGCGACGCTGCGCCGCAAGGCCGCGGCGGCGGGCCGCCACAGCCGCTGACCCGCACGCACACGCCGCCCCTCCCGGGTGCCGGGAGGGGCGGCCCCGTACGGTCGCACGGTCCGGCGGGTCAGCCGATGACGGATGCGCAGGTGGTGGGGGTGGCATGCGCCGGGTCCAGCGCGTTGGCCACCTCGTGATAGGCGACGCGGTCGGTGAGACCGATCGCCACGTGGTCGGAGAAGTCGAGTGCGCACTTGTCCTGAAGGAGGACGTTGTTCACGTCGGGACCGTCCAGGAACTGCGAGCGGTAGGGGGTGACCACCTCGTCGTACTGGGTCGCGATGACCGTGTAGTGCACTCCGGGGACGGTGTCGCCGCCCTGGTTCAGCTTGGTGACGAAGGGCGATCCGGCCATCTGGTCGGCGAGCCCCGGAGTGGCGAGCGTCAGCAGGTCCTGGGCTCCGGGGAAGTACGGCAGGAGCTGGGTCAGGCCGTCGAGGGTGGTGCCGTGGTTGTCGGGAGCGATCCCGACGAGGGCGTTGACCTTGGAGGCGCCGCCGAGGAACTTCAGGTACCAGCGCGGCATCATGCCGCCCTGCGAGTGGCCGACCAGATCGGCCTTGGGCGTGCCGGTCGCCGCGAGCACCTTGTCGACGAAGGTGGCGAGCTGGGCCGCGGACTTGTCGATGGGGCCGAGCCCGTCGAACAGGGGCACGCCGGGAAGCTGGCCGTAGTCGAGCGAGAAGACGCAGTACCCGCGGTTGACCAGATACGGGGCGAGGGCCAGCCAGTTGTCGGTGCCGTTGCCGAAGGTTCCGTGTACGAGGACGACGGGGCGGGGGTGGGCGGCGGACGGCTTGCAGGAGTAGTTGTTCCAGCCGCTGCTCGGCGCGGACTGGGCGTGCGCGGCGGTTGCCGGGACGAGCGAGGCCGC
The DNA here is from genome assembly GCF_039532965.1 of Streptomyces mauvecolor. Lineage (NCBI taxonomy): Bacteria > Bacillati > Actinomycetota > Actinomycetes > Kitasatosporales > Streptomycetaceae > Streptomyces > Streptomyces mauvecolor. Next base: position 73,494 of record NZ_BAAASQ010000012.1, on the reverse strand, counting down.
GGCGGCGAGCAACAGTGCCGACAGCGGTCTGAGCACACGTTTCCAGGGCAGCATCGGGTGATCTCCTTGCGGCTCAAGGGAGTTGCGATGGGGGATTCGCCCTGCGGCCCGGACCACAAGTGAGGTGCCGTACTGGGTGCGTACGGGGTGTGCTCACGCCAAATTACGCACGAGTAGCGTAGGAGTGAAGTTACGCGTCAGTAAAAAGTGTCGTGTCGCGGCGCAACGCCCTCACGTCGAGCCGGGCTCCCGGGCGCCGCCCGCTGTGCCGGTACGGCTCCGCAGGAGCCCGTCGTCAGCGTCGGCCCGCCGCCTCACTCCCGGGACGTCCGGGACGTCCGGGGTCTGCGGGGCTTCCGGCGCTTCCGGCGCTTCCGGCGCTTCCGAGCAGCGGCCCCAGCGCGGCGGCGATCTCCGCGGCGAGCGGCTCGTCGACCGGGGCGTGGCCGCTGAGCAGGCGGTACCACATCACGCCGAAGGCGAAGTCGACAGCGAGGTCCAGGGATGCGGCACCGTCCTGCCGCAACTGGCCGCGCTCAACGCCCCGTTCGAGGATCTCGCGCAGTGCCGCGCGGCGCGGGGCGATCACCTCCTCCTGCAGCCTGCGGGCGAGCGAGGCATCCGCCTGGGCGTCGGCCATCAGCCCGACCACGGCCCGGCCGGTGGCGCCACGGGTCAGCCGGAAGGTGTGGCCGAGCAGTTCCTCCACGTCGCGGTACACGTCCCCGGTGTCGGGAAACAGCTCGGCCGGGCTGCGGTGCGGGAGCTCGGTCAGCACTTCGAGCAGGACGTCCTGCTTCGTGGGCCACCAGCGGTAGACGGTCTGCCGGCCGACCTGGGCCTCGTCGGCGATGCCCTTGATCGTCAGTTCCTGGTAGCCGTCGCGCCGGCAGAGCTCGAGTGCGGCGTCGAGGACCGACCGCCTGGCCGTCTCGCTGCGGGGGCGCCCGCGGGGCGGGGAGCCGTCCGTGGACCCGCCCCCTGATCCGTTCTCGATTTTCTTCATGCGAGCAGTTTACAAGACACGATGCCTCGGAATACTCTTTACGAGGCAGTGAGCCTCGAAAAGCGTGAAGGCCCCCGCACGGGAGGGCCTGGAAGGACTGCACCATGAACGAGCGAGTTGTGATCGTCGGCGGCACCTCCGGAATCGGCCTGGCCACGGCGCGACACCAGCTGGGCGAGGGCCGGGACGTCGTCGTCACCGGCCGCAACCCCGAGCGACTGCGGGCCGCACTGGATGAACTGGCCGCGCTTTCAGGCACGTTGAGCACGTCTGGTGCGCCTGGTACGTCCGGTGCGCCTGGTATCCCTGGCGCGTCCGGAGCTCCGGGTGAGGTGAGCGGTGCGGTCGTGGACGCCCAGGACGAGGCGGCGACGCAGGAGTTCTTCGCGGGGCTCGGCCGGGTCGACCATGTGGTCGTCGCGGCGACCGGCTCCACGGCCGCCGGCCCGTTCCGCTCGGTGACGACGGACGCGCTGCGCCAGGCCACCGAGGGCAAGCTCATCGCCCACAGCCTCACCGCGCGGGCCGCGCTCGACGTCCTCTCCCCCACCGGGTCGATCACCTTCGTGACCGCCGCTTCGGCGGGCGCCGCGATGCCGGGCACGGCCGGCCTGGCCGCGGCCAACGCGTCGGTGGCCGCGATGGTCCCGGTGCTCGCGGTGGAGCTGGCCCCAATCCGCTTCAACGCGGTGTCGCCGGGAATAGTGGACACCCCTTGGTGGGACTGGATGGACGCGGACGCGAAGGCGGAGACGTTCGCCGCCTACGCCAAGTCCACCCCGGCCGGCCGCTGCGGCCACCCCGAGGACATCGCGGACGCGATCTCCTTCCTCCTGGGCAACAGCTTCACGACCGGCGTCGTACTGACGGTGGACGGGGGTGCGCGACTGGCTTCGGGGGCGTGAGCGGATGGGTTGGCGGGCCGGTTCGGGACAGGGCCGGTTCGGGACAGGGCCGGTTCGGGACAGGGCCGGTTCGGGACAGGGCTGGTTCGGGACAGGGCTGGTTCGGGGCAGGGCTGGTTCGGGGCAGGCCGGTTCGGACGGGGGGCCGTCGGGCAGGCGGGGTCGGCCCCTGGGCGCGCGAACCGCAGAGCAGGGGGCAGCCGGAGGAAGCACCGCCCGGAGCGCCGGGCGCGCGAGTCCCCAGTCGTCCGGATTCCTCTCAACTCCGGTTCACTTGTAGGGAGTTCGCAACGACACGCCCCCCGTTCGTCCCAGTCCGGCGACCGCACGCCGGGTACCACCTCCATCGCGGTACGTTCACGGCGAGTGCCAATGCCTTGGGGGGAACCATGCGCAAGATCCTGCTCGCGACCGCCGCCACCGCCTGTCTCGTCCTGACCGCCTGCAATCCCGGAGGCGGCGGGTCCGGCAACAAGCCGTCGGCCTCTCAGCCCGGCGGCGGGCAGCCGTCCGCCACCACACCCACGCCCGCCCGCACCCCCGGGAACGGCTCGGCCACGCCGGGTTCGGACCCCGGAGCCGGGCAGGCCTCGCTGGCTCTCGGTGTGCCGTCCCGGACCGTGGGGACCAAGCTCGTCGGCATCCTGGAGATCACACCCACGACCGTCGTCTACACCAGGGAGGGAGATGGAACGACCTCACGGTTCGGCACCTTCGTCGTCATCACCACCAAAGACGCCTCGCTGACGGCGAACGCCGCGGACGAGGAGCCCGCCGGCGCCAACGGGACCAAGGGCGGCTGGCGTTGGATCGCAGCCAACGGGCAGAGCGTCGCCGAGGGGAACGGCACCGCATACAAGGTCCTGGTAACCGGGTACAGCGGCGTCGGCAAGATCGAGCCGGGGACCTACCAGATGCGTTCCGAGGTCTTCGACCTGACACCGGAACAGGCCAAGGGAGGGGGCACGCTCGTCTACACGGACGCCACCAAGTCCGAGAACCGCTGGACGATCCCGCCGACCGACTCCGGGCCCCAGGTGGCCGACGTCAAGAAACGGCTGGCTTCCTGAACGCGGCTGCTCCCCGCGCCGAGGGGACCAGCGACCAAGCCCGAGCCTCCCGGGGAGGCACCCCCTGCCCCGACCCCGCACCCGCCCCCGACCCCGCCGGCCTCAGGCCGCGTCCGACAGGGTGCCCGGGACGATGGCCCGGGGGCCGAACCTGGCGCGGGCCCGGTCGGCCACCGCCTCGATGCGGCGGGCCCGCTCGTCCTCGGGGTCGAACGTCAGCTGGTGGGCGGCGCGTTCGGCCGGAGCCAGGCCCTCGGCCCGCAGCGAGATGCCTCGGACCCTGGCTCGTTGCAGGCCGAGCGCCGCGTGGAGGGCGTAGGCCACGTCGGCCAGGGCGGGTGAGTGGGCCGAGGGCTCGGTCAGGGTGCGGGTGCGGGTGGTGCTGGACCGGTCGGCGTAGCGCACGGTGAGGCTGAGCGAGCGGCACACCTGACCGGCGCCGCGCAGCCGGACGCCGAGTTCCTCGGCGAGGGAGAGCAGCGCCCGGCGGTGGCGCACCGGGTCCAACTCGTCGCGGGGGAAGGAACGTTCGGCGGCAAGGGACCGTGCGGAGGCGTTCGGGACCACGGGCGTGCGGTCGATGCCGCGGGCGTGCTCCTGGAGTTCGCGGCCCGGCCGGGCGCCGAGGATCCGCTGGACGGTGCCCGGCGGAGCGTCGGCGAGGCGCCCTGCCGTGTCGAGGCCGTACCCGCAGAGAGTGCGGGCGGTGGAGCGGCCTACGCCGTCCAGGGCACGGACCGGCTGCGCGGCGAGGAACCGGTCCACCTCGTCCGGGAGCACCGTGCGGGTCGTGCCGGGTCCGGCGTCCCGCGCCGCCATCCTGGCCAGCATCGGGTTGGGGGCCAGCCCGATCGCGCATTCCAGGCCGAAGTGGGCGAGCGCGCGGACCCGCAGGACGGCGGCGAGCTGCCCGGCGTCCTGGCCGAAGTACTTCTCGGCGCCGGCCAGGTCGGCGAGGAGGCCGTCGGGCGGGAGTGCCTGGACGACCGGGGTGAGGCCCTCGGCCAGCGCGATCAGGGCGGGCAGCGCCGCTTCGTACATCGGAGGGAGGTGGAAACGTGCACAGAGGATCATCCCGCGCTCCCCGGGCTCGAATGCCACAACTTCCGCCCGGTGGCGGCCCGTTCACCGGCAGGCTGCAGGTCGGCCCAGGGGTTCAGTTCGTAGCCGGTGGACAGGTGGATGCGGCGGCCGTTGTCGGCGGAGCTCTCGGCCGCGGTCCCGGCTGTGTCTTCGGTCGTGGATCCGGGCGCCTCGACCGGTTCGGGTGGGGTCGCGAGGCGGGAGGAGACCGCGTCCAGGCCGCCCTCGCGGCGCAGTTCGACGAGCTCGGCGAGGTTCCAGGCGCGCGAGCCGACGACGCTGAGGCTGCGCGGGCCGCGTCGCTGCACCACGCCCCGTACGAGGAGCAGCCAGGAGTGGAAGACGGTGTAGGCGCAGGCGTCGTGGCTGTCGTCGAAGAAGGCCAGGTCCACGAGGCCCGTGCCGTCGTCCAGGGTGCTGAAGACGACGCGCTTGCCGGAGCGGATCGGCGGGGTCTGGGTGGCCGCCTTGGCGCCCGCGACCAGGACGGTCCGGCCGTGCTCGGCGTCGCGCAGCCGCTTGGCGGAGACGACGCCGAGTTCGTTCAGGAACGCCGTGTGGTCCTCCATCAGGTGGCGGGAGGCGTCCATGCCGAGGATGCCGAGTTCGGCACTGAGCCGTTCCGCGTCGTCCAGGTCGGGCAGTCCGGCGCGGGCCGTCGACGTGCCGCCGTCCAGCGGGAGCTGGCCGCCCGCGGCGCGGCGGGCGCCGTGGAGTTCGGAGAGGTGGAGCAGCAGGTCGCGCCGGTTGGCGCCGAACGCGTCGAGCGCGCCGATCTGGGCGAGCCGTTCGGCGACCGGGCGGCCGGGCCTGGCCCGTTGCCAGAAGTCGCGCAGCGAGGCGTAGGGCCGGCCGGCCTCGATGCGTGCGCTCTCGGCCTCGCTGATTCCGTGGACGTCGGAGAGCGCGAGCCGCACCCCCCAGTTACCGGACACCAGTTCGATTCTGTGTGCGACCGAGGACCGGTTGACATCCACCGGCAGGATCGGCACCCCGCGCCTTCGCGCGTCCGCAAGCAGCAGGCGCTTGGGGTACATCCCGGGGTCGTGGGTGAGCAGTCCGGCGTAGAAGGCGGCCGGGTGGTGCGCCTTGAGCCAGGCCGACTGGTAGGTGGGCACGGCGAAGGCGACGGCGTGCGCCTTGCAGAAGCCGTACGACCCGAAGGCCTCGACGATCTCCCAGGTGCGGGCGATCACCTCGGGCGAGTAGCCGCGCTCTTCGGCGCGCTGGGCGAACCAGACCTTGATGCGGGCCTGCGACTCCGGGTCGGAGAGCCCGCGCCGCACCCGGTCGGCCTCGCCCCGGCCGCAGCCGGTCATGATGTTCACCATCTCGATGATCTGCTCGTGGAAGACGACCACCCCGTAGGTGTCGCGCAGCGCGTCCGCCAGGTCGGGGTGCGGGAAGCGGACCGGGGCGCGGCCGTGCCGGGCCTCGATGAACGGGCGCACCATGTCGGCCGCGACCGGCCCTGGGCGGAACAGCGAGATGTCGACGACGAGATCGTGGAAGGTCGACGGCTGGAGCCGCCCGACCAGGTCGCGCTGGCCCGGCGACTCGATCTGGAAACAGCCCAGCGTCTCGGTGGATCTGATGAGTCGGTACGTCTCGGCGTCGCCCGGCGGGACCTGTGCCGGGTCGTCGATGTCGAGTTCCTCGCCCGTGGCCCGGCCGATCTCGGCGACCGCGTGGGCCATCGCGGACTGCATCCGCACGCCCAGGACGTCCAGCTTGAGCAGCCCGAGGTCCTCCACGTCCTCCTTGTCGAACTGGGACATCGGAAACCCCTCGCCGCTGGTGGGCATCACGGGGGTGCGGCGCAGCAGGGAGGCGTCCGAGAGGAGCACTCCGCACGGGTGCATGGCGATGCCGCGCGGCAGGGCGTCCAGGGCCTCGACGAGTTCCCAGAGCTTGCCGTACTGGTCCATCTCGCCTGCCAGGGCCCGCAGTTCGGGGAGTTCGTTCAGCGCTGCGCGGGCGTCGCGGGCCCGGATGTGCGGGAAGGACTTGGCGATCCTGTCGGTCACGGCGGGGTCCATGGACAGGGCGGCGCCCACGTCCCGGATGGCGTGCCGCACCCGGTAGGTCTCGGGCATGGCGACGGTGGCGACCCGCTCGGTGCCGAAGCGGTCGATGATCGCGCGGTAGACGTCGAGCCGGCGGGCGGACTCCACGTCGATGTCGATGTCGGGCAGCACCGGCCGCCGCTCGGACAGGAAGCGCTCCATGAGGAGCCCGTTCTCGACGGGGTCGGCGTGTGCGATGCCCAGGAGGTGGTTGACGAGCGAGCCAGCGCCGGAGCCGCGCGCGGCCACCCGGATGCCCATCTCCCGTACGTCGTCGACGACTTGGGCGACGGTGAGGAAGTAGGAGGCGTATCCCCAGTGCGCGATGATGTCCAACTCGTGATGCATCCGCTCCCAGTACGCGCGCCGGCCCGCATAGCCGCGCAGGACCATGCCGGCCGCGGCCCGCGAGGCGAGGACCCGTTGCGGAGCGCGGTGGGCGGCGCCGACGAGGTACGGCTCGGGGTAGCTGGCGGTGCCCATGCCGAGGTCGTCCTGGGGGTCGACGAGGCACTCGGCGGCGGTCTGTTCGGTCATGGCGAGCAGCCGGTGGGCCACGTCGCGGCGCCATCCGGCCGCCTCGGCGACCCGCTCGGCGATCTTGAACATGGCGTCCGGGTCCTTGAGCCAGCGCTCGCCGCTGTCGAACGGCGCCCGCACCGGCACCAGGCGCCGCGCCGCGTCCAGGACGTCGGCGACCTGGCCCTGCCCGGGGTCGGCGTAGCGCGCGGCGTTGGTCAGTACGGCTTGCACGCCCTGTTCGGCGGCGAAGCCGACGGTGCGCGCGGCGAGCCGGAGCGATCCCGGGCCGGTCCCCCTGAGTCCGTGGTGGACGGCTTCGAGGCGGAGCGCGTCGCCGTAGATCTCCCGCCAGGGCGCGAGCAGTTTCGCGGCCCGGTCGGGGCGGCCCGCGCCGAGCGCGCGGCCGATCTCGGAGGCCGGGCCGAGCAGCACGGTGAGTCCTTCGGCGGGCAGCTCGGCGCGGGGCAGCAGCGGGCGGCCCTCGGCGGTGTGCGCGGCACTGACCAGGCGGCAGAGCTCGGCCCAGCCGGCCGCGCCGTCACGCGCGAGGAAGGTGACCCGGGGGGCGGACTCGTCGACGAACGCACCGCCCCGTACGGGCGTGCGCCGACGGGCCTGCCCCCGGGCGGGGCCGGTTTCCCCGAGGTGTTCCGGCACGGCGAGATCGGCGCCGAACAGCGGCCGGATCCCCGCCTCGGCGCAGGCCTTGGCGAAGCGGACCGTGCCCGCGAGGGTGTCCCGGTCGGTCAGTGCGAGGGCGTCCATGCCGCGTTCGACGGCACGTTCGGCCAGCCGCTCCGGGTGGGAAGCCCCGTACCGCAGGGAGAATCCCGAAACGGTGTGCAGATGCGTGAAACCGGGCATCCGCACCTCCTACCAATCCGTTCTCACCTCCCCCTCCCTTCCACCATAGACCAGTTCGAACGCACATGCGAAACACGTGTTCGAATACCTTGCCGGATGCCTGTCGGAACGGTCCGCCCGGCATCCGGCGGGCATTCCGGGAACGTCAGGCCGTGGCGCTCTTGATCACCGCGAACGGGGCGCCGAACGGGTCGAGCATCATCGCGAACCGCCCCACGCCCTCGCCGTCGGTGGCCGGGATGATGACGGTCGCGCCGAGCTCCTGGGCCTTGGCCACCGTGGCGTCGCAGTCCTCGACCTCGACGTACGGGTGCCATTCGGAGGTCGAGCCGGCGTCCCGGTTCTCCTGCGGCAGCTCCATGAGGCCGCCGTGCATGGTCTGCTCGCCGCCGCCGGCCGGTCCGGCGATGGAGTAGACGATGCCGCCACCCATGGGCATGTCCCGGGTCTCCCACGACAGGACGCTGCCGTAGAACGCCTTCGCGGCCGCGGCGTCGGTGGTGTACAGCTCGATCCAGCTGACGCTGCCGGGGTCGTTGACGAGTTCCAGGCCGTCCGTGTCTCCGGGCTCCCACACGGCGAAGTCGGCGCCCGTGGGGTCGGTGAAGGCGGCCATCCGCCCGGCCGTGAAGACCTGCGACGGCGGGACGCGGACCGAGCCGCCCGCCTGCTCGACGGACTTGGCGGTGGCGTCGGCGTCCACGGTGCGGAAGTACACCGTCCAGGCCGAGCTCGCGCCCTCCTCGGTCAGCGGGCCGGCGGCGCCCACCGTCCTGCCGTCCTTCTGGAAGAAGCCGTAGCCCCCGGCCTCCGGTCCCGCGGACTGGAACTGCCAGCCGAACAGGCCGGTGTAGAAGGCGACGGCCGCGTCGATGTCGGGGGTCCCCAGGTCGAGCCAGTTCAGCCCGCCCGGTACCTGTGTGGAGGTCAGCATGGAGGTGCTCCTGTCGCGTGCGTCGTCCGCCCCGGAACGACCGCCCCGGGAACCTGACTCCAGCGTGGCAGCGGGCGCCTCCCGCCGACAGCCGAACGCCTCGGGTCAGGCACCGGCTCTAAGCCATTCGGCCCGCACCGACTGCGTGAACGCGCGGTGCGGCAGAGCGTAGGGGCATGACTTTCGTCGACGAGGTGAAGAGCGCCGTCACCGTGCGGGCCGCCCTGCTGGTCATCGGCGTACTGGGCCTGATGGTCGCTTTCATCGCGTCCTACGCAGGCGCCTTCCACCATCCGAAACCGAAGGACATCCCCTTCGCCCTGGTCGCGCCCGCGCAGGTCAGCGGGCAGCTCGCCCAGCAGCTGGGCGAGCTGCCCGGCAATCCGCTGGACGTACGGACGGCCAAGGACGAGGCCGACGCCACCCGGCAGTTGCGCGACCGCAGCGTCGACGGGGTCCTGGTCGTCGACCCGCGGGGCACCACCGACAGGCTGCTCGTGGCGAGCGGCGGCGGGGCCTCCCTCGCGCAGGCCGTGGAGGCGATCGCGACGGGAGCCGAGAAGGCGCAGCAGCGCACCGTGACGGTGGTCGACGTCGCCCCCGCCTCCGCGGGCGACTCCCGCACCCTGTCCTCGTTCTACCTCGTCGTCGGCTGGTGCGTGGGCGGCTATCTGTGCGCCGCGATCCTGGCGATCAGCGCGGGCGCCCGGCCCGCCAACACCCACCGGGCGCTGATCCGGCTCGGGGTGCTCGCGGTGTACGCGATCGCCGCGGGACTGCTCGGCTCGCTCATCATCGGGCCGGTGCTCGGCGCGCTGCCGGGCAGCTACATCGGGCTCGCCGGGCTCGGCGCCCTGGTCGTGTTCGCGGTGGGGGCGACGACCCTCGCCTTCCAGGGGCTCGCCGGGGTCGTCGGCATCGGCCTGGCGATCCTGGTCATTGTCGTCCTCGGCAATCCGAGCGCGGGCGGCGCCTATCCGTATCCGCTGCTCCCGCCGTTCTGGCGGACGATCGGACCCGGGCTGCCACCGGGCGCGGGCACCTGGGCCGCCCGCTCCATCGCGTACTTCAAGGGCGAGTCGATCAGCGGCCCGCTCCAGGTGCTCTCGATCTGGGCGCTGCTCGGCGCCATCATCACGGTGGTCCTCGCCGGGCTGAACCAGGACCGCGGCGAGAAGCCGACGGGCGCATGACCGTCCCCCGCCGCTCCGGCCCGGCCGAACAGGCCTTCTCCGTACGGCGGATGGAGCCGAGCGCGCAGGCCCAGCTCGGTGCGCTCGGCCTGACCGGGTTCATCGTGGTCACCACCATCGCCACCGGCATCGACGCGGGGATCTTCCCCGAGAAGCTCTCGGCATCCGTGCTTCCGCTGGTCGGGTTCTTCATCGGCGGCCTCGCCCAGCTGCTCGCCGGTCTCTTCCAGGCCCAGCGCGGCGACACCTGGCACGCCACGGTCTTCGGCGGCTTCGGGGTGTTCTGGATGTCGAAGGCCCTGATGCTCCAATGGGTGCTGCCGGGCCTCGATCCGTCGCTGCGCGGTGACGCGATGGGGCTTTTCACGCTGCCCTGGGTGTTCGTGGTGTTCGTCCTGTGGCTGGGCAGCTGGCGCATCCATCTGGCGCTGCTCTCGACGTTCACCTGCGTACTGGTCGTGTTCGTCGGGCTCGTCTGCATCGGCTTCACGGGGGAGGTGATCTGGACCCGGATCACCGGGTGGGCCGGTCTGTGTGCGGCGCTCGGGGCGACCTACATCCTCGCGGGCCAGATCCTCGCCTCGACGTGGGGCCGCCCGGTCCTTCCGATGGGCCGCTTCCTTTCGCCGCTCGAACGCCAGGAGGCGTGAGGCGCCCGACCGTCCGCAGACGGGGAACAGGGCCGCCCCGCACGGGACGGCCCTGCCGGTGAGGGGCCTACTTGCCGTAGTACGCCCGGGTCATGAGCTCCTTCATGTCATCGATCATCGGCATCCGCGGGTTGGCCGGGGCGCACTGGTCGGCGTAGGCGTTCATCGCCTGGACCGGCAGGGCCTCGATGAAGGCGGTCTCGTCCACGCCCTCCTCCTGGAAGGAGGCGGGGATGCCGCACTTGGCGCGCAGTTCCTCGACCGCGCGGGCGTAGGACTCGACGCCCTCCTCGGGGGTCGCGGCCGGCAGGCCGAGCATCTTCGCGATCTCCTGGAAGCGCTCCGGGGCCCGGTAGACCTCGGCCTTCGGCCACGGCGTCGCCTTGCCGGAGACCTGGCCGTTGTGCCGGATGACGTGCGGCAGGAGCAGCGCGTTGGTGCGGCCGTGGGCGACGTGGAAGGTGTTGCCGAGGGTGTGTGCCATGGCGTGTACGAGGCCGAGGAAGGCGTTCGCGAAGGCCATGCCCGCCACGGTCGAGGCGTTGTGCATCTTCTCGCGGGCCTCGGGGTCGCCCGCCCCGTGGACCACGCAGCGTTCCAGGTTCTCGAAGATCAGCTTGATGGCCTGGAGGCAGAGGCCGTCGGTGTAGTCGTTGGAGTAGACCGAGACGTACGCCTCGGTGGCGTGGGTCAGGGCGTCGAAGCCGGAGTCGGCGGTGACGGTGGCGGGCAGGCCCATCGGGAGCATCGGGTCGACGATCGCGACGTTCGGGGTCAGCGCGTAGTCGGCGAGCGGGTACTTCTGGGCGGCCTGCGGGTCGGAGATGACCGCGAACGGGGTGACCTCGCTGCCGGTTCCCGATGTGGTCGGGACGGCGACCAGCCGGGCCTTCTCGCCGAGTGCCGGGAACGTGTAGGCGCGCTTGAGGATGTCGAAGAACTTCTCCTTCGTGTCCGCGAATTCGATCTCCGGGTGCTCGTACATCAGCCACATGATCTTGGCCGCGTCCATGACCGAGCCGCCGCCGAGCGCGACGATCGTGTCCGGCCCGAAGTCGCGCATCAGCGCGGCGCCCGCCTGGACCGTCGCCAGCTCCGGGTTGGGCTCGACGTCGTCGATGACCTGGAGGACGACCGGGCCGGGGCGCGCCTGGAGGATGTCGCTGATCCTCTGGACGAAGCCGAGCCTGCCCATCGTCTTGTCGGTGACGATCGTGACCCGCTCCAGGCCGTCCATCTCGCCGAGGTAGCGGATGGAGTTGCGCTCGAAGTAGATCTTCGGGGGGACCTTGAACCACTGCATGTTGTTGTTGCGCCGTCCGATCCGCTTGACGTTGACCAGGTTGACCGCGGAGACGTTGTTGGATACCGAGTTGCGGCCGTAGGAGCCGCAGCCGAGGGTGAGGGAGGGCAGGAAGGCGTTGTAGACGTCGCCGATGCCGCCGAAGGTGGAGGGCGCGTTCACGATCACGCGGATCGCCTTGACCCGCCGGCCGAACTCCTCGGCGAGCTCGTCGTCCTCGGTGTGGATGGCGGCGCTGTGGCCCAGGCCGTGGAACTCGACCATCTGCGCCGAGAGCTGGAGGCCGTGCTCGGTGGAGTCGGCCTTCAGAACGGCCAGGATCGGGGACAGCTTCTCGCGGGTGAGCGGCTCGCCCTCGCCGACCTCCGCGCACTCGGCGAGAAGGACCGAGGTGGTCTCCGGCACCTCGAAGCCGGCCTGTTCGGCGATCCACTGCGGCGACTTGCCGACGACCGAGGCATTGAGCTTCGCGCCCGCGCAGTTGGCGGCGAAGGCGGTCGTGCCGAAGACGAACTCCTCCAGCTTGGTCTTCTCGGCCGCGCTCAGGACGTACGCGCCGAGCCGCCCGAACTCCGCCAGGCCCCGCTCGTACACCTCCTCGTCGAGGATGACGGCCTGCTCGGAGGCGCAGATCATGCCGTGGTCGAAGGACTTCGACAGGACGATGTCGTGCACGGCCCGGCCGAGCTTGCCGCTCCTGGTGACGTACGCCGGGACGTTGCCCGCGCCGACGCCGAGCGCGGGCTTGCCGCACGAGTAGGCGGCCTCGACCATCGCGTTGCCGCCGGTGGCGAGGATGGTGGAGACGCCCTGATGGTGCATCAGCAGGCCGGTGGCCTCCATCGACGGCTCGGCGATCCACTGCACACAGCCCTCGGGCGCCCCGGCCTCGACGGCCGCGTCCCGCACCACGCGGGCGGCCGCGGCCGAGCAGTTCTGCGCGGAGGGGTGGAAGGCGAAGACGATCGGGTTACGGGTCTTCAGCGCGATCAGCGCCTTGAAGACGGTGGTCGAGGTGGGGTTGGTGACCGGGGTCATCGCGCAGATGACGCCGACCGGTTCGGCGATCTCGGTGATGCCGTTCAGCTCGTCGCGCCCGATGACGCCCGCGGTCTTCAGGCCGCGCAGCGAGTTGACGACGTGTTCGCAGGCGAAGAGGTTCTTGACGGCCTTGTCCTCGAAGAGGCCGCGGCCGGTCTCCTCGACGGCGAGGCGGGCCAGTTCGCCGTGCTCGCTCAGCGCGGCCAGGGAGGCCTTCTTGACGATGTGGTCGACCTGCTCCTGGGTGAACGTCTCGAACCGGCTCAGAGCCGAAAGAGCCCCTTGCACCAGTTGGTCGACCATGACCTCGGCGGTCGTGACGTTCTCGGCGTTCTTGGCCTCCATGGCAGGAACTCCTTCTTGTCGAGCGCTACCTGCGTCGCGAGCGTTGCGATGCCTCTTCCGATGCCTCCATTCGACACCTGTTCACCGCGCTCGCGGGCCCGACAAAGCCCTGTTCCCGAGGGTCCAATGCCCCTTCACATGACCGGACGTCACAAAAAATGCACCACTGACCTGCGCAGATACATAAGGACTTTCGCCCCATGCGCGCTTGTGAAAGCTTTCACAAGTTTTCCGGCGGGGTACTGCTGCCCTCCCCCGGGATCTCCGAATGCGCCTGCGCCGGAGGAACCTCCGGTGCGGCCGGCGCCGCCGGCTCCGCGGGCAAAGGGGCCGCGCGTTCCAGGAACCTCAACAGCTCGACCGGGAACGGAAGCACCAGCGTCGAGTTCTTCTCGGCGGCCACCGCCACCACGGTCTGCAGCAGCCTCAGCTGGAGGGCGGCCGGCTGCTCCGACATCACGCCCGCCGCCTCGGCCAGCTTCTTCGAGGCCTGGAGCTCGGCGTCCGCGTTGATGACCCGGGCCCGCCGCTCGCGGTCGGCCTCCGCCTGGCGGGCCATCGAGCGCTTCATCGTCTCCGGGAGCGACACGTCCTTGATCTCGACGCGGTCGATCTGCACGCCCCAGCCGATGGCCGGGCTGTCGATCATCAACTCCAGGCCCTGGTTGAGCTTCTCGCGGTTCGACAGGAGGTCGTCGAGATCGCTCTTGCCGATGATCGAACGCAGCGAGGTCTGCGCCATCTGCGAGACCGCGAACTGGTAGTCCTCGACCTGGACGACCGCGTCCGCCGGGTCGATCACCTTGAAGTAGATCACCGCGTCCACCCGGACCGTGACGTTGTCCCGCGTGATGCCGTCCTGCGCGGGCACCGGCATCGTCACGATCTGCATGTTCACTTTCCGCAGCCGGTCGACGAACGGAAGGATCATCGTGAAGCCCGGCCCGCGCACCGAATCCGTCAGCCTGCCGAGCCGGAAGACCACTCCCCGCTCGTACTGCTTGACGACCCGCGCCGCCGCCAGCGCATAGACGACACCGGCGGAACCCACGGCGATGCCCGCCGCCACCAGCTCCTCGACCATCACGGCCCCCAAGGGTCCGAATCGGACGTGTACCTCGACGGTAACTCCGCATCTCCCGCAAAGGGAGACCCCGTCCGGACCCCGCCGCGGGAGTAGGCTGCGGCCGGATGGCGGGCTACCGGGTGAGGCCGGGTGAGGGGGCCACGGTGCGGGACCGGGTGCGCACGGCCGACGGGCGGATTCTCACGGTGGAACAGTTCGGGGACCCGCTGGGCAGCCCGGTGTTCCTGCTGCACGGCACGCCCGGCAGCAGGCTGGGCCCCGCGCCCCGCAGCATGGTGCTCTACCACCGCCGCATGCAGGTCATCGCCTACGACCGGCCCGGCTACGGCGACTCCGACCGGCTCAAGGGGCGCCGGGTCGCCGACGCCGCGCAGGACGTCGAGGCGATAGCGGACCGTTACGGGTTCGCACGCTTCGCGGTCGTCGGCCGCTCCGGGGGCGCCCCGCACGCGCTCGCCTGTGCCGCGCTGCTGCCCGAGCGGGTCACGCGGGCCGCCGCCCTGGTCACCCTGGCGCCGCCGGACGCCGACGGGCTCGACTGGTTCGAGGGCATGGCCGCCTCCAACGTCCTCGCCTACACGACGGGCGCCGCCGACCCGGACGAGATGGCCGCGCACTTCATCGCGCGCTCGGCACGCATCCGCGAGAATCCGGTGCAGCTCCTCGACGACCTGCGCAAGGAGCTCACCCACGCCGACCGGATGGTGGTCAAGGACGCCGGGGTCCGCTCGATGCTGCTGCGCAACTACCGGGAGGCGCTGAGGACTTCGGCGTACGGCTGGATCGACGACGCGCTCGCGTTCTGCAACCCGTGGGGGTTCGACCCGGCGACGATCCCCGGTGACGTCCTGCTGTGGCACGGCGAGCAGGACGTGTTCTCGCCCGTCGGCCACTACCACTGGCTGGCCGGGCGCATTCCGGGCGTGACGGCCGTCCTGGAGCCGGCCGCCGCCCACTTCGACGCCCTGCACGCGCTGCCCCGGGTGCTGCGCTGGCTCATCCAGGAGTGAGCCGACCCGGCCCGGCCGTCACACCGCGAGGGGCTCCAGGTCCCGGTGCGCACGGCGCAGTTCACGCACCGACCGTACGACCACGTGGTCCTCGCCGAGCAGCCGCGCGAGTTCCAGGACCGCCTCCGCACGCAGCCGCTGGGCCTCGTCCCGGCGCCCGAGCGCGTCCAGGGTGAGGGCCAGGTTCGCCGAGCACGCGAGCCGCTCGGGGTGGTGGCGGCCCAGCCTCTTGCCGAGCCCGGCGACCGCCGTCCGTTCGAGCTCCAGGGCGTCGTGCAGCTCGCCGAGGTCCGCCTTCACATTGGCCAGGTTGACGGCCGCGAACAGCGTGTGCGGGTGCTCGGCGCCGAGCACCTCGCGCATGGTCGCGATCGCGCCCCGAAGGACCTCCCGAGCGGCCGGCAGGTCTCCGCAGCCCCACTGGTAGATGCCCAGGTTGTTCAGCGCGGCCAGGGTGTAGGGGTGGCCGGGCCCGGGGTTCCTGCCGTACTCCTCGACCACGTCGCGCGCCGTGTCGCGGGCCGCCTCCGGCTCGCCCGCCGCGAACTGGTCGGCGGCCAGGTTGAGTTCGCAGGCCAGCGAGTCCGGGTTCACCGAGGTGTACTTGGCCCGGTAGCGGTTGCGGGCGGCCTGGGTCAGGCGCCGGGCGTCCTCGAAGCGGCCGGTCCTGCGCAGCGCCACGGACAGGCTCTTGGCGGCCGCGAGGGTGCCGGGGAAGGAGCGCCCGAGGCGCTGCTTGGAGGTCGCGTACGTACGCTCCAGGAGCATCACCGAGTCCTCGTACCGGCCGACCTCCCGCAGGTCGCGGGCCAGGCATATCGCCGAGGAGAGCGTGTAGGGGTGCTCCGGGCCGAGGACGTCGGTGCGGCGGTCGTACACCTCCTGGTCGAGCGCCCTGGCACTGGCGTACTGGCCGGTCATGCGCAGGGTGAGGGCCAGGTTGTTGGCCGCGGCCAGCGTTCTCGGGTGCGAGTCGTCGAAGATCGTGCGGAAGCCGTCGTACGCCTCGGTCGCCAGGTCCATGGCCCGGGCGTACCGGCCCAGCGCGCCGAGGTCCATGGCCAGCGCGCTGGTGGTCATGTACGTGTGCGGGTGCTCGGGCCCCAGCGTGGCGCGCTGGCGCTCCAGGGTCTCCTCGTCCAGTTCGAGGGCCGCGGCGTAACGCCCTTGCGAGCGGCAGACGTTGGAGATGTGGAAGCGCAGGTAGAGGTACTGGATGTCGTTGCAGCCGAGTTCTTCGCGCCACTGTTCGCGCAGCTCTTCGCCGAGCGCGGAGGCCGCGGTGAACTCCCCGCGCTTCCACAGGTACCGCATCCGGTCGATCAAAAGCCTGCGGGGTTCGGGCTCGGTGCACCGGCGGGCCTCGGAGGGGCCCAGGTGCGGCCAGATGCCGGCGAACCGCGGCCAGGTGTCCGGGTCGTCGATCGGCTCGTCGGCGTCGGGGCGGGCGCCGGCCAGGATCCGGTGGACGGTGTGCTGCGCCTTGTGCCGCTCCTGTTCGCTCAGCTGCGAGCGGACCACGGCCTGGACGAGCCGGTGCACCTGGATGGAGCCCTTGACCGGGTCGACCTTGGCGAGCGCGAACCGGCCGATCTCGCGGATGATGCGGCCGAGCACCAGCTTCTCCTGGAGCGAGGGGTCGTACGGCTTGAGCGCGTCGATCATCTCCTGGCTGTAGAGGAGGCCGGCCGAGATCGGCTCGGGGGCGAAGAAGGCGCAGAGCTGGAGGAGGCGCACCGCGGCCGGCGAGCGCTCCTTGAGGAGTTCGATGGAGACGTTCCAGGTGGCGGCGACCGGTTCGGGGTAGCCGACCGGCTGGTTGAGCGACAGGACGCCGGCCGTCTGCTCGGCGAGCTGGTCGAGGTAGTCGGCGACCGGGGTGGCGGTCTCCGCGATCCAGGCGGCCGCCTGTTCGACGGCCAGCGGCAGGTCGCCGAGCGCGGCCGCGACCCGGTCCGCCTCGTCGACGGACAGGCCGGGCGCCCGCCGCCGGAGGTGCTCGACGGACTCCTCGCGCCGGAACACGTCGACGGACAGCGCGTCGCCGTACTGCGACCAGTCCTGGTTGCGCGAGGTGACCAGGATGTGGCCGGGGCCGCCCGGCGGGATGAACCGCCTGAGCGCCTCGGGGTCGTCCGCGTTGTCGAAGACCAGCAGCCAGCGTTCGGTGGGCACCCCGCGCCGCAGCAGGTCGACGGCCTCGCGGGAGGCCACCCCGATGTCGTCGCCGCCCTGGCCGCCGAGGCGCCCGCCCAGTTCGGCGAGGCCCGCGGCCACGTCGCCGGGGCGGGCGCAGTTGATCCACCAGACCAGGTCGTAGTCGGCCATGAACCGGTGCGCGTATTCGAGCGCCACCTGGGTCTTGCCGACGCCGCCGAGTCCGTACAGGGTCTGCGGCTGCGGCAGGACGACCGCGAGGCCGCTGCCGAGCTGGTCGCGCATCCGCTCCAGGGCCTCGGAGCGGCCGGTGAACTCGGGGTTGCGCGGCGGCGCGTTCCAGATCCGCGGCACGGTGCCCGGGAACCGCGGGCCGCCGCTCTCGCCGCCGCTCTGGCCCGGCCGGTCCAGGGCGCGCAGCAGGGCCTCGGTGGCGTGCGCCTGGTCGAGCCGGAACAGGTCCACCGGGTTGCGGTCCAGGTAGGCACCCGGCAGGCGTACGTCGTCGACGCGCAGCGACAGCATCGTGCGGCGAAGCCCGGTCGGGTCGGCGGAGGCCGCCTCCTGCCAGACGCCCATCGCCCGGGCCGACTTGAGGTAGGCGGCCGAGAGCACCACCACGGTCCGCCCGTTGTCGGCGGCGGGTTCGGCGCGGTCGGGCGCCGGGTCGGCGACGTCGCGCGGGTGGACCCGGAAGCCGGCCCGGCTCAGGACCGCCTCGATCCAGTCCGCCCACATCCGGTTCTCGGCCGCGTACGAGAGGTGGACGTCGACGGGCTGTGCGGGGCGGCGGCGGGTGAAGGCCTCCTTGATCCGCAGCCGGGCCTCGTCGCCCACGCCGGGCATGGAGGTGACCTCGCCGTCGGTGATGACCGCGGTGAGCCGTTCGAAGGCGGAGAGCAGCGAGTTGGAGAGCCCGGCCTCGTCACCGAAGGTGGCGAGCGATTCCTCGTACGCGTAGTAGGGGCGGTACGGGATCTCCACCGAGCCCCAGTACGCGGCGAGCCGGTCGCCCGCGAGCCCGGCGGGGAAGCCGTCGAACTTGAGCCGGGCCAGCGCCCGTCCGGCGTCCGCCTTCTCCTTCTCGCCCTCGTCGATGCGCATGGGCACGGGCAGTACGCGGATGCTGCGGGCGCCGTAGCCCTCGGCGATCTGGCGGGCGACGGCGGCGGCGCCGTCGATGGACTGGTCGCTGAGGGTGAAGCAGTCGACGAGGATGTCGGGCAGGTGGACGGTGCAGATGTCGGCGACGTCGCTGAGTCCGGTGCGGCTGTCGATCAGGATGTAGTCGTAGTTGGCCTTCATGTCGGCCTGGAGGGCGTCGAAGAAGGTGCCGCCGCCGAGCCGGCCGTAGAGGTTGTCCCAGTCGAAGGTGGAGACGGTCGCGGAGTACTCGCGGTTCTGCCGGCCCGCCGACACGAAGTCGAGGGTGCCGCCGTCGGGGAACTGCCAGCCCAGGTGGTCCGGCACCAGGGACACGGCGTGCGGCTGGATGCGGGCCAGCGCCACGTACCAGTCCTTGTCGGGGTGTTCGGGGTTGGTGGCGGCCCAGGCGTACTCGCTGACCAGGTCGATGACGCCGCTGGTGGCGCCGAGGGTGGCCGGGTCGAGGAAGGGGTGGAAGAAGCGGTGCAGGCCCGGCGCCTCCAGGTCCCAGTCCACCGCGAGCACCCGCTTGCCGTTCGCGGCGAGGATCAGGGCGGTGTTGGCGAGCGCCATGGTGCGCCCGGTACCGCCCTTGTACGAGTAGAACGTGACGACACGTCCGTCACGGCTGGCTGTCATCCGTGTCCTCCACATCGGGTGCCCCATCGAGGGCGTCGTGCGGTTGTACGGTGCGGTGCCCGGCCTGGGGGCCGTGGTCCATCGGGCCGATCAGGCGCGGCCGTTGGGTGGGTGCGCGGCCGGCCGGGGGGTGGGCCGGTGCGTGTCTCAGGTATTGCTGGGCGGCCGCCTCGACCACGTGCGGCAGCAGCTCCTCGAAGGCGTCGATGGACTCCACGCCCCGGGCCGCGGCCCGGCAGGCGGGCCGCCCGTGGCTCACTCTGCTGGGCAGCGTAGCCGCCGTGCGGGCGGTGAGCTCGTCCGCCGCGGCCCGGCTCTGCGGGTCGTCCCGGTTCCACGGGACCACCACGCTGATCCAGGGCCGGTCCGCCGCGTCGAGGGCGGCGAGCCGGGCGCGCCGGTTCTCGTCCAGGAGTGCCCAGCGGTCGACGAGCAGGACCTCGGGGCCGCTCGGGGGCCCGCTCTCCTCGCCCGGCGGGCTCTCGTCGTCGAAGGAGGCGACGGTGGGCCGGTAGTTGAGCGAGCCCGCGATGTCGTCCGCGACCAGGGCCAACGGCCGCTGTGTGTCCGGGTGGTAGGGGTTCCAGTCGAGCGGGCTCTGCCCGTAGTAGACGCCGTCGCGCCCCTCGGGGAGCTCGTCGCGGGTGGGGGCGGCGACGGTGACCCGCAGCGCGCGGGGGCCCGCGGCGGTGCCGAAGGCGCTGGGGAGCGTGCGGTGGTCGAGAGGGCGGCCGGGGCCGACGCGGCCGGTGTGGGCCGCGCCGACGATGTGCCGGGCGAGGCAGTGCACCGCCCGCCGGTACTCCTCGGCGAACAGCCGGAGTTTGATCAGACCGTAGAGCCCGTCGGCGGCGTACCGCTCCCCCACGTCGCGATGGTCGAACCCCAACTGTTCGGCGGGTAACGGGAGTTGGCGGGGCGGAACGGGTATCCACAGTGCCGGGACGATGGCGTCGGCGGGCCGGTTGGTGGCCGCCCGGTGACGGATGGCGCGCTGCGCGAAGGCGTACCACTCCTTGCCGCACCACTCGCTCGCGAAGTAGCGGGGCGAGAAGAGCGGCACGAACACCCGGCAGGAGGCGAGGCTGCGGCCGAGCTGTTCGGACCAGGCGCCGCCCGGGCGCGGCCCGCGGTCCATGAAGCCGGGGGGTGTGCCGGCGGGCAGCGCGGTCAGCTCCGCCACGCCCCGGCACAGGTCCTCGAAGAGCCGTCCCACCCACATGTCGGGGTCGGGCCCGCTCCCGCCGCGGCCCGTGGCGGGAGCGTAACTGAGAAAGAAGTACGGCCCGTCGGGCACGGGAGCCTCACCCTCCTTCCCGGTCATCGGTCAGTACCGTTTCTCGGCCATCCAGGCGGTCGCGTGCTCGACCGCCGCCCTGATCGGGAAGAGCCGCGCTCCGCGCCGCCCCAGCGGTCCGCCGCGCACGTGCTCGGCGGGGAAGTCGGCGCCGATCCGGGCGAAGTCGCTGTCGTCGAGCACGGCGTCCTGGTACGCGAACCAGGTGGACCCGCCCCGCTCGTCCCTGATCACCGCCCGGTAGGTGCGCACCGGGCGCGGCGGCACCAGGTATTCGGCGAAGTGGAAGGCGGTGCACACGGCGAAGCCGACGTTGACCATCAGGACCTGCGCCCCGGCGGCGATCAGCTTGGGCAGCGGCGACTCCTCGCCGAAGTGGCAGTCGAGCGCATGGCCCTTAATGAGGTCGGCGGCCCGGGCGCCGAGCGCCGCGAAGGAGGTCTGCGGGTGGTCGCTGCGGGCGGCGCCCTCGGTGGTCCTGACCCGCTCGGCGAACCGCCCCATGCGCGGGCACGGGGTGCGGTCCGGGTCGAAGGGGGGCATCGCGGCCCGGAACGCGGCCGGGTCGGGGGCCCGGCTCACCAGGGCGAGGTGGGCGGGCGAGGTGTCGGAGTTCTCCGGGGTGAACGCGGGGACCACCAGCGTCCCTTCGGGTCCGAGCACCGTGCGCAGCGCGTCCAGGAGTTCCTCGGCACGGAGCCCGGTGCCGCGCAGCGAGGCGTGCACGAGCAGGACGCCGCCCTCCTCCACGCCGAGGGCGCGCAGTTGCCCGGCCGGGCCGGGCTCCGCCGGGACCTCAGTGGTGTTCTCGCCCACGCGATGCCTCTTCCCATTCCTGGCGCAGGGTGCGCACCAGATGCTTTCCGGTGATGGTGAGTTCGGCGGCCCGCTCCAGAGCTTCCAGCGCCCGGCCGAGCTCCGCCAGGGCCGGCGCACCACCGCCGTACGCGGCGACCGCGACCCCTTCGTACGTCTCGGCGAGCAGCCGGGAGACCGGGAGCGGTCCCCAGGGCGTCGGATGCTGCCACGCCCCGTCCATGTCGTACAGGTCCTCGACGTCGAGGAGGGCGCGCAGGGCCGCCCTGCGCCCCCCGCGCAGCAGGGCCAGGGCGAGCGGTTCGCCCGCGAGACCGAGGGGAAGGCCGAGCGCGCCGAAACCGTGCCGCCCGACCACCGGTCCCGCTCCTTGAGCGAGCGGGGTGAGCGTGGTGATCGCGTCAAGCACGTCGGCGTACCGCGGGACGGTCTCGGCGAGGCGCGCCCGGGCTCGCGCCACTCCGCGGCCCCACTCCGCCGCCTCGCGCGGCCCCAATCGGGGCAGTACGGGGCTGTCGAAGCAGTCGCGGTACGGGTCGAGGTCGTCCAGGACCAGGCCGTCGACCCTCCTCAACGGAAGCCAGTCCGGGGCCGGTTCGGCCAGGTGGACGATGTGACGCTCGCCGCTCGCGTGCCGCACCCGGAAGCCGCTCCCCGCGGCGGCGACCTCGGCCACGCCCTCGGCGGCGGGCAGGCGCAGTTCGCCCAGGGTCGGCAGGTGGAGCCGGCCGTCGGACCAGCGGACGGGGACGGTGGGGCCGGCGCCGTCGTGCACGGCCGCGGCCGCCATGTGCGCGGCCAGCCGCAGGGCTCTTGTCACCGCGTCGGGGCGTCCCGCGTCGAGCGCCTCCAGCGCGGCGAGGAGCCGGCCGCGGGCGTAGGGGTGGGCCAGGACCGTGTCGAGCCCCGGCCCGTCGACGGCGGTGGTGAGCTCCCAGATGCGGGCCCACTCGGCGCCGCCCCGCCCGCCGAGCGCGGTATGCAGTTCGGCGAGCAGGAGGCGGTTCGACTCCAGGCCGGCGTCGGCGAGTCGGTGAGGCGTGGGGAGTTCGGGGACCGGCGTGCGGGCCTCGATGCCGCGTACCAGCGCCATCAGATCGGGGCAGTACACCGACGGGTTGGCGAAGCCGTGGCCCGCTCGGTAGCGGTGGGTGTAGTGGCCGCCTCCGCAGGAGCGGACGACCGGGCAGCGGCGGCACTGTTCGCCGACCCCGGCGAGGCCGCGCTGGCGGGCGCGCACTCCCGGGTGGGCGGCGACCGCGTCGAAGTCGTCCCGGAACACCGAGAATCCGGTGGCGGCGGCGCCTTCGTAGGCGGACTTCAGCGAGTCGACCTGTTCGAGCGAGCCGTCGGTCTCGACCACGACGATGTCGGTGGGGGCGAGCCCCAGGGACTCGGTGAGGCTGGGGCCGCCGTGCAGGGTGGAGAGCACCGAGTCGAAGAGCCGCACCGGCACGGTCCGGCCCTGCTCGTCCCAGCGGTCGAAGACGGCGAGCAGCCAGTCGGCGTACGGGGCCGAGATCGCGTCGGGGCGCGCGGGCGGGGTCTCCCAGGTGGCGTGCGGCAGGAGGTAGTCGATGCGGGGCGGGTCGAGCGCCACGAGCGCGTCGTGCACGGCGACCGGGTCGTTGGCGAGGTCGACGGTGCAGAGCAGACCGGCGAACAGCTTCCGGTGGCGCGGCTGCTGGAGCAGCTCGACGGCGGCCAGGACCTGCGCATGGCTGCTGCGGCCGTCGGCGTAGCGCCGGTGGCGGTCGTTGGCGGCGCGGTCGCCGTCGAGCGAGATGCCGACCTTCACGCCGAACTCCTCGAACAGGTCGAGGTGGCGCGGGCCGAGCAGCACGCCGTTGGTGTGGATGCGCAGTTCGAGCTCCGCGACCGGTGCGACGGCGGCGGTCAGCACCTCGCAGACCCGGCGCAGCCGTTCGGGCCCGGCGAGCAGCGGTTCGCCGCCGTGCAGAATCACCGAAACGGAACTCAGGCGGTGCTTTTCGGCGTGCTCGGCCAGCCGTCGGGCAGTGCCCGAAATGACGTCGTCGGAGACCGCCCGGGGCTGCTTGCGCCAGCTCTGGTCTGCGGCTTCGTACACATAACAATGGTCACAGGCCAGGTCGCACCTGCTGTGCACCTTGAGCACGATCTCGCGGAATGGGACCAGCGGTCCTGTCATTCCGCCAGTTTAGCGAGGACGGGAATTCCGGGGCCCGGCCCGGGAGTTCTCCGGACATGTCCCGGAGCCCCCGACCTCCCCTGGTGCCCCATGGCCCCCGCCGGGCGCACCCGGCGGGGTGGACTCGTCAACTCCCGTGTCAGAGCGAGGAGTTGAAGGTGGGGGCCGCGATCGGGCGGTGGCCTTCCCGGGCGGCCGGGACCCTGCCGAGGCTCCTCCCCCGGACCCGGCCCGCGGCCTTCTCGGCCAGTTCGGCCAGCGGTACCCGGTCCTTCTTCGCAGCGGCGAATGAGGCTGAATTCACTGAGTTTACGGAGGGGTTCACGTTCGTCCCTGGGGTGAGTGATAACCGCACGTGGACAGTGGTACCGGCACATGCACCGTTGCAGTACCGGCGGGACGACTTTACTCTCATCCCCACCAGTGGATGGAGCACGCAAACAGAGCGCACACCTGCCATCCCTACGAAAGAATGAAGGCAAAATCGCAGACGGGGGTGCATGTGACGGCGATTCCCGGCCCATTGCAGAGCATGGTCTTCCGGAACGCGGATCTGCCGGGCCTCTTCCACCACGCGGACGCGCTGGCGATCGGCCGACAGCAGTCGGCGGTCAAGCTGACCCGCACCCAGCTCTCGCTCCTCGTCGTCGGCGCCCTCGCGGCGGCGCTGCCGCAGGTCAGAATCGGCGAGGACTTCCAGGTACTCAGCGCGCTGAGTGCGCTCGCCTACGCGGGAGTGCTGCTCGCGAGCTTCGGGGCGGCCCGGCGGCACGCCGCCTCGCACTGGCAGCTCAACCGTTCCGCCGCCGAGTTCATCAAGTCGATGTGCTGGCGCTACGCCGTTCACGGAGCCCCCTTCGACCTGGGCGCCTCCGACCCGGACGCCCTGTTCGTGACCCGCGTCGAGGAGGGCCTGCGGGAGCTGAAGAAGGTCGGCTGGCGCGACCCCCGCGACGACGGCGGGCTCGCCCCGGGAGGCCTGGTGACCCCGAGCATGCGGGAGTTACGCGGCAAGTCGTTCAACGTACGCAAGGAGACATACGTACGCGACCGGCTCATCGAGCAGCGCAACTGGTACCGGCGCCGCCAGGAGACCTCGCGGCGCGCGACCAGGCTCTGGTCGACAGCGATCACACTGTTGACCCTCCTCGCTCTTTTTTTCGCCACTCTCCAAACCTTCTCGGTCGCGGAGAACGTAAACATGGCAGGTGTTCTGTCGGCATCGGCCGCGGCCTGTCTCGCCTGGAGCGAGATCCGCCGCCACCAGCCGCTGATCTCGGCACACTCGCTGGTCGAGCAGGACCTCATGGAGATGCATGTGGCGATGGAGAACATGGTGACCGAACGGCAGTGGCCGCAGGCCGTGTACGAGACCGAGCGCATCGTCTCGCCCCAGCACACCGACTGGCTCGCCCGGCTGCGCAGCTGAGCCCCGCCACCCCCGCTACGCCCTGCGGCTGCCGTCCCGCCAGATGACGGTGACGGGCCGGCCGAGGCCCCGGGCGTACTGCACGATGTCGCCGGTGCCGCCGAGACCGCGGGCCGGCAGGCCGTCCCAGACGGCGACGAGCCGGTCGCAGTTGTCCGCGATGTAGGCCCCGGCGGCGTAGTAGGCCTCGTCCGTGGAGTGCGGGTAGCCGAGCGCGATCTCCTGGCTGGCGCGCCGCTTCAGGCCCCGGTAGCGGGCCAGTTCGGCCGCGTCCGCGAAGCCCGCCTCGTAGTCGCCGCTCGGGATCACCACGGTGAGCGCGGCCCCGCAGTCCAGGGCGATGTCGGCGAAGAGCTGGTCCGCGCCGGTGGCCAGGCTGGAGAGCGCCTCCAGGGAGCCGTCGTGGCCGCAGAGCAGGGCGCGCAGCCGGTCGCGGATCTCCTCGAAGGCGTCGGGCGGGATGTCGCGGTGACCGGTCACTCCGATGCGCTTCAATGCGTCTCACCCCGTGTGTCCGGCGCCGGTCACTGACGGACCTGTTCTACGTCGTGCCCCTGCACATCCTCTCAAAACAGCGCATCGCGTCCAGCCGGAAGCCCCCGTCCGGTTGTCCGGGACGGGGGCCTTGGCCTGTGGTCGGCCGGCGTTCGGTGATGTACCGCCACAATTTCAGTGACGTAGCGTCAGAAAAGGCTCACGCCATAGGCGTTCATGGCTTCGACCACCGGCTGGAAGAAGGTCGTTCCGCCGGAGGTGCAGTTGCCGCTGCCGCCCGAGGTGAGGCCGAGCGCGGTGGAGCCGGCGTAGAGCGGGCCGCCGGAGTCGCCGGGCTCGGCGCACACGGTGGTCCGGATGAGGCCGGAGACGATGTCGCCGTTGCCGTAGTTGACCGTCTGGTTGAGCGCGGTGACCTTGCCGCTGTGGATGCCGGTGGTCGAGCCGCGCCGGGTGACCGTCTGGCCGACCGTCGGGTTGGCGGCGCTGGTGATGCGCTGGCTGCCCACCGCGCTCGGGTGCGCGAGCGAGGTGTTGGTGTACTGCACGAGGCCGTAGTCGTTGCCCGGGAAGCTGGTGCCCACGGTCGGGCCGATGCTCGTCGAGTGCGACGAGCTGGTGTAGTAGTTCGGCTTGCCCTGGGTGCAGTGACCGGCCGTCAGGAAGTAGTACGTGGAGCCCTTCTTGACGTTGAAGCCCAGCGAGCAGCGCCAGCTGGTGGTGTAGATGGCGTCACCGCCGGAGAGCAGCTTGGTGAACCTGCCGGGGGTCCGCTCGATGCGCAGGGCGCCCGCGTTGGCCCCGGCCGCGCGCTCGATCTTGGCCAGATCCGCCGCCGAGACGGTCGAGTCCGCGGTGACGACGACCTTGCCGGTGGCGCTGTCGACGCTCCAGGCGGTTCCGGTGACGTCCGCTCCGCGCACGGCGTCGCTGGCGGCGGTCAGGGCGGCGACGCCGAAGGAGTGGGACGGGGTGGCACTCGCGTGGGGGACGGCTATGGCCACCGCGGCGAGCAGGCCGGTGGCGACGGCCGCGAGCCTGGTGCGTCTCGCGAGACCGGTGGGGCGTGTGGGGGTGGTGCGCTTGATCCTCACTTCTTTTCCTCCCGAGGGGAATCGAGGGGCCCGTGAAAGGAGGGGCCCCGTGAGGCGCAGCCAAGGACGACGGCAGCACAAGTAGGCGCAAGCCGTGATCCTGACAAGCGCTGCGGAGGAGTATTCGGGGGCCCGGCCGGTGCGCGCAAGGGCGCCTTCAGGCCGGGCTCCGCGAGGATGCGCGCGCCGGGGTCAGTTGGTGCGGATGTTCCGCTCCCCCGCCGGGATGTCGATGGGAAGGGTGTTGCCCGGGGGCGGGAAGGGGCAGATGAAGTGGTCGGCGAAGGCACAGGGCGGCAGCTGCGCCCGGTTGAAGTCGACGGTCACCGCACCATCGGGAGCCGGTGCCTCGGGCCGCAGGAAGCGGAACCGGAAGGTGGACTTCCCACTGGTCCCGTCGGCGAACACGGCCCACAGCGAACCGTCGGCTTCGACCGAGACCTGGAGGGTGTGCTCCTGCCCGCCGAGCGTGAAGGCGATCTCCCCGGCGAGTTCGAGCCCGCGCTCGACCCCGTCGGCGTTGGGAACCTTCACCCGCTGCCGCTCGTACGGGCGGAACGTGCCGGGCAGCCGGAACCGCTCCTCGTACGGGGTGGCGTCGATGCCCGCGAAGGCCTGGCGCGCGGGGGACGCCGGGTCCCACACCCGTACCGCCCACAGCCCCTCGCGGCGCAGCACGACGAGCCTGCGGTCGCCCTGCGCGAGCCGGGACTCGCCGGCTGGACCGACATCCGCGCCGAGCCGCACCTCACCGGTCAACGGAGCGCCGTCCAGGCCGAGTCGGTGCTCCCCGCCCGCGGTGATCACCACCTCGTCGCCGTCCTCGCGCCACCGGCCGAGCTCCTCGGGCACGCCGTCCGCGAGCCAGTGGGTGCCGGTCAGGGCGAGCGGTCCGTAGGGCGCGGAGACCGAGGCGATGCGGTGCTCGTGCCACTTCTTCCAGTCGAGGGCGTGGTCGGACCGGGGATCCTGCGGTGCTTGCGTGCTCATGTGATCAACCTTTCCATACCGGGGTACGCAGTCCGAGGTGCGAGCGCAGCGTGGACCCGGTGTATTCCGTGCGGAACGCGCCGCGTTCCTGGAGCCGTGGCACCACCTGGTCGACGAAGTCGTCCAGGCCGCCGGGGGTGAGATGGGGGACGAGGATGAAGCCGTCGGCGGCGCCGCCCTGCACGAACGCGTCGAGCTCCGCGGCGACCGTGTCCGGGGTGCCGATGAAGGACTGGCGGCCGGTGGTCTCGATGACGGTCTGCCGGATGGAGAGCCCCTTGGCCTCGGACAGGGCCCGCCACTTGGCGGCGATCTCCAAGGCGTTGGTGATCTTCACCCGGCCCTGGACGAGCTGGGAGTCCGGATCGGGGTCGATGGCGGGCAGCGGGCCGTCGGGGTCGTGGGCGGACAGGTCGCGGCCCCAGATCTGTTCGAGGGCGAGGATCGCGTTCTGCGGCGAGACCTGCTGGTGGCGGATCTCGGCGGCCTTCTCCTGGGCCTCGGCCGCGGTGTCGCCGAGCACGAAGGTGACCCCGGGCATGATCTTGAGGTCGTCGGGCTCCCTGCCGTACTGGGCGAGACGCCCCTTCACATCGGCGTAGAAGGCCCGGCCCGCCTCCAGGGTGCCGTGCCGGGTGAAGATGACGTCGGCGGCCGAGGCCGCGAACTCGCGTCCCTCGCCGGAGTCGCCGGCCTGGATGACGACCGGGTGCCCCTGCGGGGAGCGCGGCACCCCGAACTTCCCCTCGATGGAGAAGTGCTGCCCATGGTGGGCGAACGGCCGCGGCACCCCGTCCGGCCCCCAGGAATCCCACAACTCCCGCGCCGTGGCGACGAATTCGGAAGCACGGGTGTACCGGTCCCCCCGGTCGAGGAAGCCGCCGCGGCGGAAGTTCTCGCCGGTGAAGGCGTCGGGCGAGGTGACCACGTTCCAGGCCGCCCGGCCGCCGCTGAGGTGGTCGAGCGAGGCGAAGCGGCGGGCAGTCTCGTACGGCTCGTTGAAGGTCGCGTTCACGGTGGCGGCGAGCCCGAGCCGGTCGGTGACGGCGGCGAGCGCGTTGAGCAGGGTGATCGACTCGGGCCGCCCGACGACGTCGAGGTCGTGGATACGTCCCTTGTGCTCGCGCAGCCGGAGCCCTTCGGCCAGGAAGAAGAAGTCGAACTTGCCGCGTTCGGCGGTCCGGGCGAGGTGCTCGAAGGAGGAGAAGTCGATCTGCGACCTGGAGCGCGGGTCGGCCCACACGGTGGTGTTGTTGACGCCGGGGAAATGGGCGGCGAGGTGGATCTGCTTCTTGGTCGCGCTCGTGTTCTCAGTCGCGCTCATGGCGGCCTCCCCCTGCGGTGGCGTACTGGTTGACGGGCCGCGCCAGGCCCAGGTGTTCGCGAAGGGTGGCGCCGGGATAGAAGCGCCGCAGCAGACCGCGGTGCTGGAGGACCGGGACGGTGGCCTTCACGAGGAGCGCGAGATCGCGCTCGGGGTCGGCGAGGCGCAGGTGGAAGCCGTCGACGGCGCCCTCCTCGTGCCAGTCGCCGATGAGACCGGCCAGCTCCACGGCGTCGGCGGTGGTGGACAGCGCCACCGGGACCGAGCCGAGCACCCGCAGCCGCTCGGGGTCCCTGCTGTGCGCACGGGCCCGGTCGCGCAGCTCCCCGCGGGCGGTGCGGGCGGCGAGCGGATCCTGGGTGCGGACGAGCGCGACATCGGCGTGCCGTACGGCGGCGGCCCTCGGCTCGGCGGCGGTCGCGTCGACCACGGTGACGGGGTGCCCCTGGGGCGGCCGGGGCACGATGGCCGGCCCGCGCACCGAGAAGGTGCGCCCCTCGAAATCGACGTAGTGCAGCTTGTCTCGGTCGATGAACCGCCCGGTCGGCTCGTCGCGTATCTCGGCGTCGTCCTCCCAGGAGTCCCACAACCTGGCCGCCACATCGGCGACTTCGCGTGCCTCGTGCCACACCTCGGCGGCGCGGGCGGCCGGCCGCCGCCCGAAGAGCCGTGCCTCGGCCTCGGAGGTGGACACCCCGGGACTCCACCCGGCCCGGCCGCGGCTCACCCAGTCGAGGGTGGCCACGGCCGAGGACACGTGGAACGGCTCGGTGTGCGTGGTGTTCACCACCGGCACGAGCCCGATCCGCCCGGTGGCGGGCGCGACCCGGGACAGCACGGCGAGCGCGTCGAGTCCCGCCTTCGCGAAGGAGTCCCCGAGCGTGACGAAGTCGAGCGTCCCCTGCTCGGCGAGGCGCGCGAGCTGAACGAAATACCCGGGGTCGTAGCGCCCCGCCCCGTCGAGAGAGACAGCGAGGTGCACGGGACTGCGGACCAGGGGTGCGGACATGGGTGAACCTTTCTGGAGGGTGCCGGTCGGCCCCTTGGGCGTGTGAGGAGCGGCGGGTCCGGAGGCAGGGCCCCCACGGATCCCGGGTCATTTCTCTGGACTTGGCAGGACCGGAGAGTCGGCCCCTCTGGAGAGAAACGCCCGCGTCCGCTCGTGCCGCGGCGCATCCAGCACCTCGGCGGGCGGGCCCTGCTCGACGATCACCCCGCCGTCCATGAACACCACCGTGTCCGCGACCTCGCGCGCGAAGCCGATCTCGTGCGTGACGACGATCATGGTGGTGCCCGAGGCCGCCAAGTCCTGCATGACGTCGAGGACTTCGCCCACCAGCTCGGGGTCGAGCGCCGATGTCGGCTCGTCGAAGAGCAGCAGCTTGGGTTCGAGGGCGAGCGCGCGGGCGATGGCGACGCGCTGCTGCTGTCCGCCGGAGAGCTGCCTGGGGTACGCGTCCGTCTTGTCGGCCAGACCGACCCGGGCGAGCAGCTTCCGCGCCGCGGCCACCGCGTCCTTCCGGGGCCGCTTCAGTGCCGCGACCGGCGCCTCGACGACGTTGTCGAGGACGGTCAGGTGCGGGAAGAGGTTGAAGTTCTGGAAGACGAAGCCGATCCGGGTGCGCTGCCTGAGGACATCGCGTTCCCGCAGCTCGTACAGCTTGCCCGCCCGTCGCCCGCCGCCGCCCTTGCCAAAGGCCCTTCGGGCCGAAGCCTTGTTCTCGCGCCGGTAGCCGATGAGCGTGCCGTCGACGGTGATCGATCCGCTGTCCACCTTCTCCAGGTGGTTGATGGTGCGCAGCAGCGTCGACTTGCCGGAGCCGGACGGCCCGAGCACGACGGTGACCTCGCCGGCCCGGACGTCCAGGTCGATGCCCCGCAGGACGTCGAGGGAGCCGAAGCTCTTGTGCACGGAGCGGACTTCGACCATGGACGTGCTCACCGCACGCCTCCCTTCGCATAGTGGCGTTCGTCGGCGGGCGCGAGGTCGCGCAGGAAGGTCAGCGCGGCGCGCGCCGTGGCGTCGTTCTGCCGGAAGGCGGCGCCTCCGGTGCGGGGCCTGGTGAACGCCCCCGACGCGCGGGCGACGGTGAAGGGGCCCAGCGCGAACCGGCGCGGATGGGCCCGGCCGTCGCGTCCGGTGATGCGGCCGTCGGCGGGGTCCACCTGGAGCAGCCCGGTGTCGGCCGCGCCCGCCCCCTCCTCGTACAGCGCGCGCAGCAGCGGGCTGCCGGGCCGGTCCGCGCTGGGCTCGGGCAGCCGGGCCTCGACGAGGGCCGCCGCCTCGATCCACCGCCCGGGCACGCTGGCACTGCCCGCCCGGAAGACGCCCCTGGTTTCGTCGGCCTCGACGGTGACGCCCGCCCCGAGGAAGCGCACGACGCCCGCGTCGGACAGCGCGAGCAGTTGGCGCAGCCGGGGCCCGGGCGGCCCGGAGGCGAGAAAGCTGAAGAACCCGTGCCACCAGCCGCCCACGTCCCCGACGCGCAGCAGCTGCCCGTAGACCGAGAGGAGCCCGAGAAACACCCCCAAGTCCTCACTGTGACGCGCATCATGGCGTCTCGTGAGATCAGCCCGGATGTACGAGCGGAGGCCGCCCTGGAGGCTCTCGTACGAGGTGAAGCGGAGCCCGTCGAGCGGGTGGTCCAGGGCTTCGAGGTCGAGGCGGTCGGCGGGGTCGGGGACGGAGGCTGCGATCAGGGCCTGTAAGGCGGGGCTGCCGGGGTCGGCGGCGGCGTACTTCTCCTCGAAGCCGGGCCAGTCGACGGCGGTGCGCTCGGGGTGGGCGGTGAACAGGCGGTGGTAGTGGGCGAAGCCCAGCTCCTTGTCGATCAGGGGCCAGAGGTCGCGCCGGAAGTCGGGCCGGTGCGGGCGGCTCAGGAGTGCGTCGACCTCGGCGGGCCCGAAGAAGCGGGGCAGCGGCGGGCGTTCGCCGGTCCAGGTGTAGCCGATCTTGGAGCGGTAGGGCACCCCGCGCCGGGATCCGACGTGCAGGACGGGTTCCCGGCCCGAGGGGTGGTAGGCGCCGTCCGCGTCGTAGCGGCCGCCGCGGCCCTCGGTGAGCAGGGCCATGAGGTCGACGAAGGCGAGTCCGAAGCCGCGGACGATGACGGGTTCGCCGGGGTGCAGGGCCGACAGGTCGCTGTCGGCGGTGAAGGCGGGCGGCAGGTGCACCAGTCCGTGCCGGTCGGCGAAGTCGGCCAACTCCCTCTGTTCTTCGTCGGGTTCGGCATCCAGGTGGCCGAGGGCGAGCACCACCAGGTCGGCGACGAGCGGCTGCGTGCGGCCCTCCAGCCACACCCGCTGCCGCCCCTCGCGCGGCCCGCCGACCCGGGTGGCCCGGGTGCGGTGCTCGTGCACGGTGACGGTGGGCGGCAGCGCGGCCACGGCGTCCTCGTACACCCAGCGCAGGTACTCGCCCTGCGCCCGCCGGCTGGGGAAGGTGCGGGCGTCCAGGCCGGACCATTCGGCGAGGGTGGGCCCCGGCCGCACCGGGCCGTCCTGCTGGACGGTGTCGTCGGTGAACATGGTGACGTCCTCGGCCATGGAGTTCATCAAGAGCAGCGGCGACTGGTCGGCCCGCCAGATCCGTCCGGCGCCCGCGGGATGCGGGTCCACCAGATGGACGTCCAGGGCCCGGTCCCCGTACAGGGAAGGGATGTTGGCGGCGAGCCGCTCCAGGAAACCGGTCCCTCGCGGACCGGCTCCCACCACCACGACCGACGCGCTCACCGGGCACCCGCCTGGCCGCGTGCGTAGTACCGCTCGACGTAGTACTGGCCGATGGACAGGAGTGAGGTCACCACGACGTACCAGAGGGTGGCGACGAGGAGCAGCGGGACCACCTGGTAGGTGCGGTGGTAGACCAACTGCACGGAGTACAACAGGTCGTTGACGGCGATGATGGAGACGATCGAGGTGCCCTTGAGGGTGCCGATCAGCATGTTCCCGGCGGGCGGCACGATGGAGCGCATGGCCTGCGGCAGGACGATGCGGCGCAGCCGGCGCCAGGGTCCGAGGCCGAGCGACTGGGCGGCCTCGATCTGGCCGCGCTCGACGGAGAGGATGCCGCCGCGCACGACTTCGGCGGCGTACGCGGCCTCGTGCAGGGTGAGCCCGACGACGGCGACGGTGACCGGGCCCATCAGGTCGACCGTGCGGACGCCGAGGATCTGCGGGTACAGCGCTCCGATGTTGAACCAGAACAGCAGCTGCACCAGGATCGGCGTCGACCGGAACAGCCAGACGTAGCCCCAGCTCACCGCCCTCAGAACGGGGTTGGCGGACAGCCTCATGACGGCGAGCAGCGTGCCGAGCGCGAACCCGAGCGCCATCACGGCGGCGGTGAGCCACAGGGTGAGCCAGAGTCCGCGCAGTACGGCGGTGGTGGCGAAGTAGTCGGCGACCACGCCCCACTGGAAGGCATCGTTGCGCGCGACGGAGGTGAGCACGAGGCCGAGCAGCACGAGCACGACAACGGCCGCTGCCCGCTGGCCGGTTCGGCGCAGGGGGACGATGCGCGGGGTGTCGGGGGTGCCGTCCTCGGGAGCTATGGACGGGCTTTCGGACAGGGTGAGGGACATGCGAAGGCTCCGTGGATACAGGGATCGAACACGGGATTGGCCTTCACGAACACATGGCGCGCGGTGCGGAACCGAGCCCCTCAGCACGGTTTCCGTCTCCGAGGCTATGCGCTGCATGCTGGAGGTTGTCAAGCTTGTCCGCACTGTGAGCGTTACGTCTCAGCGCAGTTGACGCGGAAACGGATGCCTGTTCCACTTGGGCCATGCATCCGCAGCAGTGGCTGGTCACGCGCTCCCACATCGACTTCGGTCGAGTGTGGTCCTCCTCCTGTTGAGCTGACCCCCCGCACGGCTGCTTCTTCCGCGTCCTGCGTGCGCCTTCGCGCCGCTTCCTCGCGCCTTCACCTCACTGATCACTCGCGCACCCCTCCCCTCGTCATGCCTCGTATCACTCCTGGCACTTCCGCCTGCCCGAAATCTCTGGAGCGCACCCCGTCATGAGCAGGTCCCGAAGCCTGAGCAGATCGCGCAACTACGCCGCGTTCGCCCTGATCACCGCGGCGGCACTCGGCCTCACCGCGTGCGGGTCCGGGGACCCGGCGGACGTGGGGGCGGCCGGCAATGCCGCGCCCGCCGGCCAGAAGGGAAAGGTCCCCACCGCCGATGTGGTGTCGGCCGTCCGGAAGGACGAGGCCGCCGCGGCGCTGCTGCCCGAGAGCGTCCGCAAGGCGGGCACCCTCACCGTCGCCACCAGCGTCGGGACTCCTCCGGGGGCCACCTACCTGGAGGACGGGAAGACGGTGGCCGGGCAGGACGTCGACTTCGCGGACGCCGCCGCCAGGGTGCTCGGCCTGAGGCTGAAGCGCGAGGTGGCCTCCTTCGAGGTGATCCTGCCCGCGCTCGACAGCGGCAAGTACGACCTGGGCACCGGAAACTTCGGCGTCACCGACGAGCGCCGCCGGACGATCGACTTCGTCACATACATCAACGACGGCCAGGGTTTCGCCGTCCGCAAGGACAGCAGGCTCGGCAACGTCACCGATCTCGCCCAGCTCTGCGGGCTGAACGTGGCGACCAGTGCGGGCACCACGTTCGAGGCGACCCTGGAGAAGAACAAGCCCAAGTGCGGGGCCGCCGGCAAGAAACCGTACGCGGTGCAGACCTACAGCGACCAGGGTGCGCTGTGGATCTCGCTCCGGCAGGGCCGCAGCGATGTCGTCATGTCGACGATCAACGGCCTGCGGTACGCGGTGGACCGGCAGGAGGGACTGAAGTTCCTCAACGAGTTCCACCGCCTGGACGTGGGCTTCGCCTTCAAGAAGGGCACCCCTTTGGCCCCCGCCTTCCAGGCCGCGGTGAACAAGCTGAAGAAGGACGGGACGTACGACAGAATCCTGGCGAAGTGGGGCACGACGGAGTCGGGCATAGAGCGGTCGGAGATCTCACCGCCGGAGCACACATAACCGGCGGTCCGTCAGCAGTCGCAGCTGCAGCACTCGCAGCACTCGCATGCGTCACAGCAATCGCAGCAGTCACAGTCGCAGTCGCTGCAGCACCCCTCGCGCTTCTTGCGCGACCAGGGCCCCTCGTACTCGTCCGCGCAGCACATCTTGCAGGTGCAGCAGAGCCCGAGGAACGCGGCGCAGCCCGCGAAGAAGCCGCGCGGCTGAGGGCGCGGGGGCTCCGGAGGAAAGCCGTACGGGTTGCCGCCGTGCTGGGGCGGCGGGCCGTAGGGGCCGTACGACGCCTGCGGCCCGGCCGCGTCATGGGCGTGCCCGCACTCCGTCGTGCGGAACGAGCGGTTCACGGACCGGGTCAGCTCGTGGGCGAGCAGGACGTGGACGAGTTTGCTGTCGACGAAGTCGACCTCGCGCAGGGCGAGCCGGATGCCGTGCACCGCGTCGTCGGCGAGCCTGCGTGCTTCGACGAGATCGGTGCCGGTGGCCGCGAGCGGGTTCCAGGCACCTGCCGCGGCGTCTGTTTCCCGGTCCTCCACGGCGTCCAGGAGATGCGCGAGCCGGCCGAAGAGCCGGCCGGCCTCGGCGAGCGGCGCCATGTTGTGCGGTTTCCCGGCGAGTACGGCGGTGTGCGCGAAGGCGGCCGCGGTGGCCGTCTCGGTGGGCTCGGTGACGGTGAGGAGCGAGGTGCCGGGCCCGGCGAGCGCCTCGATGCCGCCCTGCCGGTCGACGGCGTCCACGAGCACGGCCGTGTCGAAGCCGAGCGAGGCGCCGGTGCGCGCGCCCGCCCGGTCCCAGCTCCTGGCTATGCGGCGGGCCGCCACCGCGACCGGCTTGCGCCCCAACAGGCCGTCCCTGTCGGCCACGTGGTCGCGGACCTTCGCCGAGGCGAGGACGAGCGAGACGGCCGCGGCGAGCCGGGCGCCCTCGCCCTGGGCGACGGGCGCGGTCCGCATCGCGCGCAGCGGACAGGGCCCGGCGGTGCGCCGCCGGCCGGTGCTCCGCTCGGCCTGAGCCTCCGTCAGAACCGAGACGATCAGGCCGTCGTAGTTGGTCACGACCCGGGCGAGCTGCCCGTGGTCGGAGCGAAGTGCCAGGCAGAGCCCGCAGAGATGGGCCATCCACTCGGTCTTCAGGCCCTCGGTGAGCCGGTGCGAACAGGGCCTGACGATTCCGAACACAGCTCTCCCCCGAGTGACGTTGAGCACCCCGCCCAACGCATCGTTCTTCAGTGCGGCAGGCATCGTATCGAGTGATCCGTTCACCCGTACGAGCCCTGTGTCACTCATGTGGAGGGACATACATAATTTTGTTACGCCCGGTTTCGCGTACCGTGCCCATCCCGGAGGATTCCTGACGAATCGCCACATGATCTGTGCCAGTACCGTCACGAATCACCTGCGCGGCGACTATCCACTTGGCGCGGTATCCGCATCATGGACGACCATAGGGATGCGGAACTGAAGACGTGGCATGAAGAAGACCGCTGTGAGAGGAGGCGTCCATGGGATCGGTGCGCAAGGCGAGTGCCTGGCTGGGACTTGTCGAGGACAACGACGACCGCTACTACGACGACGAGTACACCGAAGGTGCCGCCGAGTCCGGCGAGGCCTGGGTGACCGACCCTCGTGTGCGGGTGGCCTCCGAGACAGCCGAGGACCAGGGCCGCCGCATCGCCACCGTCACGCCGGACGGCTTCCGGGACGCGCGGGGCATCGGGGAGCTGTTCCGTGAGGGCGTGCCGGTCATCGTGAACCTGACGTCCATGGACGCCGGTGACGCCAAGCGCGTCGTCGACTTCGCGGCCGGACTCACCTTCGGTCTGCGCGGCTCCATCGAGCGCGTGGCGACGAGGGTCTTCCTGCTGACCCCCGTCGACACTCAGATCGTCAACGGCGAGCCCGCCGGCCGCCGGACCGGTGGCTTCTTCAATCAGAGCTGAGGCAGGGCGCTCGCCGGATTACCTGAACGCGTCGAGTCCGGTGAGCGCCTTGCCCAGCACCAGCTGGTGCATTTCGACGGTGCCCTCGTAGGTCAGCACCGATTCCAGGTTGGTGGCGTGCCGCATCACGGGGTATTCGAGGGAGATCCCGTTGGCGCCGAGGATCGTGCGCGAGGTGCGGCAGATCTCGATCGCCTCCCGTACGTTGTTGAGCTTGCCGAAGCTGACCTGTTCCGGGCGGAGCCGCCCCGCGTCCATGCGGCGGCCGAGATGGTGGGCGAGCAGGATCCCCTTGTGCAGTTCGAGCGCCATGTCGGCGAGCTTGGCCTGGGTCAACTGGAAGCCGCCGATGGGCTTTCCGAACTGTTCCCGGGTCCTGGCGTAGTCGACCGCCGCTTCGAACGAGGCGCGGGCCGCGCCCATCGCGCCCCACACGATTCCGTACCGCGCGTGCGAGAGGCAGCTGAGCGGGCCCTTGAGGCCGGTGACGTCCGGGAGTACGGCGTCGGCGGGCAGCCGCACCTCGTCCATGACCAGCTCGCTGGTGACGCTGGCCCGCAGCGACCACTTGTGCTTGATCTCGGGGGCGGAGAAGCCGGGGGTGTCGGTCGGCACGGCGAAGCCGCGGATGCCGTCGTCGGTCTGGGCCCAGATCACCGCGACGCCCGCCACCGAGCCGTTGGTGATCCACATCTTGCGGCCGTTCAGCACCCAGTCGGTGCCGTCCTTCTTGGCGTACGTACGCATGCCGGCCGGGTCGGAGCCGTGGTCGGGTTCGGTGAGGCCGAAGCAGCCGATGATCTCGCCCGCCGCCATCCCCGGCAGCCAGCGCTGCTTCTGCTCCTCGGAGCCGAACCGCCGGATCGCGTACATGGCGAGCGAACCCTGCACGGAGACGAGGGAGCGGATGCCGGAGTCGGCGGCCTCCAGCTCCAGACAGGCGAGCCCGTACTGGACGGCGGTTGCGCCCGCGCAGCCGTAGCCGGTCAGGGACATGCCGAGGGCGCCGATCGAGCCGAGTTCGCGGGCCAGTTCACGGATGCCGGGCAGCTCGCCGTTCTCGTACCACTCGGCGATGTGCGGCAGGACCCGGTCGGCGGCCCAGGAGCGGACCGTGTCGCGGATCGCGAGGTCCTCGGGGCTCAGCAGGTCGTCGATGCCGAGCGGGTCGGCCGGGTCGAAGGGGGGCAGCTTGGAGGAAGGAGCGGACATGAGGGCGCCTCCGCGGCTCTCGCTCAACTAAAACTAGCAGTGTTAGTTATTACCTGAGCGCTGACGTTACGGGTCAGTGTCCCGTGCGTCCAGACTCCACGGTCGCCACATCTCCGGGCCGCGCCGGGGACGGCAGCTTGACGCTCAGTTGCTGCGCCTTGCGCGGCTCGGGCTCGAACGCGGCCTCCGGCTCGGGTTCCCGCTCCTGCCCGGCCACCGAGCAGTCCATGATCCGCGGCAGCCGCAGCCCGGCCACCGCACCGAGGAGCAGCAGCCCGGCGCTGACGAACAGCGTGACGTGCAGGCCGTGCACGAAGGAGTTCCGGGCGGCGGTGCGCAGCGCCTCGCCGGCCGGGCCGCCGAGGCGGCCGGCGACGTCGTAGGCCTCGCCGAGCGAGTTGGAGGCGGCGGCCGACGCCTTGGCGGGGACCCCGCCGACCGATGCGAGGCCCGGCGCGTAGGCGGCGTTCATGACGCTGCCGAGCAGCGCGATGCCCATGCCGGCGCCGAGCTGGTAGGAGGTCTCGCCGATGGCCGCGGCGCCGCCGGCCCGCTCGGGCGGGGCCTCGCTGAGCATCGATTCGTACGCCGCGAAGAGCGTGGTCTGGAGCCCGAAGCCGAGCATGACGAACGAGACGAACATCAGCGACGGCCAGTCGGTCTGCCCCATGAGGACGAGCAGCAGCACCGCGCCCGCGGTCAGGACGAAGCCCGTACACACCATGCGGCGCGGGCCGAGCCTGCGCAGGGTGTACGAGCCGGTCGCGCCCGCCGCCATCGCGGCGAAGGTGAGCGGCAGCATGCGCATGCCGGTCTCGAGCGGGGAGAGGCCGAGTACCAGCTGGAGGTACTGGACGGCTATGAGCTCCAGGCCCACCAGGGCCAGCATGGCGACGATGATGCAGCCGACCGAGGTGGCGAAGGCGGGCCGGGAGAACAGCCTGATGTCGATGAGCGGGTGCGCGCGGCGGCGCTGCCTGCGGACGAAGACGATGAGCAGGGCGGTGCCGAGGCAGAGGGCGGCCAGGGTGCGGCCGTCGAATATGCCGTGTCCGGCGCCGAGCCGCTTCACGCCGAACACCACGGCGAGTATGCCGCCGGCCGCCATCAGCGCGCCGAGCACGTCCCAGGGCCCGTCGGAGCTGCCCTTGGACTCGGGCACGATCCAGCGCCCGATCGGCAGGATCAGCGCCATCAGCGGGATGTTGATCAGGAAGACCGAGCCCCACCAGAAGTGCTGGACGAGGAAGCCGCCGAGAACCGGTCCGACGGCGGCACCGATCGCGGCGACCGCCGTCCAGATGCCGATGGCGGTGGCCCGCTCGCGGCGGTCGGGGAAGACGACGCGCAGGATGGACAGCGTGGCGGGCATGATCATCGCGCCGCCGATGCCGAGCAGCGCGCGGGCCGCGATCAGCACGGGCGCCGATTCGGCGAGCGCCGCGACCGCGGAGGCGGCGCCGAAGATCGCGTAGCCGAGCAGCAGCACCCGGCGCCGGCCGACCCGGTCGCCCAGGGTGCCGAAGAGGATGAGGAGGGCGGCGCAGACCAGCGGGTAGGCGTCGACGATCCAGAGGAGTTCCACGGAGCCGGGCCGCAGGTCCTCGGTGACCGAAGGAATCGCGACATGCAGGACGGTGGCGTCGAGCGCCACGAACAGCAGGCTCACACAGAGGACGACGAGGATGACCCAGCGGTTGGCGCCGCCGGCGCGAACACCGGGTCGCGCACCGGTCATGGTCGTCCCTGTCATGTACGTACCTCCCAGTACTGCGGACCCTCCGGGTCCGGGACGGTGCGGTCGCAACGGACCATGCCGTCACCACTCTCGCGGTCGGTGGGCCCGGTGGACCAGTGACCAGCCCTGATCGGGATCCCCGAGGCCCGGCATCGACGGGCGAGTGATTCGTCAGACTACGCGAGTTCACCCGAGTGGCGCGTGGTCCACCTCTCACGGCGAACCCCGCCGAGGTGTGGCGTGTGCCACGCGGGTTCCACCCATGGGGTGATCTTTACGCTCCGTACTCGACCGGTGACTGAAGCATTAATTCCGCTCCCCCACCCGGCAAACAGAATTCCGACGGATACAAACAAGCCTTCCTGCGCCGAGTCGAATGAATAGAGGACAAGGCCCCGGGGTATTCCATGGCGCCCGGGAATAAAGGTGGGCGTGAGACATACTCCACATCACATCGTCATCACAAAGGCCCCGGATCGGCCTGGGCGCTCACTCACTCGCTGTAACGTCGATTGAGTGCGTACTGACCGAATCTTCGCCCGCCTGGACCGGGAGCCCGAGCCACCGAAGATAGAGATCCCGCGGATGAGCCGTCACCGCGTGGTCCTCTTCGGCGCGACGATGGCGTTCTACCTCGCCATCGTCGTTGCTGTGCTGGGCTCCTCCTGGCTCGTCGAGCTGGACTGGAAGGTCATGCTGTACCGGCCGTACGAGCAGTGGCCGCAGCTGCACGCCTTCCTGGACTACTTCGTGGTCCTCGGCCAGCGCGGACCCACCGCGGTGATGGTGATGGCCTGGCTCGGCTGGCGCTCCTGGCGCCAGCACACACTCCGGCCGCTCCTGACCCTCGGGGCGGCCCTTCTGCTGCTCAACATGACGGTCGGTTCGGTCAAGCTCGGCCTCGGCCGGCTCGGCCCGCACTACGCGACGCAGATCGGGTCCGCCGAGCTGTTCGCCGGCGGCGACATATTTCCCTCGGGGCACACCGCCAACGCGGTCGTGACCTGGGGCATCCTCGCCTACCTCGCCACCACGCCGCGCGCCCGGCGCTGGCTCTCGGTCATTTCGGCCATGGTGGCCCTGGGCGTCGGGGCGACCACGGTCTACCTCGGCACGCACTGGGTGAGCGACGTGCTCCTCGGCTGGGCGGCCGGGCTGCTGATCCTGCTCGCCCTGCCCTGGTTCGAGCCGCTGATCGCCCGCGCGGAGGCCTTCGTCTTCGCCGTGCGCGAGAAGGTGCGCGAGCGCAGGCGGTCCCGCGCGAGCGCCCCGGCCCCGGCCCCGGTGCCGGTCCCCGCGGTGCCGGCCATGCCGCCCCAGCGCGGGCACGAGGAGGACGACGCCCCCGTGCGCGAGCCGGTCGGCGTCGCGAGCGGGCGCGGTCCCGGCCGGCCGCTCCCCGCCAGGCCCTACCAGCCGGCCCGTTCGGAGCGGCCCCCGGTCGTCCCGGCAGGCACCCGGCGCCCCCCGCACACCGAGCGGACGCCGCGCACCGCCCCGGCCCGCCCCCTGGGCGGCTGAGGCCCCGCGGACGACCCGCACGGTACGCACACAGCGCGAAGGCCCCCGGTGGTTCACCGGGGGCCTTCGTCGTACGCGCGCCCAGGGGCGGGCTCAGCCGTGCCAGCAGCGGGTCACGGTGCCGTCCTCGACCTCGAAGTTCAGCCGCCCCGCCAGATACTCCATGGTGATGATCGAGCCCGGCGGAAGCGACCTGACGGTGGACCAGCCGCGCGACCTGGCGAGCCGCTCGGCGCCCTCGGCGTCTAGGCCGACGTAGGACTCGGGGGCGTCGTCGGGATGTGCGGGGTGGGACGGTATCGGTGCCATGCCACCCACCGTAGGCGTGCCGCCCCGACGACGGAAGCGGGGGGCCGCAGAGGCCCGTGGGCCGGGTGGGAACCCGCCCGTTGTCCGCCCCCGGTACCCCGCCAGTCACACTTCTGTCACAGGATCCGGGCTCGGGTGCGCTTCGAACTCTGTCACTCGTACGGGCAGTTCCTGACCCCT
Source organism: Streptomyces mauvecolor (assembly GCF_039532965.1). NCBI lineage: Bacteria > Bacillati > Actinomycetota > Actinomycetes > Kitasatosporales > Streptomycetaceae > Streptomyces > Streptomyces mauvecolor. The sequence continues at coordinate 31,976 of NZ_BAAASQ010000012.1, read as the reverse complement.
TGCCCGGTTATCGCACGCCACACTTCCGGCCGGTCGAACGCATTACTGGAATTGACAGAATTCTTACGCCGGACACGGGGGGAATTCCCGCCCGGCAGTCCGACGGGAAGGGAATTGACGGCGCATAGGTAATTCACCGCACCCTTACACAATCCCTACCCGCAACCCGTGACCGGGGCCCTTCGAAGCTCGGCCGGATGGCGTACGCCCCCTGTTGCGGCGGGCCCGACCGCGAGCATCATGGCCCCTGGCCTGACGCCAGACACCTCTGGGGGTGCAATGGGTACGGAGACGATGACCCCGGCGGCAAAGCCCGCGCGGGCCGCCCGGCCGGGCGCGGTGATCGTGGACTGGCTGACCACCACCGACCACAAGAAGATCGGGCACCTCTACCTGATCACGTCGTTCGTCTTCTTCCTCGTCGCGGGTGTGATGGCCCTCCTGATGCGGGCGGAACTGGCCCGCCCGGGACTGCAGATCATGACGAACGAGGAGTACAACCAGCTCTTCACCATGCACGGCACGATCATGCTGCTGCTCTTCGCGACGCCGACCTTCGCGGGGTTCGCCAACGCGATCATGCCGTTGCAGATCGGCTCCCCCGACGTGGCCTTCCCGCGCCTGAACATGCTCGCGTACTGGCTGTTCCTCTTCGGCGGTCTCATCGTGCTCGGCTCGGTGCTGCTGCCGACCGGGCCCGCGAGCTTCGGCTGGTTCGCCTACGCCCCGCTCAACTCGCTGACCCGCTCCCCCGGTGCGGGCGCCGACCTCTGGATCATGGGGCTCGCGCTCTCCGGCTTCGGCACCATCCTGGGCTCGGTCAACTTCGTGACCACCATCATCGGGATGCGCGCCCCCGGCATGACGATGTTCCGGATGCCGGTCTTCACCTGGAACGTCCTGTTCACCTCGATCCTGGTGCTCATCGCGTTCCCGGTGCTGGCGGCCGCGCTGCTCGTCCTGGAGGCGGACCGCAGGTTCGGCTCGGTGGTCTTCGAGGCGCAGAACGGAGGAGCGCTGCTGTGGCAGCACCTCTTCTGGTTCTTCGGCCATCCCGAGGTCTACATCATCGCGCTGCCGTTCTTCGGCATCATCACGGAGATCATCCCGGTCTTCTCGCGCAAGCCGATCTTCGGCTACATGACCCTGGTCGGGGCGACGGCGGCCATCACCGGCCTGTCCATCGTGGTGTGGGCCCACCACATGTTCGCGACCGGAGCGGTGTTGCTTCCGTTCTTCTCGTTCATGTCCTTCCTGATCGCGGTGCCCACCGGGGTGAAGTTCTTCAACTGGACCGGCACCATGCTCAAGGGCTCACTGAGCTTCGAGACACCCATGCTGTGGGCGGTCGGCTTCCTGGTGAGCTTCCTGTTCGGCGGCCTCACGGGCGTCATCCTGGCCTCGCCCCCGCTGGACTTCCACGTCACCGACTCGTACTTCGTGGTGGCGCACTTCCACTACGTGGTGTTCGGCACGGTGGTCTTCGCGACGTTCGGCGGCTTCTACTTCTGGTGGCCGAAACTGACCGGCAGGATGCTCGACGAGCGGCTCGGCAAGATCCACTTCTGGACGCTGTTCATCGGCTTCCACATCACGTTCCTGGTCCAGCACTGGCTGGGCGCGGAGGGCATGCCCCGGCGGTACGCGGACTACCTGGCGGCGGACGGCTTCACGGCGCTCAACATGATCTCGTCGATCGGCGCGTTCCTGCTCGGCATGTCCACGCTGCCCTTCTTCTACAACGTCTGGAAGACCGCGCGGTACGGCAAGAAGGTGGAGGTCGACGACCCGTGGGGGTTCGGCCGCTCGCTGGAGTGGGCCACGTCCTGCCCGCCGCCCCGGCACAACTTCGTGACCATCCCGCGCATCCGTACCGAGTCCCCGGCCTTCGACCTGCACCACCCGGAGTTCGCCCCGTTCCGCGACGACCTGCCGCCCGGGGAGGAGCCGGTGGCGGTGCCCTCCACGAGGGAGCCCGAGGCCTAGCCCCGTACCGCGTCCACGCGGACGCTCAGGTCGTTCGCGCCCGTGTAGTACGGGCGGACCACTCCGGCGCCGACCGTCGACCCCGGGTACACGAAGATCGCCTGCTTCAGCGGGACGTCGTCCAGGATGCGGGCCAGGCGCACGGCGGGGCGGCCGTCGCCGGTGAGCAGCCACAGGTCCCAGAGCCATTCCTTGGCGTCCAGGCCCTCCGCGAGCGGGGCGTACGGAAGCGTGAAGGCGAAGCCGTTGCCGTCCGCGGTCGCGGGGACCCGGTGGACGCGGCCGCCCCCGCCGCGCAGCCGCGCCTCGACGGTCGCGCCGGGGCCGAGCTCCACTCCGTACAGCCGCCCGTGCACCGTGACGCCACCCGCACCGAAGCCGATCGTGCCGGTCTCGGCGTGCGGTCTGCGCAGCCAGCTGCGGACCACGAGCTCGCCGGAGCGGCCCGGGTAGGGGATGCGCACCGCGACCCGGTCGGCGTCCGGTCCCGGCTCGCGGTCCACGAGGGCGCGCAGATCCCGGGTGCCCGGTTCGAGGCGCTGCTCGGCGCCCTCACCGAAGCGCAGGTGGGCGTCCCACACGCCCTCGGCGAGGTCGACCGTGCTGGGCAGCACCGCCCGGAGCAGACCCTCGGCCGCCGGGGTGAGGGGCAGCAGCACATCAGGTCCGGGGTTCGTGCCGCGGCGGCGCAGGACGAGCGCGGCACCCGGCTCTCCGGCGCCCGTGATGTCGAAGGTCACCCCGCCCGCGGAGTCGGCTATGCAGTCGGCACGCGGGGCCGCGGAGGCGCTGCCCGTGTCCGGTGACTCGGCGGTGGTGGTCATGCGGTCTGCCCTTTCCGGAGCACGGAGGCGGCCTTGTGACGCAGGGCGTAGGCCCCGTCGAGGGCGGTGCTGCGGGCCCGGTGCAGCGAGCCGCGCAGCGCCCCGGCGGAGCGGCTGCCGCCGCCCTGGGCGTGCAGTTCGTCGAAGATCGCCTCGTGGCGTTCGGCGATCCTGGCCGGGTCGAAGCGCTCGGAGCTCTCCAGGGCCGCCTTGGCCATGCGGTGGCGCAGTCCGTCGTCCTGGATCAGTTCGAGCAGGGCCGCGGCCACCGCGTCGGTGTTGCCGGTCTCCACGAGCCGGCCGTCCACCCCGTCGTCGATGATTTCGCGTGGTCCCTGTGGGCAGTCCGTGGAGACGACGGGGAGTCCACAGCGCATCGCCTCGACGATGGTCATGCCGAAGGACTCGTGGCTGGAGGTGACGGCCGCGAGGGAACCCTTGACCCACTCGCTGTCGAGATCGCCTGCCAGGCCCATGAGGAACACATGGTTGTAGAGGTCAAGATCGTCGATGAGGTTCCGCAGGGCTTCGCGTTCGTTGCCGAAGGCGTCGCCGGAGCCGTAGATGCGCAGCTTCCAGTCCGGCCGTACCGCGACGACCTGCGCGAACGCCTTCACCAGCAGGTCGTACCGCTTGACCGGGGTGAGCCGCCCGGCCGCCACGACCAGCTTGCCGTCGCCGGAGGCGGGCTCGACACGGGGCGCGGGTATGCCGTTGGGCACCGCGTCGATGCGTACGTCCGCCAGCCGCAGCTCCCGGTAGGCCGCCGCGTCGGCCCGGGTGACGGTGGTGATCGCGTCGAGCAGCGGATAGGAGTGGGCGATCTCGCTGCGCAGGCGGTAGCTGTGTCCGGGGAGGGTCAGGTGTTCCTGGCCGACGCGGACCACGCCGGGCCGGGTCTCGCGGGCGATGTGCACGTTGAGGCCCGGCCGGGTGCCGACGACGACGTCGGCCTCGACCGTCCGCAGGTGGTCGCCGATCCGGGCGTCGGTGAGCCGGCTGTACTGGCTGTGGCGGCCGTCGCCGCGCGGGAAGACCTTGGCCGGCCGGTGGTGCTGGGGGTGGTCGCCCTCGTATCCCGGGCTGTTCTTGCGCAGATCGACGAGGTGCCGCAGGCGCACGCCCTCGGGCGCGGGCAGGGTGGGCTCGTCGTGGTGGCGGAAGACGGAGACGATCTCGACGTCGTGCCGCCGGGCGAGCTCACCGGCGAGGTTGAAGGTCGACCGTATGGTGCCGCCCAGGCTGTACGCGTTGTGCAGCAGGAATGAGATGTGCATGCGCTACGCGTCCCCTTGGTCGTTCGATCGATCGGTCGATCATGCTCTTGATCATTCGACCGGTCGGGTCGGTCGGGACCGAAACCCTTTGGTCACGAACGGACTGTACTTGGGTTGACCGTCACCTGTACTCCAAGGCTTGGTCACCGCAGGTCCACCCGGTGACGGGCGGAGGGCGGCGGCGGGGGCGCTTTCCGGGCAGCGGCGAGCCCCGTCCGGGCGGCCGGACGGGGCTCTGGGCCTCAGATCTTCAGCTGCTGCCCCGGGAGGATGAGATCCGGGTCACCCCCGATGACGGCCCTGTTGGCCGCGTACAGCGCCTCCCACCCGGTGCCGTGCGCCGCCGCGATGGCGGACAGGGTGTCGCCGCTCCTGACCGTGTAGGAGCCGCCGGCCGGGGCGGCGGGCGCGCTCTCGGTGCGGAGCGGGGCGGTACGCGGCTGTGGCGCGGGCGCCTTGTGCGGCTTCGGGGCGGCCTGCTGCGGGCTGCTCCCGGCCTTCTTCTGTGCGGGCTTGTGGGCGGGCTTCTGGGCGGGCTCGCCCGCCGCGGGGGCGCTGCCGTACGCCCCCGCCTGGCGCGAGCAGGCCGGCCAGGCACCCCAGCCCTGCGAGCGCTGGACCTTGGTGGCGATGGCGATCTGCTGGGCCCTGCTGGCCTTGTCGGCGGTGGAGGCGTACGCCCCGCCGCCGTGCGCCCGCCACGTCCCGGCGGCGAACTGGAGCCCGCCGTAGTAGCCGTTTCCGGTGTTGATGTGCCAGTTTCCACCGCTTTCGCACTGGGCGATGCGGTCCCACACACCGCTGTCCGCCGCGGAGGCCGGACCGGCGACGCCGAGCAGGGCGAGCGGTGCCACGGCTGCGGCCCCGATCAGCACTGCCGTCCCACGCCTGCGTATGGAGCTGGAACCACTGGTACCAACAGACATGAAATCCCTCTCGAAGGACCCGGGGTCCCCCTGGGCGGCGCGGCCTCCGGCGCGTCCGGCGCCTCGTTCCGTGCCGCCCCCGCCCACCGGAAGGTCATAGCTGGCTGTGCGGCCGGCGGGCGTTCCCGGGCGGTGCTCGATGCACACGGCGGTGGAATCTAGGGACCCGCACGCTCCGGCATCAACCAACGCCTCGTCATTCGAGGCCAGTTGCCAGTTACCGGGAGTATCGGCGATTTCCGGACACCCACTTGATGCGCGGATATCGCCATTTGTCGACCTGTCATTGAAGTGATCTGTGACTCAGCTCACCGGGTCAACTTCCATGCGACCCACAGGTGTTGACAGGGAGTGAAGGGTTCCGCGGGTGAATTCACCCTCCGCTGGGGACGGTTCGATTCCGTTCGCCTTCGCGCGTGACCCCGGCCACAGATCGCCCGTTGTCGTTTGTACGAGAGAAGCCGGGAACCGCCCGGCGCATCCACTCAGTTCCTAGGAGCCACCCGTGCCGCGCATGCTCGACGTCAGTGAGGACGTCCGCGCCGAGATCGGCGACGAAGAAGCCGAGCGGCTGCTCGCCGGCGAGAACGCCCCGGGCAGCTACGACTGCACCTCCTGCCGCACGCCGGGCGACTCCGAGCAGGAGCGCACCAGCACCGTCCTGTTCGTCGGCGAGGAGACCGCCGTCCTCGCGTTCGCCCACGCCAGCTGCATCCCCTCCCAGGTCGTCCAGGTCGCCGAGGAGCAGCTCCAGGGCGCCGTACGCTCCATCACGGGCGCGGAGCCGGCCGGCGGGGCGCCCGAGCAGGCGGTCCTCGGCATCACCAGCGGTCTGGTGCTGATCGAGGGCGATCTGCACCCCGCGCTCGTCGTCGAGCCGACGGGCCCGATCGCCCGGCCGGGCTCCGGCGGCACCACCGACGAGTTCCTCCCGCTCCTCATCGAGCAGGGCTTCGTGCCGGTGACCGACATGGGGCGGCTGCCCTCGGTCCTTCCGGGCTGGTCCGTGCTGCTCGCGATGGGCCAGCTGCACGCGGTCCTGCAGCCCGGCACCGGCGGCGGCAGCAGCTCGGTCTCGTGGTGGCAGGCGCACCAGCCGCTCCAGGTGACGGACGGCTGGCGGGCCGCCGCCAACAAGTCCCAGCGCGTCCTCGTCTTCGCGGCCCCGGTCGGCATGATCGGCCAGCAGCCGCGCGAGGACCTGCTCAGGGACGCCCTGGAGAAAGCCGCCGCCGACGGCCGCCTGGTGGCCGCCGCGATGCCGCTGGCCGGCACCTGAGACGTCCCGCGCGCCCGCCCCGGCCGGTACGGGGTGGGCGCGGAAGGGGCGTGGGCCATCCGGCCCCGCGCTACCGATAAGCCGAAACACCCCGCATCCCCGGCCGTACGGGGTCGTTGGCACATACGTGCACACATATGACCCGCCCCGCCAGCCGTACCAGGCCCAGATCCCTGCGATGCGCCCCTCGGGCGACGCATCGGGAGCCCACTCCCCCACGTCCCCCACGCCGATCTACGACGCGCTGTACTCGGAGTACCTCAGGTCCTTCCGCACCCTCCCCGGTGACCGGTCGGGCGAGGAGGATCTCGGGTTCACCGCGTTCGGAGCGCTCGGCGGCGGGTTCACCGCGGTGCACGGCGGCAACCGCGCCGGCCAGCAGACCGGCCACCAGACCCAGCACTTCCCCGTCACATACGCCGGGAACTGGCATCTGCACCCCGCCATGAACGCACACGGGCGGCAGTACGCCGGGCACCAGGTCCCGGCAGCACTGCCGCCCGGCCCCCGAAGGGGCCTCTAGCCCTCCTCGCGAAGGGCCCGCTCCCGCAAGGGGGTTACTTCTTACGGCCGCGCTTCTCGCGCACCCGCACCGAGATGTGGATCGGGGTGCCCTCGAAGCCGAACTCCTCGCGCAGCCGGCGCTCGATGAAGCGCCGGTAGCCGGCCTCGATGAAGCCGGAGGCGAAGAGCACGAACCGGGGCGGCTTGGTGCCCGCCTGCGTACCGAACAGGATGCGCGGCTGCTTTCCGCCGCGGATCGGGTGCGGGTGGCCGGCCACGAGCTCGCCCAGGAAGGCGTTGAGACGCCCGGTCGGGATCCGGGTCTCCCAGCCCGCGAGCGCCGTCTCGATCGCCGGGACCAGCTTCTCCATGTGGCGGCCGGTCAGGGCGGAGACGTTGACCCGGGGCGCCCAGGCGACCTGCTGCATCTCCGTCTCGATCTCGCGCTCCAGGTAGTAGCGCCGCTCCTCGTCGAGGGTGTCCCACTTGTTGTACGCGATGACCAGCGCGCGCCCGGCGTCGACGGCCATCGTGATGATCCGCTGGTCCTGCACGGAGATCGACTCGCTGGTGTCGATGAGGACGACCGCGACCTCCGCCTTCTCGACGGCGGCGGCGGTACGCAGCGAGGCGTAGTAGTCGGCGCCCTCCTGGAGGTGGACGCGGCGGCGGATGCCGGCCGTGTCGACGAACTTCCAGGTGATTCCGCCGAGTTCGATGAGTTCGTCGACCGGGTCGCGGGTGGTGCCGGACAGCTCGTTGACGACGACCCGCTCCTCCTTCGCGACCTGGTTCAGGAGCGAGGACTTGCCGACGTTCGGACGGCCGATGAGGGCGATGCGGCGCGGGCCGCCCACCGCGGTGCCGAAGCGCTGCGGCGGGGCCTCGGGCAGCGCCTTGAGGATCTCGTCGAGCAGGTCGCCGGTGCCGCGGCCGTGCAGCGCGGAGATCGGGAAGGGCTCGCCGAGGCCGAGCGACCACAGGACGGCGGCGTCGGACTCGCCGGACATGCCGTCGACCTTGTTCGCGGCGAGCACGACGGGCTTGCCGGCCCGGCGAAGCAGCTTGACGACGGCTTCGTCGGTGTCGGTGGCACCCACGGTGGCGTCGACGACGAAGACGACGGCGTCGGCGGCCTCGATGGCGTACTCGGCCTGGGCGGCGACGGAGGCGTCGAGGCCGAGGACGTCCTGCTCCCAGCCGCCGGTGTCGACGACCTTGAAGCGGCGGCCGGCCCACTCGGCCTCGTAGGTGACGCGGTCACGGGTGACGCCGGGCTTGTCCTGGACGACGGCCTCGCGGCGGCCGATGATGCGGTTCACCAGAGTCGACTTGCCGACGTTCGGGCGGCCGACGACGGCGAGGGCCGGCAGCGGGCCGTGGCCGGCCTCGTCGATGGCGGCCTCGACGTCCTCGACGTCGAAGCCCTCTTCGGCGGCGAGCTCCATGAACTCCGCGTACTCGGCGTCGCCGAGCGCTCCGTGTTCGTGCTGGTCGTTCATGAAGTCCGTACCTCGTTCATCGTGGTGATCGGTGGATCGCGATCGGGCGGTCCACTACTGAAAGTCTGGCCTAGCGCCCGGTCAGGCGCCTGGCGTTCTCCAGGTGGCCGGTGAGCCGGTCCTGGATGCGGACGGTGGCCTCGTCCAGGGCTTTGCGGGTGCGCCGTCCGCTGCCGTCGCCGGCCGTGAACGCGTCCCCGAAGACGACGTCGACGCGGCTGCGCAGCGGCGGCAGCCCCTTTATCAACCGTCCGCGGCGCTCGGTGCTTCCCAGCACCGCGACCGGGACGATGGGCGCACCCGACCGTACGGCGAAGTAGGCGAGGCCCGCCCGCAGCGAGGCGAAGTCGCCGTCGCCCCGGGTGCCCTCGGGGAAGATCCCGAGGACGCCGCCCTGGTCGAGCACGGCCAGCGCGTCGGTGATCGCGGTGCGGTCGGCGACCGCCCGGTCCACCTTGAGCTGCCCGATGCCTTCGAGGAACCGGCCGAGCGGCCCGACGAAGGCTTCCTTCTTGATCAGGAAATGGGTGCCGCGGGGGGCGGTGCCCATGACCATCGGGCCGTCGATGTTGTGGGAGTGGTTGACGGCGAGGATCACCGGACCGCTCGCCGGAACCCGCCAGGCGCCGAGCACCCGCGGCTTCCACAGCCCGTACATCAGGCCGACACCGATCCGGCGCCCGATGTCGGCGCCACGCTCCGAGACGGGCCGCTGCGGCGCGAAGCGTCTCGATGAGGGGTGGCGGCCGGGCGACGGGAGGGCACTCACTTGGTGGCCTGCTTCTCCTCGATGAGGGTGACCACGCACTCGATGACCTGGTCCAGGGTGAGCTCGGTGGTGTCCACCTCGACCGCGTCGTCGGCCTTGGCCAGCGGGGACGTCTTGCGGCCGGAGTCGGCCGCGTCCCGCTTGATCAGGGCTTCCCGGGTGGCCGCCACGTCGGAGCCCTTGATCTCGCCGCTGCGGCGGGCCGCGCGCGCCTCGGGGGAGGCGGTGAGGAACACCTTCAGGTCGGCGTCGGGCAGCACGGTCGTGCCGATGTCACGGCCCTCGACCACGATGCCCTGCCCGGCGCCCGCCGCGATGTCGCGCTGGAGCTGCGTGATCAGGGCCCGCACCTCGGGGACGGCGCTGACCGCGCTCACCTTGGACGTGACGTCCTGGGTGCGGATCGGCCCGGAGGCGTCCTCGCCGTCGACGGTGATGGTCGGCGCCGACGGGTCGGTGCCGGAGACGATCACGGGCTTGGCGGCCGCGACGGCGATCTCCGCCGGGTCGTCGATGTCGATCCCGTTGCTGATCATCCACCAGGTGATCGCCCGGTACTGGGCTCCGGTGTCCAGGTAGCTCAGCCCCAGCTTGGCGGCGACCGCCTTGGAGGTGCTGGACTTGCCGGTGCCGGAGGGGCCGTCGATGGCGACAATCACTGCTGCCGGAGCGGTCCGGGCGGCGCTTTCCACGGTGACGGACACCTTCCTGGTACGGGGCGGGGTTTGCTCGGGGCGCAAATCCGCCCCGTACAAGGTTACTGGCTCGTGCGAGCCCCCCGTCCCGCCCGGGTGCCCCATCGCCTCACTGCCGGATCGACCAGCCCCGCTCCCTCAGCGCGGCGGTCAGGCCGGGGGCCGCGGCCGGCTCGACCATGAGCTGGACCAGACCCGCCTGCTGGCCGGTGGCGTGCTCGATGCGGACGTCCTCGATGTTGACCCCGGCCCGGCCCGCGTCCGCGAACAGCCGCGCGAGACCGCCCGGCTCGTCGCTCAGGAGCACGGCGACGATCTCGTACGTGGCGGGCGCCGCGCCGTGCTTGCCCGGCACCCTGACGCGGCCCGCGTTGCCGCGGCGCAGCACGTCCTCGATGCCGGCGGCGCCGCCGCGCCGCTTGTCCTCGTCGGCGGACTCCAGGGAGCGCAGGGCGCGCACCGTCTCGTCGAGGTCGGCGGCGATCCCGGACAGGACGTCGGCGACCGGGCCCGGGTTGGCGGAGAGGATCTCGACCCACATCCCGGGATCGGAGGCCGCGATGCGGGTCACGTCCCGAATGCCCTGGCCGCACAGCCGTACCGCCGTCTCGTCGGCCTCTTCGAGGCGGGCGGCGACCATGGAGGAGACCAGCTGCGGGGTGTGCGAGACCAGGGCCACGGCCCGGTCGTGGGCGTCGGCGTCCATGACGACCGGCACGGCGCGGCAGAGCGCGACCAGTTCGAGCGCCAGGTTGAGCACCTCGGTGTCGGTGTCCCGGGTCGGCGTGAGCACCCAGGGCCGGCCCTCGAAGAGGTCGGCGGTGGCGGCGAGCGGGCCCGAGCGCTCCTTGCCCGCCATGGGGTGCGTGCCGATGTACGCGCTCAGGTCGCAGCCGAGCGCGAGCAGCTCGCGGCGCGGGCCGCCCTTGACGCTGGCCACGTCGATGTACGCGCGGGCGATCCCGTCCCGTATCGCCCCGGCCAGGGTCTCGGCCACGTGTGCGGGCGGCACGGCCACGACCGCGAGGTCGACCCGGCCCTCGGGCGGCTCGTCCGTGCCGGCGCCGAGCGCGGCGGCGGTACGGGCCTGGCCCGGGTCGTGGTCGGCGAGGTGCACGGTGATCCCGCGGCTCGCGAGCGCCAGGGCGGCGGAGGTGCCGATCAGGCCGGTACCGATGACGAGGGCGGTTCTCACTGGGCGATGTCCTTGCGCAGGGCGGCGGCGGAGCCGAGGTAGACGTGGGCGATCTCGGCCTTGTCGAGGTAGGTCTCGACGTGCGCGAGGATCCGCACCACGCGGGGCATGGCCCCGGCTATGTCGAGCTCCTGCGCACAGATCAGCGGGACGTCGGTGATGCCCAGCTGGCGCGCGGCGGCGGCCGGGAAGTCGCTGTGCAGATCCGGGGTGGCCGTGAACCAGATGCTGATGAGGTCGTCCGGAGTCAGCCCGTTGCGCTCCAGGATCTCGGTGAGCAGCGCGCCGACCTGCTCGTCCATGTGCCCGGCCTCGTCCCGCTCCAGCTGGACGGCCCCGCGGACCGCTCGTACCGCCACGACGTACTCCTCGGACTTCAGCCTTCGACCTTCGTTCCCGTTCAGCGTAGTCAGCGCCACCGACATCGCGGACGCGGCGGCCGCACTGCGAGACGGGGACGGCCGCCGCGTGCCGTCCGCGCCACGGGTTCCGCTGCCGGATCGGGCCGTCCGGGGACCTCGTCGGCTCGGCTCCGCCACTTGGGCGAACCGCGTCCCGGGGAGCCGTCCGGGGCGGGTCTGCGGTAGAACCGACGGATGATCCTGCACGTGGTTCCCCTGGACGAGTGGTCGGCCGCCCCCGGCCTGCCCTACGCCCCGCCCTCGCTGACCGCCGAGGGCTTTGTGCACTGCTCGGCCGACGAGGCCTCCGCGCTGTCCGTCGCCGACGCCCACTACCGCGAGGTGCCCGGCCCGCTCCTGGTCCTGCGCATCGACGAATCGGCGCTGGCCGCGGAGGTCCGCTGGGAGGGCACCGGGGACGTCCTGTTCCCGCATGTGTACGGGCCCGTCGAGCGGGCGGCCGTGACGGCGGTCCTCGAAGTGCGCCGGGACGCCGAGGGGCGCGCGCTGGGCCTCACGACCCGGATGTGACCCCGGCGGGCCTGTTCCCGGCCCGGGGGTGGGGGCTGAGTGAGTGCGCGCGGGAACATCCGGGCCGTCGGTGCTTCGTCCCGGCGTCATTCGACGTCAGGATGCTCCTGCCGCACATGCTTCCGGGCGGACGGGAGGAAGACCTCCCGGCCCTCCGGGCGTCCGCATGACGGCTTCACATTCGGCGTGACGACTTGAGGAGCACACGATGGACGCAGTCAACAGCCGCAGAACGGTACTCGTGGCCGCGGCCGGAGCGGCGGCCCTGGCGGGCTGTTCGAACTCCGGGGACGGCGGCGGTTCGACGCCCCCGCCGGCGGCCACCGGTTCGGCCGCCGCGGGCCGGCAGAACCCGCCCGCCACCCCCGTCGCACAGTCGAGCCCGCCCGCCCAGGGCGGCAAGGTCCTCGCCCAGACCTCGGACATCCCGGTCGGCGGCGGCACGGTCTTCGCGGACCAGAAGGTCGTCGTCACCCAGCCGGAGGCGGGCACCTTCAAGGGCTTCTCGGCGATCTGCACCCATCAGGGCTGCACGGTCTCCAGCGTGTCCGGGGGCACCATCAACTGCCCCTGCCACGGCAGCAAGTTCCGGATCGCGGACGCCTCCGTCGCCAACGGGCCCGCCACGCGTCCGCTGCCCGGGCAGCAGATCACCGTCGAAAACGGTTCGATCCTGATGCCCTGACCAGCGATCATGGAGCCATGACGCCAGAGGAACTCGTCGCCGGCCACACCGTCTACTCATGCGTCATGGGCTCGCGCGCCTTCGGCCTCGCGACCGAGGGCAGCGACACCGACGTGCGCGGGATCTACCTGGCGCCGACCCCGCTGTTCTGGCGCTTCGAGAAGCCCCCGACGCATGTCGAGGGCCCCGCCGACGAGCAGTTCAGCTGGGAGCTGGAGCGGTTCTGCGAGCTGGCCCTGCGCCCCAATCCGAACATCCTGGAGTGCCTGCACTCCCCGCTCGTCGAGCACATCGACGACACCGGGCGGGAACTCCTGGCCCTGCGCGAGGCGTTCCTCTCCCGGCAGGCTCATGTGACATTCGCCCGGTACGCGCTGAGCCAGCGCAAGAAGCTCGACGCGGATGTGCGACAGCACGGCGCGCCGCGGTGGAAGCACGCCATGCATCTGCTGCGGCTGCTGACGAGCTGCCGCGATCTGCTGCGCACCGGCGAGCTCACCATCGGTGTCGGCGCCGAGCGCGAGCGGCTGCTCGCGGTCAGGCGGGGCGAGTTCTCCTGGCCGCAGGTGGAGTCCTGGATGACCCGCCTGGCCACCGAGTCCGACGAGGCGGCCGCCACCTCTCCCCTGCCACCCGAGCCCGACCGGGCCCGGGTGGCGGAGTTCCTGTTCCGGGTACGCCGTGACTCAGCCCTGAAGGCGGACGCGTACGACGAAGTCGTGCAGCGCGTCGTGCCCGGTGGCGCCGGGCGGTAGCGCGGGCTCAGGCATCCCAGAGCGCCCCCAGGGTCAGGAGTTCGCTGCGGTATTCGATGCGTTCGGCCCACTCCTTGGGCCAGGCCGTGGCTCCCAGGTGGGCGCCCGCGAATGCGCCGGTCAGGCAGGCGATGGAGTCCGAGTCGCCCTGGGTGCAGGCGGCCCGGCGCAGCGCCGTGAGCGGTTCGTCGGGGAAGAGCAGGAAGCAGAGCAGGCCCGTGGCGAAGGCCTCCTCGGCGATCCAGCCGTCGCCGGTCTCCAGGCAGGGGTCGGTCTCGGGCGAGGGGTTGCGCAGCGCCTTGAGCACCCGGTCGAGCGCGTCGAGGCACTCGTCCCAGCCGCGCGCGATGAAGTGGCCGGGCGTCGGGTCCTGCGCGTGCGTCCACAGGTCGCCCAGCCAGCGGTCGTGATACCGGTTGCGGTTCTCGTACGCGTACGAGCGCAGCTGGCCGACCAGGCCCGTCGGGTCGGCGCCCTGGGCGAGCAGGTACACCGCCCGCGCGGTGAGGTCACTGGCGGCCAGCGCGGTCGGGTGGCCGTGGGTGAGGGCGGACTGCAACTGGGCGGCGCCCGCCCGCTGTTCCTCGCTCAGACCCGGCACGAGCCCGATCGGAGCGACCCGCATGTTGGCGCCGCAGCCCTTGGAGCCGAGCTGGCTTGCCTGCTGCCAGGGCAGCCCGCTGTCGAGCTTCGCGCACGCCACCAGGCAGGTGCGGCCGGGGGCCCGGTTGTTCTCGGGCGAGTGGTACCAGTCGACGAACTCCGCGCGGACCGGGCCTTCGAGCCGGTCCGGGCCGAGCAGCCCGCGGTCCATGGCGGTGCGGATGCCGCGGCCGAGCGCGAGCGTCATCTGGGTGTCGTCGGTGACGAACGCCGGGGTCGGCAGCGCCATCTCGCGCCACGGCCCGCACTTGGCGAGGATCGCGGGCACATCGCTGAACTCGGTCGGGAAGCCGAGGGCGTCCCCCAGCGCGAGGCCGATCAAGGCACCGGTCGCCGTCTGTTTCGCAGCACGGTTCATGTCTGTCGTCCCTCCGGGCGCAGAAGGGGCGGATGCAGCGCGGTGGCCGGACCCGCCCGGTAGAGCGCGGCCGGTTTGCCCCGGCCGCCGGTCAGCCGTGAGGCGCCTGCCACCTGCTCGACGAAGCCGGGCGTGGCAAGGACCTTGCGGCGGAAGTTGGGGCGGTCGAGGGCGGTGCCCCAGACCGTCTCGTAGACCTGACGCAGCTCGCCGAGGGTGAACTCGGGCGGGCAGAACGACGTCGCGAGGCAGGTGTATTCGAGCTTGGCGCCGACGCGTTCGCGGGCGTCGGCGAGGATGTCGGCGTGGTCGAAGGCGAGCTGTCCGCGGGTGCCGAAGGCGATCCACTCGGCGTGCGCAGCGTCGCCTCCGCCGCGCGGTTCGGGCAGGTCGGGCACGAGCGCGGTGTAGGCCACCGACACCACCCGCATGCGGGGGTCGCGGTCCGGCTCGCTGTAGGTGCGCAGCTGTTCCAGGTGCAGCCCGGCCACGACGTCGTCGGGCAGGCCGGTCTCCTCGGCCAGTTCGCGCCGGGCCGCGAGCTCGGCGGACTCGCGCGGCAGCACGAACCCGCCGGGCAGCGCCCACGCCCCCGCGTACGGCTCCTGGCCGCGCCGGATGAGCAGCGCGTGCAGGGCGCCGCCCCGGACCGTGAAGACGGCGAGGTCCACGGTGACGGCGAACGGTTCGAAGGCGTGCGGGTCGTACCCCTCGGGCACGTTTCCCGCCGGCCCCCGGGCGCCCCCCTCCCGGGCCCGGGGGCCGACGGCGGTCATCGTCGCTCCGGGAGCGGGTCGGCGAGGTCCCAGCCCCGCTCAAGGAGTGCGTCGACAGCGGCCACGGCGGTGGCGAGCCGCTCCTCGTGCGGGCCGCGCAGCTCGATGAACTCCCGCCCGGTACGCGCCAGTTCGGCCCGGAACCGGTCGGTCATCCAGGGCCGCAGCTCCTCGCCGTCGCGCAGTCCGTCGTCCTCGAAGGGCACGCCCTCGTGGTCGGTGAGCAGCCACAGGTGGTGGGCGGCGGCCCGTTCGGCGACGGCTTCGACGCGCGGGTTGCGGCGGCCCATGTAGCGCTCGTGCCACACGGTGGTGGCGAAGGAGTCGGTGTCGCAGAACAGCACGGGCGAGCCGAGCCCGGCCGCGGTGTTCTCGCGCTCGTTCTGCCGCTCGGCGATCACCGGGAACTCGTCCGAGCCGAACTCGACGTCCTCCCACTGCGCCTGCGGGTAGCGGGAGCGCAGCGCGGCTAGCTTGCCCTCGCTGTATTCGCGCCCGTACTCCTCGACCCACCTGGTGCCCGCCCAGGGGCCGCCACGCTCCCGGTAGTGCCCGGCGAGCGCACGGGCCATGGTGGTGGTGCCGGTCGACTCGGCGCCGAGCACGACCACGCGCCGGGCGAGCCCGGCCCGTACCGGCTGCGCGAGGAAGTCCCAGGTGCCCACCGGGTCCTTGCGCACGGCCGTGCCGGAGACCGGGAACAGGGTGCGGTCGAGGTCGACCAGGACGTGCTCGGCGCCGAAGCGCCGGGCGAGTTCGTCGCCGTACGGCTCGGAGGTGAAGACCGCGTCGACGCGTTCGGGCACGGCGTCCCGGAAGACGGCCATGTGCGCGTCCCATATCGCCGGGTCGCCGAGGTCCATCTCCACGTCGTCGACGGCACCCAGGACCCGGGCCTGCGGGTGCACCTCGCGCATCCACTGGACCCGCTCGGCCAGCCCAATCGTCTCGACGGAGGCCGCGCACACCAGCACGGTGAGCCGCTCGCAGCGGTCGGCGGCGGTGCGGACGAGGTGGTGGTGGCCGGCGTGCGGCGGATAGAACTTGCCGAGGACCAGGCCGTGTTCGTAGCGTTCGCGGGCTTTCATGCCGCCACCTCCGCGAGCCGGGCCGGGCGCGCGCCGAGCTCGCGCCGCCAGCCGCGCAGTCCGACCAGGCACAGCGTCAGGAACCCGGCGTACAGGAGCGAGGTCAGGTAGAGCTCCTTGTAGGCGTAGAGCGGGATGTAGACCACGTCCGCCGCGATCCACAGCCACCAGGACTCGACGAGCTTCCTGCACTGCCCGTACGTCGCCGTCAACGACAGGGCGGTGGTGAGCGCGTCCCAGAACGGGACGGTCGAATCGGTGGCCGCGCCGAGCAGGAAGGTGAGCGCGACGGTCCCCACCGCCCCCGCCGCGAGCAGCCACAGCCACTCGGCGCGGGTCGTCCGCCGGACCGGAAGCGCACCGGAACCTGATCCACCCCCGTGGGCCCAGGTCCACCAGCCGTACACGGCGAGGGCGATGAAGACGACCTGGAGTCCGGCGTCCGCGTACAGGCCCGCCTGGAGGAACAGCACGATGAAGAACACGTTGTTGGCGAGTCCCACCGGCCAGTTGGCGATGTGCTGCCGGGCCACCAGCCAGACGCACAGCGCGCCGGTCGCGAAGCCGAGGATCTCGGTCCAGGTGAGGCTCACGCCCGTACCCCCTTAATGGTCACTCTGACTATAAAGGTGTTCCGGCCGACCGCACAAGGCTGTTCGGGCGGGCGCACGGGGTTTGCGGCCCCGCAGGGTCGGGGGCGCACGCAACGCAAGAGCCCGGCTCCCCGTACGCAACGGGAAACCGGGCTCTGTCAGCGGGTGTTGGCGGTGGCTAGAGGTCGACCTCGCGCATCAGCATGCCGACCTCGGTGTTGGTGAGGCGGCGCAGCCAGCCGGACTTCTGGTCGCCGAGCCCGATCGGGCCGAAGGAGACCCGCACCAGCTTCTCGACCGGGAAGCCGGCCTCGGCCATCATGCGGCGCACGATGTGCTTGCGGCCCTCGTGGAGCTCGATCTCGACGAGGTAGTTCTTGCCGGTCTGCTGGACGACGCGGAAGGCGTCGGCCCGCGCGTAGCCGTCCTCCAGCTGGATGCCCTCCTTGAGGCGCTTGCCGATCTCGCGCGGCAGCGGGCCCGTGATGGCGGCCAGGTAGGTCTTCTTCACGCCGTACTTGGGGTGGGTCAGACGGTGGGCCAGCTCGCCGTGGTTGGTGAGCAGGATGATGCCCTCGGTCTCGGTGTCGAGCCGGCCGACGTGGAAGAGCCGGGTCTCGCGGTTGGTGACGTAGTCACCGAGGCACTGGCGGCCGTCCGGGTCCTCCATGGTGGAGACGACGCCGGCCGGCTTGTTCAGCGCGAAGAACAGGTACGACTGGGTGGCGACGGTCAGGCCGTCCACCTTGATCTCGTCCTTCTCGGGGTCGACGCGCTTGCCCTGTTCGAGCACGATCTCGCCGTTGACCTCGACGCGGGCCTGCTCGATCAGCTCCTCGCAGGCGCGGCGCGAACCCATGCCGGCCCGGGCGAGGACCTTCTGCAGCCGCTCGCCCTCCTGCTCGGCGCCCGGGAAGGTCTTGGGGATCTTCACGTCCGGCTTGTCGGCGTACCGGTCGCGGTTGCGCTGCTCGATCTTGGCGTCGAGCTCGCGCGGACGGGCCTGGCCCAGACGCTGGCCGTGCGGGCCGCGGCGCACCGGGGTACCGCCCTGGGGCGACTTCGGGCCGCCCTTGGCGCCGCCGCGCGCGGCGGCGCCACGGCCGCTGCGGGGGGCGTCGCCGCCCACGTCGTAGGTGCGCTCCTCGGGGCGGGGGCGGGGGGTCTTGCCGCTGCCGCTCTGGCGCGGGCCGCCGCCCTTGCGCTGGTCGTCGCGCCCGCCACCGGCGCCGCGGTTGCCGCCCCGGCCACCGCCGCCGCCACTGCTGCTGCCGCGGCCGCCGCTGTTGCCACCACGGCTCCCGCCGTTGTTTCCGCTGCTGTTCCTGCCGCTGCTGCTTCGCATCACATTTCCGTCTTGTCGTCTGCGGGGGTTTCCGGCGCGTCGGGCGCGTCCGGGTCGAACGACGGCACACCCTCCAGCGTCTCGGCCTCGATCGCGTCCGCCTCGGGGAGGAAGGGCGCCAGCTCCGGGAGCTCGTCCAGGCCGCGCAGGCCCATCCGCTCCAGAAAGTAGTTCGTCGTCCTGTACAGGATCGCACCTGTTTCGGGTTCCGTGCCCGCCTCGTCGACCAGACCCCGCTGGAGCAGGGTCCGCATGACCCCGTCACAGTTGACTCCGCGCACCGCGGAGACCCGCGAGCGGCTCACCGGCTGTCGGTACGCGACGACCGCCAGGGTCTCCAGGGCCGCCTGGGTGAGCCGGGCCTGCTGACCGTCCAGGACGAAGCCCTCGACGGCGTCGGCGTAGGCGGCCCGGCTGTAGAACCGCCAGCCGCCCGCCACGAGCCTCAGCTCGAATCCGCGGCCCTGGACGGTGTACTCGTCGGCCAGCTCCCGCAGGGCGTCCGCCACGGCTCGCCTGGGCCGCTCCAGGACCTTCGCGAGGTGCTCCTCGGTGGCGGGCTCGTCGACGACCATGAGGACGGCTTCCAGGGCGGGTTTCAGCTCCAGCTCCTCCGTCACGCGTTCTCCTCCTCCGTCACCACTTGGTCGAACTCGTCGGTCACCGTCGGCGCCCCGTCCCCGTCCCCGCCGCTCCAGCGCACCATGAGCTCCCCCAGTGCCTCGTCCTGGTCCAGGACTACGGCCTTCTCGCGGTACAGCTCCAGGAGGGCCAGGAACCGGGCGACCACGGTGAGCGTGTCCGGCGCGTCCTCGGCCAGCACCCGGAAGCTGACCTCCCCGGCCTCCCGCAGCCGGGCCACCACGATCTCGGCCTGCTCCCGCACGGACACCAGCGGGGCATGGATGTGATCGACGTACACCTGCGGCTTGGCCTTGGGCTGCATGGCCTTCACGGCCAGCTTGGCGAATCCCTCGGCACCGATGCTGATGACGACCTCGGGCAGGAGCTCGGCGAGATGCGCCTCCAGGCCGACGGTACGGGGGTAGCGGCGCGCTTCCCCGTCCAGCCGCTCACTGAAGATGTCGGCGATCCGCTTGTACGCCCGGTACTGCAGCAGCCGCGCGAACAGCAGGTCCCGCGCCTCCAGGAGCGCGAGATCGGCCTCGTCCTCCACTTCGGCGGCGGGCAGCAGCCGGGCGGCCTTGAGGTCGAGCAGGGTGGCGGCGACCACGAGGAACTCGGTGGTCTGATCCAGATCCCAGTCGGGCCCCATGCCCCGGATGTGCGCCATGAACTCGTCGGTGACCTTGGAGAGGGCGACCTCGGTGACGTCCATCTTGTGCTTGGAGATCAGCTGAAGCAGGAGGTCGAAGGGCCCTTCGAAGTTGGCCAGCCGAACGGTGAACCGACCGTCACCGGCTGCCGAACCGTCGGCCTCGGGCTGCGCCCCTGGGGTCTCAGGGGCCTCGGGCTGCACCGCGAGGGGCGCGGAAAACCGCGCGACCGGCCCAGGACGGTCCGCAGCCGCCGACGAAGGCGCAGCGGCGGCGCACTCTTCCTGCCCCCGGAGGCCCTCGGCGGAGCCGCTGAGTGTCACAGCGGGAAGGGGCGGGGCGGGGAAGGGCTCACCCGGCCCCCGCCCCAGCGCACGGCGCCCCGCACGCGCAGCGGGGGCAGGGGGCTCGTCAGCAGTCGGCAAGAGGGGTCCAGGGGGTGGAGAGGCGGGCGGTGCGGCTCCGCCGCAGGCTAACGGCTACCGCCCCCGAAGACGCCGTACGAGAATGCTCGCGTCGCCGCGCGACTCCAGGTCGGCGAGGACGACGGCGACGGCCTCGCGGACGATCCGCCCGCGGTCGACCGCGAGCCCGTGCTCCCCCCGCAGGACCAGGCGCGCATGCTCCAGGTCCATGAGCTCCTCCGCGGAGACGTACACGGTGATCTTCTCGTCGTGCCGCTCGCGCCCGCTGGGCCGCCGGTTGGCCGCCCGCTGGCGGCGCCGCTGCTGGGCGGTGCCGGAGCCGGAGGAGGAGCCGCCCTGCGCGGGGGTGCGCCGGGCCTTGGCGGTCTCCGCGTCGGCGGCGCCACGGCTGCGCGGTTCGGCCGAGCCGGAGTCCTCCTCGGCGGCGGTGTGCTCCGCCTCGGGCGCGGGCGCGTCCGCGACGGGCTCGCTCTCGCCCGCCGGAGCCGGCACCCTCGCCTCGCCGTTGGCCCCTCGCCTCGGGGCGGACGGCGAGAGCGCCATCCCCCCGGTCGTACGGAACAGTTCGTCGGCCCCGGGCAGACTCACTCGGCGTGACACCGGGCGAGCACCTCCCTGGCGAGCTGACGGTAGGCGGCCGCGCCGACGGAGTTGGAGGCGTACGTCGTGATCGGCTCACCGGCGACGGTGGTCTCCGGGAAGCGCACGGTCCGGCCGATGACCGTGTGGTAGACGTGGTCGTCGAAGGCCTCGACCACGCGGGCCAGGACCTCCCGGCTGTGCACCGTGCGGGAGTCGTACATCGTGGCGAGGATGCCGTCCAACTCCAGGTCGGGGTTGAGGCGTTCCTGCACCTTCTCGATCGTCTCGGTGAGCAGCGCGACACCGCGCAGCGCGAAGAACTCGCACTCCAGCGGCACGATCACCTTGTGAGCCGCCGTCAGGGCGTTGACGGTGAGCAGGCCGAGAGAGGGCTGACAGTCGATCACGATGTAGTCGTAGTCCTGCATCAGCGGCTTCAGCGCCCGCTGGAGCGTGGACTCGCGCGCGACCTCGCTCACCAACTGCACCTCGGCGGCGGACAGGTCGATGTTGCTCGGCAGCAGGTCCATGTTGGGGACCGCGGTCTTGAGCAGCACCTCGTCGGCCGACATGCCCCGCTCCATGAGCAGGTTGTAGACGGTGAGGTCGAGTTCCATCGGGTTCACGCCGAGGCCGACCGACAGGGCACCCTGCGGGTCGAAGTCGACGAGCAGCACGCGGCGTCCGTACTCCGCGAGCGCGGCACCCAGGTTGATGGTCGACGTCGTCTTGCCGACGCCGCCCTTCTGGTTGCACATCGCGATGATCTTCGCGGGACCGTGGTCGGTCAGCGGACCCGGGATCGGGAAGTACGGCAGCGGCCGTCCGGTCGGGCCGATCCGCTCGCGGCGCTGGCGGGCAGCGTCGGGTGCGAGGGTGGCCGCGTACTCGGGGTCGGGCTCGTACTCGGCGTCGGGGTCGTAGAAGTGCCCCTGGGGCACTTCGTCAAAGTCGGCGAGAGCGGCGGTCTCCCGGCCGCTCTCGTTGCCGGCCGTGGCGTTCACGTGTAGGCCGTCCATCATCCGTGGGGCTGTCGTCATGTGCTGGGTGGTTTCGAAGGTGCGGACCGCGACGGAGCCGACAGCCTCGGGCCCCGAAGGGCTCTGGCCCCGTACGGACATCCCCGCAGGGATTCCTGACTGACCACCTCCGGGAGTAAATGTCGACTCATTCACAAGTCGTCTTACCTCCTTGGACGTGACCAGGAAACTTTATCGATAGGTCAGCGTGGCACCATGCCGACGGTTGGCGACTCTATGGCGTGTCACCGGTCCGCAGCAACACAATCCGCCGGACCCGGCCCGATGTGTCGGCAACCGAACACCACTCTGTCAAGGGCGTACGGGCACTCAGACGCGCGTTTCACCGGTGCGCGAAACGGTTAAAGGGTTACGTTCGAGGCGAGTTGAGCGAGCCTGGCACAGGTGGGCGGAAGTGTCGCGATACACATCCGGCCGGACCTTGGTCGACAAGGTCCGGCCGGATGTACGAGGTTGACGGTCCGGGTTGACGGACCGGCGTTCCGCTAGCCGAGCAGCGCGTGCAGCTCGACCTGGTCGAGGCCGTGGGCCTCGGCGACCGGGCCGTAAACGACCTGGCCGTCATGGGTGTTGAGGCCGAGCGCGAGCGCGGCGTCGCGGCGCAGCGCCTCGACCCAGCCGTTGTTCGCCAGCGACACGATGTAGGGCAGCGTGGCGTTGGTGAGGGCGTAGGTGGAGGTGTTCGGCACCGCGCCCGGCATGTTGGCGACGCAGTAGAAGACCGAGTTGTGGACCATGAAGGTCGGCTCGGCGTGGGTGGTCGGACGCGAGTCCTCGAAGCAGCCGCCCTGGTCGATCGCAATGTCGACAAGGACACTTCCGGGCTTCATCTTGGCGACGAGCTCGTTGGTGACCAGCTTCGGGGCCTTGGCGCCGGGGATGAGCACCGCGCCGATGACGAGGTCGGCCTCGATGACGGCCTTCTCCAGCTCGTAGGCGTTGGAGACGATCGTCTGCACCTTGGTGCCGAAGATCTTGTCGGCCTCGCGGAGCTTGTTGATGTCCTTGTCGAGCAGGGTCACGTGGAAGCCCATGCCGACGGCGATCTGCGCCGCGTTCCAGCCGGAGACGCCGCCGCCGATGACCACGGCACGGCCGGCGTGGGTGCCGGGGACGCCGCCGGGCAGGACGCCGCGGCCGCCGGCCGAGCGCATCAGGTGGTAGGCGCCGACCTGCGGGGCCAGGCGGCCCGCGACCTCGGACATCGGGGCGAGCAGCGGCAGCTGGCGGTTGGCCGTCTCGACGGTCTCGTACGCGATCGCGGTGGTGCCGGACTCCAGGAGGGCGTCCGTGCACTCGCGGGAGGCGGCGAGGTGCAGGTAGGTGAAGAGCGTCTGGTCCTTGCGGAGGCGGTGGTACTCCTCCGCGATGGGCTCCTTGACCTTCAGCAGCAGGTCGGCGGTGGCCCAGACCTCGTCAGCGGTGGCGAGGATCTCCGCGCCGGCCGAGACGTACTCGGCGTCCGTGATCGAGGAGCCGACGCCGGCGTTCTGCTCGACGAAGACCTGGTGGCCGTGGCGCACGAGCTCGTGCACACCGGCGGGGGTGATGGCCACCCGGAACTCGTTGTTCTTGACCTCGCGGGGGATACCGACCTTCACGTCGATCACGGTCCTTGACTCAGGGGAAAACGGGGGCAATGCCATGCATACCCGGACGCACACGGGCGCACCGGGAGACACCGCAGGAAGTTGCGGCTCACCCAGTCTAATGAAGGTCTTCCCGCTGTCTACCCTTACAAAGCTTCAATCTTTGGCCGAAGGACTACGGATTTCGCAGGTCCCCTGCCCTTGACGGCTCATCTTCCAGCAATCTGTCGGCCGAGGCCCGGTGCAGCCGGGCCGCGGCCGGGTCGCCGAGCCGGTCCAGGGTGTCGGCCAGCCTGAGCTGGAGCGCGGCCTCGAGACGCAGATCACCGGCCTTGCGCGCCGACTCGACCGCCTCGCGGCAGGTGCGCAGCGACTCCTCGGGGCGCCCCGCGTACTCCTGGACCCGGGCCGCCTCGCTCAACGCCCTTGCCTGGCTGGGGAGATCGCCGAGCCGCCGGTATCCGGCCACCGCGGCCCGCCAGCCGCGCAGCGCCTCGCCGTAGCGGCCCGCGTACGTGTGCACGGTGGCGAGCCGCCCGTAGAGGCGGGCCTGGTCCGCCCGCTCGCCGCGCGCGAGCCGCTGGGACAGGGCCCGCCCGTACCAGTCGGCGGCCCGGTGCCAGTCGCCCAGCTCCTGGTGGGCGCCGCCTACGGATTCCATCGCCCGGCCGGTCGCGTACGGGTCGTTCGCGGCGCGGCCCGCGTCCAGGGCGGCCCGGTAGCGGGCCAGGGCGCCGGTCGTCCGCCCGGCCTCGGCGTCCAGGTCGCCCAGGTTGAGCAGGGCCGCGGCCTTCTCGCGGTGCAGTGTGCGGCGCTCGGCGACGTCCAGGACGAGCTGGTGCAGGCCGTACAGGTCGGGGGCCGCGGCCTCGGCGCCCCGGTGTGCGGCGAGCGCGCGGACCAGCGCGGCCACCAGGCGCCGGGCCAGGGTGTCGAGCTCGCCGTCCTCCACCGCGAGCCGGGCGGCCGCGAGCAGCGCGGGCCTGCGGCCGCTCAGCCAGGCGTCGGCGACGGCCGCACTGGGGAAGCGCAGGGCGCGCGGCAGGCCCGCGAGCTTCTTGCGGGCGGGCGAGCCCTCCGGCTCGGTGACCGCCCGGCAGGACTGGAGCAGCCGCACGGTCCGCTCCAGCATCCGGGCCCGGGCCAGCTGGATCTCGCCGGGCCGGTCCACGCTCTCGCAGAGCGCGCGCAGCAGCGGCGCCAGGGCGCCGGGCAGCCGGTACTGCTCGGGCGCGTCCGGGTCCCGCCGCAGCAGTCCGCACGCCACGAAGTCGTCAAGAGCCGCCTGGGCCCCCGAGACCGAGCAGCCGGCGAGCGCGGAGGCGGTGTGCGCGTCGGCGATCCCGGCGGGGGCGAAGGAGAGCAGTCGCAGCATCCGCGCGGCCGGCTGCGTGAGGGAGTCGTACACGAGGCGGAAGGACTGCGCCAACGGCCGTGCGGCGATGGGCAGTTCGGCCCCGTCGTCGGACATGGTGCGCAGCTGTTTGGCCACGTCGGCGACGGCGGCCTTGGGGCGGGCGCGGAGCCAGCCGCCGACCAGGACGAGGGCCGCGGGCTGTCCCCCGCACGCCTCGACGAGGGTCTCGGCGGCGCGCGGGTCCACCGTGACGCGGACCGCGCCGGTGAAGCCCTCCAGGAGTTCGACGCCCGACTTCACGTCGAGGCCGCCCAGCGTGCAGGGGCGCACATCCGGGATTCCGGTGAGCGGCCCCTCGGCGGTGGCCACGACCAGGGACGGGGAGGTGTCGGGCAGGAGCGGGCCGACCTGTTCGGCGTCGGCGGCGTCGTCGAGCAGCACGATCGCGCGGCGGTCCGCGAGCACCCCGCGGACGAGTTGGGTCAGCTCGTCCTGGCCCGCTCCGGGCGGCGCCGGGACCTTCAGGGCGTCGAGCAGGTCCCGGGCCACCCGGTCGGCCGGGACGCGGACCCCGCCGGGTTCGGTGAGCGCGGCCCGCAGGACGCCGTCGGGGTAGTCGCCGGCCACCTGGCGGGCGAGTTCGCAGGCGAGCGCGGTGCGACCGGAGCCGGGCCGGCCCGCGATCAGCAGGACCCTGGCCCGGGGCGATTTCTTCCCCGACAGGGTGTCGAGTCCGGCCCGTTCGATGTCGGCCCGGAGTTCCTTCAACTCCCGCTGCCTGCCCAGGAATTGACCCGTGCGCCGCCCGGCGGCAGCGCCGCCCACGTCCACCGCCTGATCCGTCACGGGCCACGCTCCGTCCGCCTGCGCACCTGGAGACCGTGCGGGTCTCCGCACGGTCGGTCCGAGCGTAGTTCACCCTTCGTGACCGTTTGGGCGGAGCAGGGCCCGCTTCCGTCCGATGTCGCCCGATCGGATCAGCGGATTGTCAGATCGGTCACCCGCCTGGCGGGCTCACTCCTCGAAGGGGCGGGCCGGCCAGGGAGCCCCGGCCGGGCGCAGCGCGTCGACGCCGTAGCCGTTCAGGACCGCTGCCAGCGCGAGGGCGCCGACCACCAGGCAGGTGTTGTGCAGCTCCCCCGCGAGGGCGCCCCGTACGAGATCGGCGACCGGGACCCGGGCCAGCTCCATGTCGGCCTCCTCCTCGGAGACCTCGAAGCGCTCGCCCTCCGCCTCGGACAGGTCCCGCGCCAGGAAGATCCGTACGGCCTCGTCGCTGCCGCCGGGGCTCGTGTACACGTCGGTCAGGACGTGCCACTGCTCGGCCTTGACGTGTGCCTCCTCGTACAGCTCGCGCTGGGCGGCGTGCAGCGGGTTCTCGCCGGGCACGTCCAGGAGCCCGGCCGGGATCTCCCACAGCTTCTGGCGTACGGGGTGGCGGTACTGGCGCAGCACCAGGACGCGGCCCTCGTCGTCCAGGGCGACGATCGCCACCGAGCCGGGGTGGGTCTGGTAGTCGCGCTGGTGGACCGCGCCGTCGGGCATCACGACGTCGTCGGTGCGCACCCCGGTCTTGTGGCCGGTGAAGGGGGTGGCACTCGCCACGACCTGCCAGTGTTCGGCGGTGTCCTCGATGGCCATGACGGCGTCCTCCCACAGTGCGCGCACAAAAACAGAACCGGGGTACGGCCCCTTCGGAAGGGTCCGTACCCCGGCAACGATTGGGGTCTCCCCTGGTCGAGCGTAGCCGAGCCCTTGGGGAATCCTGGCGACTACTTGCCGGTCTTGCCCGTCTTGCGCTCGACGGCGGCCTTGACCAGGCCCGCGAAGAGCGGGTGCGGGCGCGTCGGGCGCGAGCGCAGCTCCGGGTGCGCCTGGGTGGCGACCAGGTAGGGGTGCACCTCGCGCGGGTACTCGACGTACTCGACGAGCTTGTTGTCCGGGGAGGTGCCCGAGAAGACGATGCCCGCCTTCTTCTCCAGCTCCGCGCGGTAGGTGTTGTTCACCTCGTAGCGGTGGCGGTGGCGCTCCTCGACGTAGGGCTGGTCGTCGTAGACCTCGCGGACGATGGAGCCCTCGGCGAGCTTCGCCGGGTACAGGCCGAGCCGCATCGTTCCGCCCAGGTCGCCCGCGCCCTCGACGTAGGCCAGCTGCTCCTCCATCGTCGAGATGACGGGGTGGGCGGTGGCCGCGTCGAACTCGGTGGAGTTGGCGTCCGGGATGCCGGCCAGGTTGCGGGCCGCCTCGATGACGATGCACTGCAGGCCGAGGCAGATGCCGAGCAGCGGCACCTTGTTCTCGCGGGCGTACTGGATCGCGCCGATCTTGCCGTTGACGCCGCGGTCGCCGAAGCCGCCGGGGACCAGGATCGCGTCCACGTCGCCGAGGTGCTTCTTGGCACCGGCCGGGGTCTTGCACTCGTCGGAGGTGACCCACTTGACCTTGACGCGGGCCTTGTTGGCGAAGCCACCGGCCCGCATGGCCTCGGTGATCGAGAGGTAGGCGTCGGGCAGGTCGATGTACTTGCCGACCAGCGCGACGGTCACCTCGTGCAGCGGGTTGTGGACCCGGTCGAGCAGGTCGTCCCACTGCGTCCAGTCCACGTCGCGGAACGGCAGGTCCAGCTTGCGGACGACATAGGCGTCCAGGCCCTCGGTGTGGAGCACCTTGGGAATGTCGTAGATCGACTTGGCGTCGATGGCGGCGACCACGGCGGCCTCGTCGACGTCGCACATCAGCGAGATCTTGCGCTTGATGGACAGCGGCACCTCGCGGTCGGCGCGCAGCACGATCGCGTCGGGCTGGATGCCGATGTTGCGCAGGGCGGCGACCGAGTGCTGGGTCGGCTTGGTCTTCAGCTCGCCCGAGGGGCCGATGTAGGGCAGCAGCGAGATGTGCACGACGAAGACGTTGTCGCGGCCGACCTCGTGGCGGACCTGGCGGACGGTCTCCAGGAACGGCAGCGACTCGATGTCGCCGACCGTGCCGCCGACCTCGGTGATGACGACGTCGACGTCGTCGGTGGCCATCCGGCGGATGCGGTGCTTGATCTCGTTGGTGATGTGCGGGATGACCTGCACGGTGTCGCCCAGGTACTCGCCGCGCCGCTCCTTGGCGATGACCTGCGAGTAGACCTGGCCGGTCGTCACGTTGGCGGACCCGTCGAGGTCCACGTCGAGGAAGCGCTCGTAGTGGCCGATGTCCAGGTCGGTCTCGGCGCCGTCGTTGGTGACGAACACCTCGCCGTGCTGGAACGGGTTCATCGTGCCCGGGTCGACGTTCAGGTACGGGTCGAGCTTCTGCATCGTGACCCGCAGGCCCCGCGCCTTGAGGAGCGCACCCAGGCTGGAGGCAGTCAGACCCTTGCCGAGGGAAGAGGCGACACCCCCGGTGACGAAGATGTGCTTGGTC
Organism: Streptomyces mauvecolor; assembly: GCF_039532965.1. Classification (NCBI taxonomy): domain Bacteria; kingdom Bacillati; phylum Actinomycetota; class Actinomycetes; order Kitasatosporales; family Streptomycetaceae; genus Streptomyces; species Streptomyces mauvecolor. The sequence continues at coordinate 4,143 of NZ_BAAASQ010000012.1, read as the reverse complement.
GTCGTGGCTGCGCTGTTTCGCAAAGCCTTGGGCTGCATGGCCAAGAGGGGGCTCCCGTGGTCGCTGTGTGGAATGCGTGCCGGTCACCCTGTGTGGATCTTGTACGGAATCCGTACGCGTTTCCAGGGGTGCCGTCGCTGCGGTTCGGGGCTTTTTTCAGCACCCGGCCACGGGCTACCAGGGTATCAGCGACAACGGGAGACCGCGTCCGGCCACGCTCTGTATGCGCCGGTCAGCCCTGAGTACGAGCCTCACCCATTCGGCCCAACGGCGTTCAAGGAAGGCTCAAGCGGATCACCAGGGTGCGTCGTATCCTGCTCGGACACTCGCTTGCCGAGCCACCTGGTAGCACGGGAACACCCCGTCCGTCATCCGGAACATGCGCTCGTTGGCGAACCCTTGACCGCTGTCGCTGTAAGCGCCCCCAGGGGGCGGACGTGGCCGTTCGACTGGAGATTGCACGTGGCCGGGCGCATCGAGGATTACGCACTCATCGGAGACATGCAGACCGCGGCACTGGTCTGCCGGGACGGCACGGCGGACTGGCTGTGCCTGCCCCGCTTCGACTCGCACGCCGTCTTCGCCGGACTGCTCGGCACCGAGGAACACGGCTTCTGGCGGGTCGGCCCGGCACACGGTGCCGATGAAACGCCACCGGTGGCCGACCGCCGCCGCTACCGGGGCGACTCGCTCATCCTGGAGTCCGAGTGGGACACCCCGCGCGGCACGGTCCGGGTGACCGACTTCATGCCGCCGCGCGACGGCGCCCCGCAGCTGATCCGCATCGTGGAGGGCGTCACCGGCCGGGTCCCGATGCGCTCCATGCTGCGCATGCGGTTCAGTTACGGGCGGATCACGCCGTGGGTGCACAAGGTCGACAACCGTACGGTGGCCGTGGCGGGCCCCGATTCGGTGTGGCTGGACACCGAGGCGGAGACATACGGCAAGGACCTCACCACGTACTCCGACTTCACGGTCTCGCCCGGCGAGCGGGTCGCGTTCACCATCAGCTGGCAGCCCTCGCACCGCGAGGAGCCCGCGCTGCCGGAGCCCGAGGCGTCCCTGGTGGCGACCGAGGACTTCTGGCGGGAGTGGGTGGAGCACTGCACCTACCACGGGCCCTACCGCGAGGCCGTGGTCCGCTCCCTGATCACGCTGAAGGCGCTCACCTACGCCCCGACCGGCGGCATCGTGGCCGCGCCCACCACCTCGCTGCCCGAGCACATCGGCGGCGAGCGCAACTGGGACTACCGCTACACCTGGCTGCGGGACGCCGCGATCACCCTGTCCTCGCTACTGCGCACCGGCTACCGCGAGGAGGCCCGCGCCTGGCGCGAGTGGCTGCTCCGCTCGGTCGCGGGCGACCCCGAGAACCTCCAGATCATGTACGGCATCGCGGGCGAGCGGGAGCTCGGCGAGACCGAGCTCGACTGGCTGCCGGGGTACGAGAACTCGACGCCGGTGCGGGCCGGCAACGGCGCCGCCCACCAGCTCCAGCTCGACGTGTACGGCGAGGTCACCGAGGCGCTGCACCTGGCGCACATGACGGGCCTGGCCCGCAACGACTACGCCTCGCTGCTCCAGCTCAAGCTGATCCGCTACCTGGAGACCCACTGGGACCAGCCGGACGAGGGCATCTGGGAGGTGCGCGGCCCGCGCCGCCACTTCGTGCACTCCAAGGTGATGGCCTGGGTCGCCGTCGACCGCACGATCAAGCTCATCGAGTCCGGCGACGCGGACGGCCCGCTCGACAAGTGGCGCGAGCTGCGCGACGACATCCACCGGGACGTCTGCGAGAAGGGCTACGACAAGGAGCGCAACACCTTCACGCAGTCCTACGGCTCGCAGGAGCTGGACGCCTCCTTGCTGCTCATCCCGCAGATGGGCTTCCTGCCGCCGGACGACAAGCGCGTGATCGGCACCATCGAGGCGATCCAGCGCGAGCTGTCCACGCCGGACGGGTTCATCCTGCGCTACCCGACCACGGGCGGCGACGCGGACAACCTGGACGGCCTCCTGGGCGAGGAGGGCGCGTTCCTGGCCTGCTCGTTCTGGCTGGCGGACGACCTCGCGATGATCGGCCGCGTCGACGAGGCCCGCAAGCTCTTCGAGAAGCTCCTGGCCCTGCGCAACGACCTCGGGCTGCTCGCGGAGGAGTGGGATCCGCACCTCCAGCGCCAGGTCGGCAACTTCCCGCAGGCCTTCAGCCACGTTCCGCTGATCGACACGGCCCTGCGCCTCACCGCGTCGGGCGCGTACGGCGGCTGACGGACGGACCGGCCCACGGGTCGTCCCCGAGTTCCCACGGGTGCTCGGAGGCGGCCCGTCCGCATATCGGGGTGACGTACGCCACAACGGGCGGGTCCGGGCGCGTAACCGCAGGTAGCGTCCGGCGCATGCGGTGTCGTCCCGGGGTCGGGCTCCGGGTCCCGCGGGACGAGAGGTGGGTGCGGTGGACACGCAGGGCGGAATCACCGTGCAGCGGGCCCTTGAGCTGCCGGGGCTGCGCGGCGGCCTCCCGGAGGTCGTGGCGGGCGCCGAGCGGCTCCAGCGAACGGTGCGCTGGGTGCACGCGGGCGAAGTGCCCAACATCGCCTCGCTGCTCAAGGGCGGCGAACTCCTCCTGACCACCGGGCTCGGGCTCGGCACCCGCCCCGCCGAGCAGCGCGCCTTCGTGCGCAGGCTCGCGGACCGGGGCATCGCCGCCTTGGTGGTCGAGCTCGGCCCGCGCTTCGCCCGGCTGCCGGCCACCATCGTCGAGACCGCGCGGGCCGCGGGGCTCCCGCTCGTCCAGCTGCACCGCGAGGTGCCGTTCGTCGCGGTGACCGAGGAGATCCACACCGAGATCGTCAACGGCCACTACGCCCTGCTCCAGCGCGCCGAGGAGGTCCACCAGCGGTGTACGGGCGCGCTGCTCGGGGGCGGCGGGATCCCTCAAGTCCTCGGCATTCTGGCCGACTTCACCGCCAACCCGGTCTTCCTGGAGACCCCCGACGGCCAGCTCCTGTACGCCGCGGCCTGCGAGGGGGGCGAGGCGGCCGCGGACCCGCTCCAGGTCTGGGAAGGGCTGCGCGGCCAGCGCGAGGCCCGCGCGTCGGGGCCGCCGACGGGTGCGGTCCTGGTGGACGTGCCGGGCGGCGGCCACGGCGCGGGCGCGGTACGGGCCCGCCTCGCGCTGCTCGCGGTCGGCCCGCCGCTCCTTCCCGTGCACCGGATGGCGGCCGAGCGGGCCGCGGGCATTCTGGCCGTCGTCCTCATGCAGGCCCGCCAGGAGGAGGAGCTCGCCGCGCGCGGCCGGGGCGACTTCCTGACCGACCTCGCCGAGGGCCGCATCACCCCCGAGGACGCGCCCGGCCAGGCCAAGGTCCTCGGCTTCAAGCCCGGCGAGGGGCCGCTGCTCCCGGTGGTGATGCGTCTGGCCTCCGAGCTCGCCCCGACGGGCAACTGGGCGGTCCTGGCGCGCGCCGTCCTCGAAGAGCTGTCCTCGGTCGGCGTGCCGGTCCTGCTCGGCGTGCGCCCCGTCGAGGGCCGGGTGCCGCTGCTGCTCGGGCTGCGCTCGGAGTCGGAACGTACGGCGGTGGCCGACCGGGTCGCGGCGGCTCTGCGGGCCGGCGTCGAGCGGGCCGGGCTGATGGGCGCGCGGGCCGGGACGCAGCCGGTGGTCGTGGTCGGGGTGGCCGGCGGCTGGGCGGCGGCCGGGGCCGGCCTGAGGCACGCGGCGGAAACCGCGGCGGCCGCCCAGGGCCTGCCCGAGCGGTGCTGGTACGACGCCCGCCGCCTCGACATCGACCTGCTGCTCTGGCGGCTGCGCGAACACCCCGACCTCGCGGCGTTCGTGGAGCGCGCGATCGGCCCGCTCCAGGCCCACGACCGCGCCTCACGCCCGCCCCTGCTGCCCACCCTGCAGAGCTATCTGGCGCACGCGGGCCGCAAGGCGGAGACCGCCCGCGAGCTCCATCTCAACCGCCAGACCCTGTACAACCGCCTGGCCCGCATCGCGGACCTGCTCGGCACGGATCTGGACGACCCGCAGACGGTGCTCGCCCTGTCGCTCGCGCTGCGGGCCCGCAGACACGTGGCGGGCTAGCTGTATTGATCACGAGCGTTGTTAACGCTGGTTGGTCTTGATCATGGCGAAGACCT